>JAVBJX010000018.1:0-12459 GCA_031546705.1 Caryophanales bacterium
ATCAACGATTCGTATTTCACTGGAATATGCTGGAATATATCCGTTTAGCCTTGTACGAATTTCATCGATAATGCGGGCAAGATTTTTTCTTGTTCGATGGAAGCGACTTCGATCACACATTTTCGGAAATAAATCTCGCATGTTTTTTGATACAAAGGATACCCATGCTTTTTCGGAATCGATGGTGAGTAATTCTCCTAGCATACTGATGGTAATAATCTCACTGTCTGTTAAGATTGCCGTATTTTTGTGTAAGCGGTGTTTTATTTCTTCTGGAATGTATTTCTTATATAAATCGTCTACCAATACAAATAATACCGTCGTAAAGTCTTTTAAATCTTCTATCGTCATGTTACAATATTTTTGGAACTCTAACATGATTTTGCCCCCTATCTTTATTACTTTGGCGTTTTATTGATAGTTTAGCATATCTTGTTTGAGTTCTCTTTTTTTATCTAGCACAACGGGTTAACTTACTTTTTAATACAAAAATAAGTAGAAAGGAACACACCAATGACCAAACTAGAAGCAATCAAAACCCTAAAATCCAAACTAGACAGCAGCCGCCCTCTTGAAGCATCAGCAGTCAAACGCCTAAGAGAAAATTACATTGTGCGGAACACATTCCATTCCAATGCGATTGAAGGCAATACACTAACTGAAATGGAAACACGTGTCATTATTGAATCAGGCATAACGGTTGCAAAAAAATCATTACGTGAACATTTTGAAGTAACTAACCATGTGGAAGCACTTGTTTACATTGAGGAACTTATCGACCATGCACTTACCGAATATGATGTAAAGTCTATTCACTCTCTCATTCTACAAGGAATTGATAGACGAAATGCAGGATCATACCGAACAGTAGACGTTTATATAAGCGGTGCATCCCATTCAACATCACCTGCTTATGTGGTTCATGCAGATATGCAAAGCCTTCTAAGCTGGTACAGCACACAATCAAAAACAATTGATACAGTCATTGAATTCATATGTAAATTTATTCATATCCATCCTTTTATTGATGGTAACGGAAGAACATCACGACTATTGATGAATTTGGAACTAATGAAATTAGGTTACCCACCGATCACAGTCAAAATAGAAGACTGCTTAGAATACTTTCAAGCGTTGGACAAAAGCTATTACAAAGATTACTCCCTTATCAATGACTTTTTCTATGACTGCATCATGGAATCATTGAATGAACACATAGCAATTGCAGGAATTTAAAATGAAGGTGAGTAACTCTCATCTTTTTTTATAACATTAAAGAACATATATTCTAAAGGATGTGGAAAACAAGGTCAAAAGTGGATGTTTAAAACCCGTACTGGCATTGATTCAGTAAGCGGAAAGGAAAAATTCACAACTCAAAGAGGCTTCAAGACAAAAAAAGAAGCACAACTTGCCGCTAATAAATTAGAGAAAGAAGTGCGAAGCGGCTCATATGTAAAAGAGCAAGAAATATTGTTTAAAGACTTTGCAAAAGAATGGCTGTCCCTTTATGGTAAAGTATCTAAGATTAGTAGTGTGAGAGCAAGAGAAAAGCAAACAGACAGGCTCATGGATTATTTTTCTAACGTCAAAACGAAGAGTATAACTAAGTTAATGTATCAGAATGCTATTAATGATTTACACGAAAAGGGTTATGCACCTAATACACTTGATGGCATTCATTCAGCTGGGAGAATGTTATTTAAACAGGCAGTAGAATTTCAAATCATCAAAAATGACCCTACTACAAATATAGTGCTGCCTAAGCAGGTTGAAACAGTAGAAGAACTGGAGAAGAAAAAAGAAGAAATAAAGTACCTGGAAAAAGAGGAATTATCTTGTTTTTTAATGGTCGCTAAAGAAAAAGGCTTAGAAAATGATTATGTTCTCTTCTCTGTTTTAGCGTATAGTGGAATGCGTGCTGGGGAATTACTAGCTTTAAAATGGTCTGATATTGATTTTCACTAAAAACACCATTAGCATCACTAAAACGCTCTACAATCCAAATAACAATAAGGAGAAATATACTTTATTGACTCCAAAAACAAAGGGTTCTATCCGAGTAGTAAAAATGGATTCTAGCGTAATAAAATTATTAAAAAGTCATAAAGTGAAACAGAATGAAATTAAGATATTTACTCATTCACAATACATTGATAACAGTTTTGTATTTGCTAAGGTAAGTGGTCATCCAGAGTATATCAAAACTATCCAAAATAGAATGCAACGACTTTTGAAGTTTTCAGGTATCACCAAACAAGTCACTCCGCACTCATTCAGACATACTCACACATCATTGCTTATTGAAGCTGGGGTAGGAATAAAGGAAATACAACAGCGGTTAGGGCATACAGATATTGAAACTACAATGAATATCTACGCCCATATGACCCAAAATATGGAAGAAAAAGCCGCCCAGAAATTCAGCGAATTAATGAACGGCTTAATTGTATAAAATTTTCGTGGTCAAAATGTGGTCAAAAACACTTCTACCCCATTATGAACGTTGATGTATCAAGGTTTTTACACCTTTATTACATCATTCCGCCCATGCCACCCATATCAGGCATCATTGGCATTTTATTTTCTTCCGGTTTGTCAACAACTACTGATTCTGTTGTTAAGAACATTGCCGCTACACTTGCAGCATTTTGCAATGCGGAACGAACAACTTTAGTAGGATCAACGATTCCTGCTTCAATCATATTTACCCATTCTTCTGTTGCAGCATTAAAGCCCATTCCTTGTTCCATTGTTTTCAAACGTTCAACAATAACTGAACCTTCTAGTCCTGCATTATGAGCGATTTGACGTACAGGCTCTTCCATTGCACGAAGAACGATTTTTACACCAGTTGCTTCATCAGCATCAGCCATTTGAAGTTGAGCTACTTTTTTGTATACATTTATAAGTGCTGTTCCTCCGCCTGAAACGATACCTTCTTCTACTGCTGCACGAGTTGCATTTAAGGCATCTTCAATACGAAGTTTGCGTTCTTTCAGTTCTGTTTCAGTTGCTGCTCCAACTTTAATAACCGCAACGCCACCAGCTAATTTTGCTAGACGTTCTTGTAATTTTTCACGATCAAATTCAGAAGTTGTTTCTTCTAATTGAGCACGAATTTGGCTAATACGACCTTGAATAGCTGCTGAATCTCCAGCACCTTCAACGATTGTTGTATTTTCTTTTGTTACGACAACTTTACCAGCACGACCTAATGATTGAATCGTTGCTGATTTTAAGTCACGACCTAATTCTTCTGTAATTACTTCTCCACCAGTAAGTGCCGCAATGTCTTCAAGCATTGCTTTACGGCGGTCACCAAAACCAGGAGCTTTAACGGCAACTGTTGTGAATGTGCCACGAAGTCTGTTGACGATTAATGTTGCTAGAGCTTCGCCTTCTACATCTTCTGCAATGATAAGTAATGGTTTGTTTTGTTGAACCACTTGTTCTAGTACTGGTAAAATTTCTTGGATACTAGCAATTTTTTTGTCTGTAATTAAGACGTATGGATTTTCTAGTACAGCTTCCATTTTGTCTGTGTCTGTTACCATGTAGTGAGATGCGTAACCACGGTCAAATTGCATACCTTCTACTACATCTAATTCAGTAACAAAACCTTTTGATTCTTCTAAAGTGATAACGCCATCGTTTCCAACACGTTCCATTGCTTCTGCAATTAAGTTTCCTACTTCTACATCAGAAGAAGAAATGGCTGCTACTTGAGCGATAGATGCTTTGCCTTCGATTGGTTTAGAGATAGCTTTTAATTCTTCCACTGCTGTTGCAACTGCTTTTTCGATTCCTTTGCGAAGAACCATTGGATTTGCTCCAGCAGTTACGTTTTTCAAACCTTCACGAATAATCGCTTGGGCAAGTACAGTTGCTGTTGTTGTTCCGTCACCAGCTACATCATTTGTTTTGCTAGCTACTTCTGCAACAAGTTTTGCTCCCATATTTTCTATTGGGTTTTCTAGTTCGATTTCTTTGGCGATTGTTACACCATCATTTGTAATAAGTGGTGAACCGAATTTCTTTTCAAGTACAACATTACGTCCTTTTGGGCCAAGCGTTACTTTTACTGCATCTGCTAATTTATCTACTCCACGCAACATTGCACGGCGTGCTTCTTCACCAAACATAATATCTTTAGCCATGTATGATAATCTCCTTTATTTGTTGTAATTTTTATTAAACAACTGCTAAAATATGTTTTTCTTCCAAAATTAAATATTCGTTGCCGTCATATTTCACTTCTGTACCAGCATATTTTGAGAAAATAATGTGGTCACCTGTTTGAACTTCTAACGCAACACGTTCACCGTTATCTAATACACGACCTGTTCCAACAGCTACTACTCTACCTTCTTGTGGCTTTTCTTTTGCTGTATCTGGCAATACGATGCCGCTTGCTGTTTTTTCTTCTGATTTAACTAATTCAATTACAACACGATCTGCTAGTGGTTTTAACACAAAAACAACCTCCTCTAAATTTGTTCACATTTTTTTATTAGCACTCTTATCTATTGAGTGCTAACACAGTTATCATCTTACTTAATTCTCCTACCATTTGCAAGCAAAAACACTTGAATTTTTTTACCGTATGTATCAAAAAAAATAAAAAAGTAGCAAATGCTCACCCAACTATATGTATGATTTGAATAGTTGTTTTATGAGTAACTTTTATACAAATTTTTCCTTTGTATGTTACAATACTAGAAAAATTGAAATGAGGAATCCTTTTGTCTAAACGTTATTGGTACATCATGCTTGTATATATTCTAATGCAGTTATCCGGTTTTGTTGTGCTTGTTGCTGCAAAATTAAATATGATTCAAGGGGAAGCGGAAATCGAGAAGTTCGGAATATATTGGACAATTGGCAGTTTCATTGTCGGACTTCTACTCACCATTGCTCTTCTCTTACCTGATATACGTAAAAATCATTCTGAACGAGATAAACCACCCGTTTCTCATGCTATTATTTGGGCAATTGCTGGTGTGTTTATGGCTTTCATCGCTCAAATGATTGCAGGTATTATCGAAAAATATGTTTTTCATGTAGATGCTGGTTCAGAAAATACAAAACAAATTATGAGCTTAGTAAAAAAAACACCACTTCTTATCATTGTCGTTTCACTTATTGGTCCAATACTGGAAGAAATTATTTTTCGAAAAATTATTTTTGGTTCACTATATCAAAGATTTAATTTTTTTATTGCGGTTATTATTAGTTCACTCACGTTTGCCCTTATTCATCTCGAACCTAAACACATACTGATATATGCATCTATGGGATTAACATTTGCTTTTTTATATAGACAAACAAAAAGAATTCTCGTTCCAATTTTTGCTCACATGTCTATGAATACACTTGTTGTTCTTATCCAATATACATTCGCTGACAAAATGGAAGATATCATTAAACAAAGTGAAAAAATACAGTTTATCTGGCATATGTGGTTATAAAAAAAATGGGACAATCGGTAAAAAAACACCCCGATTGTCCCATTCTCCTAAAATAAATGGTTGCCAAAATCTCGTAAAATCAATATTTTAGCGAGCCATTCATTTCAATAAAAAACTTCTATTTTCATTCTTGATGGTGAGTACAAACTCATGATGGTTTGTCCCAGCCTTCTTTTCTTATGACTATTAACTATTCGCTTCTCTCTGTTCAGCAATTAACATTTTGCGATATGTAACTTTTGAAATTGTCAAACTCACTTCATATAGAATAACAAGTGGAATCATCACAATAACTTGCGAGATTACATCAGGTGGTGAAATAATCCCTGCTAAAATAAGCAAGGCAAAGTACGCATACTTCCGAATCTTACTCAAAAACATCGGTGTCACCACACCCAATCGAGTTAAAAACATAATCACAACAGGAAGTTCAAACACTACACCAAATGGAAGTGTCAACTGAATAAGAAAGGAAAAATAACTATTTAAATCAATCAATTGGTCAAGCTGAAATTTTTCCGCCAAATTACTCATAAATGTAACTACATATGGGCGTAATACAAAATACGAAAAAGAAATTCCACTAAGAAATAAAAAAACTGCTACTGGTATATACTTTAAAGTAGCTTTCTGTTCCTTCTCATAAAGTCCTGGACTAACAAATGCCCACAATTGATATAAAATAACTGGTGAAATAATTATTATAGAAATAAAAAACGCTAACTGCATATATACCGTAATCGGAGAGGTCACTGTACCAGCAATTAATTTAATTCCTTTTGGTATATCAGACTGCAAAAAAGTAATCAGTGGCTCCACAAGAAAAAAGCTTGCAGCAAAAGCAATAAAGAAAAATACGGCAATGATAATTAATCGTTTTCGTAACTCTCCAATATGGTCATAAATACTCATTTCATTGTCAGGTAGCATCATTCTTCATCCCTCTACTGCTCGTTCTTCTTTTCTTCTTCTGTTTCTTCTACTTCTTTTATAGATTCTTTAAATTCACGCATCGTGTCCCCTGCTGCCTTTCCAAGTTCAGGTAATTTTTTCGGACGGAACAACAGAAACGCAAAAATAACAATTACTAATAAAATAAAAATTTTTCCCATTGGAGTATCCTCCCTTCTAAAGAACCTTTTTTATTATATATGATATCTCCTATTCCTGCACTCTTTATTGCTTGCCGTCACTAGTTGCGATAAACTAATGACGGAGGAGAAAAAATGATTATATTACAAGCAAACAACATTTCAAAAAGCTTTGGTGCTGAGCCAATTTTAACAAATATAAAACTAGAAGTACAAGACAAAGACCGCATCGCCTTAGTTGGACGAAATGGAGCAGGAAAATCAACATTATTAAATATTTTAGCTGGAATCACCACAGCGGATAGCGGACAAATCATCAAGCCAAAAGAAGTAACAATTGGCTACTTAACCCAACATACAAATTTTACATCTAACGCTTCCATTTGGGATGAAATGCTAAAAATATTTACTTACTTACAAAAAATGGAACAACATTTGCGTGCGTTAGAACTGAAAATGGGAGATCCTGACCTGATTTCTAACAACATAAAGTATGAACAATTACTCAAAGAATACGACACACTTCAACTGAATTTTAAAGAACAAGGTGGCTATCAATACGAAGCAAATATTCGCTCAGTCTTATATGGATTAAATTTTCCTGATCCAAGTATTCTTGTCTCTGAACTAAGTGGTGGACAACGCACACGATTTGCACTAGGTAAATTATTACTGACAAAACCACACTTACTCATTTTAGATGAACCAACCAACCATTTGGATATCGAAACATTAACATGGTTAGAAAATTATTTACAAAACTACACAGGGGCTATTTTAATCGTTTCTCACGACCGCTATTTTCTCGATAAAGTAGTCACACAAGTATACGAAATTTCTCGAAAAACAGCAAAGAAATTTATTGGGAATTATAGTCGTTATTTAAGTATACGTGCCGAACAATATGAACAAGACACCAAATTATATGAACGTCAACAAGATGAAGTCGCTAACTTAAAAGACTTTATTCAAAAAAATATCGTTCGTGCCTCTACTGCCAAACAAGCACAAAGCCGCCGAAAAAAACTCGAAAAAATGGAGTTATTAGACCGCCCACTTGGTGATGAAAAATCCGCTTCCTTTCAATTTATGATTGAAAAACAAAGCGGAAATGAAGTATTAATTTGTGACAATGTTGCCGTTAGTTATGATGATATTCAGCCAACTATCCAACACGTAAATGCCAGAATTACTCGTTCTGAAAGCATTGCTTTAATCGGTAGAAATGGAATTGGCAAATCTACTTTACTAAAAGCTATCGTAGAAAAACTACCACTGTTCACAGGCTCATTCAAATTAGGTGCAAATGTACAAGTAAGCTATTACGATCAAATCCAAGCAAATCTTAGTTCAAATAAACGTGTCTTAAATGAACTATGGGACATCCATCCTTTAACAAATGAAAAAGAAATCCGTACTGTTCTTGGAAACTTTTTATTTTCAGGTGATGATGTATTAAAACCAGTTTCTTCATTAAGTGGTGGTGAAAAGGCTCGGCTTTCTTTAGCAAAGTTAATGATGGAGAAGGGAAATTTTTTAATTTTGGATGAACCAACAAACCATCTTGATTTAGACAGCAAAGAAATTCTGGAAAATGCCCTTATTGATTATCCGGGAACCATTTTGTTTGTTTCCCATGACCGCTACTTTATTAACCGATTGGCGACAAAAGTGTACGACTTATCCGAAAGTGGCGTAACCGAGTATTTAGGTAACTATGATTATTACATCGAGAAAAAAGCCGAAATGATGGAGATTGAAAAATTAAATGCTCCTCAATTAGTAGAAACAGGAAAAACAAATTTATCCACCTATGAGCAAGAAAAAGAAACAAAAAAACTAGAACGCCAACGTAAGCGAAGAGTTGAAGAGTTAGAACAACTAATTCATGAGTTAGAAAAACAACTTGCAGATAATGAACAACTGCTTTGTGAACCAACTGTATATAACGATTATGAACGTGTTCAACAAATCAATGAAGAAAACAAGGAAGCCGAACAAAAATTACTCCTATTAATGGACGAATGGGAATCATTACTTTGAGTCAAGAATCTTCCACTAGTATACAAAAACATATCCAATACAATCGTTTTTTCTTGATTGTATTGGATATGTTTATTTAGAGAAATTTTGCGGTTGAAACACCAATATGTTTGAAAGACTTTTAGTGAAATGAATAGTTTACTAAAGCATTCATTTTACAGAATTTTAATAATCATTTATTTCACGAGGGTAGACATATCTCTTTTGTCCCATCCTCAAAATCAACGTTTAAACCATTCACTTCACTAAAAAACCTTTAAAAAAACTGCTTATACAAAAACTTCCATTTTCATTCTTGATGATGAGCAAAGGCTCATGTAAATTTATTTCAATCTCTGTTCCTTTATTTTTTTATCCACATCAAATTCCATAATAAACTGCTTTAAAATAAGGTTATACACTAACTTATCCACATTATCCACATATTTTACTGCTAATTTGTCCACTTTTAGGGAAATATCCTAACATTGATATAGCAACATTCTTGAAGATTATCCACAATTATGTGGGTAACATTACACACATACCAAAAAAACAATCACTACTCTGTGGAAAATTTCCACAACTAGTGATTGTTTTCTTATATTTTTTCCAAATCCAGACTTGGTTTTCCATTTAATGTCATTGTAGCTCTTTTTCCTTGATGATACATAACTGTACCCGCAGTAGCAATCATCGCCGCATTGTCCGTACATAATGGTAACGGTGGAATAATAAGTTCTTGTGGTAACTCTTCAAACTGCCGTGATAACTCCGCTCGCAAACCTTTATTTGCTGCTACCCCACCTGCCAGTAACACTTGTTTCACTTGATATTCTTTAGCTGCTTTCACCGTTTTTGTCACAAGCACATCAATCACACTCGCCTGAAAACTAGCCGCTAAATCCTTTGCTTCGATTTGTTCACCACGTTGCTCTGCATTATGTAACGTATTAATCACTGCTGATTTTAAGCCACTAAAACTAAAATCATAGTTATCTAGCCATGCTCGTGGTAAAGGAATAGAAGGAGATCCTTCATGAGCCAGTTTGTCAATATGTGGTCCACCGGGATAAGGTAAATGCAATGTTCTCGCTACTTTATCATACGCTTCCCCAACCGCATCATCTCGTGTCTCACCGATGATTTTGAACTTCCCATGTTCTTCCATTACTACAAGTTCTGTGTGCCCTCCCGAAACAACAAGAGCTAATAGCGGAAATTGTAAATCCGCTACTAATTGATTGGCATAAATATGTCCTGCAATATGGTGTACACCAACAAGTGGAATATCATGAACCCACGCCAGTGCTTTCGCCGCATTCACACCAATTAATAACGCCCCAACTAGACCAGGCCCTTCCGTCACTGCAATAGCATCAATATCAGAAAAACTTAACTCTGCTTGTTTCATTGCTTCTTCAATGACAATGGTTATTTGTTCCACATGATGCCTAGAAGCAATTTCTGGAACAACCCCACCAAATCTCTGATGACTTTCAATCTGCGAAGCAACTACATTTGCTAAAATTTCTTTTCCATTTTTAACAACAGCTACTGCCGTTTCATCACAACTCGTTTCGATTCCAAGTATAATACTATTCATGTAATTTCACCCACATTACTAACGCATCTTCCCAGTTATCTGTATAATAATTTTTTCGTATGCCACCATTTTGAAAACCTAACTTACGATACATATTCTGTGCAACAAGATTCGATATTCGTACTTCTAAACTCATCACTTCTACCTCATATGTTCGTGCTACATCCATTGCATGACACATTAGCTTTTCTCCAAATCTTTGTCCACGATAATCAGGTAAAATAGCTACATTTGTAATATGTGCTTCATCCATGACCAGCCACATCCCACAATAACCAATTGTTTTCCCTTCATATTCTGCTACCACATACTCCGCAAGCATATTCGTTTTCATTTCATTCATAAAGGATTCTTTAGACCACGGAATCGTAAAACAAACTTGTTCAATAGCAAAAACATCATCAACATCATCTATTATCATTTTTCTAAAGGAGATTGTCATTTTTTATCTCCATTTCTAGCAAGCCAATTTGTTTCTGCTTCTGTTAAACGGATATAGTTAGGAACAAAAGAGTGAATACCACAAACTTCAGAAGTTTGAGCAAGAAAACTAAGCTCCACTGCTTTTGGTATATGCAATGATGGGGGAGCAATAATCGCCAACTCACCAAGTTCACTTTTTAACACTTCTTCATGTATTGACACATCTATACCTAGAAGAAGTACTGGTTTATTATATTGTTTCACTCTTTTTACAAAATCAATTGCCAATATAATAGTATCTTTCTCAATTGTCTGCAACACATTATTTTCATAGCGATACAATCCAGTATAAATTTGTCCACGCCTTGCATCAAATAGTGGCATAATAAATCCACCAAAATATTTTCCATTTGCAGCAAGTACCGCTAAACTAGACACACCAAAAATAGGAATCTGCAATGTCCACGCAATTGTTTTTGCAACTGTCACACCAATTCGCACACCCGTATATGAACCGGGTCCTTTCGCAATTGCAATTGCTTCTAACTCGCTTGGAGTTATACCACAATTCCCAAGCAATGATTGAATCGCTGGCATCAGACGAGAAGAATGATCTTTTTTTACATTCGTTGTTAGTTCGCCACGAACTACTCCTCCTTCAACAAAAGCAACACTCATCACCGCATTAGACGTATCAATAGCTAGAATTTTCATCACTCACCACCTCCCTACACAAATATTCATACCTCTCTCCAAAAGGCTTTAATTCAATCATTCTTGTATCTTCTCCCTCATAAAACAAAGAAATTTCCAATCTCTCCGAAGGAAGCTGATCTTGAATTAAGTGTGCCCACTCAACAACAGTCACACCTTCCCCGTAAAAATACTCATCAAACCCTAAATCTTCCCCTGTATCATATAACCGATATACATCCATATGATATAACGGTAAATTTCCATTGTACTCTTTTATAATCGTGAACGTTGGGCTATTTACATTACGACTAATCCCAAGCCCTTTCGCAAGCCCTTTTGTAAAAGTTGTCTTTCCTGCTCCTAAGTCACCTTCAAGTGTTAGCACATCTTTTTGTTGCAATCGTTTTGCTAACTTAACTCCGAATTTCATTGTTTCTTCTGTAGAATATGTATAAATAGTATATGGTTTCATCCAAATCCCTCTAAATCGCAAAATGAGGATGCCTAAGAAGAATTTTCCTTCTAGTCACCCTTGTTTTAGTGTAACGCAAATAGAAAAAATACGCAAAAAAATGAACATCTTACAATCAAAAGACTCTTTTTATAAGAATTATTAATTCTCTCAAAATCACATTTTCCCCTGCTTTATCCAAGATCAAATTCGATAGGAATCAAACAATGCCACAAAAATAGTAACATCAATCTCGCGTTATCTCTTAGTATTCGGTTACGCAATCGATTGCATAACTCGGTTTCTGAACAGACTAAAGAAATTTTATTTGCCAATACTTCATCAATCTCCATCTTATTTCTGAAATAAAAATGAGTTTGAGTCAAAAAGGAGTAAAAAACACTCTGATTGATCCAAACTCATTCATTTTTTTAGAAACAAAAAAATCCTATAAACATAGAGTTCATAGGAATTTTAAGAATTGCGGAGACAGGACTTGAACCTGTGACCTTCGGGTTATGAGCCCGACGAGCTACCGAACTGCTCCACTCCGCGATAATAAAAAGCTTGGCAACGTCCTAGTCTCGCAGGGGTAAAACCCCAACTACCATTGGCGCAAAAGAGCTTAACGACCGTGTTCGGAAAGGGAACGGGTGTGACCTCTTCGCTATCGCCACCAAACCAACTCCATTAGGAGTA
>JAVBJX010000067.1:0-38422 GCA_031546705.1 Caryophanales bacterium
GTGTAAGCGGTGTTTTATTTCTTCTGGAATGTATTTCTTATATAAATCATCCACCAATACAAATAATACGGTCGTAAAGTCTTTTAAATCTTCTATCGTCATGTTACAATACTTTTGGAACTCTAACATGATTATGCCCCCTATCTTTATCACTTTGGCGTTTTATTGATAGTTTAGCATATCTTGTTGGAGTTCTCTTTTTTTATCTAGCACAACGGGTTAATTTGTTGTGTTTATTTCTTCTGCTTGTATAGTGGCTGTGACAATTTTAGCTTCGCTCTCTTTTACTTCTGGTTCGATTGCTCTTATAAACCCTGCAACCATAATAATTACCATCACCAATGATACAATAAATTGTCTATTACGCATAAGTTTCATTTAAAAATTCCTCCTTAGATTGTTGTCCATAAATCCCTGAACACATTCTCTACGAAGAAGATATGAAAATATTTATTTTTTACTGCTATTCAAATCTTCTCTCATGGTTATACCACGATTGAAAACGCCTTTTTACACTCGTTGTGTTCTTCAACTAGCGATGGCGTTTTTGGGTGTTCTAGCACTACACCCAAGTAAAGTGGGGATTTTGGTAAGATGATGCCCTGCATCTAAACAACCGGCATTCTTAGTGACATATGATTTTCGGTCTAACTGAAAATAATGACGACCCATTTCAACAACTAATTGATTTCTTTGTTGTGCAGTCATTAGAAAAAATTCGATTTTAAAAGCATTTTGCAACATCAACACCCCCTTTTTTTAATTACTCTTTCTTACTATATCATAAATAAAGATGCAAAGCAATCAACTGAAAGTGATTTTTATCACTACTTTTTTTAAAAAAAAGGTGAATATTATCAATCAAATAAGGATGAAATCGTTTACAGAAAAAATAAAAAAGGAACTGAAAATTTTTTTCAGTCCCCTTTTCCAATGAAAATTACCCTTTTTCCACATAACTTCCGCTTTGCTCTATTTGTAAAAATTCAACATCACAGGTTGGGAAATATTGCTTTACTATTTTTTGAAGAGTTTCTCCCATTCCTTTTTCAGCAAAACAAAGTACAGTTGGTCCAGCACCACTTAAGCAAACACCAAATGCTCCATATTGTTTGGCAATTTGTGCTTGTTTCAATTCCTCTACTAAAGAAATCCGATATGGTTGGTGGAATAAATCATTATCCATCATTTCCCCAACTAACTGCCAATTTTTTGTAAAAAGTGCAGCAACTAATACATTACTTACAGCACTTGCTGTGACAGCTTGGGCTTTTGAATACGTATTTGGTAATACAGACCGTGCCTCACTTGTTTTCAATTCATAATGTGGAATAATGGCTACTAAATCAAGTTCACATGCTGGTATAGAAATAAGTGAAACAGATTGTTCTTGTAAACAACCAATCACCACGCCGCCATAAATGGAAGCACCAACATTATCTGGATGCCCCTCTTCAATACTAGAAATTCTCAATTTTTCTTCTTTGGTCATTTGTAAATTACCTAGCTCATTTGCTAGTTCAATTCCAGCAACAATAGCAGATGCACTACTTCCAAGTCCTCTAGTTAATGGAATATCGCTGTCAATGAGTAATTTACATGGTGGTAATTGGATATTCTTTTCTTTAGCAACAGCTAATGCTGTTTTAACAATTAAATTGTGTTCATCTCTTTCAATTGTTTCTAAAGCAGGTATAACAGGAATACATTCCCATTTGTCATGTGAATGTACTTCTACTGTTAAATATTTCGTTACTGCCATACCAATAGAATCAAATCCTGCTCCAAGGTTAGCTGTGCTTGCTGGAACAATAATTTTTAGTTTCTCGTTCACATTCGGACAACTCCTTGAATATGTTCCAGAACAATTTTTTCGTCATTTGGTAGTAATACTGGTTTTATCATAGATGATTCTATGGCAACTTGTGGATCTTTCAAGCCATTACCTGTAAGAATGGCAACGATTTTTTGCCCTTTCACTATTTCACCCGTTTTTAACTGTTTCATAATCCCTGCAATGGATGCACATGAACCAGGTTCTGCAAAAATTCCTTCTTCTCTAGCAATGAGCTTGTACGCTTCCAAAATTTCTTCGTCCGTTACTTCATCAATTTTTCCGTTCGATTCATTAGCAGCGGCTACAGCAAATTCCCAACTTGCAGGATTACCAATACGGATGGCAGTAGCAATTGTTTCAGGATTTTCAATAATTTCATTTCGGACAATTGCCGCTGAACCAGATGCTTCAAAACCTCTCATTTGTGGTAGTCCTATTTTGTTTTCTTTATTGTACTCAACAAAACCTTTCCAATAAGCAGTAATATTCCCAGCGTTTCCAACGGGAATAGCCAGCACATCAGGAGCAGTTCCTAATTGATCGCACACTTCAAATGCCGCTGTTTTTTGCCCTTCAATACGGTAAGGATTAACAGAATTAACAAGGGTCATGGGTGTTATTTCACTCAAGCGGCGAACCATTTTTAAGGCATGGTCAAAATTTCCTTCAATCGCAAAAATATCTGCTCCGTACATTAACGCTTGAGCAAGTTTTCCCATCGCAATTTTTCCATCAGGAATAACAATTAAACAACGTAAACCAGCTCGTGCGGCATAAGCAGCGGCAGAAGCGGATGTATTTCCAGTGGAAGCACACACAACCATTTTACTTCCTTCTTCTTTTGCTTTTGCTACTGCCATAACCATTCCACGGTCTTTAAAAGAGCCTGTTGGATTTGCCCCTTCTATTTTGGCATATAATTCTACACCCCATTTTTTTGACAAATGAATCAGTGGAATCAGTGGTGTATTTCCCTCATTTAAGGAAAGCAGCGGTGTATTTTCTGTTATCGGTAAGTAAGATTTGTATTTATCAAGTAAGCCGTTCCACACTATCTTTTCTCCCCTTCCACACGAAATGAACTTTTTATTTGATGAACAACTGGTAAACTTTTTAGTTCGTTTAAGACATCGAGATAATTTTTCATTGGAGCTGTGTGGGTAACAACAACAATTTCTGCATACCCTTTTTCTTTAAGTGGGTGTTGTAAAATTTTCTCAAAGCTCATGTCATATTCAGCAAATAGAGTTGTAATCGCAGAAAATGCACCCACTACATCTTTTACATGAATTCGCAAACAATGTTTGACAAAAATTTCTTCTTGTGATTTTAGCTTCTTTTCATACAATGGCTTTACTGTATGAAAACCGTTATGACCAAGACGTAAGTTTCTAAGTACACCAACTAAGTCTGATACAACAGCTGTAGCGGTTGGCATACTTCCTGCTCCTGGACCATAAAACATTGTTTCGCCAATTGCTTCACCAAATACGTATACAGCATTAAATTCATTATTAACCGAAGCAAGCGGGTGATTATTTGGTAACAAGGTTGGTGCAACGCTCACATCAATTTTATCATCTGTTCGATGTGCTAAACCAATAAGTTTCATTGTATAACCAAGCTGTTTTGTACATCTAAAATCAGCTTCTGTAATTCTAGTAATTCCTCTTACAGAAACATCATTAAGCTCTACATCCATTGAAAAACCAAGTCGAGCCAAAATCGTCATTTTGCGTGCGGCATCAAGCCCTGCAACATCAGAAGTTGGATCAGATTCAGCAAACCCAAGCTCTTGTGCTTCCTTCAAAACTTCTTCATAAGAACAGCCAGTTTGCGACATTTTTGTTAGCATAAAGTTCGTTGTTCCGTTTACAATCCCCATCAGTTTTGTAATGCGATCAGAAGCAAGCCCTTCTACAAGACTACGAAGAATTGGAATACCACCTGCAACACTTGCTTCATAGAAAAGGTCACATTGATTTTTAGCGGCTAATGCTAGTAACTCTGAACCATATAATGCCATTAAATCTTTATTTGCTGTTACTACATGCTTACCATTTTGCAAGGCTGTTTTTATGTATTCCCGAGTCTGTTCTACTCCACCCATTACTTCAATGACAACATCAATAGTCGGAGATTCCAAGATATCTTGCACATTTCTTGTTAACTTATCTTTATGAATATCTATTTCTCGCTGTTTATCGATGTCACGAATAAGTATTTTTTCAATGATAACAGGGCATCCAATACGATGCTGTAAATTTTCTTGGTGATTTTCAATAATTTTTACAACACCACTGCCAACTGTGCCAAGCCCTAATAAACCAACTCGAATTCCTTTTTCCATTTTCAACCATCCTTTTAAAAAATAAATGTATTTGTGCATCTACATTTAAACTTTTTTCTATAAATTCTTAACTATATCATCGTGTA
This sequence comes from Caryophanales bacterium, assembly GCA_031546705.1. Lineage (GTDB taxonomy): Bacteria > Bacillota > Bacilli > Bacillales > JAVBJX01 > JAVBJX01. The sequence goes on from JAVBJX010000067.1 coordinate 4,274, forward strand.
CCTTAGCTTTTTTGTCAATCATAATATATGTATTTCGAACATTCCTTTCATGACAAATATATAAAAAAATCCCTACCGTTCCTAGATAACTAGGAGTGGTAGGGATTTTCTCTATTATAACTATCAAATGTATACTTATCATTCGTTTATAGCAGTTTGCGAAATTGTGTGGAAAAAGGTTAGGAGAAAATGTTTAATTAGACAATGAAAAAACGATGACGCTTGCTAGAGGCAAGCTAAGATTTTTTGAAACAGTATAATTAAACATTAGCCATTGAACTTTCTGCACAATAAGGGAAACTGCTATAATAACTAAGAAAATTTACTTTTGTTCTATCTTCCGATATGCCGCATGATTGGTTGGACCAACGTATTGATTCAATGGGAAAGAATGACGAATCGCTTCTGTAATGAATGCTTTCGCTGTCAAAATCGCATCACGCACAGTTGCACCTTTGGCAAGCTCAGCGGCAATGGCGGCAGAAGTTGTACAGCCTGCTCCATGTGTATATCCTTTTTCAATTAGTTCTGATTCGAGTAACTCAAAGGTTTTTCCATCATACAAAACATCGACTGCTGTTTTATGGTTCAGTTTATTTCCACCTTTTACAAGCACGTACTTTGCTCCAAGCTCGTGAATTTTTGCGGCTGCTTCTTTCATTTGCTCAATGGTTGAAACGGTTTTCAAACCACTTAGTTGAGCCGCTTCAAATAAATTTGGAGTAATAACGGTTGCTTTTGGTACAAGTACTTCTTGGAAGCAAGTCGTATTTTCTGGATGAAGTGGTTCATCTGCTCCTTTGCAAACCATGACAGGATCAACAACAACATTTGGCAAGTTGTGTTTCGCAATTGTATGTGCAGCTAATTCAATAATTTCTGTTGTTGGAAGCATTCCTGTTTTTAAAGCATCTATACCAATCCCAACGACAATTGTTTCTAATTGAGCTTTAATAATATCTACATCAACTGGAAATACTTGGTGATTCCAATTATTATGTGGATCCATTGCAACCAGTACGGTTAAAGCAGTCATTCCATAGACACCACGTTCTTGAAATGTTTTTAAATCCGCTTGAATTCCTGCTCCGCCACTACTGTCAGAACCAGCAATTGTTAATGCTTTATACATAGTAATCCTCCTTCAAAAATATATTGTTTCATTATAAGGGAAGCACAAGAAGGTAGCAATTAATTAGAACTAGGGGGGAGACTCCAAAGTAGACAAAACTTCTTCTCAAAAAATACTTGACTATTGTATCATACATTATTATAAATTAAGGAAGGTGGACGCATAAAAGAAGAAATCATAAATGAATGTTGAAGCAAATACATTGTATCCACTTCTTCGGCAATTAGAGTCAGTTAGAAGTAACGAATTTGCAAAACAGAGGTGTAAACAGTTGAGAAAATGGAGTAAATTACAGCGAGAAATATACAAACTACTTTCTGACCGCATTAATATTCAACTACATTGTGCTGCATATCCAATGGACAGTCGTTATGGTTCTACAAACTTATCAAGATATTGGATTACATTAAACAAAGAAATCATTTGGGATTATCCAAAACAGTTTGTTACTAGTGATGGGGGCGTTCGTAATCTCACAGGATTTGTTGTTGGATATCCACATAAAACAGATGTTTACGAAATTTCCAATCTTATTAGAGAATATATTGATACTCCCAAAGATGAGGTATTTAAAAAGATATTTGATAATGACTATTGGGGTCTTATTAATATTCTAAAAGCAGCAGATAGACGCATTGGAAACAGACGTCTAGAATTATTGAAGAAAAAAACGCACAATATAGCGGCACAGAAAGTAATATCTGCTCGGTTAATGAAAAAGATTTAAAAATTACTAACTACAAATAAAAATCAGTGCATAATAAATTTACATTCAGAAAGGACATAACTATGAAACTTAACGAGCCAATAGAGATAGATTTTTATAAGTTTTTGAAGGATGGGACATTCGACTATATTAAAATCGGACAGTCAAAGGAATGGATTATTAATAATTTCCCAGATCCTGATGGTTATAGTTCTGTTGCGTACAAATATAATATTTGGACATATGGTAACTTGGAATTTCATTTTGATGGATCAGAAAGACTTTATCTCATTTACTCAGATTACTTACGTACACTGGATGGAGGGAACAATCTAAAGTTAAATAAATGGATATTTGATAATGTGGATGAATTAACATTAATTCATGTACTATCAGAGTTAAATAACGCTGGTATAGATTATATAAAAAAAACTTGGCAAAACATTGTATTTCTAAGATTATCCAGTAACGTTGAATTGACTTTTGAAGATTATAGTTGTGGTATTTCAGATACTAATTTGTTAAAAATAAGTAGTATTAGTCTTAGTGATAAAGATTTTAAGCATGATTTTTGGTCATATACTTAAAAAATAATGTTAGTGTTATATCTTATTTTATACGCCAAACATATTTTTCGGGATTGCAATATCCAACAACAAAATCTAGTATATCACCCAGAAAATCCTGTTTTGCTCCATCCAATTTATTGTGTAAGGGAAGAAGTCTGTTATACACGCTCTTTTCATCCCATCCTTCATTTTTCAGTTTCGTCAAAAGAGCATGAGCTTCGTCAAGTATTTGCAGCCGCTGATTATAGTCACATTCTTCAAATCCATCTACTAAATCATTCATTTTTTCGTATAAAATTTCCGTATTTTGATAGCAAATACCTTCTTCATTAATAAGACAGCACCATTTTACATACGGGTAATATTCCGTTTTATTTCTTACTGCAATACCATCTGCAATAATATTATCAACTTCTCCATTGTCATCCAAATTATCATCTGAATATATGCCAATAGACATTTCTTCATAAAAAATAATCAATTTTCCCATGGAGTCAAGCTTTGAATCCTCCCTAGATAGTAAAATAAGATTTTCTTCTATAAGTTCGTTGAAATCTACTAAAATTCTTGTTCTGTTCAAATCCATTGTATCACCACCAAATAAAAAATTTACTCCGCAGCTTCAATAAGCCATTTCTTTATAGCTTTGGATTCAGGTTTATTCAAACGTAATGCTCTTTCTGTATTTGTTTCATCTGGTGGCATTATCTCTACCATTACACAAACCTCATCTCTTTGTTGATTTAATGCAAATATCCCATCATTATCAATTTTTTTCATTGCTAATTCCATTGCCTTCAACCTCATATTCAATTCCTCATTCCATTCATTTTGATTAAATGGATTCAGTGATGGACGCTTGGAAAACATTTTCCGCACATTCTCAAAGTTCTCTTCACCAAAAATGTGATAGGGAGAATCAGCATAAGACCATTTGATTATTTCCGCATAATCTTTAGGATTTTCTTGTTTTTGTTTATTTGCTTCTCTTTCCAATGCTTCCCATGACCATGCAGATAGGACAGGTGCAACACCATCTCCCGTGGTTACAAGTGTGCAGTAATAATAACTCTCCCCATTTTCAAAAAGACGGATAAATGATTTCTTCGCAGCCTCTGCTATTTCAAAAGTTAATATCTCTATCGTATCTTCCATAAAATCTTCTCCTATAGCTAAAAATACACATTCAGTACAGTTATATGTAATATCAGTTTAACAGTTTAGAAAATCTGTATGACCACAAAAGAATTTTTTTACACCTTGCAAGTTAGAAACTGCTAATAACCTAAAAAAGTTTTCAACTAATGATTCCTCCATAAGTGCGATGAACTACTTTTAAACATCTAAATACTTTCCAAATACTTCATATAACACATCCTCATTAATCCCTAAACTACCATTCCAACCCGCCCAAGGCAAAATAATATCAGATCGATGAGAAGTTTTTAATAGCTTCTGATTTCTACATCTTTCATCAAACGGAATGAAATTATTTAAACTAGATAATTGTATGGTATTTGGTATAACACCTATCTCTGCTAATATAGATAACATTGACCTTTTAACATATCCGTTTGCTTTTGGAATGATTTTTTCAAATGTTAATCTTTTTTCGTATTTTCCAGATGTTTCATTAGGAAGAGAATTTTTTAAGCTGTTAATTAGTTGCGTAAAAACCGCTTTGTCTTCCCTTGTTGAATATACATAGTCTTGAGAAATATATTCACTTAAATCTATCAAACAATCCCTAGGCAATTCAATACAAGCATTTCCTAAATACATACAGTATATTTCATATGAAGTATTCTTCCATTCTTCTTTTTCTGTAATTCCGCAATACTTACAAGTTGTAACTCCATCTTCCAATAAATTACTACCATATGACTTATACCCATCGTTACCTGATTCTTTAAATGTATGTGGTTGTAATTTTCTTGCATATAAATAACTCATTAAAGGTTGTAATCCTCTGCGATAACTTCCACCAATTCCCGCAACAAAGCTATCTATCACACGTTCAAAAGATAGATTTGGATTCTCTACAATCTTTATTAATTTCGTCACTGTCTCATCATGTGTAAAACATTCAATACGATTAATTTCAATATTATTTTTTTGCAGAACTTGTTTTTCTTCCACTGTTAAAATATCTTCGGAATAAATACTGATTTCTTTCTCACTATCAAATTCGTAGTTTTCATAATGATAGACCTTCTTTAATATTCTTAACGTTTTGTTATCCACAAAATCCCCTCCTGTTACTGAAGTCATATTATAAGTGCGGAAACAACTCTGGATGATTTATATAATAATCTATAGGTGCATTTACTAAAGCACTATCCATGTTATTTAATAGCAAACTAGTAAAATCATTCAAATCAATATCAAAGCAAGATAAGGCCTTATCTAACTCGCTATTATTATCTGTACGTTTGACAAAAATTCTTTGTATCCTTGTTGTGACATCATTCAAGACGTGATCATAATCATTTCCCCATTCGTTACATGTGTACATAACTTTATGTTTTATATAACGAATTTCATACGATACAATTGGTAACAAATTACTCTTATATTTCTGCTCCTTGACTTCTTCTATCGGAAAGGCAATGACAAAGGATATAAAACCTTCTTGATTAGATTTCACTTCAAATACTAAGGCAACTTTTTTTCTATTTAATTTTTCTAAAGCTTTTTCTGGAATCATTATATATTCACCAACTAATGTAGATTTTTACAAGTTACCTTCTATCATAACATCATCATATGTGGTCAAAATTTTACTTGTCCAATCTATTACATATTGAATAAAGCTAGCGTATTCCTGATTTTCTTGTTGAATGTTTCTCCAGTTTGCCAGAATTTTTTTCCATTCTTCCTTTGTAAATTCGTTATCACTTGTATAATCCAAAGATGAAATCCCAGAAGCTAATACTTCAAAATCACATTCATAAATAGTAAGCGTTTCTACATCCGTATCCCAACCACCATTTTCATCTTCTTTATAGGGATAAATCCAGAGCAATATTTTACTTTCTCTACTCCGCCGTTTTTTACGAATAGTTGTACATTTTCCTTTATACTCAAGGTAATAAGCTGGAACTTTAGTACTTATAGCTTGTTTGATTACAGACATCTTTTTTTGCCACTCTTTATCATGTATCTCTCGTGAGCAGGAATAGTCTACCATTAGTTGTTTTTTATCCCATTTACAATCACATGTATGCCCTTCGCACTGAACAGTTAGTGATGTTTCTGAATGATTAGTCTGAATATCTTCTCGCCCCCATAATTCTTTAAAACATTCAATTAATCTTGCTTGCATTTCTTTGTTTGAAATTTCTTCTGTACGTTCCATTGTGTCTATCATACAATCATCACCTGAACACCAATATTTTTTTAGTTGTTTTAAAAAAATTTTGCTAATTGGATATCCAGAACTTTCACCGATAATGGTATCAGTTCCGCAATAAGGACAAATGGCAGTTCCACTACCTTCTTCAATCCACATTTTTATTTCACAAGGATCAAAAATTTTAAGGCAATCAAAGCAACCACATACATTATCATGAATCAATGTATCTTTATGGTAACTGGAATACTTATATGCATGGATAATATCGCTGTGTGTCAACATATATTTCCTCTTTCTATGAAATTAGCAATTTCCACCACTATGCTAACTGAGTAATTTCAATAACTCTAGAACCCTCTGTTTAATTTCAAAATCATCAAGGCTAGTAAGAATCTCTATATCCTCTTTATAACAAAGCAATACCTCATAGGAATAATAATAGAAACTGTAAAATAAATTATCTGGAAAGAAATAACCTTCGTAGTGCACTTCATCTTCAACCTCATCAAAAATCTCTGACCAAAGATACTCTTCTTTCAACATATCCTCAAAAAAAGCTAATGGTTCGTCATGCTCCATTTCATTTCCGTATTTATAACAGGTAGCTATTAAAATAAATAAATCCAAAAGATTTGTTATATAAAACCTACTTTTTTCATCTTTTCTAGCCAAAAATGATTGAGAAACATCTTTAAATATTCGAGCAAGAAAAATCATAGTAAATGGAGTAGCATGCCATAATGTATCTTGATGTTCAATATTAATTTCAATTTGCTCAAGTACTTTGTCTGCAATGGATACATCAGCATCGGGGAGTTTAAGAAAAAGCTCTGGAAATTCAGTTGCTCTGCCATATGTAGTAGTTAGCTGTTTCCAAGGTATTTCATTTATATCTACACTTTTTATGTATACTACATTTCTACTGTTCATTTTTTCACCTCATAAAGATAATGTCATGGATAAAAATATAAATTCCTCATAGTTTGCTTGTTATAACCTTTTTGTATAACTAAAAATCCCCATCACCGTAATAACCCAGAAACTGGTATAAGCATGATATAGTTATTTCTCATTTTGCAAGTAAAACCACTATTTTTCTCTATTAAGTGGATTATAAAAGTCTAAATAAAATGCTTCTAAAAGGAAATCATTTGTATTGTAATTCCCCTTATTATCCATTTCAAAATGAAAACATACTAAACTATGTGAAAGCTGGATAATACAACTTCCTTCTCTCCAAACAGGATTTCTTATTACAGAATACTCCATCATTTCATTGTTCAATTCATTAATAACCTTCTTTAATTTTAATCTTTTTGGTTTTTCTAAAAACCACTTATGAAAAACAAATTTATTCCCCATATCAAGATATCTCAATTGATCGCAAAAAATAGTGACCAAAATGTTGTTTCCCTTATCATTCTTCATAAAGAAAAATTCCAATCCCCCATAATTCCAAACTCTACGATCGGAAGTATCATAAATTTCTTCTGCAATTGGAAAGCATTGTGCTATTTGTTTTTCGCTCCATCCCAATTTAATTTCTCCAAGGTGTCCCTCTTTCAAAAATTTTTTAAAGTCTATTTCAACAATTCTATTACTCTCTTTAATTTTCCAACCTTTCAACATTTTTTTAACATCTATCTTAACTATTTTATTACTCATGTGAACCTCCAAAATACCGTTTTAAAAATTAGATAGTGCTTATATTACATACAAATCTCTACACAATTACAATCTATCATATTCATAATTGCCAACAGAAGTTTCACCAACTACAAACCTTACTTCAATAAGAATTCTTGTAGATGCTTAATTTTACGAAGAATACAAGCTCAGGTGGGTTTTATCAAAATTTCTATTCAGCAAGTCTTCTTTCCAGAGAATACCTAATCCCTTCTATGCACAAACTTACCATCCTCATCATAATAACTAACATGCTTTACAATAAAGTCAAAGTCCTCACATATAATTATCTGTTTTTCTCCATCATCATTACAAACAGTTATTTGGATTAAATTATCTCTTTGTAGCCGTTCATCTTGTGATACACTAAACGGACATTTCTGATAGGTTAAGTCACTCCATCTATCCTGTACAGCCATATAGGAAACACCCCTAAAAAACACTTCTATATCATGATAATAACAGAGATCAAAACTACCTACGACTTGTAACTTCCATCCATCATATTTTCGTATATGAAACTCCAATACTGTTTGCTTTGCGATATACGCATTAAGTTCATTCACTGTATTTTGCACTTTTTGTAATTGCATATAGTTACCTCCTACATTCAAACGGTATCCACTCTATAACTATTATTGATTATGCTGATGTAAACCAGCTAATTCCATAATATGAATTGCTTGTTTCCACTACAAAAAATTTATCATTCCAATCATCCCAAAAACTTAACACGGCAATAATCTTACCTTGTTCTATATCTGTTATGTCTTTTATGTTTTTTATCACGCAGAGACATGACTCCCAAAATTTTTCTTCTGATACAGCAACACCATCACATGTTAAGGTTTCCTTCATTAATGGTGCTACATAGGGAAGACAATTTAATCCAAATTCATTTAGACTTCTATCATTTGATTTATCATCAAATAATAGAACTGCACTGGATTCTGAATCATTTAAGACAGGGTCAAGTTCTTTATAATCTAATTTTTTGATAGTCATCATCATTTTATCACCCATATAATTATTATAGTCTAAGGGAAAAATCAAAATACATGATGTCTCTTTCTCATGAGCATACTAATGCTATATCTATCACCATATACATCTGTTATTTTACTGTGAGCCTACCACATCAAATTTTTGTTCATGTAATCTAGGTTTTCAAAAAAGATAAAACAAACCAGCCTAGCTTTCATGTGCAATACCTACTAATTCCAACTTTTCATTAAAACGCATCACTAAAAGTTCATCTGTGTACTCTTTATCTAAACAAAAATCAAACGTACACTCAATAACATCACCACTATCTAAAGAATTATAAGGAGACATAAAAATATGTGTAAGCTCAAGCTTTTCAATTAGTAGCTCTGTATTGATTTGCTTAATGGAATCTACTTGAAATATTTTAAGCAAAGCATCCTCGTTAATACATTCAAGTTCAGATTCCAAAAAGAAGCGTATTACTTCATTTGTATCTTTATTTTTGATAATTTCTTCTCTTGATATTTGATACATTTCTGGAACATTATTAAGGAAATATTCAATCACTGTAAGGTTATCAACCGTAACAGTATAATCAAAAATATCTAGCGTAATATGTAGTTTCTTGTTATCAAGTGTTATGGTGTACTCTTCAAATAATCCTTCTGCTATTGAAATGTTCAGTTCTCCAAACATATCTGTGTTTATCTTGAATTGTTCCATAAAAAATTCTCCTTTAAAAAATTAGGCTCTACACCAAAATTTGTGGTTGTAGAAAATTGTTATATATGCTAGTGGTGGATTTTTGAAAAATCATCTACAGTTTTACCTTCACCCCAATCATCTAAATTCACAAATCACAAGATTTATATTTTTCAACCACAAATTTTGACGATGAGCCAAAAATTAATTAAAATTCTTGAATATATTTCTCCAAGTTATTCAACCAACTCCGAAGTTTTTGTATACTCTCTGCTGAATGTTCTCCACAAGGAAGTATTTCAAATGAAAAATAGGCAGGTTCTGAATGATAAAATTCAAAAAAGAACACCTGAATATCTTCTTTGGTAAAACTAAAACCTTGTGTCCAACTTGTAATTTCATATGCTGATTGACTTTCAGGTTGAATGATTTTTAAAATAGCTTCTTCCATCATTTCATAAGAAAACAAATTCTCATCATTTTCCAAAATAAATTCTATTCTTTTTTCATAGAAAAACTCTTTTATTAAAGACACTCCTATCCCCTCAATCTTATGTTTTGAACTAAGTATACTAAAAAAACAGCAGTAACTCCAACCCTTCAAGTAAATGGAAGGCGGAATTACTGCTGTTTTTTCTATCCCAAAGTAGCTTTCACAAAATCTCTAAATAAAGGTTGTGGGCGTTGTGGGCGTGAAATGAATTCTGGGTGAAATTGTGCTGCAACAAACCATGGATGATCCTTTAGTTCAATAATTTCAACAAGGCGACCATCTGGGCTTGTTCCTGAAAAGATAAAGCCGTGTTCTTCCATTTCTTGACGGTAATGATTGTTAAATTCATAACGATGACGATGACGTTCGTAAATAATTTCATCGTTGTATGCTTCATAGGCTTTTGTTCCTTCTACTAATTTACAAGGATATAAACCAAGTCGAAGTGTACCACCTAAGTCTTCGATATCTTTTTGTTCAGGAAGTAAATCAATAATAGCATCCGGTGTATCTGCTACAAATTCAGATGAATGAGCATTCTTAAGTCCAACAACATTACGAGCAAACTCTATTGATGCTGTTTGCATCCCTAAACAAATACCTAAGAATGGAATATTATTTTCTCGTGCAAAACGAGCTGTTTCAATCTTTCCATCAATACCACGATCACCAAAGCCGCCCGGAAGTAAAATTCCATCTACTTCGTCAAGAAGTTCAGAAGCGTTCTCTTTTGTTACGTGTTCCGCATTAATCCATTTAATATCTATTTGTGTATCAAATGCATAACCTGCATGACGTAGTGCTTCGGTAACGGAAATATAGGCATCTTGTAAGTTCACATATTTTCCAACGAGGGCAATCTTTGTTTTATTTTTTAATGTACGAACTTTTTCGAGAAGCTCGATCCATTCCGTCATATCTGCTTTTTTACAATCTAGTTTTAAATAGTTACAAACAATTCGATCTAGCCCTTGTTCTTGCATCGCAAGTGGAATGGAATATAATGTGTCGGCATCTAGTGCTTCAATAACTGCTTCTTTGTCAATATCACAGAAAAGAGAAAGTTTGTCTTTCATTTCTTGGGAAATAGACATTTCCGTCCGAACGACAATAATATTTGGTTGAATACCCAGACTGCGTAATTCTTTTACACTATGTTGGGTTGGTTTTGTTTTCATTTCTCCAGCCGCTTTAATGTATGGAATAAGCGTGCAATGAATATAAACAACATTGTCCGTACCAACATCACTTTTCATTTGTCGAATCGCTTCTAAAAACGGCAGAGATTCAATATCCCCAACTGTTCCACCGATTTCTGTAATAACAACATCCGCATTTGTTTCTCTGGCAGTGCGGAAGACACGCTCTTTAATTTCATTGGTAATGTGTGGAATTACTTGTACCGTACCGCCTAAGTAGTCACCACGGCGTTCTTTTTGGAGAACCGTTGAATAAATTTTACCTGTCGTAACACTACTATATTTATTTAAGTTAATATCAACAAATCGCTCATAGTGACCTAAATCTAAATCTGTTTCTGCTCCATCATCTGTTACAAATACTTCTCCATGTTGATATGGACTCATTGTTCCTGGATCGACATTGATATATGGATCAAATTTCTGAATCGTAACACGTAAGCCACGATTTTTTAATAACCGCCCAAGTGATGCAGCGGTAATTCCTTTTCCAAGCGATGAAACAACGCCACCTGTTACAAAAACATACTTTGTCAATATATTCCCCTCCACACTTTATGTAAGAGCTTAAGTAAAACGAAAAACGTTCCCTTACTGGTAGTAAAGGAACGTTTCTAAGAGCCCAAGCAAAATTCTACACGGCAAGACAAAGAAAGTCAAGACTAATCTTCTAATTTCCACGGAACAAAAATATTACGAGAAATTAAAAATGAACATTCGTTATAGTGACTTCTCCACTCTATTTTTCTTTTAGAATTCCCTTAGAAAGCTCATGCGAAAAAGGTCATAACTCTTACCACTTATATGCTCGTTAGGTCTTCCTCTTCTTCCTCTTCTTCCTCTAGCTCTTCTAAATCACTGTTATCTAACTCACTATCAAGAAATTCCTCATCACCATCATCAAGGATGTCATCTTCAAGAATATCTTCTTCAAACTCTTCATCTACACTAACAAAATCAAAGTCAGTACCACCTAAATCATCAAAATCATCTAGGTCATCTACAGTTGACTTTTTCTTCTTTGTTGTTCTTGAAGCCATTGGAAGTTCTTCCTGTACTTGGTCATACGGATACCACACACGTAGCCCCCAACGATTTTCACCAACGCAAATGAATCGACCATCAATATTTAAGTCTGTATAAAATTGGGAAATCTGTGCATGTATTTCTTTTTGTTGCAAATGTAGCAATTTTGCAAGTCTGTCCATCATTTCTTTAAATGAAATAACTTGTTTATCTTCAGCAAGCAACACATATGCAAGCTCTAGAAGTGATGTTTCTTTTAATTTCTCTTTTGTATATCCATCTAATCTCATTTCCGCACGTCCTTTCTCTAAATTCATACCTTCCATTATAAACAAAAACTGGATATTTATGCTAGTATCAACTGCTTAAGCATAAGAAAAAAAGTTGAAAAAAACCCTCGATTGTCCCACACTCGTGTAGCATTTGGTTATCAAAATACCATAAAGTCAATGTTTTGATAAACCATTCCGTTTACCAAAAACCATTCAAAAAGAATTCTGTTCCACTCTCTTTTTCTCAATCACCTCTACAAAAACCATTCTATCTTTTCCATTTATATCATTAATAATTTCAATATATGCCGATGGAAATACACTTCTCATTATACAAGAAACATCTTTACTCTGTCCCATTCCAACCTCAAAAGCAACAAGAGCTGGTCTATGTAAAACAAATGGTAATTGTTTAGCAAAAGTACGATAGAAATCTAGTCCATCTTCTCCACCTCCAAGAGCAAGAGTTGGTTCTTGTTTTACAACCTTTGATAATGTTTCCATGTCACTACTTGAAATGTATGGTGGGTTAGAAACAACAATATGAACTTTCTCTTGATTATCAATAAGGGGCTCTAATACATTCCCTTGTAGAAAACGGATATTTGCTTGTAATTGCTTCGCATTTTTTTTAGCAACTTCTAATGCAGATGCTGAAATATCAATTGTTGTAATATCCAAATGAGGATTTTCTAAGGCAAGTGTAATTGCAATTGCCCCACTTCCTGTACCAACATCAACAACTTTTATAGTCTGTTTGTTAAACATTTTTTCTACTCTATTCAATACACAAACAATTAATTCTTCTGTTTCTGGTCTAGGGATTAAGACATTTTTATTTACACAAAATTCTCGTCCATAGAACTGCTCTACTCCAATAATATATTGAACAGGTAAATGTTCTTCAATGTGTTTTTGTATATCTCGAAAAAAAGAAACCTCTACTTCTTCTGGAACATCATCTCTACTACTCGCAAGTAATGTAGATTTTGACATATGTAAGTGGTGTTGTAGTAATATACTTCCTACATTCTCTTCTTTTCCTGCTTCCTGTAAAAAAGAAGAAGCCCGTTTCAGGACTTCATACACTTTACTCATCGTTTGCATTTTCCATTCTTCTTGCTTGGTCGTGAATAATTAATGCTTGAATTACTTCTTCTAATGGGCCGCCTTCTAACACACGATCTAACTTTTGCAGAGTTAAACCAATTCGATGATCGGTAATGCGGTTTTGTGGGAAGTTGTAGGTACGAATACGCTCAGAGCGGTCACCTGAACCAACAGCTTGTTTGCGAGTGGCATCGTACTCTGATTGTATTTCTCGTTGAAATTTATCATAAATTCTAGCACGCAATACTTTCATTGCTTTATCTTTGTTTTTAATTTGTGATTTTTCGTCTTGGCATGATACAACAACCCCGGTTGGGATATGTGTTAAGCGGACGGCTGACATCGTTGTATTAACACTTTGTCCACCTGGACCACTTGAAGCAAATGTATCGACACGAATATCTTTATCATGAATCTCTATCTCTACTTCTTCTGCTTCTGGTAAACAAGCAACAGTTGCTGTAGATGTATGAATACGTCCACTTGCTTCTGTTTCAGGCACACGTTGCACACGATGAGCACCGTTTTCAAATTTCAGCCTAGAATATGCTCCTGTTCCTGAAATCATAAAAATAATTTCTTTATAGCCACCCAGACCTGTTTCACTGAAATCAATAACTTCCGTTTTCCAGCCTTGAATCTCTGCGTATCGTGAATACATTCGGTATAAATCTCCAGCAAATAATGCCGCTTCATCGCCACCTGCTGCTCCACGAATTTCCATGATGACATTTTTGTCATCATTCGGATCTTTTGGTAGTAGTAATACTTTTAATTTCTCTTGTAATTGTTCAAAGCTTTCTTCTAGTTCAGAGATTTCCTCTTTGACCATCTCACGCATATCATCATCTAACTTATCCTCAAGCATAAGCTTGGAATCTTTAAGTTGTGTATGTATGTCTTTATATTCCCGATATGTTTGAACAGTGTCTTGCATATCAGATTGTTCTTTTGAGTACTCTCGTAGTTTGTCTAAATCATTTACAATTTCTGGATCACTGAGTAACTCTGTTAATTTTTCATACCGTTTTTCAACGGATTGTAAGCGATCAAACATTAGTGTTCACCTCTCTAATAGGTAGGAGCAAACTGCAGGGGTATGCTTGTTCACCACTTCATGATGATGACGACAACGTGGCTCATATGCTTCGCTTGCCCCTACTAAAATAACTGGGTCATTGTATGATGCTGGTTGACCATTAATAAGTCTTTGCGTTCGACTAGCAGGAGAACCACAAACAGCGCAAACAGCCTGTAATTTTGTAACTGATTCGGCAATTGCCATTAATTGTGGAACGGGACCAAATGGTACACCACGAAAATCTTGATCTAACCCTGCAACAATGACTCGATAATTACGATTTGCTAATTCTTGTACCACTTCAACAATGCACATGTCAAAAAATTGAACTTCATCAATTGCTACAACTTCTGTATCTTCATCAACAAGATCAAGTATAGCAGAAGTTGCAACAGGTATTGCCATTACAGAAGCCCCATTATGCGAAACAATTTCTTGTTCACTATAACGATTATCAATTTGCGGTTTAAACACTTGTGCTTTTTGTTTAGCAAATTGTGTTCTTCGGATACGGCGAATTAACTCTTCAGATTTCCCTGAGAACATACTCCCGCAAATCACTTCAATCCAACCAGAATGTTCCATTACATACATCAATAGAAATGAACCCCTTTCCTTACAAGAAATAAAAAGATGAATTATAATCTTCATCTTTTTAAAGTAGAATAACTATCCACTTCTTCTTTATAAATTATCTACAAAAAAGTCTATATAGTTTTTTAATAATAATCGTTTTGTGAATGTGAGACACTTTTTTTTGAAAGGTTTTAGTAAAATGAATGGTTTACCAAAACACCGTTAATACATTCGTTTTGGCAACCATTCATTTCACGAGGATGGGCAATTGGGGTATTTTCCACCCCTTTTGTCCCATCCTCTTATTTAAGATTGTATTTTTTATTAAACTTGTCTACACGACCATCCGCAGAAGCGAATTTTTGGCGACCTGTGTAGAATGGATGACATTCTGAACAAACCTCAATACGGATGTCTTTCCCTACTGAACCTGTTTCAAATTCATTTCCACATGCACATTTAACATTTACTTGTTGGTAATTAGGATGAATTCCTGCTCTCATTGTTTTCCTCTCCTTCCGCCCTGAATCAATGTGAATCAGAGAAAGTTTGTGTAAGCTAACAAACTATGTTCCAAACAATTTCTAGAATGTCTGTTCATTTATCTGCTTGTTCCGCTTTTCGCACATAAAAGAATTATATCAACGTACTTATTGATTTGCAACTATAGTTTTTTAATGAGTCTTTTACAAAAGGGTGAACGCACACCGATTGTAAAAGACTCATGTAGATTTTGGTTACTAAAACACAAAAAATCAACATTTTGCACACCATTCATTTCGCTAAAAACCTCTCAAAAAAACGTAGATTGACTCTTTATACATTTTGTGACCTTCTTGTTCCAGTCGGTATTTCTAGAGTAGTAAAAAATTCCGTATTTGTTTTCGTTTGTTTAATACGATTTAACAATTTCTCTGCAAAATCTGGCGAATCGGTCATTGCTTTACGAATTGTCCAAAGTTTTTGGAGATTATTTTTTTCGATTAATAATTCTTCTTTTCTTGTACCTGAACGGCGAATGTCAAGTGCAGGAAAAATTCTTCTTTCTGCAAGTGAGCGGTCAAGATGTAATTCCATGTTTCCTGTACCTTTAAATTCTTCATAAATTACATCATCCATACGTGAACCTGTTTCAACAAGAGCGGTTGCCAAAATCGTTAAACTGCCACCTTCTTCAATATTTCTAGCAGCTCCAAAAAATCGCTTTGGACGATGAAAAGCAGCAGGATCAATTCCACCTGACAGTGTTCGTCCGCTTGGTGGAATAACTAAATTATACGCCCGTGCCAGACGAGTAATACTGTCCATCAAAATAACAACATCACGTTTATGCTCCACAAGACGCATCGCTCGCTCTAATACAAGTTCCGCTACCTTAATATGATTTTCTGGGACTTCATCAAAAGTAGAGCTAACAACATCTCCCTTTACAGAGCGTTCAATATCTGTTACTTCCTCAGGACGTTCATCAATTAATAAAACAATGAGTTCAATTTCTGGATGGTTTGCGGCAATACTATTGGCAATTTCTTTAATAAGCATTGTTTTCCCTGCTTTTGGTGGGGCAACAATAAGCCCACGTTGCCCAAATCCAACAGGAGCAAGTAAATCCATAATACGGGTAGAAATATTTTTTGGGATCGTTTCCAGTAACATTTGTCTGTCTGGATAAAGAGGTGTTAATGCTGGAAAATGAACACGTTCTTTTGCAATTTCGGGGTTTTCTCCATTAACAGCTTCCACTTGTAGTAATCCGTAATAGCGTTCATTTTCTTTTGGCGGTCTTACTTTCCCTGAAACTTTATCACCATTACGTAAATCAAATCGGCGAATTTGTGAAGCAGAAATATAGATATCCTCCGAACTTGCAGAGTAATTAATCGGACGCAAGAAGCCAAATCCGTCTGATTGAACAATTTCTAAAACACCTTCCATAAATAAGAAGCCATCTTTTTCTGCTCGTGCTTTTAAAATAGCAAAAATTAATTCTTTCTTTGTTAGTTTACTATAATAGGAAACCTTGTACTCTTTGGCAAGCTCGTACAATTCTTTTAACTTCATATCTTCCATATTAGCAATTGTTTCAGCCACACAGTTACCTCCTTTATTAAATGTTTTTCTTCAATGAGATGACCGAACTGGTGCAACTTTCACACCTTTTCGGTCATCTTTACTTTACGGTTTCATTACTAAGTTTGGTTTTTTTTGCAAGCTATGTTTTCCATCAACAAAACGAACTGTTCCTGATTTTGCTCTCATAACAAGCGACTGTGTAGAACCAAATGCTCCTTTAAATTGTACACCTTTTAGAAGTTCCCCATCTGTTACGCCTGTTGCTGCAAAAATAGCGTCATCTCCTCGAACTAAATCTTCCATTTGAAGAACTTTATTGACATTTAGTCCCATTCTTATACAACGTTCTAGTTCTTGATCATTTTGTGGAAGTAGTTTCCCTATCAGTTCTCCACCAAGACATTTTAAAGCAACAGCAGCAATAACTCCTTCTGGTGCTCCACCTGAACCGAATAGAATATCTACACCAGTTTGATCAAATGCTGTATTAATTGCACCAGCTACATCGCCATCATTAATCAGCTTAATTCTTGCTCCTGCGGCACGTAATTGTTCAATAATATGAGCATGGCGTGGACGATTTAACACAGTCGCAACGACATCTTCTATATCTTTATTTTTTGCTTTTGCAACTGCTTTTAGATTATCTAGTACGGACGCATTAATGTCAACTAGTCCGACTGCTTCAGGACCAACTGCAATTTTTTCCATATACATATCCGGTGCATGTAGTAAATTTCCTGTATCAGATACCGCCAGAACAGCTAAAGCATTCCAACCACCAGATGCAACAATATTTGTTCCCTCTAGCGGATCAACAGCAATATCTACTCGTGGACCATAACCATTACCTAGTTTTTCCCCGATATAAAGCATTGGTGCTTCGTCCATTTCTCCTTCACCAATGACCACTGTTCCTTTCATCGGAATTGTATCAAATACATCACGCATTGCAGTTGTTGCTGCTCCGTCCGCTTCGTCTTTCTTTCCTCGTCCCATCCATCGTGCCGAAGCTAATGCTGCTGCTTCTGTTACACGAACAAGCTCCATTGATAAGCCTCTTTCCATACTAATCTCCCCCTAGCCGTTTTGTAATTGCTCTATTTCTTCTTCGCTCATTTTTTCACGCCAAATCGTTGCTCCAAGTCCATCCAGCTTTTCAACTAGTGAGCTATATCCTCGATCAATATGTTCTAACCCTGTTACTTCTGTTACACCTTCTGCCATAAGCCCTGCAACAACAAGTGCCGCTCCTGCACGTAAATCACTTGCTCGAACTCTTGCACCTTGTAATGTCGCTGGTCCTGTAATAATAGCAGAACGTCCTTCTACTTTGACATTTGCTCCCATACGGCGTAATTCGTCAATATGTTTGAATCTTGCACTATAGATTGTATCGGTAACAACACTTGTCCCAGTTGATTGTGTTAAAAGGGAGGTTAATGGTTGTTGTAAATCTGTTGGAAATCCTGGATAGACCAGTGTCTTTGCATCAATTGCTTTTGTGTTTTTTCTTGCGACTACTAATACTTGATCATCATTTGTTTCAATATGAATACCCATCTCACGCAATTTAGCAATTAGTGATTCCAAATGACGGGAAATAACGTTATCAATAATAACCTCTTTCCCCATTGCTGCACCAATTAAAATATATGTTCCTGCTTCAATTCGGTCTGGGATAATCGAATGACGGCAACCTGACAAACGTTCTACACCGTCAATCCGAATAACATCTGTTCCAACGCCTTTAATTTTTGCTCCCATATTTGTAAGCAATGTTGCAACGTCAATAATTTCTGGCTCTTTTGCGGCATTTTCAATAACTGTTTTTCCTTTTGCGAGTACGGCCGCCAACATAATATTAATCGTTGCTCCAACACTCACCACATCTAAATAAATTCTCGCACCAACAAGTTCATCTGCTCGTAAGTATACCGCACCTTGTTCATTTGTCACTTTTGCCCCAAGTGCTTCAAAACCTTTAATATGTTGGTCAATTGGGCGTGGTCCTAAATAACAGCCACCAGGAAGTCCAATAACTGCTTTCTTAAAACGTCCAAGCATAGCTCCCATTAAATAATACGATGCTCTAAGTTTTTTTACTTTTCCATTTGGCATTGGCATTGATACCATATTACTTGGATCAACCATTACTTCTTGTGTGTCAAAATGAAATGTTCCACCGATTTCCCGAATTATTTCACCAAGTATATGAACATCGGCAATATCTGGTAAACCTTCAATTGTTACAGGAGAATCAGCCAAAATGGTCGCTGGAATTAAAGCAACAGCACTGTTTTTTGCCCCACTCACTCGTACTGATCCTTTTAATGGATAACCACCAGCGATTTTTAATTTTTCATTTGTTAACACACCTGCTCCTCCTTCCATCTTTTTTTATAATAATTACTGATTAGCAGACTTCCAATCAGTTAAAAATTTCTCGATTCCTTGATCTGTTAATGGATGATTACATAATTGAAGCAATACTTTGTATGGAATTGTCGCAATATGTGCTCCACGAAGTGCAGCTTCTGTTACGTGAATAGGATGGCGAATGGATGCGGCAATAATTTGCGTTTGAATATCATGGATGGTAAAAATATCAGCGATTGTTGAAATTAACTCTAATCCATCTTGTCCAATGTCATCTAATCTCCCTAGAAATGGTGACACATAAGTTGCTCCTGCTCGTGCGGCAAGAAGTGCTTGATTTGCTGAAAAAATCAATGTCACATTCGTTGTAATTCCTTTTTTTGTAAGAGCATGAACTGCTTTTAATCCGTCTTTAGTCATCGGAACTTTAATCGTAATATTTGGAGCGATTTTTGCAAGTTCTAATCCTTCTTTAATCATTTCCTCTGCCCTCAGTGAAATGACTTCGGCACTAACAGAATGCTCTGTTACAACGCTTGTAATTTCACGAAGACGGTCATGAAAAGAAACTTTTTCTTTTGCCACTAGGCTAGGATTTGTTGTTACTCCTGCTAAAATACCAAGTTCATTTGCTTGCTTAATTTCTTCAATGTTTGCTGTATCAATAAAAAATCTCATTCTTTCTTTCTCCCTTATATTCAAGTGGACGAAACAAAACCGCCCCTAGGTGAAAGGTGCGGTTTTGCCCCTCTCACTACGCTTTGTGAGTTGAGCCGAATTCACGAATTTTGTTAATAACTGTCGCTTTAATCACATCACGACCAGGTCCTAAGAATTTGCGAGGATCGTATACGTCTTGATTTGTTGTAAGAATTTCACGAACTACTTTTGTAAATTCAATTTGATTTTCTGTATTGACATTAATTTTTGACGTACCTAATGAGATAGAGCGTTTGATTTGGTCTGTTGGAATACCTGTACCACCATGTAATACAAGTGGAAGTTTTATTAAATCACGGACTTCTTCCATTTCTTTAAAACCAAGTTTTGGTTCTCCTTTGTATGGTCCATGAACAGAACCTAACGCTGGAGCAATACAATCAACATTTGTTTGTTTTACAAGTTCCAAACATTCTGCTGGATCAGCATACACAACACCATCAGAAATAACGTCATCTTCTTGACCACCAACTCGTCCAATTTCCGCTTCAACTGATACACCTTTTGGATGAGCATACTCAACAACTTTTTTCGTTGTTGCTACGTTTTCATTGAATGGATGGTGAGATGCATCAATCATTACAGACGTAAATCCTGCATCAATGGCGGCTTTACAACTTTCAAAGCTAGAGCCGTGATCTAAGTGAATCGCAACTGGTACAGAAATTTTCATTGTTTCCATTAAACCGTTTACAATATTAACAACTGTTTTGAAACCACCCATATATTTAGCTGCACCTTCAGAAACACCCAAAATCACAGGAGATTTCTCTTCTTCTGCCGCTGCCAACACTGCTTGTGTCCACTCTAAGTTATTAATATTAAACTGCCCAACTGCATACTTTTCTGCCAACGCTTTGTTTAACATTTCTTTCATTGAAACTAAAGCCATCTCCATGTCGCCTCCAAGGATTATTATATTCTTTTTGTAGCTTAAACCAAACTGACCTGTTTTATGTAAAAAAAGGAAAATTTAGTAATACTATAAGCATATCAATTTCAATAAAAAACAGCAATACACTGACACCTAAGATTGTAAAAACTTTATGACGAGTTTGGGACAATCGGGGTAAAATACCCCGATTGTCCCAAATTCAATGAAATGAATGGTTGATTAAACCCTATAAAATCAATATTTTGCTGAACCATTCATTAAAAACCATAAAAAAGAATTCTGTTCCAACCTCTACACCTTATTAATTCGCATCTATTTTTATAATTCCTGCTTTGTTAATACAATTTCCTTTTGTATAATTAAAAGAAGGATAGAAAGGATGATAGATATGTTGAAAATTTTTTCTACACAGCTTGGAAGTTTCTTTAAAAAAATCGGGGAACAAGAAGTAGAGTTAGAAGATGGAGCTAGGCTTCTTGCACAGACTGTAATTGGAGAAGGAAGAATTTTTGTCCATGGATTTCGTGAAATGGAAGCTGTTATGATAGAAGCATTATTTGGAGTAGAACCATTTCCAAAAGCAGAACGGCTTTTTGTAGGTGGAGAAATGCAGATAGTAAATCCTACAGATCGAATCGTAATTATTTCACGATTTTCTGATGATACAGAGATTCTAGAGTTAGCAAAATCTATCTCACACGTTCCTATTGTGGCAATTTCCGCTGTAACAAATGATTTACTTTCTGAGTATGTCGATGTTCATATCGATACAAAATTAATCAAACCCATTCTACCGAATGAAGACGGTTCACGTTATGGAATGCCCACAACAATGACTGCTTTATTTGCTTATTATGGATTGTTGTTTTCAGTGAAAGAGATTGTTGATGAGTATGAATAGAGAGGGTAATAGAATCGGTTTGAAAACTTTACCGATTCTATATCCTATTTTAGTGAGATTTTATCTTGGTGACCGAATGGGTGCTTTGTTTACTCCTTTTCGATCACCTTCCATTTTATTAAAATTGCATGCCCCTTATCACTTCATTTTCACTTCTTTTTTCATCTGTGTATTAGTCCTATTTGTCACCGTCATTTGGATTATTGTATTTACCGCTTGCTTTGGTACTTTCAATGTAAAATCTCCATTTGCTTTGGCAACGACTGTATATTTCCCTTTACCAATAATAGCCGTTACAATTGCATTTGGATTACTTGTTCCTGTAATGACACCTGTTTTTGCCACTGCTGTTTTAATAATTAACATTGAAGCTGTGTTTTGTTTAGCAAGAACTGTAATTGTAATTGGAGCACTTTGTGCATTTTTATCAGTAGCTATTAAAGTAATTTTACTTCCTGCACTTTGCTTTGTTGGAATAGAAAATTTTCCTTGTCCATTTGTAATCACTGTAGCAATTTTTATTACCTTTCCATTTACAGAAACGAGAGAAGCTGTCACATAGGAATTTGGTGTAGCTGTTCCTGTGATATATTTGTCTATATCACTAAATGGATTAGCGGCTACAGAAACCGTATTAATTTTTGGTAATACATTAAACGTTGCTGATGTTTTACATGCTCCAAAGGCAATATTGAATGTAAATTTCGCTGTAGAGTTTCCACTATTTGTTGCCACAATCTCTCCTTGCTTAACACTTATATTAACAAGCGAACCACTTGCACTCCAACCTTTTGGTGTTGCCAATTTCGTTATATCCACTGTTTGATTGTTTATCAATTTAGCAGTTAATGTAAATGTTTTTCGTTCACCATTCGCAAATGATTGCTTTGTCGATTTTGCTTCGATACCTTTAACCATTTGGAAAAACTGGACTATATAGGAAATTTCTGCCTTAGAACCATCTTTCTTTTGTAAACCTGTAATCTTCACTTGAAACGTATCTCCATTTGATAATTTTTCATAATTAGGGCGGAAAATAATACTATTTGCTACACCATATGCATCATTATTTATATAGAAATCACCATCTGTACTACTGCCCTCTTTTTTGGAAAACTGCCATGATTTATTGTCTGCTATTCTCGTTACTTTTACTTGTGTAGTAGCTAGATTAGGAGCCTTATACTCATCTGGATTTAATGATATAGACCACGGATATTGTTCATTAAATACTTCTATTGGCATGACACCATTACTTGGAAAAGCAATATAATCATTATCAGGAAGATTTTCTGTTCTACTTTCATCAAACACTTGTGTAGCAGAATAGTTTTGCTTGTCATTACTCTGGGCAAATCCAAAACCAGTTTTTTGTAAAGTAGGATTTAATATCCAGCGGCGGTGCCCAAGTGTGGCAAGATTTGTCTCATCCCCATCATTCATATATCCATATATAATTGAGTCATAAATAGAATCAAATCCTTGTGCAATATTACTAGAAGAAGTAGATTCATATCCTTTCTTATAGAAATCATCAGGCATTCCAGTTGGTTTTTCTGGTGTATGTGATAATCCCTTCGCTCTACTTGCAAGCAATACCGATCCGTATTGTGCTTGCTTGTTCAATGCTTCATCTAGCTCTACATCATCTGGTAAATCTGCTAAATAACGTGAGAAATTAAACGCATTTAATCCATCTTCTAAAAATTGTACGTTCAGTTCTCCTAAGTTCGGTTTTGTTACACTAATAACTGGTTTTGTTTTATAAGGAGTTGTTACTTTTGGAACAGAAGCTGCCCATTTTGCTGTGACATTTTCTTTAGAATCATTGACAGCATACACATTTGTAACGGTCATGAGTAGCAATGATGATATGGTAATGGATGTTATTTTTTTAAGATGTAAAAACATTTTTGTTCCTCCGTGATTTTTTTACCCATTGTACAGGAATTTTTGGTAGAGTACTATTTTAAAAATTTATTTGCTACAAAAATAATTTCCTGTGTTGTCTATGTATTTAAAATGTTATACTTTAGAAAAATATAATAGGAGGAAAACAAAATGGCGATAACAGAAGGAACACTCATGTGGACACCAAGTGAGGAATTCAAAAATTCTTCTAACTTAACGTTATTTATGAATTGGCTTCGCACAGAAAGAAAACTAGATTTCAAAACTTACGATGAACTATGGCGTTGGTCAGTAGCAGAACTAGAATCATTTTGGCAAGCAATGTGGGATTATTTTGAAATTTTTTCTTTGACTCCTTATGAAAGCGTTTTAATTAATAAAATGCCAGAAGCAAGATGGTTTGAAGGAGCTAGTGTTAACTATACTGAACACATTTTACGGATGCGAAAAACAGGTGAAGTTGCCCTTCGCCACCAATCAGAAATTCGCCCACTTGGGGAAATGACTTGGGATGAGCTGACAAATCAAGTATTAATTCTGGCAACACACTTACGAAAACTTGGTGTTCAATCAGGGGATCGAGTTGCAGCGTTCTTACCAAATATCACAGAAGCAGCTGTTGCTATGCTTGCAACCATTAGTATTGGAGCTGTTTGGTCAAGTTGCTCTCCCGATTTCGGAAGTAAAAGTGTGTTGGATCGTTTTCAACAAATTGAACCAAAAGTATTATTTGTGATTGATGGCTATAAATTTGGTGGAAAAGATTTTGATCGTTCTAATGAAGTTCGAGAATTAAAAGCAGGACTTCCAACCGTAGAAAATGTCATTTTCGTTCCATATTTACACGGAAATTCTCCGATTGATGAAGCAATCCTTTGGACTGATATCATGAGCCAACCAATAATAGCTTGGGATGATTTTACTTTTGAAAAAGTACCATTTAACCATCCAATTTGGATTTTGTATTCATCAGGAACAACCGGTACTCCAAAAGGGATTGTCCATAGTCACGGTGGCGTTCTCTTAGAAATGTACAAACTGTTAGATTTGCATATGAATTTATCAGAAGGGAAACAACTCTTTTTCTACACATCAACCGCTTGGATGCTTTATAATGTTGTCATCAGCTCACTATTAACTGGAGCAACCGCCATGTTATATGATGGAAATCCAGCGTATCCAACACCGGGATTTCTTTGGGAAATTGCTGAAAAATCTGACTCAACGATGCTTGGAGCAAGCCCAACCTATATAAATTTAATGAAAAAAGCTGGCGTTGTGCCAATGGAGCAATATGATTTATCAAAAATTGATTCCCTGATATTAAGTGGCTCTCCTGCTGGTCCAGAAGTGTTTGAATGGGTATATGAATATGTAAAAAAAGATATTTGGTTATCGCCAATTAGCGGAGGAACAGATATTGTTTCGGCATTTGTTGGGTCTGTACCAACCGAACCTGTATATGCATCGGAAATGCAAGCACGATTACTTGGAGCAGATGTTCAAGCATATGATGAAGCAGGTAAATCTTTGATTGATGAAGTTGGTGAGCTAGTTATCCAGCAACCGATGCCATCTATGCCGATTTATTTTTGGAATGATTTGGACGGAAAACGCTACTTTGAAAGTTATTTTGACACCTATGAAAATATCTGGCGGCATGGGGATTATTTAAAAATTACTTCTCGTGGCACGTGTTTAATTTATGGACGTTCAGACTCCACACTCAATCGAAACGGTGTCCGCATTGGTACAAGTGAGATTTATTCAGCGGTAGAAACAATTGAGCAAGTACAAGATTCCTTGATTGTGAATGTAGACTTAGATAAAGGGCAGTTCTTTATGCCACTATTTGTACTTTTAGAAGAAGGCTGTGCATTGACTGATGAATTAAAGAAACAAATTCGTGATAAAATCCGAATCGATTGTTCGCCACGCCACTTACCTGATGAAATTTATGCCGTTCCTCTTATTCCATATACATTAACCGGTAAGAAAATGGAGATTCCTATTCGGAAAATTTTAATGGGTGTACCTGTAGAAAAAGCGGCAAATATTGGAATTATGAAGGAACCACAAGCACTGGATTTCTTTATACAATTGGCGAAAGAGAAGAGATTTTTATAAAATACATAGTTCACTAAAACGTTGGTTGTACAGAATTCTAATAACCATGTATTTTAAGAGGGTATGAAAATAGGGCTGTTTTCTCCCTATTTTCATACTCTCATTTTATTTTCTTTGAATTCAAGTTATAATAACAGTATCAGCAGAAAGCAGGTGGGCTCATGGAAAGCGGAAAATTAAGTGAAGAAAAAGGATTTAAAGATCCCGTTCATCGGTATATTCGTGTCACAGACCGCCTCATTTGGGAATTAATTGGAACGAAAGAATTTCAGCGATTGCGGCGAATTAAGCAACTTGGCACAACCTATTTAACTTTTCACGGTGCAGAACATAGCCGCTTCAATCATTCTCTTGGTGTGTATGAAATTGTTCGGCGAATTGTCGATGATGTATTTGCTCACCAAGATTATTGGGACGTTTCCGAACGTCTTGTTTGCTTATGTGCCGCTCTTCTTCATGATTTAGGTCACGGGCCATTTTCCCATTCATTTGAAAAAGTTTTCCAATTAGACCACGAAGAATTTACAACTGCCATTTTACTAGGAGATACAGAAATTAATAAAGTTCTCCGTCAAAATGGTAATAATTTTCCACAAAAAATTGCCGATGTCATTGCAAAAAAATATGAAAATAAATTAGTTGTCAACTTAATTTCTAGCCAAATGGATGCCGATAGAATGGATTATTTATTACGTGATGCATACTACACAGGAGTGAGTTATGGTAATTTTGACTTAGAGCGAATCCTGCGTGTCATGCGTCCCCATAAAGATCAAGTTGTGATTAAAAAAAGTGGTATGCACGCAGTTGAGCATTATGTGATGAGTCGGTATCAAATGTATTTACAAATATATTTTCATCCCGTCACAAGAAGTGCAGAAGTTCTCTTAACAAAAATAATTCATCGAGCAAAACATTTACATCAGGAAGGTTACTCATTTAAGACTGCACCATTGTATTTTCAATGTTTTTTTAACAATCAAATGAACATTGAAGAATATCTGCGATTAGATGAATCTATTGTCCTTTATTACTTTCAATCATGGCAAGAGGAAAAAGATTCCATTCTGCGTGACCTTTGTTCAAGGTTTCTAAACCGCCACCTTTTTAAATATATTGAGTTTAATCCAAGTGCTGATAATGATAAGTTATTAGAATTAATTTCTTTATTTAAGCAAGCAAATATTGATCCAGATTATTACTTAGTTGTTGATTCATCTAGTGATTTGCCATATGACATTTATCGTCCAGGAAGTGTGGGTGAGAAATTGCCTATACATCTACTTATGCCAAATGGTGATTTACGAGAATTATCCAATGAATCACCGATTGTTAATGCTATTTCTGGGAAATTACAGACGGATCATAAGTTGTATTTTCCGCATGATATGGTGAATGATTGTACGGATGTGTTGAGAGGGAAAATAAATGGGTTGCTTTATGGTAGTGGATAAGAAAAATTTGTACGTTTAAGGATACCGAGAAATATGGAGAATATCAAGAACATTGATGATTTACTAAAAAAAGCCTATGCAACAAATATGGCAGAGGATTGTAAAACAGAATCAGAGCAAGATATACTTGATTTTGAAGATACATATAAGATTAACATACCAGACGATTTTCGCTACTTATTAAAAAAGTTTGGCTCATGTAATTTTGGTGATCCTTTTTTATTTTCTCTAAAAGAATTAAGAGAATCTTATCAGAGTTTTTTACGAATCTATGAAGAATATCAAGTTGGTGGTTATGATATGCCAGAAGATTTAGAACCATTTCCGATTGGTGGCTTTGGAGAAGGAAGTTTGGCTATTATAGACAATAAAACCCATAAAATATTTATGCTGATTCATGATTGCTATGAGGATAATCCACTGGAAGAAATAGCAACTAATTTTACAGAGTTGATGAAGATGCTTGCAAATTCTGCTTTATGGATTCAAGAACAACTATAAAAAAGCCAATCAAGGCATTCCACCCCAATTGACTCCATCCTTCTATTTATTCCTTATCACACTCAAGCACACCAGCTACCGCAAAATGATTCTTCGCCATTTCCTCAATAATAACCCTGACTCTTTCCTTTGGTACATCTACAGATTCAACAACAGAAGCTGTTACTTTCTCAACAAGCATTCTTTTTTGTTCGTCTGTCCGTCCTTCAATCATTTTTATTGTTACGATTGGCATATTGACTCGCCTCTTTTCATTAAGTTTTCTATACGCTTTTAGTATAGCTCAAATAGGCAAAGCACTTCCAGATTTTTCACTTACGATTCTAGCAATTTCTGTCCAACATACTCACCTTTTTTAATTCCACCTGGACATGCAAACATCGCACTTCCAATGTGCTTTGCATATTCATTTAGAATATCTCTTTCTGACAAAGCTTTTAACATCGGAATAAATTGCTCATCTGGGTTCTTTTGAAAACTAATGAACATTAACCCAGCGTTTACAATTCCTGTTTGCGGTTCAAATCCTTCTGTGTAAGAAAAGGCACGGCGATATATTTCTAATTTTGTTGCATTTGCCAAAGCTGTATGTGATTCTGGTGGTAGTTTGGATAAATCTACTTTATCCAACTCTTTTGCCGCACCATATGGAGCACCTGATAATTTTTTTCTACCAAATGTATCTTCTTGTTTTGCTAGAGGAGTCCGATCCCACACTTCTAAAAACATTTGAATTTTGCGGCACGCCATATATGTGCCATTTTTCATCCAATTTGGTTCGCCTTCATTTGCCCAAATAATATTATTATTTTTCGCTGTATCTTTTCCATCAATATTTGCTGTTCCATCTTTAAAACCAAATAAATTGCGTGGCGTGCTATCTTTGGGAACACTTAAAAATCCTGATTGCATCCATTTAACTTCGGCAATACCAACAGCATTTTTAATTAAATTTCTAATCGCATGAAAAGCAACTTGTTGGTCATCCGCACATACTTGGACACAAATATCCCCTTCAATGTATGGCTCTTTTAAATCATCTCTTGGCATTTTAGGAATTGAATGTAACTCGGTTGCTATTTTACTAGAAATTCCAAAGCGGTCTACACCATCTTTTTTAAAGAAACTTGTGCCAAAACCAAATGTAAACGTAAGATTTGAAGCTTCCAAATCAAGGGCATCTCCTGTATCTTTTGGTGGAAACCAAGCATTTTCATATGTCTGATCTGATTTTCCTTCACTCATTAACGCACTTAATGCTGTCCATGTTTTCAATAATTCTATTACTTTTTTCTTATCTGTTGTTAAAATATTAAATGCCGCTATATATAAATACGTTTGATGAGGAGTGAGAATTCCCGCTTGGTTTGTTCCATAGAAAGGAACAATGGAAGGTTTCACTTCCCCTTCACTACTTGTGTTTTTCTTTGGTTCTTCTTTTGTCAGTGCCTCCACTATGCCAAATCCACTAAGTCCAAGTGCTGCACCTGCACCAGCTACTGCTGTCATTTTTAACATTTCTCTACGTGTTACATTTGTTTCAGCCATGCGTCTTCCCTCCGCTTTTAGAAAATGATGAGGTTAAGTCAAAAACTTTGTACAAAGTTTCATGTATTGATAACCATTCACTTCACTGGGCTAATCGGAGTTTTTTTTCGATTAATCCAGCCTTATCGTTTATTTTTTATTGTTGTAATACTTGAGCGGTTTTTCCCATTTCCTCAGACAAAACAGTTAATTGTTGACTGATTTCTCGGACTTGGTTTTTTGTTACTTCTGTGTAAGGAATATATGAGTCACCTTTTCTATATTTTGCTAAAGTTTTTGTCATATCTGTAAATCCTTTATCTAGTGATGTAGCAAGATTTTTATCTTTTTCTGTTAATGCAGGTAGAATGGCGTGGTAAACTGCTTGTGACCCTTCGACATTCGCTGCTAAATCTACTAAATCAATTCGAGAGTAACGCTCTTCTTCACCAGTAATTTTTGTAATAGCCGCTTCATTTAGAAGTTCCATTGCTCCAGCAACAACTTGTGTTGGCTCTAATTTAAGAGGTGCAATACTATCTTGTAACGCTTTTACATCTACATCCAATTTGTCGGCAAAACTCTTCATATCTTTTACTGACTTTGTTTTCCATAATGCTTTTTCAATGACATGGAATCCTGTCCAATCTTTCTCATCCACATCTCCTTCACGAGCATCAATTTTCGGATCTAAATCACCAAAACTTTCGGCAACTGGTTCAATTCTTTCGTAGAAAACACGTGCTTTTACATATGCTGTTTTTGCTTTTTCCATATCACCGGCACGAACAGCATCGGTCATTTCTTTTGTTACTTTTACTAATTCTACTGTTTGTTCTTCTATATATTTTTTGTACACATCTACCGCTTGAACAAGTTGCTCACTTGCTTTAAATGTTACTTCTTTGGCATTGTATAAATCAACTAGTGCTGTTTCTAATTTTGCAGCTAAATCGGTTGCTTTAGCAATATCCATTGCTTCTACTGATGTTTCTGCTGTTAATGGCAACATGTATTTTTCTACTTCTGTATACACAAGTGGATAAGCACTACGAATATCCGTTTCAAAAGTGAGCCATTGTTCGTTTAGTTGATTCCCTTGTGTTTTTATTTTTTCTTTGTCACTTGCAGCTAATGCTTCTTTGACTGTTTTTAATGTGTCTTGTAATGTTTGTGTATTTTTCTTAATTGTTTCTTCGGCTGATAAGCTTTCTGCTGGTTTTTCCGCTGGTGCTTTCGTTTCTGTTTTTTGTTCTTCTTTTGGTGTTTCTTTCACTTCCTCCTTACTACACGCAACAAGTGCAGTGGATAAAGACAAAGCTAGAGCTAAAGCGATTTTTTTCTTCATTATTAAAGAGCCCCCTGAGATTTTTTTATTTTTTTTACAACAACAACACAAATAGCTATCATCACAATAATTAATTGCGGCATTGTGCTATACCATGATGGATACACGCCAAATAAATCAATGGATGGAATAACTGGTGCAGATGTTGTTGGTATATATCCTGCTAACTGCAAACTATGAATACCCGAACCCATAAACTTGATACAAAGGTAAAGAACAATGGCACTAGATACAAGAAAAAATGGTTTAAGTGGTACACGAACACTCAAGAAAATCATTGCCACTCCTACAATAGCTAGAACAACAAAACCAAGTAGAATCCCAAGAAGAAGTTCAGATGTTTCCATTTGATTTACCATTCCAACTAGAAAAACAACTGTTTCAATTCCTTCACGCAAAACAGCTAGAAAAGCAAGAAGTGCCAAGGAAAAAAATGCTCCACTGCTAACGGCTACCTTTGTTTTTTCGTTAATAAAAGAACTCCATTCCTGCATATTAGCATTTCGGTGTAACCAATAACTCATATATAAAAGCATACTGCTTGCAAACACTCCTGATAAACCATTAATGAGGAAATTATTTTTTCCAAATGCCGCTGAACTAAGTACATACGTTACAAGAACCCCAACGCCAATACTACCCAGAACACCAGCAATTGTTCCTCCCCAAATCCAATACGTTCCTTTTTTATTATTGCTTTTCTTTGTGAAACTAAGTAATGCTCCAAGTACCAAGAGTGCTTCTAATCCTTCACGAATCGGAATAAGTGCCGCATCCCACATTGTGTAACTGCTATTGACATATGGTTGTAAATTATTGATTAGTTGTATAAGTACTTCATTCGCTTTTTCTACATTTTCTTGTTCTACATAAGAAGCTAGTAACACTAAATTTCTTTCAGAATTGTTGTAGGCTTCCTTTGATTGACTGACAATATCACCTTCGATACTAAACCACTGCTCCGTTATTTGTTCTGTCTGTGCTTTCATTTTCGGAAAATCTTTTGCTTCTAAAGACTTCTTAGTCTCTTGCAACAACCCTACATACACCCCCAAGCTACTTTTCTTTTCTGGTTGTTCTGCATCAAAATTAGGCTCGGTTATTGCGGAAAGTTCGGAGTCAGAACAACTACTTTCCTTTTCTGGTTGTTCGGTATTCATGATAATTTTCAATGATTGTAATGCTTCTTCTGCTTTTGCTGTATCTTCATTTAATATTGCTAAGGAAATAATCGCTATTTTAGTTTCTATTTTCGTATGTGTTTCTAGCGAATTTTTCCGAATATCACTTTTTATTTTGAACCACTCTTTTTTTAGAGAAGAGAAATCTTTCTCCACTTGTGCTAGATTATTACGCTTCAAAGACTTTAGTATATTATCTACTGCCGTGACAGATGGTTTCATTTGGTTAGCTGCCTCTACACTGACTGAAGAAATTCCCATAAAGAATAGAAAGCAAAAAATAATGACTTGCTTCATAAAAAACAACTCCCATTTATACTTAATTTCGAAGTGATTTAAAAAATATTTCATTGAATTGATCTTGTAAAATAAATAGCCACTACAATTGGTTTTTATTACTTATTTATTTTTTAAAAGTATATTATCAAATATAATTGTTATTGTTATTGATATTCATTTTCATTTACTTGAGTATTATACTATCATATTTTCAGAGATTGTCAATTTTCTTTATAAATCGACTATTTTTTCGGATAACGACATTTTCTAAGTAATATAATGATGGATATTTTCTCTAATCCCATATTTAATTTTTGTTGCTAAAACACAAAAATAACCGAAAAATAAATTTCAGCGTCATTTTTTATCCATATTTTCAATTACAGTATTAGTCATTTGAGTGGCTATTCCCCATGCTCTACAGAAATTTTTTTAAGCAAATAAATTAATTGTTGTTCTTCTTCAGCAGTCAAATGTTTTGTTAATGTTTGATTAACTTCAATGAGAATGTTATTCAAAATCGGTTCAAAATCAATCGCTTTTTGCGTAGGATATAATTTGTAAGCACGCCGATCATTCTCATCAATCATTCTTTTCACATATCCATGTTCTTCTAACTTTTTTACAGAGCGAGCAGTCGTTGCTTTATCATATTTTGCTTTATCGGTTAATTGGTCTTGGCTCATTCCGGGTGATTCTAATATTCCTTTTAAAAATCCATATTGACATGCTTCTAGCGGATATGGCTGAAAACTACTTGTTAAATGCTTTTGATTATAACGATTAATAAAAGAAATCATTTTTCCAATTCGTTCCTGTCCCATCTATATCCCTCTTTCATTTGCAATATATATAAAGTATATCACAAAAATTACTTGCGTACGCAACTAATTTGTAGTAGACTAATAAAAATATAGTTGCATACGCAACTATAGATGAGATGGGGTGAGTGTATGAATGAAATAAAAACGTATCAAGATGATCCAAAAGTACAAAGAAATCGCTGGTTGATTTTTGCTATTTTAAATATGTTTACTTTTATGGCTACATTAGACGGGAGCATTGTCAATATTGCCTTGCCAGTGATTTCAACTAACTTACACCTTCCTATTGCCGAACTACAATGGGTTGTTACAGCTTATTTAATGGCGATTTGTGCGTTTGTTTTATTTTTTGGAAAACTAGGAGATAACATTGGGAAAGTAAAAATTTTTCGAGTTGGAGCATTTGTTTTTATTATTGGTTCATTTCTTTGTGGTCTATCTTATACATTGCCATTGTTAGTTACAGCTCGAGTTATTCAAGCAGTTGGGGCTTCTATGACAATGGCTGTGAGTATGGGCATTATTACCGATGTTTTTCCAATAAATGAACGTGGAAAAGCATTAGGATTAATCGGAACGGTTGTTTCTTTAGGAAGCATCGCAGGGCCAGCTCTTGGAGGATTTATTGTTACAGCTTTTGGTTGGGAATATATTTTTTGGGTGAATGTACCGATTGGTTTCGTTTTGTTTATCGTTGGAGCAAAATTATTGCCAAAAGATTTGAACACAAGAAAGATTGTGTTAGATGTTGCTGGTAGTTTCTTATTTGCAACGTTTATCGTCTTATTTTTTGCAAGTATATTACTTGGACAACAAGTTGGATACAAAGATATACGGATTGTTGGAGCATTTCTTGTGGCAATCGTTAGTTTAATAGTATTTATTCAAGTGGAATTACGGAAAAAGCAACCAATGTTACAATTACTCGTTGTGCTAGTTGTTTTAGCCCTTTTTCAATAAAAAACGCTCAAAATTTATTAAATATAGCATGAATAATTGCAACAAATAGACAAAATTACAGTTTTTGTTCAAAATTACTAAGCACAAATTTAAAACTCCTACAATCAGATGATTAAAATTGATGAATTCAAGCTGTTTTTGATCATTTTTGATGCATTTAACTAGCACAACGAGT
>JAVBJX010000071.1:0-31634 GCA_031546705.1 Caryophanales bacterium
CTTTAACCCAATGATCTCTATGTCAAATCCACATGCTTCAAATATTTCTCTTGGTAACTTCCCATTTTCATTATCCGCAATAAAAATCCGTTTAAATTCATCCGTATAGGTAATTCCTTTTGAACTGACTGATTTAACATAGGGGTTATTTGAAAGTAGTTTCTTTTCTTTCTCTGTAAATAATTTTTTACTCATTTTAGTTTTCCCCAATCGTTATTTTTCTTCATTATACAAAAAATACCCTAATAGATAGACTTTTTTTTAAGTGTCTACTCTATAGGGTACATTTTACTTAATGAGGAAGAATCTGGCTTTTTTATATAGAAAAGTGGCTTAGCACACAAAATCTTTATTTTAGTGAACCATTCATTTCACTAAAACCACTCAAAAAACATTTATTAAAGTTTCATAAACTTTTAGACAAACTACTATCAAACCTCACAAATCAAACCTAATTCAAGACATATCTCCATTAACTTTTCTGTATATGCCGAATGATACATTCCTGTTTCCAATTTCACTTGCATTAAAATCTCTTCCACACTTCTTTTTCCGTCCATCCAATAAAATAGAAAATCAGCGTGTCCTAGAGGTGCTTTTTCTTCGTATTGTATCAACCACTCAATTCGTTCTTCTACTGATAAATGTTTCATGTGATCATTCACACAAATTGGTCCAATGTGTGTTCTTGTGTACACTTTTTTGCTCCATGTTGATACTGGCTGTTGTTCTTTTTCAGATTGATTTATCATTTGTTTTTCGGCAATTAGTTGAATAGGTTCTGTTCCTTTTTGAATTACTTCTCCTGCCCACTCAGTCAACTCTACTAGCTTTGAAAAACCCCTTAACTCAGCATATTTTTTTAGTTGTTGTAGTGATTGATGTTCGTAGTCTATAAAAAGTGTCATAGCATCACTTGTTTCTTGTTTGGAAAATCCTTGATTGAAAACCCACTCTTTTGATTTCAAGAAAAATGTGGAGCTTTTTCCTGTGTGATTAAAAAGATAGGAAATCCATTCTTCCTCTGTTCCGTTTGCTAATCCATATACATAGAGAGCAGTGGAAGTACCAATCAATTTCATCATATTTGGATCAAGATTATAAGGGCTATCATCGGTTGTATGATAATTTTTATCAGGCCATTGAATTATCATCGGACATGGGATTCCGATTGTTGGATCAGAAATAATATAGTGATCACTACCACCTGAAAATCTGGTATGTACCGAGTGGAATGTACTATATGTTGTTGTCTGACTAAATGTACTTGTGTTATTTGCGACTTCTTCGAGTAATTGAAGTAAATAACGATCTAAAAAAGTTGGCATTGCCATTGGCGGTTGTTCAACACAAATTGGTCCGCCACCTTTTGCTTGACTTGCCCCTACCATATCTAAATTAAGTGCCGCTACTGTGAACGGAATTCTTTCTTTATGATGTTCAAAATACGCAAATGTTCCGTTCATTTCTGGCATCATTAAAAAACGAATGCCAAGCTCAGGCTCTGATAATTTTCCTTGTTCGATAAGTTTTGTTAATGTACGCATGACTTCCATTAATGTTCCCGGCCCTGATGCATTATCTTGTCCACCCGGATATGGATGACATAAATGACTAACAAGCAAAATTTCTTCTTTTTTCTTCCCTGGAATAAAATATTCAATATTTTCGATATGTCCGTCATACAGTTTTGCATCAACATGGGCGTGAAGTTGAACGGTAGATGTTGCCGCTAACTTCTTCAATTTCTCTCCAATTCTCGGTGACACAACAAAACCAAATGACTTTGCTTCTTCCTCTGTATACCACCAATAAGAAGTGTATTGTCTTGTGTCGGGCATATCCATTCTCGTTCTGACTGGCGGATAATCGTTTAGATTTTCAAAAATAAGTCCAGCCGCACCATATTTTTCAATAGCAAGGGCATGAATAATAAATTGATTTCCTTGGACAAGTAATATTTTCCCCCTCACATCTATATGCTCATAACTTGTTTCATCCATGGCATTTTCCACAACCACAAGCTCGGCGGAAACTCCTTCGATTGGAGTCGAAATACTACGCTGAACGAGTGATATTTCTTCTTCTTCAAATCTAGCAATTCTTTCTCGGCTAGGAGATTCTATCCATAATTCTGCTGACTGACAATGCCATTCTTTAAAGGTGCGTTGTGATAGAAAGTGATTTCCAAATGTAACAGGATAAGATACAAGTTCTGCATTGACTAAATCTCGATGTAAAAATTTTATTACTTCATTTGCCGCATCTCGATATCCTGTTGATGCTTGGATACGGTGATATTGTGCTATTCTTTCTGCGTATCGGTAAGCTTGTTTCCCTGATAATTCTTGTTCGATTGTTTTTTTACTGTTTTTAAACATTTTCTCTCTTCCTTTCCTTATTTACTCCACTTCTAATGCAAAAGCATAAGATGCACTACCCTTGGATACATGTTCTTCTGTTTCGCTTACCCATCTAGCAAAATAATCGTAATAATATACTCCAGCTTTCGATGGCGTGATAAAAGTAAGATGTTTTATTTGGATTTTTTCTTCTTTCTCTTCATGTATTTGTCTAAGACTAGATTCACTTGGCTCCGTATAATCTATCACTATTAGTTTCACCATTTTTCCCTTTTTCACTTTCATAGGCTCTCTCCCTTTTACGAGTTCAACAGCTCCACCAGTATCCACACACTTTGTAGTCCAACAATACGATCCATATGCTGTATTATATATCTCTCCCGCAATCTCAACTTTTATCATTGGTCGCTCTCGTGGTAAAACAGATGATTCTTGACAACCCACAAGCAATAACAAAAAAATGATAAAGAAATTCCCGAACTTTTTCATGTTACACCTCCATTAGAATAATAGGTAGAGGAAATTTCCCCTACCTAACAATCACTCTTTAGAAAACTTCTCCACCACTTCCCGAAAACAAATATCCTCAGTACGAACATACACGATATCCGCTTGATGCAAAATATCTTTAGAACCAACACCGACCGCAAACATTCCAGCCCGTTTAATCGCTTCCACTCCAGCCGCTGCATCTTCTACGCCAATACATTCCCCAGGCAATACTCCAAGCATTTCTGCTGCCCGCAAAAAAACTTCGGGATTTGGTTTGCTTCGCTCAATTTTATTCGCATCCACCATATAATCAAACGCAGACTCCAGTTGTAAGGACTTCATCACCGTAAACGCATTTTTACTAACCGAAGCAAGTCCGATCTTTAATCCTTGCTGTTTTATTTCCTTCATTAACTCCACAATATTCGGCAATATATCCGCAGGTGTAATATTTTCAATTAGCTTACAATAATAGTCGTTCTTTTTTGTTGCAAAAGCAATCTTTTTTTCCTCCGTAAATTGTTTATCCTGCAACGTCAATATTTTTTCTAGCGAATCCATCCGTGAAACACCTTTTAACTGCTCATTAAATTCATGGGTAAAAACAACGCCAAACTCCTCCGCCAACTTTTTCCACGCTAAAAAATGGTACTCCGCTGTATCGGTAATGACACCATCTAAATCAAAAATAACTGCTTTCAATTTATTTTGTTTCATGGTTTAGTTGTCCATCCTTTTCTAAGCTCACTTCTTTTCCATACAACTTCAATATAAGTGGCTCACCTTTTTGTGAAATAGTTACTTGCTCTTTTGTTACTTTTACGGTCAAAGCATGATTTCTATACACAATATGAAACGAATAATGTTCCCACGCTTCTGGAATAAATGGAGCAAATGATAGACTCTCATGAGCTGTTTTCATTTGAGCAAAACCATGAACAATGGACAACCACGAACCAGCCATACTTGTAATATGCAAACCATCTTCCGTATCATCATTATAATTATCGAGGTCTAGTCGAGCAGTACGCTGATACATTTCATATGCTTTCTCTACCCTACCAAGCTCTGCCGCCAAAATCGAGTGAATACATGGTGAAAGAGATGATTCATGTACCGTCATTGGTTCATAGAAATCAAAATTACGCCGCTTTTCTTCTATTGTATAGCGGTCATTTAAAAAGTACATTCCTTGCAATACATCCGCTTGTTTAATAAAACAACTCCGCAAAATCCGATCCCATGACCATTTTTGATTTAATGGGCGAAATTCGGCTGGCAGTTCCTCTGCCTTCATTAAGTCTTTATCTAAAAATGTATCATGTTGCACAAATACTTGCCGTTCTTCATCAAATGGCAAATACATATAGTCAATCATATGTTGCCACTTATTTTTTTCCTCTGCACTCACTTCATTGGTTTGTAATTCATTAACAACTTGAATGGTATATTCCAGAACCCATTTTGCCATAGTGTTTGTATACCAGTTATTATTGACATTGTTTTCATATTCATTTGGTCCCGTTACCCCATGAATCATGTATACATTTTTTTGCTTATGAAAATGGACACGATCAGCAAAAAAGCGAGCAATACCAGTTAACACATCTAGTCCATATTCACGCCAATAATTTTTATCACCTGTATAGTTTACGTAATTGTAAATGGCATAAGCAATAGCGGCATTTCGATGAATTTCTTCAAACGTAATTTCCCATTCATTATGACACTCAATCCCATTGAAAGTAACCATCGGATACAATGCACCTTGTAACCCTTGTTGTCTAGCATTGTGGTATGCACCATCTAATTGTTGATGACGGTAAATTAATAATTGCCGAGCTACTTGTTCATTTGTTGTCGCTAAATAAAGTGGGATGGCATATGCTTCTGTATCCCAATACGTTGCTCCACCATACTTTTCACCCGTAAATCCTTTTGGGCCAATATTTAAGCGAGCATCTTCTCCGTAATACGTTGCATATAATTGAAATAAATTAAAACGAATTCCTTGTTGAGCAGAATCATCACCACCAATTACAACATCAGATGTTTCCCAACGCTTTAGCCAACCATTTTTATGTTCCACAATCATTGTTTCATAACCTTTTTTTATAGCTATAGCTAATTTTTCCAAGCCTTTAACAACTAATTGTTCTGGTTTGTACTCACGATCTGTTGTTACTGCTATATATTTATCTAATAGGATCACTTGATTTTTCTGAGCCTTCACAGTAATGGTATTATCTATATAGGCACTTTTTTCAGCAGTTTCTATTTTTGTAACCTCACCATCAACAACTATTTTCATTGTTGTAGCCACTTGAAAACGTGGTGTTGCAAATGGATTTTCTTTTGTCTGCATGACTAGATGCCCACCATACTCTTCCCTATTTTTAGTAACTTCTAACCAAAAATGCTCGTCATAATTAGAATCTTCATTATGAATATTTCCGTCTAAATACGGAACAAACGTAATTTCTCCATCATAATTTACTGGCTTAACTTGATAACGAATGACCGCAAGTTCCTTCTCCGCTACGGATAGAAAACGAACCACTTCTATTTCTGTTTCTTTCTCCCCATGAACGACTGTAAATTTTCTTGTTAGTATTCCATGTTGCATATCTAATTCTCGATAAAATTTTGTTATGTTTGCTGTATGTAAATCTAATTCTTCTAAGTCAATGAACACTCGAATTCCAATATAGTTAGTGGAATTAATTACTTTTCCAAAATATAATGGATAACCATTTTTCCACCAACCAACTCGGGTTTTATCTGGAAACCATACACCAGCCATATATGAACCACGATGAAAATCACCAGAATATGTTTCCTCAAAATTCCCACGCATTCCCATATGCCCATTGCCCAAACTCATCATACTCTCTGCCAAACGAAAATCTTCTTTATGTAATACTGTTTCAATTATTTTAAAGCTGTCTATTTCAAAAAGTCTTTTCAAGTATTTCAGCTCCTTTTTTTCTATTAGTTTTCCCTTTTATTGTAACAAATACTAGGAGTGTGGGACAAACTTTCATGAATCTGGAACATATGTATTTTTGAATGTTTTTTAGTGAAATGAATGATTCAGAACAACCTTAATTCTACTGGATTTTGACAACCATTCAATTCATGAGTTTGGAGCAATTGAGGTACTTTTTACCGCTTTTGACCCAAACTCAAAGTTTTCATGTATAATTAACCCATCTAGTACATTTGAAAGGAACCGAAGTACATATGACAAAAATAAAATTAACGCATCTATCTACAAAAGGTGGTTGTGGTTGCAAAATAGGCCCTGCTGACCTAGCTCAAGTAATGAGAAATTTACCTACCTCAGAATCAAATCCAAATTTACTTGTCGGACTTGATACAAGTGACGATGCTGGTGTCTACAAAATCAATGAAGAAACAGCACTCGTGCAAACAGTTGATTTTTTCACACCAATTGTGGATGATCCATACGCATTTGGACAAATTGCTGCGGCAAATGCCTTGAGTGATATTTATGCTATGGGTGGAAAGCCATTAACTGTGTTAAATATTGTTGCCTTTCCAATTTCTACATTAGATAAAAGCATTTTAACCGACATCTTAAGAGGTGCAGCAGATAAAGTGAAAGAAGCTGGAGCAACACTTGTTGGTGGGCATTCTATTGATGATAAAGAACCGAAATTCGGAATGGCAGTAACTGGTCTAATTCACCCCAATAAAATCCGAGCAAATGCTTCGGCAAAAGCTGGTGACAAACTCATTCTTACAAAACCAATCGGCATTGGTATTATGACAACTTCCATAAAAAATGGGCAACTAACTGAGGAAGAAATAGAGCGTGTAACCTGTATCATGTCTACCCTAAACAAAACAGCCGCTGAAATAATGGATCATTATGATGTTCATGCTTGTACAGATGTAACTGGTTTTGGTTTACTTGGACACGCTTTAGAAATGGCAAAAGGTAGCAAACTTGGAATTACAATTATAAAAGAAGATGTACCAATTTTACCGAGAGTAAGACAACTAGCTGAACAAGGATTTATTCCAGGTGGCACAAAAAATAATTTTGCCCATGTTAAAGAAAATATTATTTTTCCTGAACAGATGGATCAAATAGATCAGTTTATTTTATGTGATGCTGTTACATCAGGTGGCTTGTTAATTTCTGTTGAAAAAGCACAGGCAGAGGATTTATTACAAAACTTACTTGATGCAGGAGTGGAAGCAAGTATAATCGGGGAAGTAACTGACGGACATCTTGAACAAATTGTCGTTAAATAGAAGGAGTTTTCCAATGGATGTAACTGTAGATGAATGCTTCATGCACCAAGAGAAATTTGTTTTTATTGATGTGAGATCTCCTTCCGAATACGAAGAAGCTACCATACCAGGCAGTTTAAACATACCAATTTTTGATGACGAAGAACGAGCAAAAATCGGAACTTTGTACAAACAAGTAAGCAAGCAAGCGGCAATGGATGCAGGACTAGAAATTGTTTCCGCTAAACTTCCGACTTTTATTAAACAATTTTCAAACTTACAAGGTCGTATAGTTGTCTTTTGTTGGCGTGGCGGAATGCGTAGTAAAACAACTGCCACCCTCCTTTCACTCATGAATATTCATGCCCAGCGACTGGTTGGTGGTTATCGTGCTTATCGCCAATGGATTGTTCACACATTAGAAAATATAGAAATCAAACCAACATTTGTTGTTCTACATGGTAATACAGGTACTGGAAAAACCGCTATCCTTAAAAAATTACAAGCAAAAGGCTATCCTGTATTGGATTTAGAAGCGTTTGCCTCACACCGTGGTTCAATTTTTGGTGAGATTGGCAAAAAATCACACAATCAAAAAACATTTGATGCTCTACTCGTAACAGAATTGCTCCGTCTTAACGAATCTCCTTATATATTAATAGAAGCGGAAAGCAATCGGATTGGCAAAGTAGTTTTGCCAGAATGTTTGATTAAAAAAAAGAACAACGGACACTGCATTCAAATTAATTTGCCTATTGAAGCACGAATCCAGACTATTTTGGAAGACTATGAGCCTTGGAACAATCAAGAACAATGTCTTACTGCTTTTCGTAAAATAAAATCTCGCTTGCATACACCAATTGCTACGGAAATTGAACAATCTTTGGTAAGTGGGGAGTTTAAGCGGGCAGTGGAATTATTGCTTGTTTATTATTATGATCCACGTTATGATTTTACAGCGAGCCAGTTGGGCGAAGAAGTGGGTAAATTGAATGTGAAGTCGGTTGATGAAGCGGTGGCTTTGATAGAGAGAATGGTGGAGTTGTTTTTCCCTAGTTTGGAACAGAAATTCAAAAAAAAGAACAGGAAAAGTTGAATTGTTCGATCCTAAAAAACATGGTATTTGGGAAATGGTAAGAGATAAAACCTCTGGCAGACTAGTAACTTGCAAGCGAATCGAAAATCTATCAATACTTCAGTTAAAGGAGAGTGAACCAAATGCAAGCCAATGAGTATCAAGTAGAGTCAAGACGTACAGCAAACAAAGAACGTTCTTCTTTCTTAAATTTAGCCATTTATGGGTTAGGTCTTGGTGGGGAAGCGGGAGAAGTTCAAGATTTAATTAAAAAAGAATTAGGCCATGGACATGAAAAAAATACAGAGAAGATTAAAGACGAACTTGGTGATGTCTGTTGGTATATCGCTCGTATTCTTGACGAATATAAACTTACATTTGAAGAGGTTTTTGAAAGTAACATAGAAAAATTAAAGAAACGTTACCCTAAAGGATTTTCTTCAGAAGCAAGCATCAACCGAGAAGAATGAACTTGCTAGGAAAAGCCCCAAGCCACTACGGATCATGTGATTTGGGGCTTTCTTATTTTAAATGGAATTGGAAATTCTATCCCCGAATCCTCTTAAACGCCTTCCCAGCTGCTTCAATCGTTCTCTGAATATCATCTTCACTATGAGCAGTAGACAAAAACATCCCCTCAAACTGTGATGGTGGAAGAAAAATTCCTTCATTTGCCATTTCCTTATAATAATCCGCAAACAAATCCAAATCAGATGTTTTTGCTATTTCATAATTTGTTACCGTTTTATCCGTTAAGAAAAAGCCAACCATTGAACCAGCACGAGTAAATGTATGCGGAATTTCATACTTTGTTGCCGCTTTACCCATTCCTTCAATTAATTGGTCTGCCAGTTTTTCAAAAGTAACATACGATTCTTTTGTTAGTTCATTTAAAGTCGCCAGTCCTCCTGCCATTGCAAGTGGATTACCTGATAAAGTTCCTGCTTGATAAATCGCCCCACTTGGAGCAATATTTTCCATAATTTCTCTACGCCCACCGTATGCACCAACTGGTAAGCCACCACCAATTACTTTTCCAAGACAAGTTAAATCAGGTTTTACATTGTAATATCCTTGTGCGGAATAATAATCAACTCGAAATCCAGTCATTACTTCATCAATAATTAACAATGCTCCGTGTTTTGTTGTAATATCACGAAGTCCTTGTAGAAATCCGTCCACTGGCGGAACAACACCCATATTTCCAGCAACTGGCTCCACAATAATTGCCGCAATGTCCTCACCAAATTGTTCAAACGCATATGTTACACTTGCTAAATCATTATATGGAACATTGATTGTGTTTTGAGCAACCGATTCTGGTACACCCGGACTATCTGGCAATCCAAGCGTTGCAACTCCTGAACCTGCTTTAATTAATAAAGCATCCGCATGTCCGTGATAACAACCTTCAAACTTCATAATTTTATTACGCCCTGTATAACCTCTTGCCAAACGCAACGCACTCATGGTTGCTTCTGTTCCCGAACTAACCATGCGAATGACTTCAATCGAAGGCACACGCTCCATGACACATTTTGCCAGTTCACTTTCAATTAACGTTGGTGC
Organism: Caryophanales bacterium; assembly: GCA_031546705.1. Taxonomy (GTDB): domain Bacteria; phylum Bacillota; class Bacilli; order Bacillales; family JAVBJX01; genus JAVBJX01. The sequence goes on from JAVBJX010000071.1 coordinate 9,763, forward strand.
ACCAAAACTTGTTCCTGTTTCAGCTACTTCTTTTAATGCTTTGACAACATTTTCATGCGTATGTCCTAAAATAAGTGGGCCCCATGAAAGAACATAATCAATATATTCATTACCATCAATATCATAAATTTTTGAGCCTTTTCCTCTTTCCATAAAAATCGGATTCATTTTCACCGATTTGAATGCCCGAACAGGGCTATTTACGCCACCTGGCATTAAAGTAAGTGCTTCTTCATACGCTTTTTTTGATTTTTCGTATCTCATCATTCTACCCCCGTAACCATCTGGCAACATCTTTTGCAAAATAGGTCATAATTAAATCTGCTCCCGCTCGCTTCATGCCAATTAACATTTCCATCACAACTTTTTCTTCATCTATCCAACCATTTTGGGCTGCTGCTTTAATCATGGCGTATTCACCACTAACATTGTAAGCAACAATTGGCAAAGTAACAAAATTTTTGATGTCACGAATAATATCTAAATAAGCAAGGGCTGGTTTAATAATTATAAAGTCTGCCCCTTCCTCTATATCCGATTGTGCTTCACGAAATGCTTCCACTCGATTCGCTGGATCCATTTGATACGTTTTTCGGTCACCAAATTGTGGTGCTCCTTGTGCCGCTTCTCGAAATGGTCCGTAAAAAGCAGATGCATATTTCACACCATAAGACATAATTGGGATATTTTGGAATCCATTCTCATCCAACGCTTTACGAATAACGCAAACAAAACCGTCCATCATGTTCGAGGGAGCAATAATATCTGCCCCTGCCCGAGCTTGACTGACAGCAGTTTCGGCAAGTAGTGTAAGAGATTCATCGTTTAAAATATGCTCATGTTCAACCACACCACAATGTCCATGACTTGTATATTCACATAAACACGTATCCGCAATGACAATCAAGTCTGGATAGTTCTTTTTAATTTTGGCAATTGCTTTTTGAACAATCCCTTCATCATCATAAGCACCTGAACCAACAGCATCCTTTTCATCTGGCACACCAAATAACAGAACAGATTTAATTCCTAAAGAAACAACTTCATCCATTTCTGCATCTAAATTATCTAGTGATAGTTGATACACACTCGGCATAGAAGAAACTTCATTTTTTTTATTCTCCCCATCAACAACAAACAATGGATAAATGAGGTCATTTACTGTTAAATGTGTTTCACGCACTAAATCACGCATATAACTAGATGATCTTAAACGACGATGACGAGCAAATTGCATAATTATCTCCCCTTTTTAAATAGTTTTTGATGCCTAGAATTAGTTCACCAAAACCTTCATTTTTTTGTATTTTGGTCACTATTTATTTCATTTGTTTAAGACATATATTTTTGAAGGTTTTTTAATGAAATGAATGGTTCACCAAAACGCTGATTTTACGGTATTTTATTAACCATTCACTTCATTATTTTTGGAGAAAGGGGTATTTTTTACCTCTTTCTCCAAAAATGACACATTTCATCTATTAATACTTCAAATGTATATGTTTCTGGGCAAACGGCAACTGTCAATCCTGCTTCTACTGCCACTTTCTCCGTTACTGGACCAATACAAGCATATACAAGCGGTTTCCATAATTCTTCGGGTAAGTTTTCAACTGCTTTCATATAACTTCTAACAACAGATGGACTAGCAAAGGTAACTGCATCTATTTTTTTTTCTCGTAAAATTTCAGCAAGTTTGACTTGGTTTCCTTGATGTTCTACCGTTTCATATACTGTCAGTTCATCCGCATAAATGTCCAACACTTTAAGTGTATCTTTTACAACTGTACCTGCTAGATTTCCTTTGACAATTAATACTCTATCTTCTGGAAACAAACGCCTTTCAAGGGCATTTGCTAGTGATACTGCTTCATATTTTGTTGGTACAATAGCAATTCTTACACCATACTCTGCTAGAGCTGCCGCTGTTTTTGCCCCAACTGCTGCTATTTTTTTTTCTGAAACATCTTTGACTATCTTTAAAAAATTTTCCACACCATTTTGACTTGTAAAAACAAGCCAAGTATATGTATCCATTTTCTTTAGTATTTCTTCATCTGGTTTGACTGGCTGAATGTCAATCAGTGGTAAGGTGAGCGGATTTGCTCCAACATCAGCTAGTTTTTCACTGAATGTTGGAGCTTGTTTAGCGTCTCTTGTTACTAAGACTGTTTTGCCAATCATAGCGTACCGACAACCTTTGCAATGATTTCTTTTGCTCCTTTGGCTGTTAGAAGTTTTGCCGCCTCTTTTCCGACAGTTACAGCGTCTGTTCCCGTTACTGTTTCTTTTACAATAACTTTCCCATCTGGAGAACCAACAAGTACCGTTAAAGAAATTTCTTCTGAGACTTCTGCATATCCAGCAATTGGAACTTGGCAACCGCCTTCCATTTCTTTTAAAAAAGTTCGTTCGGCAATTGTTGCTGTTTCAGTTTTTTGGTCATTAAATTTGCGGAGTGCCATTAGTAGTTCTACATCATCTTCCCGACACTCAATTGCCAATGCCCCTTGTCCAACGGCTGGCACACACATATCTGTAGGTAAAAATTCTGTAATAATGTCTTTACTCCAACCCATACGTGATAACCCCGCCGCCGCTAAAATAATCGCATCATAGTCTTCGTTATGTAATTTTTCAACTCTTGTATCAATATTTCCTCTAATCCATTTGATTTCAAGATCTGTGCGTGCAGCGAGCAATTGAGCAGAGCGGCGTAGACTACTTGTTCCAATTACTGCTCCGCTTGGGAGATTGCTTAACGTTTGTTTTGATTTAGATAATAATACATCTCTCGCATCTTCACGAACTGGAACACAACCGATTGTAAGTCCAGTCGGCAAAACGGCTGGCATATCTTTCATACTATGAATCGCCATATCAATTTTACCATCTAGTAATGCTTGTTCAATCTCTTTTACAAATAAACCTTTTCCACCAACTTTAGATAAAGTTACATCAACAATTTGGTCACCTTTTGTGACAATTTCTTTGACAACAAACTCAAACGGAGTAATTTTTTTTAACTGTTCAATTACCCAATTTGTTTGTGTTAATGCTAGTTTACTACGGCGTGAGCCTACGATAATTTTACGCATATTTTCCCTCCTACGAATACCACAAATGGAACTTTGAAAAATTTCCTATTAGAAAAAAATTTACAAGCAATAATAACAATGAACCTATATTCCAATAAGCAATTGCTTTGCCTTGAACATGCATCCGCCTATAAAAGTAAAATGCATACACAATAATTAACATAAATGAACCAAGCACCTTTGCATCATGCCAAATAAATATATCCATGCTGACATACGCCCAAATAACACCTAAAATTAGTGATAATATTAACATCGGTAAGCCAATCATATTTAATACATATGACAAATAATCAAGCTTTGATAAATCATCTAACCGCAGTAACCACTTGCCCCATTTTTTCTCCTTCAAGAGTGTATATTGCATCATATATAAAAGCGAAAATACTCCCGAAAATGATAATGCTCCATAAGAAATCATTGCCATTGTTATATGTAAAACAAGCAGTTCCGAAACCAAACGATTTGCAATAATCGTTGATTCATGTTGCACTGGCATAAACGTATGCAATGCCATCATACAAAATCCAAGCACATTGACGAAAAAAAGCAAAAAGTTCGTACGGAGAAAATGATTGATAATAATAGATAAAGTCACCAGCACCCACACATAGAAATAAAGTCCTTCAAACACTGTCAAAATCGGAAATCTGCCTGTTTGTATGACTCGAAAAATCAAAAAAACTGTTTGTAACAGCCAGACAATAGAAAGCAACCAGAAAGCAACTTGATTCGCCTTCTGGTTATCACGTAAGAAATCTATAAAATAAAACAAAACAGACAAACTATAAAGAACAATCATCAACTCATAGACCCTTACTGTTATATCCACAAAGCTCTCCCCCTAAACTTCAAGAGGTTTAAAATTCACAGTATAGTTAAACAATGTTTTTTCTTCTTGTAGAGGTAAAGATTCTTCAATATTAAAGATTCTTGCAAATAGTTCCAGTGCCTGATCGGCGTTTTTTTCCGACGGTAATTCCTTCGCTAAAAGTATCGGATCTCTAATTAGCTGATTTACAATACTTTTCATATGTTTGCTAATTACTTTATGGTCACGTTCTGATAAATATGGAAGTTTCTTTTCTAAACTTTCCATTGTATTTTCTTGAATAGCTAGTGCTTTTTGTCTAAGGGCAGAAATCATTGGTACAACCCCTAATGTATATAGCCAACTATTAAAATCATCTATATCTCCAGCAATCATTTCACCAATTTTGATAGCAGCTTTTTGACGTTCTGCTAAATTCGCTTCAACAATATCTTTTAAATCATCTATGTCATACAAAAACACACTATCTAGTTCAGCTAGTTTAGGGTCTAAATCTCTAGGAACGGCTATATCAACCATAAATAGTGGACGATATTTCCGCATTTTCTCTACACTTTCCATCATTTCTTTTGTAATAACATAACCGTCTGCTCCTGTGGAACTAATAATAATATCCGTTTCCACTAAAGCACAAGACAATTCTTCTAACCGCTTGGCACCGCCAGAAAAACGTTCTGCTAGTTTCTCGGCTTTTTCAAATGTGCGGTTCATCACGACAACATTTTTTGCACCGCTTCCGTACAAATTTTGTACAGCTAACTCGCCCATTTTTCCTGCACCAAGAATTAACACTTGCTTATCTTTTAAACTCCCTAACACTTTCTTTGCAAGTTCCACTGCCGCATAACTAACCGACACCGCATTCGCTCCAATCTCTGTTTCAGAGTGGGCTTTTTTTGCAAGGGTAATTACTTGTTTAAAAAACTGATTAAAAATCGTTCCAACTGTTTGGTGCTCTTGGGCAGATAGAAAACTAGAACGAACTTGTCCAAGAATTTGCGTTTCACCAAGCACCATGGACTCTAAGCCACAAGCAAGTCGAAATAAATGCTCTTTTGCATCATCCGCTTCATAGACAACGAGCCACTTTGCTAGTTCATCTTTGTCCATACCAAACCAATTAGCTAAAAATGTTTTTATATAATAACGTCCTGTATGCAGTTGATCCACAACCGCACACACTTCTGTTCGATTACATGTGGAAATAATAACATTCTCTAAAATGCTCTTTTGATTTTTTAATTGCTTCATTGCACTTATTAAACCTTCATTTGTAAACGTCACTTTTTCCCGAATTTCTACAGGAGCTGTTTTATAATTTACACTGATCACAACAATATGCACGAAAAAACCTCCCAAAAAATCTGCTCTTATCATTATAACACATGTTGTGTCGAAACTTAACACGATTTATGGAAAAATTATTGGTTGTTCACACTTTCTACAAAAATGCTATTCATTTCTATTCAGTTGTCATACCAAAGTTCTGAAACGCATTGAAAACCATACAGAATATAAATTTTTAGGCTACTTTTTTATTCGATGTCTATTTATTTCTTCTTGTACTTTGTCTGCATCGTCTTTATAGAAGGCGGAACGCTCACTCAAAGTCATCTCTTTTGTAGCCTCATAATGATACTCTCTTATTTTATGGATGCCTTCAATTGTAAAATCTGGACTGATATTCGAGTGATGTTATTGCTCCGTCTCCACTTTACTACTCATCATTTCCTCCATAATGGCCCAAGCTTCATCTCTTCCATGACCAGTTTCCGAAGAAAAAACGACAATTTTATCTTGCTGACGAAATAGTAATGTTTCTTTAACTATCTTCAAATGCTTCTGCCATTTTCCTTTAGGAATTTTATCCGCTTTTGTCGCAATGATAAGGCAAGGAATTTGATGGTGTTTTAAGAAATTATACATACTTATATCATCTTTACTCGGTGGATGGCGTAAATCAACAATTTGTACGACAAGTTTCAATGGTGAACGTGTTGCTATATACGTTTCAATCATTTTCCCCCATGCCGCTCTTTCTTGTTTCGATACTTTCGCAAATCCATAACCTGGAACATCGACAAAATAAAATGCTTCATTAATTAAGAAGAAATTTAGCGTCTGTGTTTTTCCTGGTCTGGATGAAATGCGGGCTAGACTTTTTCTTCCTAGCATTTTATTAATAAATGAAGATTTTCCCACGTTGGAACGACCTGCCAAAGCGAACTCTGGCAAGCCTCCTTCTGGATATTGATTTGGCTTTACGGCACTAATAATAATATTTGCACTTGTTACGTTCATTTTTTCTCCCCAACTAAAGCGTGTTTTAATACTTCGTCCAAATGTGTGACTGGTACGAATGTAAGGTCTTGCTTAATTACATCTGGAATGTCGTCTAAATCTTTTTCATTTTCTTTTGGAATAATGATTTTTGTCAGCCCTGCACGGTGGGCACTTAATGATTTTTCTTTTAAGCCACCAATTGGCAACACATGCCCACGCAAGGTAATTTCTCCCGTCATCCCTACATTACAATGAACAGGTCGATTAGTAATGGCGGAAATTAAAGCAGTTGCCATTGTAATCCCTGCCGATGGACCATCTTTTGGTACAGCCCCTTCTGGAACGTGGATGTGAATATCATTTTTATCATAAAACTCAGGATCAATTTTCAGTTGTTCGGCACGAGAGCGGATATAACTGAGTGCCGCTTGTGCTGATTCTTTCATGACATCACCAAGTTTTCCTGTTAACACAAGCCGTCCTTTTCCCGGATACAAAGACACTTCAATCGACAATGTGTCGCCACCAACGGTTGTATAAGCAAGACCCGTTGCAACACCAATTTGATTTTCTAGTTCTGCTTTACCAAAACTAAATTTCTTTTTACCGAGATATTCTTCTATTTTTTTTTCGCTAATTACTACTTTTTTACGATTTTCACCGACAATTAAGCGAACTGCTTTGCGACATAGTGACGCTAGTTGTCTCTCTAAACTTCTTACTCCCGCTTCTCTTGTGTAATAACGAATGAGTGACATAATTGCTTCATCACGTATTTGGAACATTTTTTTTGTTAAGCCATGTTCTTGTATTTGTTTTGGCAACAAATGATCTTTGGCAATATGTAATTTCTCTAGTTCGGTATAACCTGCGATAGAAATAATTTCCATTCGGTCACGTAAAGGACCTGGAATTGCCCCTAGATTATTAGCTGTTGCAATAAACATCACATTCGATAAATCATACGGTTCTTCAATATAATGATCGCTAAAACTATGGTTTTGTTCTGGATCAAGCACTTCTAACATAGCCGAAGATGGATCACCACGAAAGTCATTAGACATTTTGTCGATTTCATCCAGAAGAAAAACAGGATTAATTGTTTCCGCTCGTTTCATGCCTTGAATAATTCTTCCAGGCATTGCTCCAATATATGTACGGCGATGTCCACGAATTTCTGATTCGTCACGCACGCCACCTAAAGAAACTCGAACAAATTTCCGTTCCAATGACCTTGCAATCGAACGGGCAAGCGAAGTTTTCCCAACTCCCGGAGGTCCAACTAAACAAAGAATTGGTCCACGAAGCGAATTTGTTAGTTGTTGAACAGCCAAATATTCTAATACCCGTTCTTTCACTTTTTCTAATCCATGATGGTCTTCATTCAAAATTTTCTCTGCATGATTGACATCTAAATGGTCTTCTGTCTTTTTTGACCACGGCAAATTAATAAGCCAGTCGAGATATGTCCGGATATTTGTATTTTCAGGTGAACTTGTTGGAATTCGTTCATAGCGTGTGAGTTCCTTTAGTGCTATTTTCTCCATATGCTCTGGCATATTTGCTTCTTTAATTTTAACTTTCAGTTCCTCGACTTCTGTTACTTTATTGTCTTTATCACCGAGTTCCTTTTGAATTGCCTTCATTTGTTCACGTAGATAATATTCCTTTTGCGTTCTCTCTACCGCTTGTCGAACTTGAATATGTAATTTCCGTTCTAGTTGAATAATTTCTTTTTCATTATTGATGATGGAAATAATATAATGTACTCGTTCTTTTAAATCGTTCATTTCCAAAATCTTTTGTTTCTCTGGGACTTTTAGTGGTAGATGATGGCTAATCATATTTGCCATTTTTTCAATATCTTCTACATTAACCATTGCTGAATACACATCTGGTGTTAGTTTCTTGGATAATTTAATATACTGACCGAAATATTCAAGCATGGTTCTTCTTGCTACTTCGCCATCAATACCTGCATACTCCGCTGATTCTTTTACCTCAACTTCAACCATCATATAATCGCTCATGTCTAATTGACGGGTAATTTCTGCTGTTGTTTGTCCTTCCACAAGCACCCGAAAAGCCCCATTTGGCAACTTAATAAACTCTTTAATTTGAGCCAATGTTCCTGTACTATATAAGTCTGAAAAATTTGGTTGCTCCACATCAGACTCTTTTTGGGTAACTAATAAGATAAGTTCTTCTTGAAGCATTGCTTTCTCTAATGCTTGTACTGATTTGTCACGTCCGACATCTAAATTTAAAACTGCCGAGGGAAATAAAACAACTCCTCTTAGCGGCAGCAATGGGACAGTTATTTTTTTTGTCATATTCTGCACCTCTCTTAACAAGAATTGTATAGCACGAAAGCAGGTGAAGCAAGAAATATCTCACGCTGTTCCACCTGCTCGGCTTAACTTATTTCAGCATCATCTAAAGTTTCGATTGCTAGAGAGAGCACTTCACTAATATTTTGCACTGGAATAATGTTAATTCCTTCTATTTTATGTAACATAGCCTGCATATTTTCCTGCGGAATTAGTACCGTTTCTACACCAGCTAACTTAGCAGCCTTTATTTTTGCAAACACACCACCAACTGGTTTTACTGCTCCGTGCAAACCAATTTCACCCGTCATGGCGATTGTTCTTGAGATAGGAATATTTTTTATGGCTGAATAAATTCCTGTTGCCATAGCAATTCCTGCGGATGAACCATCAATTGGTGTTCCACCGGGAAAATTCACATGAATATCATAATCATAGTCCGCTATACCAAGTGAACGCAAAACAGTGAGGACATTTTCAATGGAGCCTTTTGCCATACTTTTTCGGTGAAATGATTTCGATCCACTACCAATCCGTTCTTCTTCAACAATCCCTGTTATAGTCATGATTCCTTTGCCTTTTTGCTGTGCTACTAATGCTTGTACTTCAATTTCTAGTAAAATGCCAATGTTTGAGCCATATACAGCTAGTCCATTCACCACACCTGTTTTTGATTCAAGTGCTATTTTTTTATCATAACGTGGAATAGCTCGACTTGTATGAGCCACCCATTCCATATCACTGTTTAAAATAAGATTTCTTTCTGTTGTAATGGCTAGCCCTGCGGCTGTCTGTACCATATTCACTGCTTCTCGCCCATTTCTTGCATAATTAGACACCGTTTCAATTGCCGAGCTTTCTACTTGTAAAGAAACTTTCTCCACTGCTTTCTTAGCAATAATTGCCACTTCTTCCTGCTCCAATTCTCGAAAGAATACCTCCATACAACGAGAACGAAGTGCTGGCGGAAGTTCACTTGGTGCTCTCGTTGTTGCTCCAACTAGCCTAAAATCAGCAGGCAAACCATGTTTGAAAATATCATGAATATGAGTTGGAATAGTTAGATTATCTTCATTGTAATAGGCACTTTCAAAAAATACTTTCCGATCTTCTAAAACTTTTAATAATTTGTTCATTTGAATAGGATGAAGCTCCCCAATCTCATCAATAAATAATACACCACCATGGGCATTGGATACAGCTCCTTGTTTCGGCTGTGGTATTCCTGCTTGCCCCATTGCTCCTGCTCCTTGATAAATTGGATCATGCACAGAACCAATTAACGGATCGGCAATTCCTCGTTCGTCAAACCGTGTTGTTGTTGCATCTAATTCAAGAAATACGGCTGATTTTTGAAAAGGAGATAAACTCGATTTTTTTGCTTCTTCTAATACAAGCCGAGCAGCCGCTGTTTTTCCTACACCGGGAGAACCATAAATAATAACATGCTGTGGATTCGGTCCACATAATGCTGCTTTTAATGCCTGAATGCCGTCTTCTTGTCCAACAATATCTTGAAATGTTTGTGGACGTACTTTTTCTGATAACGGTTCAGTCAGTGATAACGCTCTCATTTTTTTTAATTGTTCCATTTCTTTTCGTGAATCTTTTGTAACAGATACTTTATTCGTCCGCTGGGTCATTAATAACTTTAAAAAATAAATACCTACAACAGCACCAAAAAAAATTTGAATAAATAAACCTATGTTCATCCAATCCATTTTCCGATCTCCTTTTTCTTGTAATAGCTCTATTATTTCCGAGCAAGGCATCTAATAAACAGAGGATGGGAGAAAAGGGGAGAAAATACCCCAATTCTCCCATCCTAAATACTAGAAATTCTTTTTTAAAATTTCTTTTCCTATAAAAAAATGGTCTAAACCTCATTTTTCTAAGGTTTAGACCATTCTTTTATGCAGATGTTTTTTTTGTTAAATCAACTTGAGAGCCGTCTGTTCTAATCAGTTGTGGTGGTTGTTCTAAACGAACAGATTCAGCAGTGATAATACATTTCTCAACATCTTTTCGTGATGGTAAATCGAACATGACTTCTAACATAATTGCTTCGATAATTGAGCGTAGACCCCTTGCACCTGTTTTGCGTTCAATTGCCCGTTTGGCAATTTCCGTGAGAGCATCTTGTTCAAACTCTAACTTTACATTATCAAGCTCTAATATTTTTTGGTATTGTTTAACAAGGGCATTTTTTGGTTTTGTTAAAATTTCAATTAATGCTCCTTCATCCAAAAGTTCCAAGTTTGTAAGCACTGGTAGACGACCAATAAATTCAGGAATAAGCCCAAATTTCAATAAATCTTCTGGCAACATTTTGGAAAGAACTTTTTGATTATCCTCGGCTATAGACCCAGAACCAAAACCAATTACTTTCTTACCAAGACGGCGTTTAATAATCGTTTCAATTCCATCAAATGCACCACCACAAATAAATAAAATATTTGTCGTATCAATTTGAATGAATTCTTGGTGAGGGTGTTTCCGACCACCTTGTGGCGGCACGCTTGCAACTGTACCTTCCAGAATTTTCAAGAGGGCTTGTTGTACTCCTTCACCTGATACATCACGAGTAATGGATGGATTTTCAGATTTACGAGCAATTTTATCAATTTCATCGATGTAAATAATGCCACGTTCCGCTTTCTCTACATCATAATCTGCTGATTGGATGAGTTTGAGTAGAATATTCTCGACATCTTCCCCAACATAACCAGCTTCTGTTAAAGAAGTAGCATCCGCAATTGCAAATGGTACGTTCAAAATTCGTGCAAGTGTCTGAGCAAGCAAAGTTTTTCCGCTACCTGTCGGGCCAATCATGACAATATTACTTTTTGCAAGTTCTACATCATCAATTTTCCCACCAGAATTAATCCGTTTGTGGTGATTATACACAGCAACAGCTAGTGATTTTTTAGCAACATCTTGTCCGATAACATAGTCATTCAAAATCTCTTTAATCTCGTGCGGTTTTGGGATGTTTTGGAAATCAATTTCTTCCTCTGTTCCTAACTCCTCTTCCACAATTTCAACACAAAGCTCAATACATTCATCACATATGTATACACCTGGGCCAGCAACGAGTTTGCGAACTTGTTCTTGTGTTTTACCACAAAACGAACATTTTAACTGTCCTTTTTCATCATTAAATTTAAACAATTTCTGCACCCCTTATGTAGAATTTGAAAATATGTATGTACTTCTAATATGATTCTGGGACAAAAGTGGTGTTAGTCACCCCGATTGTCCCAGACTAGTTGAATAAATAGTTGCCAAAATACGATAGAATCAATATTTTGGTGAACCATTCATTTAACCAAAAACCTTTATAAAGACGTAGTCCCACCTTTATAAAGTAAACATTTGCATAGTAAAATCTTTGTTTAACAATATTTTTTCGTTCAACAAAAAAATTTCACCATTTTCTTATGTCTTATTGTATTATTTAATGGTATTATTTATGCATTTTTGCTGTTTTCAATAAGAAACTCAGCAACTTTACGCATTAATAAATCATGATATAAACGGTCAGAAGATCCGAGCATAGATCTCAAATTTTCTATATCCATGCCATACATGCCTGCTGTTTCTTGTAATTCTTCATCAATTTCTTCATCAGACACAGTAATATTTTCAACATTAGCAATTTCTTCTAATGTTAATGTAATTCGGACACGTGTTTCTGCTTCATCTTTCATTTGTTCCTGAAGCTGTTCTTCATTTTGTCCAGAGAATTGGAAGTATGTTTCAAGGTTTAATCCTTGTGATTGTAAGCGGCTTTCAAACTCTCTTACCATACGTTTTGTTTCTACATTAATCATTACTTCCGGAATTTCCATTGTCGCATTTTCACACGCTTTATCAACAATTGTATCACGGAAAGCATTTTCTGAATCCAATGCTTTTTCTTCCTCTAAACGAGTACGAATTTTTGTTTGAAGTTCTTCTAATGTTTCTACTTCTTCCTCTGTATCTTTTGCAAACTCATCATCTAACTCAGGAAGTTCTGTCGCTTTAATTTCATGAACAGTTACTTTAAATATCGCTTCTTTTCCTGCTAAATGAGTTGCATGATATTCTTCTGGGAATGTAACTGTAACATCTCTTTTTTCACCAGTTGTTGCTCCGATAATTTGTTCTTCAAATCCCGGAATAAATGAACCTGAACCAATTTGTAGTGAATAATTGTCTGCTTGTCCGCCTTCAAATACTTCATCACCAACAAATCCTTCAAAATCAATAACAACTGTATCTCCGTCTTCTGCAGCACCTTCTTTGATAACCAGTTCTGCAAAACGTTCTTGAAGAGTTGCGATTTCCGATTGTACATCTTCATCCGTTACCGTTGCGTCTAATTTTTCCACTTCTAACCCTTTGTATTCACCCAATGTAACTTCTGGTTGCAATTGGACATTTGCTGTGAATAAAAGTGCTTTGCCTTTTTCAATCTGTGTAACATCAATTTCAGGACGATCAATTGGTTTAATCCCTGTTTCTTTTACCGCTTCTTCATATGATTCTGGAATCAACAAATCTAATGCATCAGCATATAGTTGTTCCACACCAAAACGTTGTTCAAATAATTTACGTGGCATTTTCCCCTTACGGAAGCCCGGTACATTTATTTTTTTTATTACTTTCTTAAACGCTATATCAAGGTTAGCGTCCACTCGCTCAGCGGCAACTTCAATTGTTAATACACCTGTGTTACCTTCGAGTTTCTCCCATTTTACTGACATTATTTTCCCTCCAAAATGAAATAGTTCTGCCCATTATGTAAATATAACTACTACATTATATCATAATCGTTGTTAGTTTCAATTTAAAATACTTTTGGTGAACAGAAAAGCACACTGAATCACTTCATAGCTTAACTTTCTTCCACGCCTTCTACATCTTCAGGATGTTACTTAATACCTTTATAATTTTTCCAGCACATGTGACAATCGGGATGTTTTATACCCCTTTTGTCACATCCCCGTCTGTTATAATTCCTGTTCTTTCCTATGCTTATTTGTTTCTGGAATGATTACTTTCTCATTCCCCATAAAGAAAATAAAAATAAGAGCAATGCCGACTGGAACAAATGTCCACATAAATGTATGTGAAATCGAAGTTGCCATTGCTTCAGAAATCTTATCCAAAATAGGTTTTGGAATCAGTGCCCTTGATGCTGGAGTTAATGCGGTATGCGGATCAGCCGACATTCCATTTGGTGCGGAAGGCATTCCTGCAAAAGCATTTTTTAATTGATCGGTAAACACATTCCTTTGAATAACACCAAAAATTGTAATTCCAACCGTCATTCCGAGTGCACGCAAGAAAGAACTGGTTGAACTTGCCGAACCACGTTGACGATTATCAAAATGATGCATTGCTGCCATTCCGAGTACAGAAAAAGAAAATCCCGTTCCAAGACCAACAATCGTCATAGAAATTGTCACGAACAATCTCGATGTATCCGCTGTAAGTGTAGACAACAAAAAAGTACCTACTAACAAAATCACAATGGACAGGAGCATAATATTACGATAACTTATTTTCGTCGATAAAACTCCTCCAAGCGGTGCGGTAATCGACGTTCCTAACATCATTGGCAACAGCACTAAACCAGAATTAGTTGCCGATCCACCCAAAACCCCTTGAATAAAAATAGGAATATAAATTGTTGCGACAATAAATGTTGCCCCGTAAAACATCCCAACTAATGTGCCAAAGGCAAACAAGCGATACTTGAACATCGAAAAAGAAATAATCGGTTCCTTTGCTTTCGTTTCCACAAACAAGAACACCGCTAATAGAATTGCCGAACCAATAAATAAACCAATAATAGTCATCGAATCCCAATCATATTCATTTCCACCTAACTCAAGAGCAAACATTAAACAAACAATTGCTCCAACCAGTGTCGTTGCACCCCACCAGTCAATTTTTTGTTTCTCGTGATTAGAAGATTCGTGATAGAACACCATAATTAATGCTAATGCAATGAGTCCAATCGGAATATTAATGTAAAATACCCAATGCCAACTAAAATAATCCGTAATATATGAACCAAGTAAAGGTCCAAAAATACTAGATAATCCAAACACCATTCCAAAAATCCCACTCATTTTCCCACGCTTTTCTGGTGGAAATACATCAAAAATAATCGTAAAAGCAATCGGCATTAACGCACTACCACCAATTCCTTGAATCGCCCGATAAATACTTAACTGAACAATACTTTGTGCCGTTCCACAAAGAATCGAACCAATTAAAAAGATAATAATCCCAAGCACAAAAAACCGTTTCCGCCCATACATATCAGATAATTTCCCGAAAATTGGCATCCCTGCCATTTCCGTTACTAAATAAGCAGAAGTTACCCAAACAAATTTATCCAATCCACCAAGTTCACCAACAATCGTTCCCATCGCCGTTGACACAATCGTATTATCTAAAGAAGCCATAAAAATCCCTAACAACACCCCAATCATAATTGGAGCAAGTTTTGTTTGTTTTGCTATCATTCACATTCACATCCTTTTTATCATAAATACAGTTGAACAGAAGGAACAAAAAATACCCCTTATGTCGCATTCATTTCGCTAAAAACCCTTCAAAAAGATTTTTATCCACCCCCACTAGCTCAGATCAACCCAAAATTTCTTCATCCAAATATATTCACTTTAGAATTTTCTAATGTTACACTAAACAAGTTCAAAATAAAATAAATAAGTACATCTAAAAAATAATTTGATTAAATTTGGAAGTAGACATATGTCCTATATAAATACATAATAGTCTAAGATGGCTGGACGTAAAAAATAATAAAAAAAGGTGATGTTATTAATGAAGGAATCAAAAAAAACTAGTTCTTTCTTATTAAATTATGCAAAACAACTAGTACGATTTCGCTGGATAGGATTAGTTCTATTAATCTCTTTAACTTCTTTTCTAGGATATCAAGCAACCTCTTTGCCCGATCAACTAGGTGGAGATGGATTTAGTATGGATGGAGAATTTGATAAAGCACAAAAAATACTTAGTGAAAACTTTAAAGTTTCCCAAGAAAACTTAATCGTTCTAGTAGAAAATACAAACTTATCTACCAAAGCATTCCAAGAAAAAATCAAAACCGTTTCCGATACGTTACAAAAAGAAAAAAATATCGAAACATATCTTGATCCACTAGTAAACAAAAATATGCTCAAAGACAAAGCGGCTTATTTTGTCTTGTTATATAAACAAACAGATCCTAACGATCTTTATACCGTTCACCAAAATGTCGAAACTACATTAGCAAAACTAAATATAGACGGTGTCAAAATTGGAGCATTTAGTAAAGCATTAATCTCAAAAGAAATGAACGAAACAAGTCAACATGATTTAGAACGTGCCGAAATGATTGGCTTACCAATTGCCTTTTTAGTATTACTATTTGCTTTTCGCAGTTTGGTTGCTTCCCTCATCCCAATTGTTATTGGTGGATTAACGATTGTAACAACATTTGGTTTATTGACATATGTATCTCATTTTCACACATTATCGGTGTTCGTCTTAAATGTTGCCCCAATGATTGGTTTATCACTTTCGATTGATTTTTGTTTATTCTTCATCTCACGTTACCGAGAAGAATCGGAAAAACAATCATTAGTAGCAGCACTTGCAAAAACATTCCAAACTGCTGGAAAATCAATTATTTTTTCAGGAATTTGTGTGTTAATCGGCTTATTTGCTCTTGTTATTATTAAAGTTGATTTATTCCAAAGCGTAGCAATTAGCAGTGCGTTAGTTGTTGCAGTTGCCATGTTTTATTCCGTGACTCTACTACCAATTCTACTCGCAGTTCTAGGAAAATTTATTAATGCTGGTTCATTTTTTAAACAGAAAGAAACAAAAGATAACATTTGGCGAAATTTTGCTAGACAAGTAATGAAACGTCCTGTTGTCACGCTCATTTGTACACTGCTTATTTTATTAATATCCGTTATCCCAATCAAACAACTAACACTTGTAATGGCTGGAAATGACATTTTACCAAAATCATCTTCTTACCGAATTGCCGCAGAACAATTTGACAAATTCTTTCCAGAAAACGGAAGTATTTATGGAAAAGTTCAAGTTGTGTTAGAAACAAAAAATAAAGATTGGACAAAAGAAAATTTACAACAAGCAACAAATTGGATTAATACACTCAAAAAAGACAACGAAGTACATTCCGTTTCCAGTCTATTTAGTGTCCTAAAAGACGTACCAACTGAACAATTAGCGGCGATGATTAAACAACCACCTACACCGCAGCTTCAACAAGCAGTAACGATGTTTGTTCATGAAAACCAACAACAATTAACGATTCAATTGAAAGACAAAGGCGGTTCAAAAATAACCAGAACTTGGATTGAGGAACAAGAAAAAATCTGGAAAAAAAATCCAGACTTTACGTTTCACATAGGTGGAGATGTGAAGTTTCAACAAGAATTGTTTGATGAAATTCTATCCAACTTCAAATATAGTATTCTCTTAGTGCTAGGTAGCACACTCATTATTTTATTATTTGCCTTCCAGTCCGTTCTCTTACCAATCAAAGCTCTTTTAATGAATGGACTAGGGCTTGGAGCTACTTTTGGGTTATTGACGATGCTATTTGAAAATGGATTAATGGGCTTGCCACAAAGTCATCTTATTGTCATTATTCCTGTGTTCGTATTTGGTTTAGTATTTGGAATGAGTATGGATTACGAGGTATTTCTAGTTTCACGAATTAAAGAAATTTATGATGAAACAGGTGACAATGATTATAGTACGTTAGAAGGATTAGTAAGTACATCACGCATTATTACATCAGCCGCTTCGATTATGATTGTTGTGACTGGAGCATTTGCCTTTACTGATTTAATTCCTGTGAAACAAATGGGAATTGGGATTGCACTGGCAATTTTTCTTGATGCGACAGTGATTCGGTTATTGCTTGTTCCTAGCTTAATGAAATTGTTAGGAGACTGGAATTGGTGGTTACCGTTTAAGAAGAAAAAATCATTAGAACAGGAGAATACATTGACTCAGGATGGGGCTTGATTGAAAAGATAATTAGAAATAGAAAAAGGAATTGGTATCGTTTTATGAATACCAATTCCTCTCTATTTTGTCTGATTTACTTTTGACAATGAGTTCTATTTCTTCTCTTGTTTTCAATTAATTACTAGATATGTCTATTTCCTCAATGTACGGAGTTTTATCTGATGATATGTTCTTATACTTCTTTTTAATATCGTCAAACTTATACGTATGTTCGATGTTTGTAGGCATATATACCATCTTTTCAGATTCACTTGAATAAGAACTCGTCAAAAATAGAAGATATTTTCCATCTTCAAAGTAAAGTGGTTCATCACTAAATGGCAATAAATCTCCAACTTTCCCATCTTTCTTTTGTCTTGCACCAATTGGAACAGTAATTTCTAGCAAATCACCTTTTTTAAACTTGTTTCCCCCACTGTCCTTAAAACCTTTTTCTACTTTAACAGTATATACATGGTCTACTTGGTATACAGAAGGTTCTCCAACAATCAATGATTCTGTTTCTTCAAACTTACTAGAAACAGTTGCAACAACAATAGTATTTGCAGCTTTTTTAAGATCTTTTAAATTCTCAAAACCTGGAACACTTAAAGCTGAACTTGTTGGTTTTGTTTGTTGTTTTGTTTGTTGTTTTGTTTGTGGTTTCTCTTGCAGTTCTTCTTTACTAGTATTAAAAAAAGCAGCAGAACCGATTCCTAATAAAACAACTAAACTGCCAGTTATCAGTAAATTCCCCTTTTTCATTCATTATACCTCCATTAATATTTATTTATCAAATTGTTTTTATCGTACGTAGTTGGAGCATCCAAATTGAATACATCACTTTCATCCATCACTGAACTTGTAGAAGTATTCGCAGTATGGTCAAGTCCTAATAAATGACCAATTTCGTGAACTAACATTTGTACTCTTTTCGTGCTATTATAGCAATTTAACAAATCATGAGGATTGTGATAAAGTATAGTAAAAAGCAGACAGGAGCAAAAAAATGCCAGTACCCTATTCCAATGATTTAAGAAAACGAATGATACAATCCTACGAAGAAGGAAAAAGTGTACAAGAAATAGTAGAGAATTACAAGGTGACAAAAAGTGCCGTATATAGCCTGATACACCGCTATAAAAGCACCCAAAGTTATGAAGCATTACCACAAAATGGCGGAAGAAAATCCAAGTTGAGTGAAGAACAACTGAAACTGCTTCAAGAAAAAATACTGGCACAACCAGACATAGAACTGAGCACACTGAAAGAAGAATTATGCTTATCCATCAGTCTGCCAGGTTTGTGTAAGATCATCAATCACAAATTAGGATTAAAGAGAAAAAAAAACGCTATACGCCAACGAACAACATAGAAAAGACGTACAAGAAAAACGAGAAGCGTGGATAGAAAACCAACCCCATCTGGATGTGACGAAACTTGTTTTCTTAGATGAAAGTGGCGTAAACACAGGAATGACCAAATTATACGGTCGAGCATGGAAAGGAAATCGAGTAGTTGATTATGTTCCAGATGTGAGATTTCATACGACTTCCATTTTTTCCTCCGTTCGATTGAACGGAGCAACCATTCAGTATTTACCACCATACAGTCCAGACCTCAATCCTATTGAAATGATGTGGTCTAAAATGAAAAACTATCTTAGGAAAGAAAAAGCACGTTCAGCAGATGTCCTTTTTGGTGCGATTGGGGATGCGTTGAATTTGGTTTCTCCATCTGATATTTTAGGCTGGTTTCATCACACTGGCTATTCCGTATGATAAATTAAATTGTTATAAAAAAATTTCATTTGAGCTAATATAATTTATGTCAGATGGAGCGGATGAGCTTTTCTGGTTATACTTATCTAAAAGTATAGCATACAGATTGTGAGAAAGTTATTTAGTCTTTTTCGGATACTTCCTAATATAGGATTGTTACAAGTAAAATTGACCTAGTACAAGTAGAATCGAAAGAGAACTATTATCAAAAGTATGCGACAAAATATCAGACATCTCGAAAAATATTTACTCACATAACGTCTCTCTACTATCTCTTGGATGATTCCAAAACAGTATAAACTTGTAAATACAATTAAATAAGTACGATTTCCTCCCAAAAGAAAAAGAGTAGCCAAAAAAAACAAAGTAATAACAGTGTTACATATTTGAAACCATTTATGTGTACTCTTATATTTTCTGAACTTATCAAAAATAGAAGAATACTCAATGAGTAAGGATATTGCTATAAAAATAACAAACGTCAAAAATACAAAAGGTAGACCAACCACTTTAAAAGATAAAAAAAATAAAAACAGAAAAAATGATAGGCAATAAACAAACAAGGATACTCCAGTTAAAGTTTTATGAAAAATCCCCATTTTAATTCCCTCCTTGTTAGAAAAAAGGAATATCTAGTATAATAATCTAGAAATCCCTTCTCTTGTATATGATATTATTAAGAATTAATAAAATCCAATTGGATAAGATTGTACCTTTATCGGAGTTGTGTAGCTGTCGTTAGTAAACTGAACGAGTGTAGCATATAGTTTATATCTTTTATCATAATCACTATACGCTTTATAAGTCCAAGTTCCTACGTAGGTAGGTGCAGCAACTTCTGTTGCAAAAAATGAACCTCCAGTCAAACCAACAGCAACTGCTTTAGTAACTGGAAGTACTATTGTTATCCATGCTGTTGCAGCAGTAACAAGAGCTCTTACATCCATATTACTGTATGTTTTATAACCCGGAGGATCAACAATTGTACTACCCCCTTCATATGGATTTACTCGTAGTAAATGGGATTGCTTGGCGGCAGCAGCATTGACATTATTGTAGATAATTTGGAGATGTTCTTCATCCAACGGTTCTACACTATCAATTGTAAGCCCTTTGTATACATATTGATAAGGTTGTACTTCAACGTTTGGCTCTTGAAAACTCTCCTCAGAATTTGGAACAAATTCCTCAGCATAAGATACTGTCGCTAAAGGAGTTAAAGCTAAAAGTGTGGCTACTGATGTGACTAATAGTTTTTTCTTCATATTCTGTCTCCTACTCTCCTAATTTTTTAAATATACTTGTAGAATTTGCTTAGCATCTATACCCAATTTTTTAAAAATGACCAGACTATATATAACTGATTTATATTTTCAAGATAGGCAATTACGAAAATCTGAACTTGTGAATAATGACTTGTGGAATCATAGAGATATGTGATTTCATCTGTCCTATTTCCAAAAATTTTATCGATTAGCTAGAGTATGGTGACTTTCTTAATCAGTTGTATATAGACGGCAATATTGTTTTTCGTTGAAGCAAAAATATACAACTTGGAACTATTCATATTCGATGCGAATAACTCTAATTTAAATCAGTTGAAGTCTTTTGTGCCGTCTATATAAATTAAAGATTTTTTTGAATAGTAGCATCTTGTGAGAAGTGAAAATCTCCACTTCTTTTATAGGACTAACTACCTAAATTTACTAGTACACTATGATATCAAATACGGCTACTTAGCACACCACAAACGCCCACTCTGATACAAGGTTCCACAACGTTTTTTGAAGTTCTTATGTTATATTTGTTTCTTCGCTCCATTCTAGACACTCCATAATCTCTTTTTTCTCTTCAAGAGTTAACTATTTTGTGTCCATGAAAGCATGACTTTATCACTCCTTTCTAAGTTTTCACCTGTTTAATAGATCTAACATCAGAAAGATCATTTCCTATACAAAAATGTTGACTCCTTTTCATTTCAAAAAACTTGAACAAATCCTACATCAACACTATGTATTACAATTAATTGGCTGGTTCTATGGATTTAAACTCCATCTCACCATCAACGATCGAGGAGAAATTCTTTCTTTTTGTCTCACTCCTGCCAATGTCGATGATCGAAATCCCAATGTGATACACACCTTAACCAAAAAGTTATTTGGAAAACTCTTTGGGGATAGAGGTTATCTATCTCACAAACTGTGGGAACAGCTTTTTGAAAGAGATATCACACTCATCACGAAAATACGAAAAAACATGAAAAACAAGTTGATGAATGTCTATGATAAGCTGTTACTACGAAAGCGAGCGGTCATTGAATCCGTCAACGATTTTTTGAAAAATGTATGTCAGATAGAACATTCCAGACATCGAAGTCCGATGAATTTCATGGTGAATCTCATTGCTGGATTAGCTGCGTACTCTTTTTTGGAGAAAAAACCTTCCTTACATCTAGATAAATCTCTTTTTTTACCTTCCTAGTCATAAAATGAAT
>JAVBJX010000031.1:0-32760 GCA_031546705.1 Caryophanales bacterium
AACATGAAATGCCAAAAGTAACAGTTTTTAATACTAGTGGTAACGAAGTTGGCGAAGTTGAACTGAGTGATTCAGTTTTCGGTATCGAGCCGAACGTACATGTGCTGCATGAAGCTGCACTTATGCAAAGAGCTTCCCTTCGTCGCGGTACACACAAAGTAAAAGGACGTTCTGAAGTGCGTGGCGGCGGACGTAAACCTTGGAAACAAAAAGGTACAGGTCGTGCTCGTCAAGGCTCCATTCGTTCTCCACAATGGAAAGGCGGCGGCGTAGTCTTCGGACCAACTCCACGTAGCTATTCCTGGAAACTGCCTAAGAAGGTTCGCCGGTTGGCCATCAAATCCGCGTTGTCCTCAAAAGTACTTGAGAATGACATCATCGTATTGGATAGCTTGACTATGAATGCTCCGAAGACGAAAGAATTCGCAGCGATTCTGAACAACCTTAAAGTGGGCAGCAAAGCCCTGATCGTAGCTCCTAGCTATGATGACAATGTAGCACTTTCCGCTCGTAACATCCCTGGGGTGAAATTCGTAGCGGCTGACGGCATCAATGTTCTTGACGTACTGACGTACGACAAACTGATCATCACTAAAGAAGCAGTTCTGAAGGTAGAGGAGGTGTTCGCGTAATGAAAGATCCGCGTGATATTATCAAGCGTCCGGTGATTACGGAACGCACATCCGAATACATGAGCGAATTGAAATACGCTTTTGAAGTGGATATCCGTTCTAACAAGACCGAAATCAAAAAAGCTGTTGAAGCTATTTTCAAAGTTAAAGTTGTTAGTGTGAACACAATGCGCGTACCTGGTAAACTGAAACGTTACGGCAAATATTCCGGTTACACTCCGGAGTGGAAAAAAGCCATCGTTAAGCTTAGCCCGGACAGCAAGCCGCTTGAATTTTTTGAAGCGGTAGAATAATACTCTTAAAGTAAGGAGGAAACTATAGTGCCAATCAAAAAGTACAAACCGACCTCTCCGGCAAGACGCAACATGTCTGTGTCTACGTTTGAAGAAATCACAACAAACCAGCCAGAGAAATCGTTGCTTTCTCCGCTATTCAAACATGCGGGACGCAACAACCAAGGTAAAATTACGGTTCGTCACCACGGCGGCGGACACAAACGTAAATACCGTATCATCGATTTCAAACGGACTAAAGACGGCATACCAGGTAGCGTTGCTACAATCGAGTATGACCCGAACCGTACTTCCAATATCGCTTTGATCCACTATGCTGATGGAGAGAAACGTTATATTATCGCTCCTAAAGGCCTTAAAGTTGGGGATAAAGTAGAGTCCGGCCCTACTGCAGACATCAAAATTGGTAACAGCCTTCCGCTGATCAACATCCCGGTAGGTACAGTTATCCACAACATCGAGTTGAAACCAGGCAAAGGCGGACAATTGGTTCGTGCTGCTGGTACAGAAGCTCAGTTGCTTGGTAAAGAAGAAAAATACGTATCCGTTCGTTTGAACTCCGGTGAAGTTCGCAGAATTCTCAGCGTATGCCGCGCAACAATCGGATCCGTTGGTAACGAAGATCATGAACTGATCAAGATTGGTAAAGCCGGACGTAGCCGCTGGCTCGGACGTCGTCCTGAAGTACGCGGTGTTGTCATGAACCCTAACGATCACCCACACGGTGGTGGTGAAGGCCGCGCTCCAATCGGACGTAAATCGCCAATGTCACCTTGGGGCAAACCAACCCTTGGCTACAAAACGCGTAAGAAAAACAAAGCATCTGATAAATATATCGTTCGTCGCCGCACAAAATAAGACGCTTCTGGCAAGTTGAACTAGCGCGAAGCGTCGATTCGCGGTTTGCAGAACCGGATGAAGGGAGGATTCACACATGGGTCGCAGTTTAAAGAAGGGGCCGTTTATCGATGGCTACCTGCTGAAAAAAGTTGAGGATTTGAACGAGGCAGATAAGAAAGTTGTAGTTAAAACTTGGTCCCGTCGCTCAACCATTTTCCCTCAGTTTATCGGACATACGTTTGGTGTATATGACGGCCGCAAACACGTGCCTGTATACGTAACAGAAGATATGGTAGGTCACAAGTTGGGCGAGTTCGCGCCAACACGTACTTACAAAGGCCACGCGGGTGACGATAAGAAAACCAGAAGATAATTAACGTCTTCGTTTGAGAGGAGGGAAAACAATGGAAGCAAAAGCACATGCAAGATCGGTGCGGATTTCCGCTCGTAAAGCGAAATTGGTTGTTGACTTGATTCGCGGCAAGCAAGTGGGGGAAGCAATTGCAATTCTTCGCCACACTCCGAAATCCGCTTCTCCGGTTGTTGAGAAGCTACTGAACTCGGCGATTGCGAACGCTGAGCATAACTACTCTATGGACGTGAACAGCTTGTTCGTTAGCGAAGTTTTCGTTAACCAGGGTCCAACAATGAAACGTTTCCGTCCGCGCGCCATGGGCCGCGCTAGCCGGATTAACAAACGTACCAGCCACATTACTTTGGTGGTATCTGAGAAATAAGGAGGGATAACACGTGGGTCAAAAGGTAAATCCAGTCGGACTCCGAGTCGGTATTATTCGCGATTGGGAATCTAAATGGTATGCAGGCAAAGATTTCGGTACTCTTTTAATGGAAGACGTCAAAATCCGGGAATACCTTAAAGGCAAGTTGAAGGATTCCGCTGTTTCCCGCATTGAAATCGAAAGAGCGGCAAGCCGCGTGAACGTTACAATTCACACTGCTAAACCAGGTATGGTAATTGGTAAAGGCGGAGCAGAAGTAGAAGGACTTCGCAGCGCAGTTACAACTATCGCCGGTGGCAAAAAAGTACACATCAACATCAATGAAATTAAACACCCTGAACTGGATGCAATTCTTGTTGCAGAAAGCATTGCACAACAATTGGAACGTCGCGTATCGTTCCGTCGTGCACTGAAACAAGCGATTCAAAGAACTATGCGTTCCGGCGCAAAGGGAATTAAAACTCAAGTAGGCGGACGTCTTGGCGGCGCTGAGATTGCCCGTTCAGAAGGTTATAGCGAAGGAACAGTTCCACTTCATACGCTTCGTGCAGATATTGATTATGCAGCAGTAGAAGCAGATACAACTTATGGAAAGCTTGGCGTGAAAGTATGGATTTATCGTGGAGAAGTCCTTCCTACTAAGAAGAAGACCGAGGAAGGAGGCAACTAATTATGTTAATGCCTAAACGTGTCAAGTATCGCCGTGAGCATCGTGGAAGAATGAAGGGAAATGCAAAGGGTGGTACAGAAATAAATTTTGGTACATTTGGTTTACAAGCTTTAGAAGCATCATGGATTACAAACCGCCAGATTGAGGCTGCACGTCGTGCTATGACTCGTCACATGAAACGTGGTGGTAAAGTATGGATTCGTATTTTCCCTGCTAAACCATACACTTCTAAACCATTAGAAGTTCGGATGGGTTCGGGTAAAGGGTCTCCTGAAGGTTGGGTAGCAGTTGTGAAACCTCAAAAAATCATGTTTGAAATTGCTGGTGTTTCTGAGGAGATTGCACGTGAAGCATTACGTCTTGCTGCTCATAAACTACCGATTAAATGCAAGTTTGTAAAACGTGAAGAAAATGGTGGTGAATCAAATGAAAGCAAATGAAATTCGTGACCTTACCACTGTTGAAATCGAACAAAAAATCAAATCTTTAAAAGAAGAGATGTTTAACCTTCGCTTTCAGTTAGCAACTGGACAATTAGAAAATACAGCTCGTATTCGTGAAGTACGTAAGTCTATCGCTCGAATGAAGACAATTATTCACGAAAGAGAACTTGCAGATAAATAGTGAGAGGAGGTCACGGAATGAGCGAACGTAACCAACGCAAAGTTTATACAGGTCGTGTCGTGTCTGATAAAATGGACAAAACGATTA
The DNA here is from genome assembly GCA_031546705.1 of Caryophanales bacterium. Taxonomy (GTDB): domain Bacteria; phylum Bacillota; class Bacilli; order Bacillales; family JAVBJX01; genus JAVBJX01. Next base: position 3,887 of record JAVBJX010000031.1, read on the forward strand.
CAGTCCTTATTGAAACTCGCAGAACACATTCCCTTTACGGAAAAGGTGTGAAGTATTCAAAAAAATATAAAGCTCATGATGAAAACAACACTGCACAAACAGGTGATGTTGTAAAAATCATGGAAACTCGCCCACTTTCTGCAACAAAACGTTTTCGTTTGTTAGAAGTTGTGGAAAAAGCAGTTATTATTTAATTAGGTCGGAAGTTTTTCCGAAAGGAGGTCTACACACATGATTCAACAAGAATCTCGTTTAAAAGTGGCGGATAACTCAGGTGCACGTCAAGTTCTCACAATTAAAGTATTAGGTGGAACAGGTCGTCGCTATGCAAACATCGGTGACATCATCGTTGTGACAGTGAAAGATGCAACACCAGGTGGCGTTGTTAAAAAAGGTCAAGTTGTGAAGGCTGTTGTTGTCCGAACAAAACGTGGGATGCGTCGTAATGATGGTACTTACATTCGTTTTGATGAAAATGCGTGTGTCATTATTCGTGACGATAAGAGTCCACGGGGAACTCGTATTTTTGGACCTGTTGCACGTGAACTACGTGATGCAAATTTCATGAAAATCGTTTCTCTAGCTCCAGAAGTCATTTAGTGAAAATCATGCCCCTTATGAAGGAGGTGCAAGGAAGATGCATGTAAAAAAAGGTGACAAAGTAATGGTAATTTCAGGGAAAGATAAGGGCAAACAAGGAGTAATTCTTGATGTTCTTCCTAAGAAAAACCGTGTACTTATAGAAGGCGTGAATATGGTGAAGAAACATTCTAAGCCATCTCAAGCAAATCCACAAGGTGGTATTATTACAAAAGAAGCAGCTATTCACGTTTCTAATGTTATGCCAATTGATCCAAAAACTGGAACACCAACTCGGGTTGGATTTAAAGAAGTTAATGGTCAAAAAGTTCGTTACGCAATCAAATCTGGTGAAGTTTTAGATAAATAATGTTAGAAAGGAGGTACTAGAATGAACCGCCTAAAAGAAAAGTTCTTGAAAGAAGTGAAACCTTCTTTAGTGAGCAAGTTTAGTTATACATCTGTTATGCAAGCACCAAAAGTAGAGAAAATCATCATTAACATGGGTGTTGGTGATGCTGTTCAAAATGCTAAAGCATTGGATGTAGCTGTGGAAGAATTGCAACAAATTGCAGGACAAAAACCTGTTGTAACTCGTGCAAAAAAATCAATTGCTGGTTTCCGACTTCGTGAAGGAATGCCAATTGGTGCAAAAGTAACATTACGTGGCGAGCGTATGTATGAGTTTCTAGATAAACTTATCTCAGTTTCTTTACCTCGTGTACGTGATTTTCGTGGAATTTCCAAAAAATCATTTGATGGTCGTGGAAACTATACACTTGGGGTCAAAGAACAATTGATTTTCCCGGAAATTGATTACGATAAAGTGAGCAAGATTCGTGGTATGGATATCGTTATCGTAACAACGGCAAATACGGATGAAGAAGCCCGTGAGTTATTAACTCAACTCGGAATGCCGTTCCAAAAATAACGAATCCCAAAAAGATTAGGGAGGCAAGAACGTGGCAAAAACATCGATGATTGTAAAACAACAACGTACACCAAAGTTTAAAGTACAAGCGTACACTCGTTGTGAGCGTTGCGGCAGACCGCATTCTGTGTACCGCAAATTTAAACTTTGTCGTATTTGTTTTCGTGAATTAGCATACAAAGGTCAAATTCCTGGTGTGAAAAAAGCAAGCTGGTAATAACCCGCCAATTGGGAAGGAGGTAAAACAATAATGGTGATGACAGATCCAATTGCAGATATGCTCACTCGCATTCGAAATGCAAACATGGTACGCCATGAGAAGCTTGAGCTTCCTGCTTCTAAAATCAAACAAGATATTGCGGAAATTCTTAAAAGAGAAGGTTTTGTCCGTGATGTAGAAGTAATCACTGATAACAAACAAGGAATCATTCGCATCTTCTTAAAATACGGTGCAAACAACCAACGTGTTATTACAGGTCTAAAGCGTATTAGTAAACCAGGTTTACGTGTATACGCAAAATCAACTGAATTGCCACGTGTATTGAACGGTTTAGGTATTGCAATCGTTTCAACATCGGAAGGTGTTTTAACAGATAAAGAAGCAAGACAAAAAGGTGCAGGTGGCGAAGTTTTAGCATACGTTTGGTAGAAAGTTTTTGATGAATGGAGGTGTAAGTATGTCTCGAATTGGTAAAAAACCAATTGAAGTTCCAGCTGGTGTTACAATTAGTATTGAAGATAGTACAGTTACAGTAAAAGGATCGAAGGGTGAATTAACTCGAACATTTCATCCATCAATGAGTATTTCTCTTGATGAGAATGTTTTAACAGTTACACGACCAAGTGATGTAAAAGAACATCGTGCATTACATGGTACAACTCGGAGTCTTTTAGCAAATATGATTCAAGGTGTTAGCCAAGGTTTTGAACGCCGTTTAGAATTAGTCGGAGTAGGTTATCGTGCTCAAAAACAAGGAACAAAACTTGTACTTAGTGTAGGATACTCACATCCGATTGAATTTGAACCTGAACAAGGTATTGAAATTGAAGTTCCAGTACAAACGAAAATTACGATTAAAGGAATCGACAACCAACGTGTTGGTGAGATTGCAGCGAATATTCGTGCTACACGTCCTCCAGAACCATATAAAGGTAAAGGTGTTCGTTATGAAGGCGAACAAGTACGCCGCAAAGAAGGTAAGACTGGTAAAGGTAAAGGCGGTAAGAAGTAGACTGGCAGTAAATGAAAGGAGTGACAAGCGTGATTACAAAACTCGATAAAAATGCAACTCGCAAGCAAAGACACGCACGTGTACGTAAAAAAGTGTCTGGCACGACAGAATGTCCTCGCTTGAATGTGTTTAGATCAAGCAAACATATATACGCTCAAATCATTGATGATACAAAATCAACAACGATTGTTAGTGCATCGACGTTAGATAAAGAACTCAACTTAGAAGGAACTGGTAACAAAGAGGCTGCAAAAAAAATTGGTGAATTAGTAGCAAAACGTGCTCTTGAACAAGGGGTCACAACAGTCGTATTTGACCGTGGTGGATATTTGTATCATGGGCGTGTACAAGTACTTGCCGATGCAGCACGTGAAGCTGGTTTGAAATTCTAATATAGAAGGAGGGACACAATATGCGTCGTGACGAGGTAAACAAACTTGAGCTTGAAGAACGTGTAGTTACTGTTAACCGTGTGGCAAAAGTAGTAAAAGGTGGACGTCGTTTCCGCTTTGCTGCTTTAGTCGTTGTCGGTGACAAAAGTGGACACGTTGGATTTGGAACTGGGAAAGCACAAGAAGTACCAGAGGCAATCCGCAAAGCTGTAGAAGATGCAAAGAAAAATCTAATTACTGTTCCGATGGTAGGAACAACTATACCACATCAAGTTCTCGGTGATTATGGTGCTGGTTCCGTTTTCTTAAAGCCAGCTTCTGAAGGAACTGGAGTTATTGCTGGTGGGCCTGCTCGTGCGGTACTTGAGCTTGCAGGAATTGGAGATATTTTATCAAAATCAATCGGATCTAACACACCTGTGAATATGGTTCGTGCAACACTTGCTGGTTTAACACAATTAAAACGTGCAGAAGATGTAGCGAAATTGCGTGGCAAAACGGTAGAAGAGCTACTAGGATAAGGGAGGGATAAAAAGTGAAACTAGTTATTACCCTTACTCGTAGCGTAATTGGCAGTAATGAAAGACAACGTCTTACTGTTAAAACATTGGGTTTGAGAAAAATACATCAAACAGTTGTTCATAATGATAATCCTGCTATTCGTGGGATGATTCAAAAAGTGAGACATCTTGTTAAAGTAGAAGAACAACAATAATTAACAATTTGGAAGTTAAGGAGGTGCCTTGCATGAAACTTCATGAATTAAAACCAGCTCCTGGTTCACGTCAAGAGCCTAAACGTAAAGGACGTGGAATTGGTTCAGGTAATGGAAAGACTGCTGGTAGAGGTACAAAGGGTCAAAACTCTCGCTCTGGAGGCGGTGTGCGTCTTGGTTTTGAGGGCGGTCAAATGCCGTTATTCCAACGCCTTCCAAAACGTGGATTTACGAATATTAATCGTAAAGAATATTCAATTGTAAATATTGACACGTTAAATCGTTTTGAAGATGGAACGGAAGTAACGCCAGAACTACTTTTAGAAACTCGAGTTGTCAGCAAACTAAATGCTGGAATTAAGATTCTTGGTAGTGGAATTATTGAAAGAAAATTAACAGTGAAAGCACATAAGTTTTCCACCACAGCTAAAGATGCAATTGAAGCTGCTGGCGGTACAACTGAGGTGATTTAGTTGTTTCAAACAATATCTAATTTCATGCGTGTGGGTGAGATAAGAAATAAAATTATTTTCACCCTTCTTATGCTCATCGTGTTTCGTATTGGTGCGTTTATTCCGGTTCCGGGTGCAAACCCAGAGGTTTTAAAAATGCAAGATCAAGCAAGCATATTTGGTTTATTAGATACGTTTGGTGGTGGAGCATTGACGAAGTTTTCTATCTTTGCTATGGGAATTACTCCGTATATTACAGCTTCTATCATTGTACAATTGTTGCAAATGGATGTTGTACCAAAATTTACGGAATGGTCAAAACAAGGGGAAGTCGGACGAAAAAAATTAGCACAATTTACGAGATACTTTACCATTGTTCTTGGATTTATCCAGGCATTGGCAATGTCATACACGTTTAATAACCTATCAAGCGGACAGTTAATTGTAAATCCTGGTATTTCAACATATATAACAATTGCTATTGTGTTGACTGCAGGAACAGCATTTCTTATGTGGCTAGGTGAACAAATTACAGCAAATGGAGTTGGAAATGGAATCTCTATTCTCATTTTTGGGGGTATTGTTGCTTCTATTCCAACAACTATACGTCAAGTTTATGTACAAAAATTTCAAAATGTAGGCGATCAGTTATTCTTACAGATTGTAACTGTACTAGGTATTTTAATTGCTATCATTCTTGTCGTTGTTAGTGTTATTTTTATCCAACAAGCGAATCGGAAAATTCCAATTCAATATGCAAAACGTGTAGAAGGACGAAATGTAATTGGTGGACAATCTACACATATTCCACTTAAAGTAAATCCTGCAGGGGTTATTCCTGTTATCTTTGCTATGTCATTTCTAATTACACCTGCAACGATTGCATCTTTTTTTGGACAAAATACGGTTACACAATGGATTCAAAATTCATTTAGCTATACACATCCAATTGGAATGACAGTATATGTTGTTTTGATTATTGCTTTTACTTACTTCTATGCATTTGTTCAAGTAAATCCTGAGCAAATGGCGGAGAATTTGAAGAAGCAAGGTGGATATGTTCCAGGTATTCGTCCTGGGAAGAGTACAGAAGAATATTTAACAAAAGTTCTTTATCGTCTCACACTTGTTGGCTCGATTTTCTTGGCAGTAATTTCAATTCTCCCAATGGTGTTTATAAGTTTTGCTAAGTTACCACCTTCTGCACAGATTGGTGGAACGAGTCTTCTAATTGTTGTAGGGGTTGCCCTAGAAACGATGAAAGGATTAGAAAGCCAACTTGTCAAGCGGCATTACAAGGGCTTTATTAAATAATCCCTTGTTAGAGTTTGGAGGGAAAAAGATGAATTTAGTACTAATGGGTCTGCCTGGTGCTGGAAAAGGTACACAAGCAGAAAAAATAGTTGAAAAGTACGATGTTCCACATATTTCTACAGGTGATATGTTTCGGGCGGCAATCAAAGAGGGAACTCCTCTTGGTTTACAAGCAAAATCATATATAGATAATGGTAATCTTGTTCCTGATGAGGTAACTATTGGCATTGTTCGTGAACGATTAAGTAAAGATGATTGTCAAAAGGGATTTTTGTTAGACGGTTTTCCAAGAACAGTTGCACAAGCGGAAGCACTAGAAGTGATACTGAATGAATTAGCTCGTCCTATCCATTGTGTATTAAATGTAAATGTAAATACAGAAAGTTTAGTGGAGCGTTTAACAGGTCGACGGATTTGTAAAGGCTGTGGAGCAACATACCACCTCCTCTTCAATCCTTCTAAAAAAGAAGATGTTTGTGACAAATGTGGCGGAGAATTGTACCAACGAACAGATGATAACGAAAAAACGGTTATGAATCGTTTAGAAGTGAATATTAAACAATCAAAACCACTTCTTGATTTTTATGAATCAAGAGGAAAACTACAAGATGTTGATGGACAAAGACATATTGATGATGTGTTTAAAGATGTTGTTGTTTTACTTGAAGGATTAGAGTAATGATTATTCTTAAAACGCCAGAAGACATTAAGGTGATGAGAGAAGCAGGGAGAATTGTCGCTTCTACTCATCAGGAATTAAAAAAACATATTAAATCTGGAGTTACAACAAAAGAACTTGATACGATTGCTGAGGAGTTCATCCGAAAATGTGGTGCAATTCCTTCTTTCAAAGGATATAATGGTTTTCAAGGTAGTATTTGTGCATCTGTGAATGAAGAACTTGTTCACGGAATACCAGGAAATCGAGTGTTGTCTGAAGGCGATATTATTAGTATTGATATTGGTGCGAATTATAACGGATATCATGGTGACTCAGCATGGACGTATCCGGTTGGGGAAGTTTCTGAAGAATCGAAGCTCTTGCTTTTTGTAACGGAGCAATCATTGTACAAAGGTTTGGCAGAAGCAAAACCTGACGCTCACTTATCTAATATTTCTCATGCGGTGCAAACATTTGTAGAGTCGCAACATTGTTCGATTGTTCGAGAATATGTTGGGCATGGAATTGGTCGGAGCTTACATGAAGATCCACAAATTCCTAACTATGGAAAACCAAACAGAGGAGTACATCTAAAACCAGGAATGGTACTTTGTATTGAGCCAATGGTAAATGCTGGAACACGATATGTGAGAACACTACAAGATAATTGGACTGTTGTAACAGCGGATGGAAAATGGTGTGCACACTTTGAACATACGATTGCGATTACAGATACAGGTTATGAAATCTTGACAATATTGTGATGGGGTTCGTACAAAGTTATTTAGTAGAAGAAGGGAGTGCCGTTCGATGGCAAAAGACGATGTAATTGAAGTCGAAGGAACGGTTATTGATACGTTACCAAACGCCATGTTTAAAGTTGAGCTTGAAAACGGACATGTCGTGCTGGCGCACGTTTCTGGCAAAATTCGAATGCACTTTATTCGTATTTTACCTGGAGATAAGGTGACAGTAGAATTATCACCATATGATTTAACACGCGGAAGAATTACGTACCGTTTTAAATAACACTCCGTACTAATCAAGGAGGTAGGGAAGATGAAAGTAAGGCCATCAGTAAAGCCTATGTGTGAAAAATGTAAAGTTATTCGCAGACATGGAAAAGTTATGGTAATTTGTGCAAATCCAAAACATAAACAAAAACAAGGATAACAAGGAGGTGCTTGTATGGCACGTATTGCAGGTGTAGACATCCCTCGTGAAAAACGGGTTGTTATTTCTTTAACATACATTTTCGGAATCGGTACACCAAGAGCTAAAAAAATTCTAGCTGAAGCTGGTGTTTCTGAAGATACTCGTGTTCGTAATTTAACAGAAACAGAACTTACCAAAATCCGTGAAGTTATTGATCTTTTAAAAGTTGAAGGTGATCTTCGTCGTGAAGTTTCGTTAAATGTAAAGCGTTTAATGGAGATTGGTTGTTATCGTGGAATTCGTCATCGTCGTGGTTTACCAGTTCGTGGACAAAATACGAAAAACAATGCACGTACACGAAAAGGTCCTCGTCGTACAGTAGCGAATAAGAATAAATAATTTTAAAGGAGGGGTTCAATATGGCACGTAAAACGAATACACGTAAACGCCGTGTGAAAAAACAAATCGAAACTGGTGTTGCACATATCCGTTCAACATTCAATAATACGATTGTTACGATTACTGATGTTCGTGGCAACGCCATTTCTTGGTCAAGTGCTGGATCATTAGGATTCAAAGGTTCTCGTAAATCAACACCATATGCAGCACAAATGGCAGCAGAAACAGCGGCAAAAGGTTCAGTGGAACATGGAATGCGTTCTTTAGAAGTAAATGTAAAAGGTCCAGGTTCAGGTCGTGAAGCAGCTATTCGTGCACTTCAGGCAGCTGGTTTGGAAATTACAGCTATTAAAGATGTAACACCAGTACCACATAATGGATGTCGGCCACCAAAACGTCGTCGTGTTTAATTTCTCTGTATAGAATGGTCATATCTTTGTCTATAATAAGATATGATGTCTTTATGGAACGGAGCAATGAAATTTGTGGGGAATTCTGATTAGACGAGCCGTTTAATCGGGGTTTTGACGTTTTGAAGGAGGGCTATAAGTGATCGAAATCGAAAAACCAAAAATCGAAACGGTTGAAATCAGTCAAGATGCCAAATATGGCAAGTTTGTCGTTGAGCCACTTGAGCGTGGATATGGTGCAACTTTAGGGAACTCCTTACGTCGTATCCTCTTATCCTCGCTCCCAGGTGCTGCTATAACGTCTATTCAAATTGAAGGTGTATTGCATGAATTCTCAACAGTAGAAGGTGTTGTGGAAGATGTAACGGCAATCATCTTAAATCTTAAGAAATTGGCGTTAAAAATTTACTCAGATGATGAGAAGATGTTAGAAATTGATATGGTAGGTAGTGGGGTTGTTACAGCTGGAGACATTAGACATGACAGCGATGTAGAGATTCTCAATCCAACCCTACATATTGCAACCCTAGCAAAAAATGGTCATTTGCGTATGAGATTAACAGCGAAGCGTGGACGTGGATATGTTCAAGCAGACGCAAACAAACGAGATGATCAACCGATTGGTGTGATTCCAATTGATTCGATTTATACACCTGTTTCACGTGTAGCGTATCAAATAGAAAACACTCGTGTTGGTCAAGTAACAAATTATGACAAGTTAACATTAGATGTGTGGACTGATGGAAGCATTAGCCCGCAAGAAGCATTAGCATTTGGTGCGAAAATTTTAATAGCACATTTAAATATATTTGTTGGTTTAACTGATACTGTACAGGCTACAGAAATTATGGTAGAAAAAGAAGAAGATCACAAAGAGAAAGTACTTGAAATGACAATTGAAGAATTGGACTTATCTGTCCGCTCGTACAATTGTTTAAAACGTGCTGGAATAAACACGGTTCAAGAGCTTGCTCAAAAAACAGAAGAAGACATGATGAAAGTACGCAACTTAGGGCGTAAATCGTTAGAAGAAGTGAAAGCAAAACTCGAAGAACTCGGGTTGGATCTTCGTAAAGACGACTAATTGATGAAAAGGAGGGAAATCTCATGGGATACAGAAAATTGGGACGTACAAGTTCTCAACGTAAAGCGATATTTCGTGATTTAACAACTGATTTAATCATTAACGAACGTATTCAAACAACAGAAACTCGTGCAAAAGATCTTCGTTCGTTTATTGAACATATGATTACTCTCGGCAAACGTGGTGATTTACACGCACGCCGTCAAGCAGCTTCTTTCGTTCGTCATGAAGTAGCGAATACAGAAACTGGACAAGATGCATTACAAAAACTATTTAGTACTATCGCACCACGCTACCAAGAACGTCAAGGTGGCTACACACGTATTATGAAACTTGGTCCTCGTCGTGGTGACGGTGCACCAATGGTCATCATTGAGTTAGTTTAATAGTGAATGGCTAACAAGGGCGGGACAGTTTCCAAGTGAAAACTGGATCTGTGCCCTTTTTTTATGGAGGCATTTTCCTCCATAAAAAAAGGGTAGTGATTAAAGAGGGTGACAACGATGATTAAAGTAGAAAATATTGCATTTACATATCCAAATCAATCAAAAATAACGCTTAATAACCTATCTTTTGAAGTAAGGAAGAGAGAGTGGCTTGCGATTGTTGGGCATAATGGTTCTGGAAAATCAACTGTTGCAAAAATGTTAAATGGATTATTAACAGCTAATAGTGGTCATATTTTGATAGAAGATACAAAGCTAACAGAGGAATCTATCTGGGATATACGAAGAAAAATTGGTATGGTATTTCAAAACCCTGATAATCAGTTCGTTGGAACAATAGTAAAAGATGATGTTGCTTTTGGTTTGGAAAATAATGGTATAGCTCGGGAAATAATGATTGAAAGAGTGGAAAAAGCACTCAAACAAGTAAGAATGGAAGCATTTAGTGAACGTCAACCACACTATCTTTCTGGTGGACAGAAACAGCGTGTGGCAATTGCTGGCGTATTGGCACTCAGCCCATCTATTATTATTTTAGATGAAGCAACATCTATGCTTGATCCACAAGGACGACAGGAAGTGTTAGAAACGATTCGGTTTTTAAAAGAAGAAAAAGATATGACGGTTATTTCTATTACGCATCACTTAGAAGAAGTTGTACAAGCAGATAGAGTTATTGTTATGAAGCAGGGGCAGATCATTGCCGAAGGTTCACCTAAGAATATATTTAAACAAACAGAATTACTAGAGGAAGCAAGTCTGGATGCTCCATTTATAGTAAAATTAGCAAATGAACTTGAAGAAGCAGGGATAGAGATAGGAGAAGTTCTTAGAGTGGAGGAATTGGTGAGTTCATTATGGAGATTATATTCGACAAAGTAGAACATCGTTATCAAGCAAATACACCATTTGAACAAGTAGCTCTTTATGATATAAATGTAACAATTCCATCAAAAAAATTCGTAGCGGTTATTGGACATACAGGTTCTGGAAAATCAACATTTTTACAGCATTTAAACGGACTTTTGAAGCCAACAAGCGGTATAGTTAAGTTAGATGAATTAGAAATAACAAGTGCTAAAAAGCAAAAACAATTAAAGATAATAAGAGAAAAAATTGGTATGGTCTTTCAGTTTCCCGAACATCAATTGTTTGAAGAAACGGTTGAAAAAGATATTTGTTTTGGACCTATTAATTTTGGTGTAAGTGAAGAAGTCGCAAAAAAAAGAATGTATGAGTTACTTCCTATAGTGGGACTCGAAGAAGATATAGTAACAAAATCTCCCTTTGAACTAAGTGGAGGGCAAATGCGAAGGGTGGCAATTGCTGGTGTATTGGCAATGGATCCAGAGGTGCTTGTATTAGATGAACCAACTGCTGGACTAGACTCAAAAGGACAGCGAGAAATAATGGAGATGTTTTTAAGACTACATCAGCAAAAAAAACTAACAACAATTCTTGTTACGCATCAAATGGAACATGTTGCTGCATATGCTGATTTTGTTATTGTCATGAATAAAGGAATAGTAGTTTTTACAGGCACAAAAGCGGAAGTTTTTAAAGAGCATGTAAGATTAAGAGAATTTGGATTAGCAGTTCCTGAAACGGTGGCTCTGCAACTACAGATGGAAGAAAAATTTCACATGAAATGGGAAGAACCTTGGCTTACAATGGATGATTGCATAAATAATATCAAAAAATTAATGAAGGTGGATGCAAATGAATGAGCTAATTATTGGTAAATATGTACCTGGCACATCATTGATTCATCGACTAGATTCACGGGCAAAACTATTGTTTATTTTCTTCTATGTGGTTGTGGTGTTGCTTGCTAATAATGGAATAACGTATGCGTTACTTACTGTATTTACTTGCCTAATAGCTTTATTATCCAAAGTGCCAATTTCTTTTATTATGAAAGGATTGCGTCCGTTATGGTGGATTATGGGCTTTACTTTTTTGGTGCATTTACTTATAACAAAAGGGGGGGAAGTGCTAGTTCAAATTGGTTCTTTCTCTATTTATGAAGGGGCAGTTTGGCAAGGTATTTTTATTTCCCTACGTTTCTTTGTATTAATTGTTGTAACGACTTTAATGACTTTAACGACAACACCTATTGAAGTAACCGATGGCTTGGAAAGCTTGTTACATCCACTGAAAAAAGTAAAATTTCCTGTTCATGAATTGGCGTTAATGATGTCTATTTCGCTTCGTTTTATTCCTACTCTGTCAGAAGAAGCGGATAAAATTATGAAGGCACAAACAGCAAGAGGTGTGGATTTTTCAAGCGGTACGTTAATGAGTCGATTAAAAGCAATTGTTGCGTTATTAGTTCCATTGTTTGTTAGTTCATTTAAAAGAGCCGAAGATTTAGCGACTGCCATGGAAGCTCGTGGTTATCGCAGTGGAGAAGGACGGACAAAATTTCGGGTATTACAATGGACAATGAAGGATACATTGTCTTTATTTGTACTCGGAATAGTTGCTAGTATATTAGCTGTATTGCGGTCATAGGTGGAGGATATATGCAACGAATTAAATGTATTGTTTCTTATGATGGAACAAATTTTGTCGGGTATCAAGTTCAGCCAAAAGGAAGAACCGTACAGGCGGAAATAGAGCGTGTTCTAAAGATTATGCACAAGGGCGAGTATATTCCCGTTAGTGCTTCTGGAAGAACAGATTCAGGTGTTCATGCTGTTGGGCAAGTAATTCATTTTGATACGAATTTACAAATCCCAACTGAAAGATGGGTAAGGGCATTAAATATCCAGCTACCACAAGATATTTTTATAAAACAAGTTGAAATACTAGATACTACCTTTCATGCTAGATTTAATACGATAGGGAAACGATATATATACAAAATGAATACGGAGTTTAATGTATTTGAGCGTCACTATACTCACTATGTTCCGTATGAGCTTAATATAGAAAAAATGCAAGAAGCACTGACTTATGTAGTGGGAACGCATGATTTTTCTAGTTTCTGTCCAACAAGAACGGAAAAAACCGATAAAGTTCGGACAATTTATGAAGCAGATGTAAAAAAAATAAATAACGAAATTATTTTCTCCTTTATGGGTGATGGTTTTCTACATAATATGGTTCGTATTCTTGTTGGTACAGCGATTGAAATGGGTAGTGGAAAACGATTGCCAGAAACGATGAAAGATATTATATTAGCGAAAGATCGAACATCAGCAGCAATGACTGCACCAGGACAAGGTTTGTATTTGTGGGAAGTGTTTTATGAGGGGGATTTTTGATTTTCCTCACAGAATTCTTTGCTTGAAATAACAATTCTTTCTTGACATGGATAGGAGAAATCTATAATATATAGCGTATGCATGTTTTTAATTCCACGGTTAGCCTCGGAACCAATCGTGTTGAAAAAATATAGTAGAAAAATTATTTTTTAGGAGGAACACCCATGCGTACAACTTTTATGGCAAAAGCCAGTGAAATAGAACGTAAATGGCATTTGATTGACGCTGAAGGCAAAACCCTTGGTCGTCTTGCTACAGAAGTAGCTACTCTTTTGCGTGGTAAACACAAACCAACTTTCACACCTCATGTAGACACAGGGGATTATGTTATTATTATTAATGCAGAGAAAGTTGTGTTAACAGGTAAGAAATTAATGGATAAAATGTATTACCGTCATACTGGATATCCAGGCGGTTTGAGATCACGTAATGCTCTTGAAATGCGTACTAAATTTCCTGAAAGAATGTTGGAATCCGCTGTTCGTGGAATGCTTCCAAAAGGTCCTTTAGGTCGTCAAACATTCACGAAGCTGCACGTTTATAAAGGCAGCGAACATCCGCATCAAGCACAAAAACCTGAAGTTTACGAACTTCACGGTTAATAGGAGGAAACTACTTTGGCACAAGTTCAATATTATGGTACAGGTCGTCGTAAAAGCTCAGTCGCTCGTGTACGTTTAGTTCCTGGCAATGGTCGTATTGTCATTAACGAACGTGATATTAAAGACTACGTTCCATTTGAAGCGTTAGTTGAAGTTATTAAACAACCACTTAATTTAACAGAAACACTTGGTGCATATGATGTACTAGTAAATGTAAATGGTGGCGGTTATGCTGGTCAATCAGGTGCAATTCGTCACGGTATTTCTCGTGCGTTACTTAAGGTTGATCCAGAATATCGTGCGACTCTAAAACGTGCGGGTCTATTGACTCGTGATTCACGTATGAAAGAGCGTAAAAAACCGGGTCTTAAAGGTGCTCGTCGTGCACCACAGTTCTCAAAACGTTAATATGTATGTTGCGAAGCTTCTTTCCACTTTGTGGAGAGGGGCTTTTTTTTGTGGTAAAATAAGGATAGAATTAGATGTTATGATTTATATTCAAAAATAAGAGGTGAGAGAATGGATTTACAAGATAAAATTGATAATGCATATCCCAGATATTATGATTATGATGTGGAAATTTCAAAAAAACAGTGGCTTGAATTACTTCAGGATAGAGAAATTTTTACAGAGAAAAACATAGAGCATATGAAGTGTATTTATGCGTTTAAAAATCATGCAGCTACATGTAAAGAAGTAAGTGAAATATTGGGAGATTCTGCTCAAGCTTATAATGCATTGGGGGTAACGTTGGCAAAAAGAATTTCAAAAAAACTTGATATTAGAGATTTACCTCATAGAAATGGTGAGGGTGAGGGCAATGTTTATTGGTATATTTTGTTTTATGGACAGTATGTACAAGATAAAAATAGGATAGGAACTTTTGAGTGGAAACTTAAGCCGGAATTAGCATCAGCCTTAAAAGAATTGTATCCAGATTTAAAATATCCGATACCAATTGTTGAAAAGAAACTAGGTGATGTTCCAATATCTGTGTGGATTGCTACAGTACTCCTTACATTTATAAGTTTTAGAAAAATTAGAAAACTGGAAGATACCACTATATATCATGAAACAACAAAGATACAGGAGACAGCACAAAAAATATGTAATAAAACGGTAGAATATCCTAGGGTATATCAATGGTGCACTGGCGATTATAATGGTGATCACACATATTGCTATTTAAAAGCAGGTGAGAAAGCTCTTAGAAGACTAACAGCCCCAGGTGAATTTGGAGGAAAAAAAGAACGACCAGGAAACTTGGACTTAGATATGGAATTTGAATTAGATGACACTATTGTGACTGTAAAAACATTGATTGACTTTGTAGAAGGGGAGTATTCAAATTTGATAAATAGCGGAAAATTAACCGTAATAGAAAAAGAATTTAGCTTAAACTCAATATTATATGGACCACCAGGAACTGGAAAAACTTATAATACCATACTCTATGCAGTTGCAATATGTGATAGAAAAAGTTTTGAATCATTGAAAAAAGCACCGTATGAAGATGTGTTAAAACGTTATGAAGAATTGAAAAAAGATGGAAGAATAGTCTTTACAACATTTCATCAGTCATATGGTTATGAAGAATTTATTGAAGGAATAAAGCCTGTAATAAACCGACAAAATGACGATTGCTCATCAGATATACAATATGAGTATGTGTCTGGAGTGTTTAAGAAATTTTGTGAGAAGGCAAAAAGCTTGAAAGTTCATTCGTCATCTTTAAATATTAGAGAAAACCCTACAGTGTGGAGTGTATTACTTGCAGGAACTGGTGAAACAGAACTTAAAAAAGAATGTTTTGAGAAAAACTATATTAAGATTGGATGGGCTGATGCAGATAAGATTGTAACCGAAGAGTCTGAAAATCTTAATCCTAAAGAAAAAAGAATTTTACTTAACTTTCAAGATGAAATGCAAGAAGGAGATATTGTATTTATTCAAAGAAGTAATACATCCATAGATGCAATTGGGATTGTAATAGGCTCTTGTAAATACATTGAATCCAAAAGATATCCAAGGACAAGAAGTGTTCAGTGGATTGCAACAGGTATTAATGAAGATGTATATATCCTTAATAAGAGTGTAAGATTAGATAGAAAGACTGTATATCCTTTGAGAAATATGGACATTAAAGAAGTTATTACACTGATTGAAAAGTATACATCCAGTAATAGTGTTAGTGTAGAAGAAAATAGTAATACATACATTTTTATTATTGATGAGATTAACAGAGGAAACATTTCAAAAATTTTTGGTGAATTAATTACACTAATAGAACCAACAAAGCGGATTGGAGAATCAGAACCTACAACAACAATTTTGCCATATACAGGAGATGAATTTGGTGTCCCAAACAATGTATACATTCTTGGAACAATGAATACAGCAGATAGATCAATTGCTTTGATGGATACGGCTTTAAGAAGAAGGTTTCAGTTCATTGAAATGATGCCAGATTCCAGTGTACTTACGAAATTAGGTATTAGTGAAGTGGAAGGAATTAATATTGTAGAAATGCTAGAAACTATTAATGAAAGAATAGAGTATCTGTTTGATAGAGAACATACAATTGGTCATGCTTATTTTACACCTTTAGCAAAGAATCCTTCATTAAAACATTTAGCAAGCATATTTTTGAATGCTATTCTCCCACTGCTACAAGAGTATTTCTATGAGGATTACAGTAAAATACAATTAGTTCTTGGAGATAATTCAAAAACAGATAATACATACAAATTTATTCTTGATACAGAGATTAAAATAAAGAATGTATTCAAAGGCAATCCAGATATTGATTTGCCAGAAAAGAAATATGATATTCAAACAGACGCTTTTTACAAAGCAGAAAGTTATATACAGATTTACTAAAGTGTGGTGGAGAGATGGACAAGCTGTTAGAAGTTCGTGAGTTTGAGTTAATAACCTGTAATAAAGATTATAAAAACGATGCTTCTTTTAAGTATGTAAATGAGGAAATTTTTAGGGAATTGGAGAATTCAATATTAGCCTTTCACGATAAAGAAGAAGCAGATGCTTTGGATTTCTTGAAAATGGGTGTGCGTTGTAATGTTGGTAAGGTTATTCAAGCAAAAAATTATGTTGGGTTAATTCAAATGAAGAGTGGCTTCCAAATCCAGATACTCCCAAAGATTTCATACAATGAAGTGGAAGATACAAAGAAAACATTCCTTAAAATGCTCCGAAGCATGAAGGATTTTCCCAGCAAAGTATTTAATGATGCAAATTTGAAAATGGACAAAATGAATTTGTATGAAATTTTCATTAATATGTATATTCAGGAAGTAAGAGAACTTATTAAAAAAGGTCTACGCTCATCCTATTTGCAAGTAGAAGATAACTTGAACTACTATAAAGGAAAATTGATAGTTCAGGAACATATCAAGAGAAATCAAATACATAGAGAGCGGTTCTATGTAGGATACGATGAGTTTGGATTGAATCGTCCGGAAAATAGATTGATTAAATCAACATTGTTAAAGTTGCAAAAGATATCAATTAGTGCAACAAATACTAAAGAAATTAGGCAACTGCTTTCTAGTTTTGAAATGGTAGAGCCTTCTACTAATTATGCTAAAGATTTTTCATGTGTAGTCATTGACAGAAATACAAAAGATTATGAGATGTTAAAGAACTGGTCAAAAGTATTTTTAATGAATCAGAGCTTTACAACCTTTTCAGGGAATACGACTGCTAGGGCATTACTGTTTCCAATGGAGAAAGTTTTTGAGGCATATGTTACACGGAATTTAAAGCGTGTGTTGGCTGATCTTGCATGGGAGGTATCCGCACAAGATAGAGGATATTATTTATTCGATGAGCCGAAAAAATTTGCTTTAAGACCAGATATCGTTATTACTCGTGATGATGGTAGTAAGATTGTATTGGATGCAAAATGGAAGTCGCTTACTAATAATTTACGCCAGAATTATGGTATATCACAAGCGGACATGTATCAAATGTATACTTACTCCAAGAAGTACGAAACACGAGAAATATGGCTTTTATATCCGGTGAATGAGGAAATGAAGAATGCTAATATTAGTTTTGAGGCATATAACAAAAATTCGTTAGAAATAAATGTGAGGTTATTTTTTATAGATGTAGCGAGCATTGAGGAAAGTCTTGGTATGTTGAAAAAACAGTTAATTGACACAAAGAAAGTCTGAGTGGATAAGCTTGCCTACTAAATGAGAATTACCGAATTATTAGAGTATCCTCTATAGTAGGCAGAAAAAAAGGCTGGCATTCTAAATACTATAGAGGGATACTATCAAATAGATTTATCCCAGTTAAATAATCAGGAAGAAAAAACGATACAATTTGCCCCAAAAAAGTTAGACACAAAAATGTCTGGCTCTTTTGGGGTGAAGTTCCTATACTCACCTATCTTCTAGCTTTTCTTTATTATCTTTTCCTTTTCTTCCTTTAAAAGCCAAAAATAACCCCGAAAATAAGGTAATTAGTGAGCCTATAAATGGTATTTTGGATGCTTCTTTTCTTGGCTCAGAAATACTGGCTGCATGGTCAGATTTTTCTTCCTCATCTGTACTCGGAGCTAGATTGGTTTTACCTTCACTAGTCAAATGAGAGTTTAAAGTTATATTTGCATCATCAACAGAAATAATATCTTTTTCTTTATTCGTATCCTCTTCATTTATACGATGTTTCAGCAATACAGGTGAAATTATATTTTCATTAAAATCAACTGTTACATTGTTACCTGATAACGATGATTCTGTAATGGTATCTACAAAATCAATTTTTTCCTCCTTTGGCTCTTCGGAAGTATTAGAATCTGCAACTGTCATAGAAATAACTTCACTTTTATTTCCATTGCTGTCCTCTAGTACAATTTCTATCGTATCACTTGGAGTCAAAGGTCTAGGCAGAGCAATATCAAAATGTCCATTTGCATTTACAGGGCCAGTGATAGGTGTCCCACCTGATATAGTGATGGAAATTGTACCTCCAGCTTCACCAGTACCAGTAATAAAAGTACTTGAATCATTAATAGGATTGATAATGGGACTCTCAGGTGCAGTGACATCTGCAACAGTCACCGAAATAGCCCCACTCTTATTCCCATGTGTGTCCTCCGATACAACTTCTACCGTATTGTTTGGATTTAATGGTCTAGGCAGAACAATATCAAAATGCCCATTATCATCTACAATCCCTGTGATAGGAGGATCACCAGATATAGTAATTATAATGGTACTCCCTGTCTCTCCAGTACCAGAAACAGAAGTACTTGAATTATTGATGGGATTGATAACAGGGTTCGCTGGAGCAGTAACATCTATAACAGTTATAGAAACAGTTCCACTTTTATTCCCAATAATATCCTCCAATACAACTGCAATGGTATCATTTGGAGTCAATGGTCTAGGCAGAGCAATGTCAAAATGTCCATTAGCATCTACAATTCCAGTGATAGGTGTCCCACCAGATATAGTAATTATAATCGTGCTTCCAGCTTCTCCAGTACCAGAAACAGAAGTACTTGAATCATTGATAGGATTGATAATGGGACTCTCAGGTGCAGTGACATCTGCAACAGTCATCGAAATAGCTCCACTTTTATTCCCAATAGCATCCTCCAGTACAACTGCAATGGTATCACTTGGTGTCAATGGTCTAGGTAAAGCAATATCAAAATGTCCATTATCATCTACAATTCCTGTGATAGGTGTCCCACCAGATATAGTAATTGTAATTGTGCTGCCAGCTTCACCAGTACCAGAAATAGAAGTATTTGAATCATTGATAGGACTGATAACTGGACTCGCTGGAGCAGTGACATCTGCAACAGTCATAGAAATAGTCCCACTCTTATTCCCATGTGTGTCCTCCAATACAACTTTAATGATATCACTTGAGGTCAATGATCTAGGCAGAGCAATATCAAAATGTCCATTATCATCTACAATTCCTGTGATAGGTGTCCCACCTGATATGGTGAGGATGACTGAACTCCCCGCCTCCCCAGTACCAGAAATAGAAGTACTTGAATCATTGATAGGATTGATAACAGGATTTTCTGGGACGGTTACATCTTTAATTGCCATTGAAATAGTTCCACTTGTATTACCAACATTGTCAGTCAACATAATCTCTACTGTTTCATCGGGAGTTAATATGTTAGGTAAAGCAATGTCAAAAATTCCACTTGAATTTACTAAGCCCGTCAAGACTGTACCGTCCATTAATGTTACTTTCACTGTACTATCCGCTTCACCAGTACCAGAAACAGAAGTGCTTGTATCATTCACAGGATTGACAACAGGATTTGCTGGAGGTGCTTTTACTGTCAATGGAATAGAATATGTATTAAGGTTACCTGCTCTATCCGTTACCTTTATTTCCGCAGAAGTAGTCCCCGCTATGGAAGTATCTGGTTCATTGATCCACGAAACAGTTACATTTTCTGCTCCATCATTATCCTGTATATTTGTGAGTAAATCAGCAGGATTGATGATAGCTCCTTGTTTTATCGTTTTAGGAATAATGGTTGCAGTAGGCTTAACTGTATCGGTAATTGTTACATCAAATGAGGTGGCTGCCCCAAACGGCATATCAACAGTGACAGTTGATGTACCGTAATGATTGCCAGTAACTGCTACTGCCATTTTCCCTAATCCAGCTACTGGAACAGCCGAAATATTTTCGTTATTAGAGGTGATGATTCCAGCAAGATTTAAACTACTTTCCAGTCTAGGGTCATTAACCGTTGCTCCTGTATCCTGATTAAAAAAAGAAACAGCTAAAAGTACGTTAGCAGTTACTCCTACTTCTACAGATTTATTTGAAATTGGGTTAAGCGTGTAGCGAAGTTGGTTAGCTGCATATTCTTTAGGAAGAAAATTATTAGTTAAGGTAAATCCATTTGGCAAATTCGGGATTTTCTCAGGATCTTGCAGAGCGTTACTAGATACATCTACTTTGCTTGTTAAAGGTAAGTCTTTTAAAGGTGTTAAATCAGAAATAGCGTTAGTATTAAGTGATAATGTATGTAAATTAGTAAGATTACGAAATGGTAAGATGTCACGAATTGCATTTATCCCTAGTGATAAATTGATTAATTTGGTTTTATTTGCTAATAGGCTTGTATCTTGAAAAGATGACATATTACTTAAGTCTAATGATTGTAAATTCGTTAAATTTGTTAAGAAACTATAATCTTTTACTTGCCCACCAGTGGCTGATTTAAAACCTACAGAATTTAAATTTAGGTTTGTTAAATTTATCAAGTTTTTCAGGGGGCTTAAATCACTCAAATTATTTAGAATCCCCGATAGATTTAAGGAGGTTAAACTTGTAAGACCTTGCAATGGACTTATATCTACAATTGTTTTGTTAAAAGCTAAGTCCAAATAAGATAAATTGGTAAGGTTTACTAAAGGAGCAAGATTATTTAACGTACTAGTACTCCTTTGTCCATTTATACTTAAATACGTTAAATTTTTCATATTTTGTAATGGGCTAAGATCTGTAATCCCTGAATGATATCCCAGATGTAGATAGGATAAATTGGTGAGATTTTCCAATGGAGCAAGGTTTTTAATTCCATTTGCAATAGAACTAGGATTTGCTAAATCTAAATGTGTTAATTTTGTTAGATTTTGTAAAGGGCTTAAGGCATTAGGATTATTTACATTAAATTCGGGATCGGTTAGTGTGAGAGATGTTAAATTTGTACAATACTCTAACCCTGTTATATCTACAATCCTCTTACTGGAAGAAAAATCGGTAATGGCTTCTAACTTATCGGATGTAATATCTGCATCCGTATTAATTGTCATGCCAAGTTGTGTTAATTTGTTTTTTATATCGGTCTTTAAGTTTGTATCAGTAAATGTTACTACTGTGGCTAATTTTAGTAGTCGAACAGAACGCCCTATTGGTGCTGGCGGCTGTGTAGTTGGAGTAGTAGGTTCGGTTGTGACTTGTGGTTCTGTAGTAGGAATGGACGGATCTATTACTTGTGATTCTGAAGTAGGGATAGATGGATCTACCGCTACTTGTGATTCTGATATTAGAGTGGATGACTCCTCCATAGGTGATTGTGTAGAATTGTTAGCAGTTGTTTCCTCAGTTTCTGTTTCTTCTACTTGTTGCATTTCTATGTTCGGTGTTGTTTCTGCGGCATGTACTTGCGTAAGTGGGAATGAAGAAATGACAATGGTTCCTAACATAATTGTAGCGGTAACAAGTTTCTGATTTGTAATTTTGTTTTGGATATACTTTAGTGCAGAAGGTTTTAATTGCTCTTCTTTTTCACTATCGTTCTCTCCTAATTCTTGAGCGAATTCTGTTAATGATTGGGATAGATATAGAATGACATGGTAGCCGTCATCTTTTTCTATGATTTTATAATAAGTGAACATTTCCACAACTGTACCTCCTAAATACTGTTCAAATGTATGTATCTAATGAATAGCAGTAGGATTTCCCAAACAATCTGCTTTTATCAATAATTAGCAAATAATTTGGGAAGTAAAGAGTGAAAGAAGTTTAGAAAAAATGTGCAAGAAATGAGTGTAGTATTCTGGGGATTTTTTATATTGACCCTCCATATTATGTGGTTGACTTTATCAGTAGTAGCGATGACTTATCCACCAAACGCCAATCCGTGTCTGATTACATTAAGCGATTTAACTTGTTTTTGCGTATGAAATGGAGATGTAAATATGTCGTATTTATGTTGAAACAGTTGGTTCGCTAATGGTATAATGACGTAGATAGTTTTGTTAGGTATAGTGGAGCGAAATGTTTTAGGTCTATGTTAAATTTATATTTTCGGGATGTGGTAACGTGAATGATAAAGAGACAAGTTGTGCTGTACCTGGAACAAATCTTAAAAAATCAGGTTTTTACTTAACACTATCCATTATCGGTGGAAAGTACAAAATGACAATTATGTATTTGTTGGCTGAACATAAAATATTGAGACACAACGAAATCCACCGTTGTATAGAAACAATTTCATTTAAGACATTAAATGTTATGCTCAAAGAGCTGATAGTTGATGGAATCATTGAACGAAAAGAATATCCGCAAATTCCACCAAAAGTAGAATACTCATTAACTGAGAGAGGAAAATCTCTTATCCCGATATTACATGCTATGTGCGATTGGGGTGAGAAAAATCGGGATAAAGATTCCTAATTTACTAGATAATTGATATTTTGAGTTACATTTTTGACAAAAAATCCAGATAGGATTTTGCACTTTGTTCGATTTCTACTGTAGGTGAAGAATATTCTACGCCGGGGACTGCTTCCGCACCATAAAACGCAAAAAACGAGCGGTAATCTGCGTGGCAGTAGTAGTGTAAAGTAGTTTCCAGAGGTGAGAGCAGCTGTTCAAGTGTGTAATGGTATCTGCCGCTGTCTTGATAATCTTTTTTTTGGATTCCGGCTGTTACAGCCAAGGCCACCTTTCGATTCGTTAATTTGTCACCGCCGTTTTTGCCATATGCCCAACCGTACGTAAGAACATCGTCAAACCATTGTTTAAGAATCGGTGGGCATGAGAACCACATGATGGGGAATTGCAGAACTAGATTTCCATGTTCTTCAATCAGCCTTTGTTCTCGTTCTACATTAATTTTTTTGTCTGGATAAATGGCTGTCAATTCATGCACTGTATATTTATCCGGGTATCTTTTTAGTTCTTCAACCCACCGTTTGTTAACTACTGACTTCGAGATGTTGGGGTGGGAAACGATTATTAAAGTTTTCATTGAAACAATCTCCTTCTAATTTTTATATATTTCTATAGGTTGCATATTCATTGTGAACCACAGTGGATAGCAAAACAAGTATGCACTATTTAGTGGGGTACTAACTATTTAGTTAGTACCCCACTAAACCTATCACAAAAATTTATTCTAAAGTTTCAGTGCGTATCAAATAAGCAGATAGCACCATTAACAGTAAAAATCTCCTATCACATGGTTATTCAGATTATGTAATATGGGGCAGATACTAAATTTTCTTAGCCACAGCCAATATGTTTTTGAAATGGCTGTGCTTATTTATATTTTATAATAGGACATACTCTTGTCATATTAAATGTGTTATTCTCAAGTAAACTTAATGAAAGCGAGGATATAAAATGTAAGAATATAAGGATAAGAGTACATTAACTGAGGAAAAGGATATATGAATGTTCCTAAAAAAATCTTTACCTATAAAAAAGTGACAAGCCAAACGGAAATCTTCCGCTGACTTGTCACTTTTTTATTGGGTTAAATACACATGAAAAGCAACTTTGTTCCCATCTAAGATCCAAGAAGTTTCTTTAATTTTGCTTGACACATCATCTATAGTGATTGAACCAGCGTTTAATAGAGCTAGCAATTCAACTTGTGTGATACGTCTGGAAACAATCCGTCCGTCTGCATGAAGTACAACATTAATCGTTTCGCTAAAATTTGAAATTGACATATTTTATTCCTCCTTACATAAATAATTTTATTCGACAGAAAAAGCTAAACTCCTTCTTGCATATAGGGAAAAAAATTAATTTATAGCTTATAACAGATATGTAAAGAAATACAGGGATATTTTGGCAACTAGTTAAATGAATGAGATAAGGAGTGTGATTGAACAATAAGGAAAGGAGTGTGAAATGTGATGGGTACGTATTTCAAAGATAGAAAACAACAGAAACAACTTTTGTATGAAAGACAGGTGTTAGGTGAGATATCTTATGAACAGATAAAAAAAAAAGCACATCAGTACTTTTCTCATTTCTTCTTGTTGCCTACAATGGAGGAATATTGTGTGATGCTTGGGATAGAAGCGTATTTATTAGGTGCTAGTTACTGCAAGTTTTATCATATGGGAGAAACAATGGAAGAAATTCGTAAGAGGTGTTGTCACAAGAGTTTGATGGAGGAATTATATTTTTTGTTCATAAGAGAAGGTTTTGTTGATTGTGAACCATTGTATAAGAGTTGTACTGAGTATATAGATAATTGGTGGTCAGAAGGAATTTTGAGAGGAGAGAGAAGACTACGGCTTCGTTTATAAAGTTCTAAATTCGTTTCTTGTCCCATAAAGTGGGGATAATAGGGGGAGAAACGATGAAGACACGAGTAAAAATACTGATTTTAATCATCGGACTTATTTTGCTATTACTATTCCTTCCATCTCGTTTTATGAACCATAGTTCATGGAAGCCCTGGAGTTTGCCATTGTCTGGAAAAATGATCATTCTTGATCCGGGGCATGGACATCCTGATAGTGGTGCGATTGGGGGAGATGTGCTTGAAAAAGATATTACGCTCAAGGTGGCAAATAAACTTCGTGATTATTTACAACAACAAGGGGCAATTGTCCAACTTATTCGAGAAGAAGATACGGATTTAGCACCTAAAGATATGAAAGGATATAGTAAGAGAAAAGTAGTTGATTTAAAAAAGAGACTGGAAATTATTAATGATTCTGATGCGGATTTATTTATTAGTATCCATTTGAATGCTATTCCTTCTGCTAAATGGCGAGGTGCTCAAACATTTTATCACTTTTCATTACTGGAAAATGAGAAAATCGCCAAATTTATTCAGGACGAATTTAGAAATAACTTAGGTAATACAACTCGTGAAGCCAAACCATTAAATTCTATTTATTTATTACGCTATGCGAAAAAGCCTGGGGCATTGGTAGAGATTGGGTTTTTATCGAATATAGAAGAGCGGAATTTACTTGCAACAGATGAATATCAAACAAAAGTAGCAGCGGCTATTTATACAGGAGTATCACGATATTTTTCAAATGAAAAAAATCCTCCTAATTGAAGGGGGATTTTTTAGTGTAGAATGTGGTATAGTGATAAATGAAAATCTACATAAAGGATGGGATGAATATGATAAATGAACAACAAGTTCGTGAATTGCTTGCGAATGTGTACGACCCAACGATTAATAAACCATTTCATGAAACAAATGCGATAAAGGAAGTAACGATTAAAGAGGAAAAAGAACATGTTAGTGTGCAAATTGCTCTTGCAAAAGTAGGAACACCTGAGCAACTACAAGTACAAACAAGTGTTGTACAAGTGTTAAAAGGTGGCGGAGCAAAGTCAGTGGGGTTACGGTTTATAGAGTTATCAAAAGAAGAGTTAGCAAAATTCCGCACGCAAGGGAACGATCCAATTTACTTGGCAATTGCCAGTGGAAAGGGTGGAGTTGGAAAATCAACCGTTTCAGTAAATTTAGCAATTGCCCTTTCTCGCCTTGGAAAAAAAGTCGGGCTAGTTGATGCGGATATTTATGGATTTAGTATACCTGATATGATGGGAATTACAGATCGGCCTGTTGTACAGAATGAAAGAATTATTCCTGTGTCACGATTAGGAATAAAAGTTATGTCTATGGGATTTTTTGTGGAAAATAACTCACCTGTTGTTTGGCGTGGACCAATGCTTGGAAAGATGTTAAATAATTTCTTTAATGATGTAGAGTGGGGAGATTTAGATTATTTACTCCTTGATTTACCACCGGGCACAGGAGATGTAGCATTAGATATTCATAATCTATTGCCTGCGAGTAAAGAAATTATTGTCACAACTCCTCATCCAACAGCATCATTTGTAGCTGCAAGAGCTGGTTCAATGGCGTTGAAAATGGAACACGAAGTCATTGGGGTTGTTGAAAATATGTCTTATTTTGAAAGCAAATTAACAAAAGAACGTGAGTATGTATTTGGGCAAGGTGGCGGACAAAAGTTAGCAGATGAGTTACATACAGAACTACTCGGACAGTTACCACTACAACAACCCGATTGGGATGATAATGATTTCTCACCATCTATCTATGCAGAGGATCACCCAACTGGACAAATGTATTTAAATATTGCTCGTAAAGTAGTAAAAAAACTGCCTGTATATTAGGGAGGAGAATAAATTGAAAAGCCGTGAGTGGGTATACCTATTTATTTCCACGTTAGCTGTAGGTGGTTTATTTACAGGGGTAATTGGCTTTATTATTAAATGGGATGAATATGAGAAGTTTTTCACTTCGCTTAATATAGGAGAGATTTTTTTCAGTTTCATTTGGTTTGTTGGAGTTGGTTGTACATTCAGTGCGATTAGCCAAGCTGGTTTCTTTGCCTATTTGACGATTCATCGTTTTGGATTAGGACTTTTTAAGTCAGTATCATTATGGAATCTCATTCAAGTCGGATTAATAGTATTTGCGTTATTTGATTTAGTGTATTTTCGATATAGTTCTTTTGCAAAAGAGGGAGATTCTATTCTTCCATATATCGGTGTCATGTTGTTCCTACTTATTATTTCCTTGATGGTTGCCTATATCAAACGAAAACAAACAAATAAGGAAACGTTTGTGCCAGCTTTATTTTTTATGGTTGTAGCAACATTGATAGAGTGGTGGCCTGTACTGAAAATTAATGAACCAGATTGGTTTTACTTAATGTTACTTCCATTACTTATATGTAATGCGTATCAAATGCTTATTTTGCATAAACTCGTTGAGAAATCAATGGTAACAAGCGGGATAGCGAAAAAGGGGTAAGTTTTTTAGGATTTTAAAGTAGAAGTTTTTAAAAGGTTTTAGTGAAATGAATGGTTCACTAAAATATTAATTTTATGGGATTTTGATAACCATTTATTTTATGAGTCTGGGACAATCGGGATTTTTTTTTCACCGACTGCCCCAGACTCACTTATTTTATTTCGTTGCTATTTGTATTGGCATTAGCAATTAACTCAGAAATAGATACATTATGATAGCCTGATTTTTTCAGCTTTGTGACGATGAGTGGCAATGCTTTTACCGTTTGTATAGCAGAATCGGAAGCATGAAGTAGAACGATGTCACCACCATTTACATTTTTTATAACATTATTAGTAATGGTTTGGATACTAGGATTTGTCCAATCTTTTGAATCCACACTCCAATGAACAACGGTAAATCCAAGGGATGTAGCGATTTTTAATACATCTTCATTAAAATTCCCAGTTGGTGGACGGAGCAAGGTAATTTTTTTTATACCAAGTACATCAAAAGACTTCTTTGCATCCGCTAAGTCACGGCGGATTTTACTGCTATCCAATTCTGTGTAGTCCACGTAGTTATAACCCATGCTGCCAATTTCATGACCGTCTGCTTTGATACGTTTAACAATAGAAGGATGACGCTCTGCCCATGAAGCAGATAAGAAAAAAGTTGCATTGCGGATGCCTTGTTTTTTTAGTTCATCCAAAATAGGAACAGCTTTCTCGTCTCCCCAACTAATATCGAAAGTAAGAGCAACTTCATGTTTTTTTTGCTCAGCCTTATATAAAGCCTTTGCCCCTCCGGTCGATGATAAAAAAACAGAACGGTAAGAAAACGGTTGAACATACAACATAGACGCTACAAAAAAAGCGGAAAAAATAATAATCGATACCTTCATTAATCTTCTTCCATTTATTGCGTAGAAAAAATTCATGCTATCCCTCCTTGTCCAATACATATGCACGAAGAAAAGAATAGTTTACTTACAAAACAAATTTCATAAAACAGTAAGAGATGGAGATAACTAAATGAAAAAATAAACGAGGTGTAGAAATGTTAGCATTCTTAGTAAATGAATACGAAATTAGGGAACTCCATTATTTATTGAAGAAAGAAATGGAAGAAATTATATTTGATATTCAAGATCAACAGGTAGAAAAAATCGTAAAACAAGTATTGGAAGAACGGTATCAAACCTTATTTAAGCTATTTACCCGAGTAGCATCAATAGACGAATGCCGGAAGTATGTAAAGGTGAAAAAGTATCATAATAAAAATGGTTGACATTTACCAATTAAAGTATTATGATAAGGAAGTTGTTCTTTTCAAATGCCTTTATTGATTTGGAAAAAAGCAAAAAAAGTTTAAAAAACGCTTGACATTAATCAATTAAAGTAATATGATAAGAAAGTTGTTCTTTTCAAACTGTTTTGTTGATTTGAAAAGTGTTGCAAAAAAAATAAAATAAAAAACGCTTGACATTAATCTTCAAAAGATGTATAGTTAAAAAGTTGCCTAGTGCAACAGTGAAAATGTTCTTTGAAAACTAAACAAAACAAAAACGTAAGTGTGAGAAACAATTTTTAAAAGTAAGCCATCTATTAACTAGATGAAGCCAGCAAGATATAATGGAGAGTTTGATCCTGGCTCAGGACGAACGCTGGCGGCGTGC
>JAVBJX010000030.1:0-43670 GCA_031546705.1 Caryophanales bacterium
TAAACGCAAGTGTCAATTTAAGTAAATTAGCAGTGTAATCACTAAAAAGATACTGTTAATATGTAGGGTGAGTTACACCCGAATTTACGCCTTTAGAGTGTCATAACAAATGTGGGTGGTTCAAAACTACCAGTAAGTGAAACACAGACACGATGAAGAAGGAAGAAAACTTAAATTCTTATTTATAGAGTTTTATAAGTTTTTCATAACGGAACTACAATGAACTTCTATACATCTGATAAAAACTTACAACGTATTCTAAAAAATTCACTTGAACCAGATTTCTTTGCATTTGCTGATAAAGAGTTAACTTTATTTGGTAAAAAATGTGCAAACGAAATTGACCAGCGTGCAGTACATACTGATCGAGAAGGGCAACCAAAACTCATTAAATATAATCGTTCTGGTGATGATGTTTCGGAAATATGGGTTAATGAAGGTTATCTTAAAACAGTAGAGGAAACATACAAAACAGGGATAGTCGGTTATGTTCATAAAGAAATTCCAGCACTCAAAAGACAAGGAAATTATTTATATTCGTATGCCCAAGGCTATTTATTGTCACAAGCAGAAATAGGATTTTACTGTCCAGTAACTTTAACAATGGCGACTGCTTTTTTATTCGATCATTATGCAGATGAAAGTTTGAAGAAGCGTTTTTTGCCACACGTTATTTCTACGGGAGAGTTACCATTGTATGAAGGAGCAACTTTTTTAAGTGAACGCCAAGGTGGTTCAGATGTTGGAGCAAATGTTGTGCAGGCTGTTAAGTCAGGAGATCATTACAAACTGTACGGTGAAAAATATTTTGGCTCTAACTCTGGTATGTGCGGAGTGACAACGGTACTCGCACGAATCGAAGGAGCAAAAGAAGGAGCAAAAGGGCTAACACTATTTGCTGTTCCGTGGCAAAAAGAGGATGGTACACTGAATGGCATTACAATTCGTCGTTTAAAAGACAAACTTGGTGTTCGAGCTGTGCCATCTGCTGAAGTAGAATTTGACGGAGCAGATGCGTATGTAATCGGTGACCCATCGAAAGGTATTTACTATATGATGGAGGCATTAAATTTATCTCGTGTGTGTAATGCCGTTGCCTCAATTGGTATTATGAGACGTGCGTATACAGAAGCAAAAAATTACGCTACTGATCGTGAAGCATTTGGAAAAAAATTAATTGAGTACCCGATGGTGCAAGATACACTCACAAAACTAGCTGTAAAACAAGAAATAGAAACGAGTGCTATTTTTAAAATTATTTCACTATTTGACAAAGTAATGAAAGTGCAAAGCAAAGCGACAAAAGAAGAAATATTATTAAATCGTCTGCTTATTGCCGTTTTCAAAAAAGAAACAGCCGATCAGTCCATTCATTTTAGTCATGAAGCAATTGAAATGCTTGGTGGAAATGGTTATATGGAAGATTTTGTTACACCAAGATTATTGCGTGATGCTCAAGTGCTAACTGTTTGGGAAGGGCCAGCAAATATTCTTGGGCTCGAAGCATTACGACTTATTTCTAAATATAATGCGCACAAATTGTTTATTGCGGATATAAAAAGATCATTACAAGCTCTTCCAGAATCATTGAAACAATGGACAGATACCGTTCAAGAAAAAGTCATTGAATTAGAGCAATTTATTTCCAGTATGTTAGCTGCTTCAGAAGATCATCAAACATTTCATTCTAAAAAAATATTAAAATGTATGTCAGACATATATGAGAGTGTTGTTGCTTTGGAACAAGCTGTAACAGATGAACGCTCACATAAAGTAATGCAAGTTTTTCTTGAGCAAACGTGGCAATATCAACTATTTGATGAGAAAATGATAACTGTGGAGTTTTTTAAAGAGATTGTACGGAGTTAAATAATAGAGATGGTTATAACAAATAAGGATCAGACAAAATTTTTTTAGGTTTATTGGTAAAGAATTTGGGACAATCGGGGTGTTTTTCACCTCTTTTGCCTCAAACTCATATTTTCGTTATAATTGGAGAGTAAAAGGGGATAACACAATTGAGCCAAAACTTATTTGTAATTAGCAAAATACTAGGACTAATAGTGATTCTCTCTTTTGTGATAACTCGTTCATTTTCTGCAGAACAAGGATTACTTATTGCGATTACGTTTACGTTGTTTGTTTCTTCGTATGTGAGCAAATACCTAGAAGAAGGTGAAGGATTATCTATTCGTTTAAGGAACAGAGTTGCTTTCTATACATGTCTAGCCACACTTATGTATGAGTGTATTGCCTTAAAATATATAGAGGTATATGACATAGACAGTTTTGACCTGTTTTTAATATTAATTTCTTGTATGATAACGACAAATGCGGGGGGGTTATTGTATCTCTGTAAATTTGGATTTAAACAAGCTTCTAATTCTTTCAAAGTAGCAAGAGATGAAATAGCGTTTCTTACATATACAGTCATGCTTATTTGTAATGGAGTTGCTTGTCTGTTCTTGAGTGTGCATACAAGAATTCTTTTGCTGATAGCACTAACAATTGGTATACTCACCCCAATTACTCTTTGGATACGAAGAAAAAAGAACAAAAAAGATAGCTGATTCAGATTTATCGAATCAGCTATCTTTTTTGTTCTTTTTTTGTTCTTTTAATTTATATAGTACTTTATCTTGCCATTCAAGCACATCTCTGAGAAAGGATGAACTTTGTAAAGTCATACCTATATATGATCGGGCTTCTATTTTAGCTTGCTCAGAAAATCCACTGGATGATATGCACCACACATTATCTAAACCAGCAGTATCATTTCTTACTTCTTCTAATGAGCGAATATCTTCTAATGAAATCGGAGATCCATCTCCTGTATCAATGGTATGACATACACGAACACCAATAGAAATGCCTAATTCATCCGTAATAACGAGATCAATTCCCTTACTTTTTGTAAGAGTTGTTTGAACAACACTATACCTATTAGACGTTAAGTACATAAAGATAAGTCGTTCAAATTCATCTTTTGTCAAATCACTTAACTCAGAGTTCAAAATTTCATAATCACTCCGCAGTCCCCACTCTCCAGTAGCCCGCTTTTTTTTGGAGTTTTTTTTAGGTTTGTTTCTTTTTGTAGGGATAATAACATAGATAAGTATTTGAATAAACATCGTTCCGATTACCCAAAAAAATGTAAAGCCTAAAAAAGATGGCCCTGTTCCACCTACTTTGAAACAACCTACTATGTAAAGAAAAAAACAGGCAGAACTAAGTAGTATATTTAAAACCCTTTTATCCCCAGTATTCATATTTTTCAATCCTTCTAGATTTTTCCAATTCATAACTATTATCGTCCTGTTGGATACATTGTTAAATGTCACAGAAAGAAAAAATTAGGCATCACCGTGCTGTTATTCTTTCTATGTTATTGTGGTCTTGCAATAATTCCATTATGAAATTTTGTATAACCACTGTACGAAATGTCAAATCCATTTTCATATGCATATAAACCTAATTGTGGAAGGCTCATTACTTCTTGATATGGATAACCCATAATCTCCGTCATAACACGAAGAAAAAAACGTGTACGGAAAGTGTTTCTCGGTGTTGTCATAATGATAAGCCCATCAGTTTTGACGAATCGGCGGTGCCATTCGAATGCTTCAGGCTTTTTATCATCTGGAAAATGATTAATTAATCCACTGCTCATGACAATGTCAAATTCTTTTTCAAACGGTAGATTATTAATATCCTCTACCATGTACTCTAGTTGCATTTGATCTTTGTACCATACTTTAGAAAATACATTTCCTGTATCAAATCCTAAAAATGGGTAACTTTCTGGAAATTCTCCAAAACGCTTTGTCATACAAAATTCATCATAGTCTACAAGCACAACTTCTCCGCCAGGATATAAAGAGTACAGTTGCATTGCGTCATATCCATCAGCAGCCCCTAAAACTAGAATACGTGGTTTTTTTACACCAAGCCCTTTAAAAAGAGCACGTTTTCCTTTTGGATCCCACATAACATCTTCTGATCGATGTGCATAATTCCAGAATCCCAAACGAATAAGTTCTCCTAACGATTCTTTTGCATCCATTATTAAATGAACTCTTCCAAAGTTTCTCCAAAAATTTTGTTGCTCCGATGTGATTGAATTTGGAATATCTTTCATAAACCATTCATGAATAGATTTATTATAGAACTCCCAAGAGGTCTTTACTGACATTGCTCCATAACGCATTTCCCAAGCTTTTTTTAAAGAAGAATGAGATCTTATTTCAAGCGGTTTCCCGACTCTTCGCCAAGCTAAATGTGACCAATCAGAAATAGAATAAGGAGAAATGAATTGATCAATTCGATCATAAGTTGGAAAACGTAAATCAACACGGTAACTTGGTGCTACTAGTGTCTTACCAAAGTCGTGCTCAGTATAAGGATATAACTCATCAACATCTTCTTCTTCTTCAGGTTCGTCGAAATCTCCGAATAATGCCCTTTCGAGTTGATCGTTTACCTCGTTTTTCGCATATTTATCGAGAGCAGAGTATTCAGATGTATCATCACTCGGATTATTGTTCATTTGTTCATGTTCTTGTGTGTGTTCTTGATCAACTGATTCTGTTGTGTTTTCTTCAGCGTCAGCAGCAGCTTTTTCTTTATCGGAAGCCCATCTCATTTAACGTTCTCTCCTTTCGCTGTTCACTAAAAGTTCCATCATGTTTGTTTAAGAATTTGTTTTTAGCTCAATATGAATGTGTAATTTGCTTTCTAAAAGTTGCTCTGTAATAACCCAGTTGTTGGATAAAATAGCTTTTAGTTCTAGCAGTTGCTCATTAGAAATGTTTACATAGCGAAGACTTTTTTCAGCACTTTCATAATCTTTATTTTCATGTAGATGAAACTTTAGTAATAATAGTGTTTGAAGTGTTCCTTTTGTAAGAAATTTAACAGAGTATCCTTCATGAAGAATTTTTTCAAAAGAAAAGGTGTCTGTATAGTAAAAATCACCTAATGTTTCCCAGTCTGGTGAACCTGTTCCGATTTTCTCAAAGCAAGTATAATCTTTTTCTTTGAGAAAACGAAGAATTTCATTATTATTAAGTCCACCATTGCGTAGTCTTTCTATCATAATAGCATAATTCACTGCTAACTTTTCAAGTGTCATTAGTATCATCCTTCTTTTTTTATTTATGTTTATATTTATTGTACTGAGTAAATATTTGTCCGTAAACTAAATTTTATCACATTTCTTTTCCATTCTGTTAAAATAAAACGATTACATATAAAGGAGCTAAAATAAATGAAAGTAGCAATTGCTTCCGATCATGGTGGTATAAACATTCGTGAGGAAATAAAAAAATTAATGGATGAAATGAATATTACATACATTGATTTCGGTTGTGAGCATACAGAATCTGTTGATTATCCTGATTATGCTTTTCCTGTAGCAGAGAAAGTTGCAAATGGGGAAGTGGACAGAGGGATTCTTATCTGTGGAACTGGGATTGGGATGAGTATTGCGGCAAATAAAGTAAAAGGAATTCGTTGTGCCCTCGTTCATGATACATTTAGTGCGAAATCAACAAGAGAACATAATGATAGTAATATGTTAGCAATGGGTGAACGAGTAATTGGGGCAGGTTTAGCAAGAGAAATTGTTAGAATCTGGTTAGAAACAGAATTTACAGGCGGTCGTCATACACAACGTGTCGAAAAAATTATTTCGTATGAAGTGAATAAATGATAGTGAATGAATGGCAAGAACAATGGCAAACGATTTTGGCGGAATTTCGTGAACAAATTTCTACAAATCAAGTTGTTGTTATTGGTTGTAGTACGAGTGAAGTTATTGGGAAAAAAATCGGAACTGCTGGAGCAAATGAGGTTTCGGAAATGTTGTATGAAGAACTGGAAAAATTACAACAACAAACAAATGTATTTTTTGCTTTTCAATGCTGTGAGCATTTAAATCGGGCACTTGTTGTAGAACGAGAACTTGCTGAGAAGAAACAATGGGAGCTAGTCACTGTTATTCCTATAAAATCAGCAGGTGGAGCAATGGCAACATATGCATTTCAAAAAATGAAAAATCCAGTTGTTGTAGAATTTATTCAAGCAGATGCAGGAATTGATATTGGCGATACATTTATTGGTATGCATATTAGGCATGTAGCCGTACCAGTTCGTGTATCACTAAACGATGTGGGTCATGCCCATGTAACATTAGCAATTTCTCGCCCAAAATTAATTGGCGGTGAACGAGCGATATATCAAGAAATGTGATAGAATAGAAAATACTAACTTTAATGGAGGATTACAATGAGTCATTTATCAGAGCAAGATAATGATATTTTTCGAGCTATTCAATCTGAATTAAAAAGACAGCAAACAAAAATAGAGCTTATTGCATCGGAAAATTTTGTAAGTCAAGCGGTAATGGAAGCACAAGGGTCAGTTTTGACAAATAAATATGCAGAGGGTTATCCAGGAAGACGTTATTATGGTGGCTGTGAATGTGTGGATGTTGCTGAAAATATCGCTCGTAATAGAGCAAAGCAACTTTTTGGTGCGGAACATGTAAATGTACAACCTCACTCAGGTGCACAAGCAAACATGACAGTATACTTTACAATTCTACAAAATGGTGACACAGTGCTTGGCATGAATTTATCACATGGCGGACATTTAACGCATGGTAGTCCGGTTAATTTCAGTGGTGTTCAATATAATTTTGTTGATTATGGCGTAGATGAAGCAACGCATTTGATTAACTATGATGTTGTATTAGAAAAAGCAAAACAACACAAACCGAAACTAATTGTTGCAGGGGCAAGTGCTTATTCTCGAACAATTGATTTCAAACGTTTTCGGGAAATTGCTGATGAAGTAGGGGCATACTTAATGGTTGATATGGCACATATCGCAGGACTTGTAGCTGCTGGACTTCACGAAAGCCCAGTCCCATATGCAGACTTTGTAACAACAACGACACACAAAACATTACGTGGACCTCGTGGTGGAATGATTTTGTGTAAGGAAAAATATGCTAAACAAATTGATAAATCATTATTCCCAGGAATTCAAGGTGGCCCTTTAATGCATGTAATTGCAGCAAAAGCTGTTTCATTTGGTGAAGCGTTACAAGATGATTTCAAACAATATGCAACAAACGTCATCAAAAATGCACAGTATCTGTCTGAAGCATTAAAACAAGAAGGCATTACCATTGTTTCTGGAGGAACAGACAATCATTTATTATTAATAGACTTACGCACACTAGAATTAACTGGAAAAGTAGCGGAGAAAGTATTGGATGACATTGGTATTACTGTTAATAAAAATACAATTCCATACGATCCACAAAGCCCATTTGTAACAAGTGGAATTCGGATTGGTACAGCGGCTGTAACAACTCGTGGATTTGGTGAACCAGAAATGAAAGAAATTGCTAGCATTATTTCTATGGCATTAAAAAACACAGAAGATGAAACGATTTTAAATAGGTCATCAAAACGTGTTTCAACACTTACGGAACGTTTTCCCCTTTATTCATAATAAGAAAAGGGAATTTCAACTATGGAATTCCCTTTTCTGCATTTCTGTTGTAAAATGGAGAATGTAAATTTCTGTATGAAAGAAGAAAAGGAGAGTATGTAATGGGCAAAGTATATGTTTTTGATCATCCACTTATTCAACACAAGTTGACGTACATTCGTGATAAAAACACAGGAACAAAGGAATTTCGTGAATTAGTTGAAGAAGTATCTACCTTAATGGTTTATGAAATGATGCGTGATTTACCGCTTAAAGACATCGAAATTGAAACACCTGTGTGTCAAACAACGTCAAAAGTAATTGCAGGAAAAAAACTTGGGGTTGTACCAATTTTGCGTGCAGGATTAGGAATGTCAGATGGTGTGTTGAAATTGATTCCAGCAGCAAAGGTTGGTCATATTGGTTTATATCGTGATCCAGAAACATTGACACCGGTAGAGTACTATTTAAAGTTGCCAGCTGATATTGGCGAGCGTGATTTTATTGTTGTAGATACGATGCTTGCGACAGGTGGTTCAGCAATTGATGCTATTTCATCACTAAAAAAACATGGAGCGAAAAATATTAAATTTATGTGTCTGATTGCTTCTCCAGAAGGAATGAAAGCTGTTGAAGAAGCTCATCCAGACATTGAGATTTATATTGCTTCTTTAGATGAAAAGCTGAATGATCATGGTTACATCGTTCCGGGTCTTGGTGACGCTGGTGACCGTTTGTTCGGAACAAAATAATTGTATATTCGACAAAAAATATTTTCTTCAAATATAATCAAAGGGTTTATCGGCTTTTTATGAACAAAACAGATTGACAATAATTGGGTACTATTGTACGCTTACATATGAGTGAGTAGTAACTTTTCTCACACATATGGTTTTTCATTCCGAAATATGAAGGGAATGAGGATGCATATGAAAAACCAATCACCGTTTCGGACAATGGGTTTGGTGTCCGCTATTTCATCACAATTAGTAGGAGCGATACTTATTGGGATATTTGCTGGAAAATGGGTTGACAAACAAACAGGGATGTCACCACTTTTTCTCATAATCGGGTTGTTTTTAGGATTAGCAGTTGGAGTGTACGCACTAATTCGATTAATGAAAAATATTAATCGTGGAGAGTAATATGAACCTTCAACAAATGTTTCGCTCATACAAAAGATATATATATACCTTATTAGCAGTTTATGTAGTAAGTTATCAATTCACATCACAAAAGATTGTGTTTGCTAGTCTTTTTTTGGGAACAGCCTGTGGACTGTTATCTATTTTTACACTAGTAAGGAGAACAGAACAAATTGGACGAGCGATACAAGAAGGAGGAAAAGTTCGTTCCTTCGGTATGTTTCAACGAATGGCGATTGCTGTAATTGCTACCGCAATCACTTTGGAGTTTCCTAACATATTTTCGATTATACCTATGATTTTGGGACTAATGACAATATATATTGTCATTATAATAGATTTTCTATTTAAAAATTATATTGGGATGAGGAAGTGAGGTGAATTTTATATGCATCATGAAGCTCCCATTCATACAATTGGTAACTTGTCATTCAACTTAGCAAATATTATGATGATGGTCATAGCAAGTGTGATAGTTTTTATTCTCGCTGTAGCAGCAACACGAAATATGTCTATGCGACCAACGGGAATGCAAAACTTTGTTGAATGGGTTATGGATTTTGTCAAAAACATTATTAAAAGCAACATGGATTGGGAAACAGGTGGTCGTTTTCATATTCTTGGAATGACAATTATTATGTATCTCTTTGTTGCTAATATGTTAGGGCTTCCATTCTCTATTGTTATTGATGGTACGTTGTGGTGGAAGTCACCAACAGCAGACCCAGCAGTTACTTTGTCGCTTGCACTGATGATTCTTGTCTTAACGCACTATTACGCTATTAAGTTAAAAGGATTTGGCAGCTACACAGGAGATTTCTTTAAACCAATGGCATTTTTATTTCCACTCAAACTTATTGAGGAGTTTGCAAACACATTGACACTTGGCTTGCGACTATATGGGAATATTTATGCAGGTGAGATTTTGCTTAGTTTGTTAGTTAGTGAATTAGCCCATGCATGGGGAGGATTAGGTTTAATAGCCGCTATTCTTCCGACTATTGTATGGCAAGGGTTTAGTATTTTTGTTGGCTCAATTCAAGCATTTATTTTTACTATGTTAACCATGGTTTATATGGCACACAAAGTGGGTCAAGACCATTAATTTTAATTTATGAATTTAAATTTTAAGGAGGATTTACAAATGAATTTAATCGCAGCAGCAATTGCTATCGGTTTAGCCGCACTTGGTGCAGGTATTGGTAATGGTCTTATTTTCTCACGTACAGTTGAAGGAACAGCACGTCAACCAGAATTACAAGGAAAATTAACAACATTGGCGTTCATTGGGGTAGCATTAGTTGAAGCCCTTCCAATCATCGGTGTCGTCATTGCCTTCATGGCGTTCGGTAGTA
Source organism: Caryophanales bacterium (assembly GCA_031546705.1). Lineage (GTDB taxonomy): Bacteria > Bacillota > Bacilli > Bacillales > JAVBJX01 > JAVBJX01. The sequence continues at coordinate 10,001 of JAVBJX010000030.1, forward strand.
AATAGTTTGAACAAGGCGAATGGCGAGGAGTATAGACGTAGCCTTCGCCATTTGTTTATGATGTTATTTAGAAAGGAGCGACGCAAGTAATGTCAAATATGTTAACACTCGGAGTAGAAATTAACTTTGGTGACATGATCGTTCAGTTAGTGATATTCCTTATTCTGTTAGCACTACTGCGTAAATATGCGTTTGGTCCGTTGACTGGTATTATGAAACAACGGGAAGAGCATATTGCAAGCGAACTGTCACAAGCAGAGAAGCACCATACAGAAGCAAAGAAATTAGCCGCAGAACAACAAGAATTTATGAAGAAATCACGTTTAGAAGCACAACAGTTCATCGAAAGTGCAAGAAAACAAGGAGATGAGCAAAAAGAACAAATCATTACCGCTGCTCGTCAAGAATCAGATCGTTTGAAAGAAGCTGCCAAGAAAGAACTTGAAATGGAGAAAGAAAAAGCAATTCGTGAACTTCGTGAACAAGTGGCTTCTTTATCAATATTAGTAGCTTCTAAAGTAATCGAAAAAGAATTGAATGCAGAAGAGCAAGCAAAACTGATTGATGAATATATTCAAGAAGTGGGCGATCTTCGATGAGTAGGGAAATTGTTGTTTCAAAACGATATGCATCTGCTCTTTTTGAAGTAGCTAAGGAAGGTCAACTGCTTCAACAAATGGAAGAAGAACTTCGTGTAGTAAAACAAACATTTATAGAAAACAGTGAATTTGCAAGTCTGTTAGCTTATCCAAAGTTAGGACCAGAGAAGAAACACAAAATGGTTTTAGAAGTGTTTGCTGAATGTTTACAAGTAATTCAAAACACATTACTTTTTTTAATTGATCGTCATCGAATAGATATCATCGTGGAAATTGTTAATGAATTTCTTGAACTAGCAAATAGTTATCATAATGTTGCAGAAGCGATTGTGTATTCTGTTCGTCCTTTAAACGAAGATGAAATATCAAGAATTTCAGAAGTGTTTGCTAAGAAAGTTGAAAGAGGAACACTTAGTATTCAAAACAATATACAACCAGATTTACTTGGTGGTATTCGTGTACGTATAGGAAATCGTATTTTTGATGGAAGTGTTAGTAAGAAACTTGAAATATTACAACGTCAATTATTAGGTTAATGACAGTTAGGGGTGAAATGCGTGAGCATCAGAGCGGAGGAAATTAGTACTCTCATTAAGAAGCAAATTGAGAACTATCAAGCTGATATTCAAGTGAGCGATGTAGGTACAGTCATCCAAGTTGGGGATGGTATCGCACGTGCACATGGGCTTGATAATGTTATGTCAGGTGAACTTGTTGAGTTCGCAAATGGTGTCATGGGAATGGCACTTAACTTGGAAGAAAGCAATGTCGGTATTGTTGTTTTAGGGCCTTATCGTGACATTAAAGAAGGCGATGAAGTTCGCCGTACAGGTCGGATTATGGAAGTACCTGTTGGAGAAGCAATGATTGGACGTGTAGTTGATCCACTCGGTGCACCAGTAGATGGTTTAGGACCAATTGAAACAACGATGACTCGTCCTGTTGAATATAATGCTCCAGGTGTAATGGATCGTAAATCGGTTCATGAGCCATTACAAACAGGAATTAAAGCAATTGATGCCCTTGTTCCAATCGGACGTGGACAACGTGAATTAATTATCGGTGACCGTCAAACAGGTAAAACATCTGTTGCGATTGATACAATTTTAAATCAAAAAGAAGAAAATATGATTTGTATTTATGTTGCTATTGGTCAAAAAGAATCAACAGTTCGTGGTGTTGTTGAAACGCTACGTAAATACGGAGCATTAGATTATACAATCGTCGTTACAGCTGCTGCCTCTCAACCTGCTCCACTCTTGTTCTTAGCACCATATGCTGGTGTAACAATGGGTGAATATTTTATGGAAATTGGGAAGCATGTTCTTGTTGTGTATGATGATTTATCTAAACAAGCAGCAGCATACCGTGAACTTTCCTTATTATTACGCCGTCCTCCAGGTCGTGAAGCATATCCAGGGGATGTATTCTACTTACACTCACGCTTACTTGAGCGTGCGGCAAAATTAAGTGATGCACGTGGAGCAGGCTCTATTACAGCTCTACCATTCGTTGAAACACAAGCAGGGGATATATCTGCATACATTCCAACAAATGTTATTTCTATCACAGATGGACAAATTTTCTTGCAATCTAATCTATTTTTCGCAGGGGTTCGCCCAGCGATTAATGCAGGGCTTTCTGTTTCTCGTGTAGGGGGATCTGCTCAAATTAAAGCAATGAAAAAAGTTGCTGGTACGCTTCGTCTTGACTTAGCATCATACCGTGAACTAGAAGCATTTGCTCAATTTGGATCTGACCTTGACAAAGCAACGTTAGCAAAATTAGCCCGTGGAGCAAGAACAGTTGAAGTATTGAAACAAGGACTACATGAGCCATTGTCTGTAGATAAACAAGTAGCAATTCTTTATGCATTAACTCGTGGATTCTTAGATGAAGTACCATTAGAAGATATTAAACGTTTTGAAAAAGAATTCCATGCGTGGTTAGATAGCAATCGCAAAGAAGTTCTTGATACAATTCGTACAACAAGGGATTTACCTAAAGATGAAGATATGAGCAAAGCGATTACAGATTTCAAAAAAGTATTCGTAGCTTCAAAATAACAGTAGTACAAGTTAAGAAGTTATTTTTCACATTTTTTTACTATATGCAGTAAAGGTGGTGAAACCTTTGGCGTCATTACGTGACATAAAAGCAAGGATTGTTTCTATACAGAAGACAAGTCAAATCACAAAAGCAATGCAAATGGTTGCTGCTTCTAAACTAACTAGAGCAGAAAACAATGCAAAAGCTTTTGTACCTTATATGAAAAAAATTCAAGAAGTTGTAAGTGCTGTTGCACTTGGAACTAGTGGGTCAAACCACCCAATGTTAGTGAGTCGCCCAGTCAAGAAAACAGGCTACTTAGTTATTACCTCTGATCGTGGATTAGCTGGTGCATATAATAGTAGTATTTTGCGTGAAGTGTATAAGACGATTGGTGAAAAACATAAATCTGAAAATGAATATGCTATTATTTCTATTGGTAAAGTTGGTTTGAATTTCTTCAAAAGACGTAATATACCAACAGTAAGTGAATTTACAGGGATACCTGATCAACTAGTATTTGCTGATATTAAATCACTTGCTACACAAACAGTGGCTATGTTTTCAGATGGTACATTTGATGAATTGTATTTATACTACAACCATTTCGTCAACAAGTTGACACAAGAGGTAACAAAAACAAAACTTCTTCCATTAACAGACTTAGCACAAGATGTAAAACAAAGATCATATGAGTTTGAGCCTTCACAAGAAGAAATTTTGGAAGTATTGCTACCACAATATGCAGAAAGCTTCATTTACGGAGCATTGCTTGATTCAAAAGCAAGTGAACAAGCCGCTCGGATGACAGCAATGCAAAATGCAACGGACAATTCAAAAGAATTGATTCGCTCATTCTCTCTTGTATATAACCGTGCACGTCAAGCTGCAATCACGCAAGAAATTACGGAAATCGTAGCAGGTGCAAATGCTATATAGTACCAGTAAATATACTTACACATGTTTTTAAAATACGAGAGTTGTCCGAAGTGGGAGATTGCCCATTCGGTTAACTTCTCTCAAATTAGGATAAGCTCCAAATAATTTAGGAGGTAAGAGAATGACACAAGGAAGCGTTCTTCAAATTCTGGGTCCTGTTGTCGATGTAAAATTCGAAAACGGACATCTTCCTGCAATTTATAGTGCTCTTAGAGTTGAGAAACCGGGAAGTGAATCAAGTGTGGCAATTCATTTAACACTAGAAGTTGCCCTTCATCTTGGTAATGATGCTGTTCGGACAATTGCCATGTCTTCTACAGACGGTCTAGTTCGAGGAGATGTTGTAGTCGATACAGGAATCCCAATTTCTGTTCCAGTTGGTAATCCAACACTTGGACGTGTATTTAATGTATTGGGTAATTCAATTGATTTAGATGGAGCAATGGCAGATGATGTAGAAAGACATCCAATTCATCGTCAAGCACCAACATTTGATCAACTTTCTACAAAGGTTGAAATTCTTGAAACAGGAATTAAAGTAGTAGACTTACTAGCTCCGTATATTAAGGGTGGTAAAATCGGTTTGTTTGGTGGAGCCGGTGTAGGAAAAACAGTTTTAATTCAAGAGTTAATTAATAACATTGCTCAAGAACATGGTGGTATTTCGGTATTTGCTGGTGTAGGAGAGCGTACTCGTGAAGGTAATGATCTGTATCATGAAATGACGGATTCAGGAGTTATTAAGAAAACAGCAATGGTATTCGGTCAAATGAATGAGCCTCCGGGAGCACGTATGCGTGTTGCGTTAACGGGACTTACAATGGCTGAATATTTCCGTGATATACAGGGACAAGATGTATTATTCTTTATGGATAATATCTTCCGTTTCACACAAGCAGGTTCAGAAGTATCTGCGCTTCTTGGACGGATGCCATCTGCCGTTGGTTATCAACCAACACTTGCAACCGAAATGGGTCAATTACAAGAACGTATTACATCAACAGCAGTTGGTTCAGTAACATCTATTCAAGCAATTTACGTTCCTGCGGATGACTATACAGACCCAGCTCCAGCAACAACGTTTGCTCACTTAGATGCAACAACAAACTTAGAGCGTAAATTAACCGAAATGGGTATTTATCCAGCGGTAGATCCTCTTGCTTCTACATCAAGAGCATTGTCACCAGAAATTGTTGGTGAAGAACATTATTCTGTTGCTCGCCGTGTGCAACAAACTTTGCAACGTTATAGAGAATTACAAGATATTATTGCCATGTTAGGTATGGAAGAACTTTCTGATGATGACAAACAAATTGTTTTCCGTGCTCGTCGCATTCAATTTTTCCTATCACAAAACTTCCATGTTGCCGAACAATTTACAGGACAAGCAGGTTCTTATGTACCAGTAAAAGAAACAGTTCGTGGCTTTAAAGAAATTTTGGAAGGAAAATATGACCACCTCCCAGAAGATGCTTTCCGTCTAGTTGGACGCATTGAGGATGTTATTGAAAGTGCGAAGAAAATGGGCGTAGCTGTCTAAGGAGGGCTGTTCATGAAAACGACTAAAGTTAGTGTAGTAACTCCTGATGGATGTATTTATGAATCAGATGTTGATATGGTTAGTGTCAAAGCAGAGAGCGGTGAACTTGGGATTTTAGCTGGACATATTTCGATGGTAGCACCACTGCGTATCAGTGTTGTTCGTCTAAAAAAAGGAAACCAAACAGATTTAGTTACAGTTGGTGGCGGATTTATAGAAATTCGCCCCGACCAAGTAACAATTTTGACACCATCTGCTGAAACATCTAGCAAAATAGATAAACATCGAGCAGAAGAAGCAAAAAAACGTGCAGAAGCACGATTACAGGGAAAAAAAGATGATGTGGATTTCAGACGTGCCGAGCGTGCATTGCAACGGGCAATAAATCGTCTTTCGCTTTCTGGTAAATAATTCAAGTGGGGGGGGTGGCCAAATTGGTCATCCCCTTTAAATTTGATTTTTATATTTCTACTTGTATCGACACTAGTTACGAAAAATGTTATAATATTGACAAGTTCTGTTCAATTTTTGGAATGATATATATAGAAAAGGAGGGAGTAAACAATATGGCCAATGTATACTTCAATAACTATGTCATTGTATTTGTATTTTTGTGCCTAGGAGTATTACTACCTGTTGTTGCATTAGAGCTTGGCAGATGGTTACGTCCACATGCACCAAGTGCAGAAAAAGAGACAACATACGAAAGCGGACTCGAGCCATATCATGATTCTCGCATTCAATTTAATGTGCGATATTACATTTTTGCCTTGTTGTTTGTCATTTTTGATGTGGAAACGGTATTTTTGTATCCATGGGCAGTCGCTTTTGACAAATTAGGAGTATTCGCTTTGATTGAAATGAGTATTTTTGTAGGTTTGTTAGTGATTGGGCTCGTATATGCATGGAAGAAGAAGGTGTTAGAATGGATCTAAAATTATTAAATGTACCAGATGGCAATATGGAAGATGCGGAGAGAGGTATTTTTATGACTTCGCTGGAGCAACTAAAAGCATGGGCAAGAAGCAGTTCTCTTTATCCACTTACATGTGGGTTAGCTTGTTGTGCCATTGAAATGATGGGTGTAGGTTCAGCTCACTATGATTTGGATCGCTTCGGGTCATTTTTCCGTGCGTCACCACGTCAATCAGATGTCATTATTGTATCGGGAACAGTGACGAAAAAAATGGCACCAATTTTGCGTAGATTATACGATCAAATGCCTGAACCAAAATGGGTTATTGCAATGGGATCTTGTGCAACAGCAGGTGGTCCGTATGTAAGGTCTTATTGTGTTGTTAAGGGAGTAGATCAAATTATTCCTGTTGATGTATACATTCCTGGGTGCCCACCAAATCCAGCAGCACTTATTTATGGAATTAATAAATTACGTGAAAAAATTCGCTATGAAGCAAAGACTGGAAAGAAGGTGCTGTAATTCATGAGTGAAGAAAAAGATTTGCAGCAGAATGAAGATATAGCAGACGCAAAAGCCAAGGCAGCAGCGGCTGCAAAGGCAAAAGCAGCATCCCAAGCAGGAGGAGTAGTCCCAGAAGAAACAGGGGATGAAAAAGCGAAAGCAATTGCAGTGGCAAAAGCTAAAGCGGCAGCCGTAGCAGCAGCGAAAAAAGCAGCAACTGAAGGAGCAGCACCAGAAGTAGCTAAAGTTGAGGAGCAAACACCATCACCTAATCAATCCAAGTTAGATAATTTCATAAAAATCATTAAAGAAATGCTTGGAAATGATTCCTTAGAAGATACCTATATAAATAAACTATCAAAAGATGCACCAACACTTGTCGTGAAACCAGAGTTTTATTTTAAAGTGGCAGAAGTATTAAAAACACATACAGAGTTACGGTTTGATTATGCCGCTGAACTACATGGAACAGATTTTAAAACATATATGGAGATATATGTTCATTTGTTTTCATTCGGACACAAACATAATGTTGTGCTGAGAACGAAAATTGATCGAGAAAATCCTAGGATTGAATCCCTCGTTCCATTATGGAAAGGGACAAATTGGCCAGAGTGTGAAGCATATGATTTATTAGGAATTAAATTTGAAGGACATCCAGAACTTCATCGTATTTTTCTTGGAGAAGATTGGATCGGTTTTCCATTGCGTAAAGATTATGTACCATTTGATGTGGAGGAGGTGTAGTATGATTCGGACAGAAGAAATGTTATTAAATGTCGGACCACAACATCCAAGTACACATGGTGTTTTTCGTCTTGTGATTAAAATTGATGGAGAGATTATTACAGAAGCAAAACCAGTTATTGGTTATTTGCATCGGGGAACAGAAAAACTTGCAGAAGACTTACAGTACATACAAATTATTCCTTATACAGACCGTTTAGATTATGTATCAGCAATGACAAATAATTACGTGCTGTGTCATGCAGTAGAAACAATGATGGGTGTTATGGTTCCAGATCGTGCCGAATATTTACGAGTATTGGCAATGGAATTAGGTCGTGTAGCTAGTCATCTTGTTTGGTGGGGAACATTTTTATTAGATGTCGGAGCAGTTGGACCGTTTCTTTATGCGTTTCGTGAGCGAGAAATGATTCTGAACTTACTAAATGAATTATCAGGAGCAAGACTTACTTTCAACTACATGCGTGTGGGCGGTGTGAAGTGGGATGCTCCAGATGGTTGGATTGAAAAAGTACAGGAATTTATTCCATATATGAAAAAAGAATTAGCAGGTTATCATACTCTTGTATCAGGAAATGAAATTTTCCTTAATCGTATTAAGGGAATTGGAAAATATACAAAAGAAGATGCTATTGCTTATTCTTTAAGTGGAGCAAACTTGCGTAGTACAGGTGTAAAGTGGGATTTACGAAAAGATGAGCCATATTCTATATATGATCGTTTTGATTTTGATTACTCTGTGCGAACTGATGGTGATTGTTTTGCAAGGTATGAATGCCGTTTGGATGAAATGGCACAGTCACTAAAAATTATTGAACAAGCGTGCGAACAATTTCCAAAAAGTGGAGAAATAATGGCAAAAGTTCCGAAGATTATTAAAGCTCCAGTGGGAGAAACGTATGTAAGAATTGAATCTCCACGTGGGGAGATTGGCTGCTACATTAATAGTGATAATAAGAAAGAACCGTATCGCTTGAAATTCCGCCGTCCATCCTTTTACAATTTACAAATTTTATCAAAACTATTAGAAGGTCAAAATATCTCTAATTTAATTATTATTTTAGGAGCAATTGACATTATACTTGGGGAGGTCGATGGATAATGGTAGAAGATTTATTACAACAGTCGCCTGGACTGATGAATTTTCTCATCTTCTTTGGACTTGGTGTTATTCTACTGCTTGTTGTCCTCGGTTTCGTTACTTATGGAATTTTGGCAGAGAGAAAAGTAATGGGCTTCATGCAAGGGCGTTGGGGTCCAAATCAAGTTGGTGGACGATGGGGACTTTTGCAAACAGTTGCTGATGTATTGAAACTACTCTTAAAAGAAGATATTATTCCAAAAGCAGTAGATCGCCCATTATTTATGTTAGCACCAGTTATTGCGTTTGCTCCATCGTTTATGGTATTAGCAACATTACCATTCACCGATAAATTCCAGTTTGCCGATATTAGTGTGGGGTTACTGTACTATATTGCTGTTTCTGGTCTTTCAACAATTGGTGTTTTAACAGGAGCATGGGCATCAAATAATAAATACGCCCTTCTTGGTGGAATGCGGGCAGCGGCACAAATGATTTCTTATGAAATTCCACTCGTTATGTCAGTGCTTGGTGTTATTCTTCTGACAGGTAGTTTAAATTTGAACGATATTGTGAATGCTCAACAAGGTCATATTTGGTTCATTTTCTTGCAACCTGTTGCTTTCTTAGTATTTTTAATAGCATCTGTGGCAGAATTAAATCGTACACCATTTGACTTAGCCGAAGCAGAATCTGAAATTATCGCTGGTTTCCATGTAGAGTATTCTGGTTTCCGATGGGCATTCTTTATGCTTGCGGAATATGTATACTTTTTTGCGATGGCTACTTTAACAACGATTTTGTTCTTAGGTGGTTGGGGTCCTGTCATGTTCCTAGGTTTCATTCCAGGTGCCGTTTGGTTTGCACTTAAATTTTCATTTATTGTATTCTTGCTTATTTGGTTTCGAGCAACATTTCCACGTTTGCGTTCCGATCAATTGATGGAATTTGGCTGGAAAATACTGTTACCAATTGCCTTGCTTAATATTTTTGTTACAGCATTAGTAAAGACATTACTTTCTTAGAAGTATCTGATGAAATATAAAAAAAGGGGTGAGCATTCATGGTCGGTTTGACAAAGGGAATGGCATACACGCTTAAGCAATTAACAAAGAAAAAAGTGACATATGCCTATCCAGACGAACCGTTGCCACTGCCAGATCGTTTTCGGGGGATTCAGAAGTTTAACCCAGAAAAATGTATCGTTTGTAATCAGTGTGCCAACATTTGTCCAACGAATTGTATTCAACTCACAGGAAAGAAACATCCTGACCCAGCGAAAAAAGGAAAAGTCATTGACACATATGATATTAATTTTGAAATTTGTATTTTGTGCGATTTGTGCACAGAGGTGTGTCCAACAGAAGCAATTGTCATGACAAATAATTTTGAACTGGCTGAGTTTAGCAGAGATGATTTATTTAAGAATTTAAAGTGGTTGGAAGAAAATGATAAAAATGTACGAGAGGGGAATCATCCGTGAGTGGGCAATTTCTAGCTTTTTTATTGTTGTCACTTTGTGCTCTTGGTGGAGCGGTTTTTATGTTAAATTTACGAAAAGTCGCTCATATGGTTGTATCGCTCGTTTTCACTTTTGTTAGTATTGCAGGGATATATATCTTACTTTCAGCAGAGTTTATTGCAGCTGTGCAAATTATGGTGTATGCAGGGGCGATTACGATTATTATGTTATTCGGTATCATGCTTACACGTCATCAAGATGAAGAAAAAGAAGAAGGAAATATACTGAAAAATGCGATTATTATGGTTGGTATTGTCGCTTTTGGAGTAGCCATGTATTTAGGAATTTACAATCTTGATTTTGGGAAAGAAGCACAAAATTTGCACGTAGATAATACGAAGCAAATCGGGATGGCTCTTTATTCCAGATACATTATTCCATTTGAGATTACTTCAATTGTTTTATTGGTTGCATTAATTGGAGCGGTTGTACTAGCAAAAAAAGATAACGAGGAGGCATCGAAATGATCATGTCGTTATCAGCGTATCTTGTATTGGCTTTAATTTTGTTCTGCATTGGATTGTATGGAGCATTAACAAAGAAAAATACAGTCATCGTGTTAATTTGTATTGAGCTTATGTTAAATGCTGTAAATATTAATTTTGTTGCATTTAGTAAATATGGAGCAAATCCTAATTTAGATGGACAAATTTTCACTTTGTTTGCGATAGCAATTGCAGCAGCGGAAGCATCGGTTGGTTTAGCTATTTTAATTGCGATATATCGTAACCGTAAAACAGTTCAAATTACTGATATGGATTCGATGAAAAATTAATGAAAGGGGTTAGGTTACGATGATGGAATACGCATGGCTCATACCACTTTTTCCACTCTTATCGTTTGCTATTCTCCTTATATTTGGTCGATCATTAAAGGAAAATAGTGCTTATGTTGGAATGTTGGCGACTTGTAGTTCACTGATTCTTTCGCTACTCGTTCTAATCGAGCGATTATCCGAATCGACTTATAAGGCAGAAACGGTATGGTTTTCAATTGGTAAGATAGATGTGACAGCTGGATTCGAGGTCAACCCATTAAATGCATTAATGGTTGTCATCGTTTCGCTTGTAAGTTTTCTTGTACACACATATTCAAAAGGATATATGCACGATGATGAACGATTTCCTGTATTCTATTCCTATTTAGGATTATTTACATTTGCAATGCTTGGATTAGTACTATCACCTAATTTATTGCAAACGTATATTTTCTGGGAACTTGTTGGGGTTGGATCATTCTTGTTAATTGGTTTCTATTTCTTTAAAGATGAAGCACGTGCCGCTGCCAAAAAAGCGTTCATTATGACACGTATTGGTGATGTTGGCTTATTCATCGGGATGATTTTATTATTTTGGCAGACTGGTAGTTTTGAATACAGCAAAATGTTTGCTGCTGTGGAAAGTGGGCAAGTAACAGGTTCAACTTTTACACTTGCATTAATTTTGGTGTTTATTGGAGCAATGGGAAAATCAGGTCAATTTCCACTTCATACATGGCTTCCTGATGCGATGGAAGGGCCAACACCTGTATCAGCACTTATCCATGCCGCAACAATGGTTGCTGCTGGGGTTTATTTAATTGCTGCACTGTTCCCTCTATATGAAGCAAGTCATACAGCAATGATGACGATTGCTGTTATCGGAGGAATTACGGCAATCTTCGCCGCATCGATTGGTTTAACACAGACAGATATTAAACGGGTACTTGCTTATTCAACGGTTAGTCAATTAGGTTATATGATGCTTGCTCTTGGTTCAGCGGGCTATGTAGCTGGAGTGTTTCATTTAATGACTCACGCATTCTTCAAAGCGTTATTGTTCTTGGCAGCAGGGAGTGTTATTCATGCTGTACATACACAAGATATTGAAGAAATGGGTGGATTATGGAAAAAACTTCCACGCACCGCACCATTATTTTTAATTGGAACACTAGCAATTAGCGGATTTCCATTACTTGCAGGATTCTTTAGTAAAGATGAAATATTGATGAGCGTTTGGATGAGTGGGAACTATGGTTTATTTTGGCTTGCAGTATTGGCAGCATTCTTTACCGCTTTCTATATGTTCCGCTTGTTTTTCCTTGTGTTTTCAGGAGAACCACGTAAAACAATCAAACATGTTCATGAATCACCAGCTCTTATGACAGTACCAATGATGATACTTGGTGTGTTGGCAATTGTCGCAGGTTATGTGAATACGGAGTGGTTTGGAACTTTCTTAGGAGATTGGTTAACAGAGGATATGAAAATTACAGAGCTTGGACATGGACCAATCTGGATTATGTTCGTAGCTACAGGCATTTCCTTACTTGGAATGTTTCTGGCATGGCTAATCTACGGGAAACGAAGTATTTCACGTGATTTATTCAGTTCTCATTTCCCAACACTATATAAATTTTCTTATAATAAGTATTACATTGATGAGTTGTATGAAATGGTATTTATTCGCTTGGCAAAAGGAATTAGTATTCTACTTTCGTATGTCGATAAATTTATTGTTGAAGGAATTGCCGATTTGCTTGCTGGGATTGTCAACTTGTTCTCTAAAACAGGTTCAAGGTTACAAAGTGGACAAGTACAAACCTATGGAGCAGTTACTATTATTGGTTTGGCAGTATTAGTTGTTATTGTTGCATTAACGGGGGGGTATTTATAAATGAATGAATCGTTCTTACTTTCATGGCTTATTTTTGCCCCTGTACTAGGTGTTGTTGCTTTGTTTTTTATTCCAAAACAGGATCAACAAACAATTAAACTAGTTGGTTTTCTAGCAACAGTACCATCATTACTTATTTCCCTCTTTATTTTCTATGATTACGTAAATGATGGGGATTTGAATGCGTATTCTCAATTTTATTCATGGATTAACTTTGGAACATTTCAAGGTTTATCAGAAAAAATGTTTACCGTTCCTTATGAGTTAGGAATTGATGGATTTGCTCTTATTATGATTGTACTGACAACAGTACTAGCAACATTAGCAGCTATTGCATCCATTCATATCAAACAAGAATGGAAAGGTTATTTCCAACTATTTCTTATTCTTGAAATTGGGATGCTTGGAGTATTTGCAGCTCAAAATTTAATTTTATTCTTTATCTTCTTTGAAATTACACTCATTCCAATGTTTTTCTTGATTGGAAAATGGGGCTATTTTGCGAAAGAAAAAGCAGCGTACAGTTATTTAATTTATAATGGGATTGGTTCAGCGGTATTGTTACTTGCTATTCTTATTCTATTTTCAAGAACAGGAACAGCAAATATTGGTGAGTTACACAAATTATTTACAGCTCCTGATTTAAAACCAATTGCTGATAATATGATTTCTGAAACTGCACGATACGGAATTCTAGGGCTTTTCCTTATTGCTTTTGGGGTGAAATTACCGATTGTTCCATTACATAGTTGGATGCTTAAAGTGCACGTTGAAGCACCGCCATCTATTGTTATGCTTCACTCTGGTGTATTACTCAAAATTGGAGCGTTTGGTTTAATCCGTTTCGGGATTGGTATATTTCCTGAGCAATTTAAAGACATTGGTTGGATTCTTGCGATACTAGGTGTAGTCAATTTGTTATATGGTGCTTTCTTGGCATTTATTCAAAAAGACTTCAAAATGGTGTTAGCTTATTCTAGTATTTCGCATATGGGTATTGTTTTAATCGGTTTAGGTGCACTGAATACAGCTGGGGTAGAAGGAGCAATTTTCCAAGTTGTATCGCATGGTTTAATTTCTGCTCTGATGTTCTTCCTTGTTGGTGTAATGTATGAGCGTGTTCATACAACGATGATAGACAAACTTGGTGGACTCGCAAAAGCGATGCCGATTTTATCTGGTTTCTTCTTAGCAGGAGCAATGGCTTCACTTGGTTTACCAGGAATGTCAGGGTTTGTAAGTGAGTTTATGGCGTTTTTAGGACTGTTTGATGTCCAGCCAATTACTGCGGCAGTTGGAACGATAGGAATTATTATGACAGCTGCTTATCTTTTGCGTGCTGTACTGAATATTACATTCGGTTCAAACCGTGAGTACTCTGTAGTCGATATTCGAGGCGTTGAAATGGTTCCAGTTATTGTCTTGTTAGCATTAATCATTGTGATTGGCGTACTTCCAGCAACATTATCTGTTCCATTAGAGCAAACAGTAACGAACATTGTTAGTGCGATTGGAGGTGGAAGCTAATGAATATGGATCAATTGCTTTCATATGACTGGAGTATTATGATGCCAGAGTTTACGATTGCCATCGTGGCAACTGCAATCTCTCTACTTGATCTATTTATGCCAAAACATATGAGTCGTAGACTGCTTGCATTATTTGCTGTTGCTGGAATTGCAATAGCCTTTGCAACGGTTGTTAGTTTAGGATCACTTGCTCCAACATCTATCTTGGAAGATACATTTTACCTAGACACATTTGGAAAGTTATTCAAGCTATTGCTTCTATTTGGGACGGGGTTAATCATGCTCCTCAGTTTTGAGTATAAGCAAGAAAAACATTTTGAGTATCGTGGAGAATTCTATTATTTGTTATTATCGGCATTGCTTGGGGCAATGATTATGACATCAAGTGCTGATTTAATTACGTTGTTTGTGGGACTTGAGCTTCTGTCTATCTCTTCATATATTTTGGTTGGAATGCGTAAAAACCATTTACAATCGAATGAAGCTTCAATGAAGTATGTCATTAATGGAGGAATTTCCACAGCACTAACTTTATTTGGAATGAGTTATGTGTACGGATTTTCTGGAACAACTAATTTAAAAGCAATCTACACCATTTTTCAAAATATCCAAAACTTGAACCACCAATATGTATTGGTGTTAGCATTATTAATAATGTTTGTTGGATTGTCATTCAAAATCACAAGTGCACCATTTCATATGTGGGCACCTGATGTATACCAAGGAGCACCGTTACCAGTAACTGCTTTCTTAAGTGTTATATCAAAAACAGCAGGATTTGTGATTATTCTTCGTATTATGTTATATGTCTTTAACTTTACATTTCTTGCGGTACAAGATTATATTGCCGTACTAGCGGCTCTATCAATGATTGTCGGAAATGTAGTTGCTTTAAGACAACGTAATATTAAACGGATGTTAGCTTACTCTGGTATTGCTCAGGGTGGATATATACTCGTTGCTTTTGTTTCAGTTTCTCTCTTTATGTTCGATGCTATTTGGTTTTATTTAATGGCGTATATGTTTATGAGCATTGGGATATTTGCTTTAATGCAAGTTATCATCAAAAAAGAAGGTTCTGAAGATATTGAAGTACTTTCTGGGCTGTACCGCCGTTCACCAATGGTCGCAATTGCTTTTGCAGTATTTATTTTGTCACTTGCAGGTATTCCAGGTACAGCAGGGTTTATTGGGAAAATAAATATTTTTATGGGAGCATTGGCTGTTACTCCTTCTCACTATATACTAGCGGCAACGATGCTTCTCACAACCGTTATTTCTTATGTATATTACTTCGGTTTGCTGACGCAAATATTTTTCCGTTCACATGGAAATATAGAGAAGTTGAAATTACCGAGTGGTGTGTTAATTGTCGTAGTCATTTGTTTTGTTGGCACAGTTTTATTCGGAGTTGCTCCATCAATTGCCTATGATTTCTTAACTCATTTCGATCATTTTAGAGATTTTTTAGGTACTAAATAGATTTTTTGAAAACGAAGAGATTTGGACAGAAGCTTATCTGAATGGTTTTCAGTGAAATGAATGGTTCACTAAAACGTTAAGTTTTCGGGATTTTGGCAACCATTCATTTCACATGACTTGGTCAATCGGAGTGTTTTTTACTCTTTTTGACCAAGTTATTTTTTTAAGGAAAGGTGGTGAAGGATGTGGAAGAACATTATGGACAAGAAGCACTCATCAATATTGTGGTTCACCTTTTTTTCTTTAGTCTAACATGGTGGTCACTACAAGCATTACAAATAGAAAAGATGTTTAAGAAAAATCAATCGACACAAATTCGCTTATTCTACATATTATTGACAATTACAATTGGTTCAGTGACCAGCAATTTTTTCCTAAGTTACCTACACTGGACAAGACAACTCCCATTTTTGTTTTAAAAACCCATTCCTTATTTTTGCTCGTTTTTTGTAACTTCCCATCGTTTTTCTACGAGTATGTGTCAGAACGATTTGGCAACAATAGAAGAAAAGCGTAACAAGCCGTTTATATCCTGACGTAGCAAAGACTTCTGACGAAAAAGTTGGAAACTTTTACAGAAGAAGTAGTGCGAAGGAGGGATAAGGCTAGTGTAGCTGGACAAGAAGAAAAGCGTAACAAGCCGTTTATATCCTGACGTAGCAAAGACTTCTGATGAAAAAGTTGGAAACTTTTACAGAAGAAGCAGTGCGAAGAAAAGATATGGCTAGTTCTATAGAGGGGAAATACACAAAATGAGAAAAAAATGGGGAGTCATCTTACTATTATTATTTACTTCTGGTTGGTTGCATAGTGAAGTTTTTGGGATTGAAAAGGGTACCCAGATTGAACAAATAGTAGATGTTTTAGCAAAAAATGATGTAACTATCTCTAGCTGGACAGTGTATGCAAGAGAATATATAGAGATAAAAGAGGAAAATGATTTTTTAAATAAAGTTCGGAAATTATCGAAGGAATATGCAGATTTTTCATGGGTAATTCAAAAGAAAAGTGAAGTGCAGAAGGCGATTGGGCGTAAGAATAACGAAACAATTCAACTTGTTTCTCCAAAAACAGACGAAAAAGCGTATCTTCTCTATGAGATTAAAGGAATTAAGGCAGTACAGTGGAATAATTTGAACGAACATTTATACGAACAAACAAAGAAAATTTTCGTAAATAATCCACAAATTTTCTCTTGTGTAACAGGGAATATAAGTGGTAAAATGGTAAGTGGTTTGAACCAGTTCAGTAATCAGTTGTTAAGACAGTTTCATGCAACGGAGATTGAGTCACTACAAGAAGAAGCATTCATCTCTATATCTGCATACAATAAACAGTGGAAACAGACTATTCCTACTGAAAAGAAACCGATGAATATCCAATTAAGTGTGAGAAAAGCAAGTTTGGATACATATACGGTGGTCATTGGCACACCAATTATTACCGTTGAATATTAATAAAGAAAATATGAGGAGCTTATAAGGACGATCAGTAAGTTATCTTCATTACTAACTTAGACTAGACATAGAGAAATTGGACGCTGGAGGGGAATACGTTGGAGAAGATGATTGTTTGTGGCGGAAATACATTGAATGGGACGGTGAGAGTAGAAGGGGCTAAGAATGCAGTTCTCCCAATTATTGCGGCAACTTTGTTAGCTAGTGAAGGGAAAAGTGTGATTTATGATGTACCAGCATTTTCTGATGTATATACAGCAAGTGAAGTATTGCGGTCACTAAATGCCGATGTAATTATTGGTGAAAATATGCTTACAGTAGATGCATCCGGTGAATTAAATATAGAAGCGGCGTTTGAATTTGTAAGGAAGATGCGTGCCTCTGTCTTAGTAATGGGTTCACTCCTAGCTAGGTGTGGACGTGCAAGAGTAGCTTTGCCGGGCGGATGTGCTATTGGTTCACGTCCAATTGATTTGCATCTCAAGGGCTTTGAAGCAATGGGGGCAAAAATTAAAGTAGAAAATGGTTACGTAGAAGCAAGTGTGCAAGGACGGCTGTCTGGAGCGAAAGTGTATTTAGATTTTCCGAGCGTTGGGGCTACACAAAATATTATGATGGCGGCTACCCTTGCAGATGGTACAACTACCATTGAAAATGTGGCAAAAGAACCAGAAATTGTTGATTTAGCTAACTTTCTAAATCGTATGGGAGCAAAAATTCGTGGTGCAGGTACAGGCACTATTCGGATTGAAGGTGTTTCCACATTATATGGCGTAGAACATGTAGTTATTCCTGACCGCATTGAAGCAGGAACATTTATGATTGCCGCTGCTATTACAAATGGCAATGTGCTTGTGCAAGGAGCAGTTCCAGAACATTTAAGTTCGCTAATTGCCAAGATGGAAGAAATGGGCATTACAATTATTGAAGAACCAACAGGAGTTCGTGTAATTGGCACAGATACATTAAAAGCAGTAGATATAAAAACAATGCCACATCCCGGTTTTCCAACAGATATTCAGTCACAAATGATGTCATTATTACTAAGAGCAAATGGCACAAGTATGATTACCGAAACGGTTTTTGAAAATCGCTTTATGCATGTCGAAGAGTTTAGACGAATGAATGGTGATATTAAAATTGAAGGGCGTTCCGTTATTATAAATGGCTCTGCTGAACTACAGGGAGCAGAAGTAGCAGCTACCGATTTACGAGCAGCAGCGGCACTGATTCTTGCAGGATTAGTTGCTGATGGCTACACTCGTGTAACAGAACTCAAACATTTGGATCGTGGATATGTTCGTTTTGATGAAAAGTTAGCACAACTTGGAGCGAATATTGAGCGAGTAAAAGAAGTAGTGGAAACGAATGTAATGGATATAAATATATAGTAAGAAAAGGTGACCGAACATATGTGAAGCATATACATTCGGTCATCTTTATTATTTATGAAGGATGGGACAAAACGGGTAAAAGACACCTCGATTGTCCCATCCTTATATTTGTTTCTCTAATTTCAATTCATGCATTTTTTTCTTAAAAGTTGTTAATAAATCCGCTCCAGTAAGCCCTTGTTGAAGCAATGTGTCAAGTACAGTTCCTGTTGTATCATGGTACCATTCTGAAACCATTTTTGAGTCTAATAATATGCTAATACAATCGCCCATTTTTGTAATGGAATGTATGGATGAAAATAGAGGCACGGGGTCATGCCCTTTGTGAGAAATAGTAGCATACACAAGAAATTCTTCTGGCAACCCTAGAAATATTTCTTCATACTTAATCTGTGTATATATTTCAACAATCCAGCGTCCCTTGCCCTCTTCTTTGTTAATAACTAATCCATCTACAAAATTAATTTTTTCACGTGTATGATAAATAATTTGAAGCCGAACGAGCCGAAATGTTTTCATTTCATCACCTCGAAATTTTTTTTACATTATAACACATATCCAACGTATTTTAGCAGAAAAGGGAGAAACGTTTATTTTTTTGTGCAGAATTCTTCATATCTCTAAGCAGAATAAAGGATTTAGTACGGAAGAACAAACAGAAATTAGTAATTGTGCATTTTTACAGAGGGATATGTATGCGAGTAATATAGTAGAAGAAACATCCTCGCAATACCCCTCCAACAGAGAGAGATTTTCCACAACTATCCTCTAGTTTGCCAATCACGTATCAGGTGATTGGTTTTTTTTGCAAAAAAAAAAGTGATGATGGCATAACCATTATCACTTTTGGAAAATGTATATGTTTAAAGTGGCATAGGTGTATATATTCTAGGGTGTTCAAGGGAATGGACTCTTTGTTCTATGCAATAAAACAAATGCCCTGTTTTTTGGATTCTTGCTTGTAATGGTTCTTTATGCATAGGAATAGTAATTTTTTCGCCACCTGTTAAAATTACCTCACTTTGATCAGCCAAAAGAGGGTAAATTCCTTTGATATGTACTGGATTGAGCCACATACATTCCTCATTTCTTGGAGAACACGTTGGAAATAAATAAATTTTTGTCCTCTCTGATATACAAATTGGAACCATTTGGGTGATATTAAGTAATTCTCTGGCAGCCTCCATTCTTCCTTCAAAAGTAGAGAAATAAAATCGACAGTTTTCTTCAATTAATTTTTTCGGTGTCATCGTAATGAAGTGCTTTTCCATAGACTCATAAATAACAGAATGAAGATGCCCGAATTCATTATAGACCGGAATAATTGCTTCTGTAGCACGAGTAATAATATGACCGTCTTTATGCATAAAAAATCCTCCATTCACTTTGGAATAAGATAATCATACAAGAAAACAAAATAATATAAAAGTGTTTTTTATAATAATTTTTAAATTTATCTATTTTTTTAATTTCTATCCAACAAGTAAACTCTTTTTCTATCCAACCGATGATAGTAATAGAGAAGATTTGCTAAAAAAAAACAAAATTTGCCAGTTAAATAGCAGTCTAGTATAATTTAAATAATTATGTACTACTAAACTCGACATTATTCAATGATAATACTCATTGTCTATAATTTAAATTTTGGAGGAAAACAAATGGATAAGAAGAAAGCCATTAAAATAATTACAGCAAGTGTACTAGCAACAAGTGCTTTTGTAACAGCAAGTCCACAATCTTCAAGTGCTGCTGTTAATGTGGCATCATTAGTTAATACCACAAAAGCCAAAATGAAAAATGTAGTTAACATCTACAACAAACAATTCGCTATAAATGGAAGTTTCGCAAGAGTTTCCAGCCCTTATAAAAGTGCTCTTGCTGCTTATAAGCAAGCAAGAAAAGCTGTACAGACTTCTAAATTACCAGCAAAAAAAAGAAATGCCTATTTAGCCGATTTAGGCTCTGCATACAATCGCTATATGGTGCGGGCAACTTCTTATGTAACAGCATATAATTATGTAGAAAAAATGAATAAAGCAAATATAGCAGTCTGGGCAGCTCTACAAAGTGGCGATACTGCAGCGGTTGAAGCAAGAATTCCTACGCTACAAAGATATTCAACAGAGGGACACTTAGCACTATTTAACAAAGTAGCTGAATCAAGTATTCGTACATCATTAGCAGCACAATATCAACTTGCAAAACAAACAGAACGTATTGCCACTGGAGAAGTAGAGGAGCCTGGTAGTAACACGGGTGAAAATTTACCAGAGCCAACTATTCCAGATGGAGGAACTCCAGGTGGAAATGGAAGTTCAGGAAGTGGAAATACATCAACCCCAGCTCTTACTAATCTATCTGTTTCTCAAGTGGGTGGCACAAAAGATATTTCTGTAAAAGCAGACATTACTAATAGCACAAAAGCAACACTTGAACTGTTCAAAAAAGGAACAACAACAGCAATTGCTACAAAAGCCGATTTAGCTGTTACAAACGGCAAGTTAGATACAACATTCTTAAGTAATGTTGAAGGTATGTACACAATAACAGTAACTGCTGGTGCAACAAAAATGAGTGTCGATGTAACCATCGTAACGCCAACTACAGGATCAACAGCTATTAGTAACTTCACGGCTACCCAAGTAGATGGTGGAAAAGACATGTCTGTAAAAGCAGACATTTCAACCAGCACAAAGGCAACGATTGAACTGTTCAAAAAAGGAACAACAACACTTATTGATAAGAAAACAGATGTAGCGATTGCTAGTGGCAAGTTAGCAACAACATTTTCTAATGTGGCAGAAGGACAATATACAGTAACTATTACAGCGGATGCAACAAAAAACACCATAGATGTAACCATGTTACCACCAGCCAATGTTAATACAATTGCCGCAAAAATTGTTCAAGACGGAATAAATGAGCCAATAAAATATACAGTAACTATTACAGCCAATGTAATTAGTGGAACAACAGCAAACATTACCTTTGCAGGACAAACAAAGACCGATGTAACTGTTGTAGGTGGGAAAGTTTCTGCTATATTTAACAGCGTTACAACTGGTACGTATTCAGCTGCTATAACTGCAGGGGGTTACACTGGAACAAAATCGTTCGATATTAAACCAGCTCCAGTTATTGGCACGCCTATTCTTACCCAAGCAGAGGGTTCAAATAACATTAATGTAACAGCAACAATCAAGAATACAGCTAAGGTAAATGTAGAAGTATTTAAAGGAACAGCCTCTATTGACAAACAAACCGATTTAGATGTTGTTTCAGACAAAATATTAACCACTTTGTCCAATAAAGACCTAGGTACATTTAAAGTTGTTATTACTTCAGGTGAGATGTCTGCAAGCCAAACAATTGTAATTAAACCATCTAATACCAGTATTGCAGTCAAGTCAGTCACAAATATTGACAAAACAGGAATTACTGTTGAAATGACTCCAACAACGGAAGCAAAAACAGCAATTACCCTTAATGCAACCGATAATAATGGAACAGCAGTAAAAATTAAAGCAATGGCTATTCCTATTAACAAATCATCAGCCACATTCCTATTTAGCTCCGTTCTTAAAACTCCGCCAACAGGTGTTTGGAACGTAGAAGGAATAGATTATGACTGTGGAACACCAAGCCCAACAGCAGCTGCAATTTATGAAGCTGCCAAAGCAGGAAAGCCACAACTCTTAATCGCCCTACAAACATCAGGATTACTACGAGTAAATCCAAATACGGTGTGGATGGATAAATATGTAGCCGCTATTATCAAAGCAGGAACGAAAGGCACAGATACTACTGACAAACTTCAAGTGATTGTTGATGTTGCAAATAACACACAAATCGCCACAGAAAAGACAAATGCCACAACAACACGCACGCAAAATGATGTAACCGATTTAATGGAAAGATATCTTCCAGAAGGTACAGACAAAACGACACAAATAAAGGCTTCAAAAAAGCAATCAGCTATATTTGGCGTACAAGATGCTAAGGGAGCAGGAGATAGTGGAATCACTGCGTATGCTTCACTACAGAAACTAGCATCATTAGATGGTGATACATTATCAGCATCCGCACTAAATGTATATTTGAAATCAAACTACGGAAAAGCATTAGATGCAGCAAAATCAATAGACTTAAAAGATACAGCATCCATTAAGAAAAGTGTCATAGACATTGCAGATCAACAAGCAGCAGCAGATGCACTCGTTCCAATTGGCTTAATTGACGCAACAACAACAACTGAAAGAGTAAAAGGCTTGTTAGAGGGTTTAGCAAATGTAACAAGTCATCTAAAAGGTGATGCATTCTTTAACGTTGCAACGATTGTTCCAGAACGCTTAAGAGATTATCGTGCAGCTATTGTATCCGCACTCACAAATCCAACAGTTGTTAAACCACTTACAACGAAGAATATTATTGATGCTATTTCTTTGGTAAATGGACAAGCAAATATTGTATCAAACTTAGCAATATTAAAGGAATCCGAAGATCCTATTGCTGTTAGTCAAGCATTGTATGAAATAGCCGCACTTATAACATCAAGAGACCCAGCAAATACAGTAGCAACAACTTTCAAAAACGGACCAGCAGGTTTACCAGCAAGTGAACTAAATGATTATCAACTAGATATTGCTCAATTCTTGATAAATAATCAACCAAAATTAGCGAATATCTCAACCATTGATCCGATTATGAGGGATTCATCACCAGTAAGTTATTCTCAAACAACGGTAAAAGCAGCAATACAAGACTTGAACGCTAAATTACAACAATTTAATAATATTGGTGACTTAAATACACCATCAAAAGAAAGAACACAAAAAGCTTTAGTAGCTTACAGTACAGAAACATATCCAGACTACCTAGCTTTATCTTCTCTTCATCAATACGATGTAGCTGAAGCATTGAATCAATGGGATAACAATGGAGCAAAGTTAAATTTTGCTGGAGCAGATAAAGTATTGACACTGCAACAAGCAAATGATTGGATTGAACAAGCCATGAACAAAGCAATTCCAAATGGCAATAATGGTGATTCACCAGAAAGCGGATTAGCCGTTATCAATGCCCTGAAAACAGTTCCGACAACTGGAACACTAACATCTGATCAACTAAGTAAGATGGATCCAGAAGCAATTAGAAAAGCACTGATTGCTGTAACATCAGGATCAACTAGAACAAATGCCTCTAATGCATTTGTAGACCTATCAGCCACACAACAAACTGATATTGCCGAAATAATCGTTGCCAATCGTAATAAATTAGAACGAACGTTACCAGTAGATGCAACAATGGTAGTAAGTGATAGTGGTACAACTTACAATGTAGCTATTTTGAAAACAGCAATAGCAGAGCAACAAGCAAGACTTGCCGCCTTTAATCGAATTGGTAGTTTAGACACAGCAACAGCTACATCAACGAAGAAGGCACTTGATGATTATGCTCATCCAGATTATATTGCCTTATCTGATCAAAAGAGATACGCTGTAGCCGAACTTATTAATAAGTTAAATGTAAATGGCGTAAAATTAAACTTTACAAAAGCACCAGATAAAGTGACGCTATTGCGTCAGGCAAATGATTATATTAAGACGGCACTGGATACGGTAAATGGTATGCCGAATCCTAATAACTATGTGCCTATAGACGTAATTAAAAATGCAGAATCATATACCACCTATGATATTCGGGATGCACTTGTTCAAATTGCTATGACACAACCTATCACACAAGCAGGAAACGATTTCTTAAACATTCCAGCTGAAGCGAAGTTAGAAATAGCACAATTTATCAAAAATCACGCAACAGATGTAGCTAATGCCGATATTGGAAGCATAACAAACTCAGACAGTAATCCAACATATCAAATTGGAACGTTAAAGAAATTAATGCTTGAACAAGCAGTTGGATTAAAAAACTTTAATGATCTTGGAAGTGTTGTAGCAAGTACAAAACCAATGAATATCATGACACAGTTGAATAAGTACACTACCACTCTTCCAGTATATGGAGCAATTCCGGGAGCGTATCAAGCTCTATCTCTTACGCAAAAACTTGCAGTAGCTGAGCAATTGAAGAACTTTAACCTAAATAAGAACTTCAGTGGTGGGAATGCGGTTACGACATTAACACAAGCAAATAAATATATTGAAGATGCAATAAATGCAGTGTCTGTACCAAATGTGGGAAATCCAATGCTTCCGGGAACTCCACTGCAGCCAGATACAAGTACAATGGTTACTGCACTAAATAACAATGTATCGGATGAAACAGTTCGCTCTGCTCTCGTTGAATTGGCAATGACGAACACAAGTGCAACTGGATCAGGTACATTGCTAAATGATAAATCTTCACAAGCTAAATTAGAAATAGCTCAGTTGGTTCGCACAAAATTACCTGCTTTGCCTGGAACATTGACCGCTGTATCCGCATTTCAACTACTAAGCGAGTCAGTAAAAAAACATGATGATACATTACAAACATTCAATGAAATAGGCGATTTAGGAAGAGCAGGAGATAGCAGTGCGAATACATTAGCCAAACTAAACGCATATGAATCACAAAAAGGAGCAACAGCAGATCCATTCCAAAGATTAACAGACCCTGGAAAAGCAATAGTAGCAAAAAAATTCAGCGAACTTGCTAATTCAGATGGAAGCAAACTGAACTTCTCGACAGCAACAGCAAACCAAGTCACTACCTTTAAAGATGCCGATTATTGGATTGAAAGAGCGATAAATATTGCAGGAGCACTTCCTACTGTCGCACTACCATCAGATGTAACATTCTCATTTACCAATGGTATATTAAAAGGGGCAACAACAACGATGGAGTATGCTATAGAGAATGGAGTAACACCACTAATATGGACACCTGTTTCTACAGATAATCCTAATCTTTCAAGTGTTCTAGACAGTATTCCAATAAGTCCAACTGCCATTCAAGTACGACTAAAAAACACAAGCACAGTAAAAGCAATTGAAATCTCATCACAACCAGCTCCTAATCTTACTACCAGCGGGGGATTTGGAAAAATTCTTGGTCTTGATCCAGATACAATAACAGATCCAAGAACAGATTCTGCAAGAATGCAATATAAATTTGTTCCAGATCCAGCAGATACAACAACACCTCCTGTTGACTCATGGACATCTTTTGTTAAACCAGTTCCATCCTTAAAAGCCGGAACTTACACGGTTCGTATGAAAGCTTTTGAGACATACCATGCAAGTACTGAGGTTTCTATAACAGTACAAGCTCCACCAAGTATAGGAACAGTTGCAAAGGCAACATATTTGACAGCAACAGGAAACCTTATTTTCCATACAGTTGGTGCAGTAGCAGGAGAAAGTTTCCACCCAGAAAATATTAAATTTACAACAACTTCTACACCACCAGTTGGTTGGACGCCAAGTAAAGAATATACATTAACAACACCTGCTAATCAGGTGGTTATTTCAGGAACTGGTGAGACAATCACTATTTCATTAAATGATACGGATAAAGCTGCTATTGCAAATGCATCTACACCAGAGCTTATTTCTGTAACAATCGGGGAAGGTTTTATTGCACGGGTCCTCAATTCAAACCCAGACAAATCTGCTCGTAAAGATCTTGATGCATTTTCTACACTTATTAATGACAAATAAAACATCATAAACCATACTGTAAATAAAAAAACAGAATTTGCGAATCTTTCAATAGAAGAAATCACTATAGCAGTTTGTGAAACAGTATAATTAAAAATTAGTCATTGAACTTTCTGCACAATAAGTGAAACTGCTATAAATGATGAATAGAGCTTAGGAAAAGAAACTTATTTTCCTAAGCTCTTATTTGCTTCTTTTATACTATATTTCATCATTCTTGAAAATTTAACAATTCGTAATATCTTTGTAACAATAATCAAATTATCATTTTTGTTAGCTGTGAATACCTTATAAAGAAATATAGTCCAAAAGAAGCAGGAAAAGGGATTAAGAATTTTTTTCCCCCGTCTATGTTCTATTACAAGATGTAACACATAGACTAATAGGGTGCTAAAAATGAAGCAGACAACTTCTATTTCCAATAATTTCCAACCAAATATTAGGAAAATGATAAAAGAAATACTAGAAGTTTAGCAAATTGTGTAGTAATATGTAGTAGAGCGATGAACACACATCAATGATTGTAGCAACCAAGAATCGACATTGCTTGACAAATTTCCAAAAAACAGCATAAATTCTTTGCTATTTTGGAAGTAGTTTAGTATAATGCTAGTTAGTTATCTGTAGCAATGTTCACATTAAGTAATCATTGCTCAATTAAATATCAAAGGGGGATTTAACCATCCATGAAAAACAAAAAGAAGGCAATTAAATTAGTTACTGCAAGTGCAGTAGCAGCAAGTGCATTCGTTGCAGCAGCTCCAGCTTCTCAAGCAGCAGCTACAAGTGCAACAACAGTAGTTAACAACAATGTTAAAGCTGTAGAATCAGCATTCAAAAAACTTCTTTCTCTTTATAACGGACCATTTGCAGCAGAACAAACAATCACGAAAATTACAACACAATATGCAAATACGAAACTTGTATATGACAAAGCTGTTAAAGCAGTAAACGCAGCTAAAGTAGATGCAAAAACAAAATCAAAAGCACTAGCTTCTATGCAAGCATCATACAAAAAATATTTCGTACCACGTGCATCTACGTACACAAGTGCAGCAAACTACTATGCTCAACTAATGCCTGCATTAGATAAAGTAACAATGGCAGTAGAAGCTGGAAACAAAGAAGCAGCGAAAATGGCTCTTCCAGCTCTTGAAGCACAATTAGATGCAGGACACTTCAAAGTCTACAATACTGTAGCAGAGTCTAGCATTCGTTCTTACTTCTTAAGTGCATATGATGCAGCTAAAGTAGTTTGTGAAGATGCGAAAGCATTTGCTGATTCAACAGAAACTGGTGACGGAGCTGTATCTGCTATAGCAGCAGCTGTTGAAGTTGGTACAAAGAATGTAACTGTTTCTTCAACAGTAACAGGCGTAAAAGAAGCAACTGTAACACTTTACAAAGATGGCGAAACAACAGCTACAGCTACTAAAGTAGTAGAAATTAAAGACGGTAAAGCAGCAACTACATTCACAGATGTTGCACCTGGTAAATACACAGTTAAAGTAACTGCTGGAACTGATTCTAAAACTTCTGATGTTGTAGAAGTGAAAGGTTTAGTAGCTGGTGTAGAGAGCGTAATGGCAACTAACGCAACTACGGTTGAAGTTAAATTTAAAGAAGCAGTAAATAATGTTAATGCACTTAACTTTACAATTGATGGATTAGACGTTAAGAATGCAGCAATCAAACAAACAGATGGCAAAACAGTTGTATTAACAACAGCAACACAAGAGGGTGGAAAAGATTACACAGTAATGCTTGATGGCAATACTGCTGGTAAATTCGCTGGTGTATCTGCAGTCGTTCCTACTTCTATTAAATTAGTTAACAAAACAGCTCAAGCACAAGTAGGTCAACAAGTTACTTTGAAAGCGGATATCGGTACTAAAGTGGCTGGAGTACCTGTTACATTTAACGTACAAGCAGAAGTTGGTACATTGAACCAAAATCAAGTAAAAGAAGTTCTTACAGATGCAGACGGTATCGCAACATACACATATACACAATATTCAGCTTACAAAGATCAAGTAGCAGTGTATCCAACTGGAGCACCAGCTGTTCGTGATTTCATGAGCGTATATTGGGGAGTTCAACCAGTTTTATCTGTAGAAGAAGTAGTAACAAACACAACCACAGTTAGTAACGGAGCTTCTAAAACATACAAAGTTACTTATCGTAATGCAATAACTGGTCAAGCAGTAAATAATGCTTCACTTCGTGTGTTATTTAAAGAAAACATGGCTACTATCAATGGTTCAACAGCTACTGCAACAAATGTGAGTGGTGGTGCAACTAGTGGTCTAGCAGTTTTCCCATACCAAAACGATACAAATGAAAAAACATTAGAAATTGTAACAAACTCTTTAGGACAAGCAACATTTACAGTAACTGGTTCTAATACAGTTGCAACTCCAATTGTATTTCAAGACATAAATACAAATTCTCGTTTAGATGGAACAGAACTTCAAGCAGAAGGACCAAAAGTAACCTTTACTGGAGCACAAGCATCTAACCAAATTACAGTTACACCATCTACCGATGCACAAGTAGCTGCTTCTTCAAACAGAGGTCGTGTGTATACAGTAGAAGTGAAAAATGCAAGTGGAACTCCTTATTCAGGAGGAAAAGTAGTACTTGGATTTAAAGAAAACGAATCTGGACAATTAAATCAAAGCACAAATGCACAAATCGTGTGGACTGATAGTCGTCCTACAGCTTCTTTACGTACATCACCAACTACTGGAATCGATAAAGGTGTAATTGCTGCTTCGAATCCAACTAAAATATCTTTAAATCTTAATGCAGATGGAAAAGCAACATTTATGATTGCTAATACAACCACTGGTCAAGTAGCGACTCCAGTTATTTGGATTGATCAAAACTCTAATCCTAACAATATTTTAGACTCTGGCGAGCCATTTGCTTATGGTGCTACTTCTATCTTTGTTGAACGGAATGTGACTTCAGGTCTGTTAGAAGCTGGGTCTACTGTAGCAGCAGCTAATAAAGAAATTGTTTACACGTATACACTTCGTGACCAAAATAATGCTGCATTCAATAATAGTGAAGCAGCTCGTATCACGTACACATTCCATGCTTCAGGAGCTCCTGTAGAGATTTCAACTCCAGATGGATTTGATCCAAACACATTTAGTGTTAATGGTGCAGTAAATACTACATGGACAGCAGCAACAAATGGTGGTATTTTCACGCTTCAAGCAGGCCAAAGTGTAACAATTGCTGGTACTACACCAGTAAACGAAACATCAGGTAAATTTACTGTTAGGAGTACAAAAGATGGTTCAGTATCTGTTACTGCATCTGCCTTAACTCTTACTAAAAACACATATTTACCAGAAACTACTGATACAACTAAATGGGGAATCGATGCAGGATCAATTATTCCTAGATTTGCAACGGGTTCTAATGAAGTTCAAAAACTTGATGGTATGGCAAGTGCTCCATATACATTAAGCTTTGGTGGTAAAACAACAGTATCTCCTCTAGCTGCTAATGCAACTGTGACTGAAGTACAAACAGCGTTAGAAGGGTTAAGTACTATTGGGAAAGATAATGTTACAGTTACTGGTACAGGTGTAATTGCAGGTACAGCAGCAGTTCTAACACTTAAAACATCTACAGATGCTGATGGTGGAACATATACATTGAATATTGATGGAAGAACAACTGCTCCTATAGCATATAATGCCAATACAGCTGCTATACAAACAGCATTAGACAATGCATTAGGTTTAAATGTAGTGACAGTTACAGGTACTTCTTCACCTTACACTATCACATTTGCTACTCCTAAAACTGTTACAGTTGGAAATGTGGATTCATCGAAATTAAACATAGCACCACTATCACCAGTAACAGCAACTGCACCAGCAGCAGCAGCTCAAAAAGCAGCTGGAGTAGCTGTTAAAGGAGAAGTACAAGTATTCAAAGCGACTACTGCTCTAAGTACTGGAGATTTTGTTATTAACATTGATGGGACAAAAACAGCTCCTATAGCGTTTGATGCAACAGGTGTTGATACAGCTGTGACCACTGCACTAACTAATGCATTTGGTAGTGGTAATGTTACAGTGGTAGCTCCTGATGCTTTAACAACTGTGGGTAAGACCTTAACAGTTTCAGTCCTTGGCGGATCTTTCTTTGGAAAGCCTGTCTCTATAACAGTAGAACCTGCTACTCATGGTTTAACTGGTGTCATAGCTGCTGAAGCTGCAGGATCTTCACATGGTGTTACTCCTATAGCAGCAGTTCAAACGTTCAAAACATCTGTAGATGCAAATGGCGGAACATTTGACTTGAAAGTTACTGATAGTGATAGTTCTCCTACAGTTCAAACAGCATCAGCATTACCATATAATGCAACTGCTGCTCAAATGACATCAGCAGTAAATACAGCTCTTGCAACTAAAGGTACAGTGACAATTACAAACACTGACGGAAAAGATGGTCAAGCTGGTGCAGCTTATGCCATCACATATGATGCAAGTTATGTTGGAGCTCCGACATTAGCTGTGTTAGTTGGTACTTCTCTAACTAAAGGAACACCTAGAACTCCAAGTCCAGTTGTAGTTGACACTACAACACCAGGTGTTGCTCCAACTCAAGCAGGAGCACTTCCATATACAATCACATTTAAGGGTGAGTTAGCTGGAAGAAATGTTCCAAATGTAACAACTAGTGCATCAGGCTTAACAGTTTCTGAACTTAATCCTGGTACACGTGGAATGTCTTCTAACCAAGATACTGCTTTTTCAGTAGCTGGTGTAGTAGTATCATATGATTCGTATCAAGGATTTGGTAACTTAACAATTAAAAACTCTGCAAATGAGTTATTAACATTTAACTATGATCGTTCTGATTCATTACAACTTGGTAGTGGTTCAATCACAGTTGGTTCATTTGAAAATATTTTGAGTGATAATGATGTTGTTACGGTTCAAATTGCACCACATGCAACTACTTCAACAATCAATATCGTAACAAACAACTAATCTAATCCATAGATTAGAAGAAATAGAGGGAGACAGAGAGTATTTGCTCTCTGTCTTTTTTCTTTGAGATGACTAGGAGGTCTGGTTATGAGCGAAACAAGAACTGTTCTTGTTCCAGAATACTTGCAATATTTTCAATGCATTGGTGGAGAATGCCCAGATACTTGCTGTGCAGGTTGGAGAGTAGATATTGATAAAGAAACATATGGTAAGTATCAACGAGTTGTAGATCAAGATTGGAAGAAGTTTTTTCGGACAAGTGTGCAAAGAAATCGTGACAAACCGAATCCTACAAAATATGCAAGTATTGCTTTGCAAGGGTCGGTATGCCCTGCATTAGATGAAAATAAATTATGTCGGATTCACAGTGGTTTTGGACATGATTACTTGAGTAATACATGTGCTATTTATCCGAGAATCTCCCAAACTTTTTCAGACCAAATAGTACGAGCAGCAACGATGTCTTGCCCTGAGATTGCAAGAATTGCCTTATCTAATAAAGAACCAATGAAACAAGTAGCAATAGAAGAAAGTGTTCGTGAGCGAATGACCCATACCCCAATCCATACAACACCAACTTTTTATACCATTCGGAACTTCGCTATTTGGTTATTACAAAATAGACATTACACGCTCTCTGAACGGGTAGTACTATTAGGCTCCGTATGTGAAGCCATTCAGAAACAAGTAGAGTCAGTAGATGCTATAGAAGAAATCATTCGCTTTCACTATGAATTACTATCTTCTCCGCAAAAGATTGCGTTTGAGTTTCCTGAAATGCAAGATAAGCAAGAACGAATCCATGTGCAGTTTCAAATTTTGCAACATATCATCGGAACACGAGTAATACAAGGAATTTCCAGTGCCCGTTATGTGGAATCCTTCAAACAATGCTTACAAGGAATTCAATACGGAACAGATTTGACGATAGTTGCAGATGCCTATCAAGAAGCATATGGAACATACTATGAACCATTCTTTAAAGAACGAGAGCATATGTTAGAAAATTATCTTGTCAATTATCTGCTCAAAACAGCATTTCCCCAAGGTTATGCTACTTTGTTTGATACCTACATGATGCTAGCTTTGCATTATTCACTTATCAAAATGCATTTAATCGGTTTATCTGGCTATCACAAGGAAGAAATGAATGAAGAAATTGTCTTGAAACTCATTCAATCGTTTGCTAAAACAGTAGAGCATAATCAGACCTATTTAAATTCTATTCTGGAAATGCTTCATAAAGACAATAATGCGAATATGACTTGTATGGCGGTTCTATTAACGAATTAGGAGATGTTTTTTAGGTCTTCATAAATGTGGGACGATTAAGGCATTTTTTGCCTCAATCGTCCCACACTCATCTGTAATTATCCCATCACTAATTTCCGTTGTATTTCTTCCACTTCTTCTATAGACAGCCCTGTTCCCTGTGCCACTCGTTCTACACTAATTCTCATAGATAAGAAATTTCTAGCAGTTTCTATCTTTTCTTCTGTCCTTCCTTTTTCTATGCCTTTTTCTATGCCCTTTTCTATGCCTTTTTCCATTCCTTTTCGAAAATTAGAATGCATGGCGGATGAGTAATCCAGTTCTGCTTTTTCACGCATATCAAGTTCATAGCGTAGTTGTTCATCACCACTAATATACACTAATTTATTTACTGCTTTTTGAAACACTGGATTTTGTTCGGCAAGCATGTCTAATACCTCCTCTTTATCTGTGGATAAATACAACATCCACGCATGTTTTAAGTTTTTGGCTACTCCATCTGGGATTTTTTTTAGTTCAAGAAAATTTATTTCAAATACGTCTGTTAGTTCATGGTCTTTGCTTGTATGCTTCATTCGGTATTTGTTGTGATACTCATGGAATGGGAGAAAATTAAAATCCAAAATATTAATGGCAATGGCTGGGCAGATTTTTTCAAATGCCATTTTGTTGGTCATTTGTTCGGTGTATAGTTTTGCCAAGTAATATAGACTGCGTTTCTCTATATTATGTTCGTCTTTAAGCTGTATTTCTACATCAATATGTTTATTATTGGCAGTTTTTACTCGAATATCCATTCGTGATAACTTGCCAAATTCATGTATTTGTGGAAGTTCGGTGTTAGTTACTGCGATATTTTGAGCGGTGATGTCTAATTCTAAAATGCTGGAAAGAAAGGAGGCTAGTAATTCTAAATCGCCATCACTAATAAAAACGGCTTTAAATACTAAGTCCTTTTTTACTGGTAGTAACTGATGTCCTTTATATGGTATACGTTTCAACTGGAACACCCCTTTTGGATAATTATAGCTTTTTTTGGGGTTGTTTGCTAGTGGGGGGGGGTTTCTGGAGTGAACCATCTGAATTTGATATACTATTCCTACAGAAAGGAGGAAATCAAATGTCAAAACATATGAGTGCCGCAAATGACTATATTTTCAAACTTCTATTCGGAGAAGAAGGAAACAAACCACTACTACTATCGCTCCTAAACGCTATTTTTGATTCCACAGAAAGAAAACTAACAGAAATCACCCTTATTGACCCACATATCAACAAAGAACACAAACTATCCATCCTAGATGTT
>JAVBJX010000024.1:0-14311 GCA_031546705.1 Caryophanales bacterium
AGGAGTTTTAAATTTGTGCTTAGTAATTTTGAACAAAAACTGTAATTTTGTCTATTTGTTGCAATTATTCATGCTATATTTAATAAATTTTGAGCGTTTTTTATTGAAAAAGGGCTAAAACAACTAGCACAACGAGTTAAAGTTATTAAAATCTTGAAATTCAAAAGGAGAACCACATGAAAAGCTGGACAACAGAAATAACAATCCATACACCAATGGAACACCTATCTTCTTATTTTGATGGTGACTTAGAACAGATGCAGAAAATAATGCCAAATGTAGTAAAAAATGATCCTGTTACAGAAACAGAAAATATTATTGGAAGTATTTATCGTCAATCGTACAAAGAAGGCGAAGAAATTCAAGAGTATGATGTAGAAGTATTGGAATACATCCAAACACCTGCACATCAAAAAAAGAAATTTGGTTTTGTCCTTGCTGGTTTATTTGACATCACCGCTACACATGAACTAACAAAAGTGGATGAAACCCATACACTTTATCGTTATACCGCTACAAATAAAGCATTAAATAAAATGGCAGAGAAATTTCTTGAAGGTGCAACGGATAGTGTTGTTGTTGATTTTGTTAATAATGTGAAACAGATTGCAGAATCCGAGTACAAACAAATATAGTCCAAAGTAGTTGAAACAACAGATATTAATAAAGAACCATCTCACACCTTTCTCACTTCTATGATTTAAGTGACTTTAGTCATTAAAATTTTCACCTCTTTAGTGTATACTAAAGTTAGTATATATGAATGAGGTGAACTACTTGTTTAACGCAGACTATCATGTAAATCCGTTTATTATTATTTGGGAAGTAACACAGGCTTGTCAATTGAATTGTCTTCATTGCCGTGCAGAAGCACAACATCATCGCCATCCAGACGAGTTAACTTTTGAAGAAGGAAAAAAACTTATTGATGAAATTCGAGAAATGGGCAATCCTCTTTTTGTTTTTACAGGTGGAGATCCACTTATGCGTGAAGATATTTATGATTTAGGAAAATATGCGATTGACAAAGGGTTACGTGTTTCGATGACACCAAGTGCTACACCAAATGTCACTAGAGCAGCAATTGAAAAAGCAAAAGAAATTGGTTTATCTCGTTGGGCATTTAGTTTAGACGGAGCAACCGCAGAATCACACGATCAATTTCGTGGAACAAGCGGTTCATATGATTTAACAATGAAAAGTATTCAGTATTTAAACGAACTTGAAATTCCAATTCAAATTAACACAACAATTTCTAGATATAACTTACATCAATTAGAAGAAATGCTTACACTTGTTGGCGAATTAAATTGTGTATTATGGAGTGTGTTTTTTCTTGTTCCAACAGGTCGTGGGAAATTAGATGATATGATTTCTCCTGCTGACCACGATAAAGTATTCCGTTTTCTTTATGAAGCGAGTAAAAAAGTTCCGTTTGACATCAAAACAACAGCTGCCCAACATTATCGCCGTGTTGTTATCCAGCAAAAAATGCGAGAAAAAACGATTGATAACAACATTGACTATGAACAATCATTAACTCAAGGATCACTAACAAATATTGGTGGACTTGGACGTGCTCCAAAAGGAGTTAATGACGGTAATGGTTTTGTCTTTATTTCGCATACAGGGAATGTGTATCCAAGTGGCTTGTTGCCAATTAAAGCTGGTAATGTGAGAGAAGAAAAACTTGCTGATATTTACCGCAATTCACCAATCTTCAAAGAACTTCGTGATCCTGATAACTATAAAGGTAAATGTGGTAAATGTGAATACCGACATGTTTGTGGTGGTTCCCGTTCAAGAGCTTACGCTGTAACTGGAGATTATTTAGAAAGTGAACCATACTGCGTTTATATTCCAAAAGCATTACGATAAATGCAAAAAAGCATCCTAAAAGTAGACACGACAAAAGTTCTACTTTTAAGATGCTTTTTTTAAACTTCCACTTGATTATCTTTTTTTCTCTAATGTAAACACTGTCAATTCTGGCACACACAAAAACCGAAATGGCAGTTGGGTTGTACCAAGTCCCCGATTGACATACAAAGTCATTCCATCCACATCATAGAAACCTTCCATATACTTCTGTCCAAGTGGTGGTGCGACAACTGCCCCATAAATAGGAAGTTTCACTTGACCACCATGACTATGCCCAGACAATTGTAAGTGAGCTGAAAAATTAGAAGCCTCATCTGCTCCATCTGGTTCATGTAACATTAGAATCGTATAGAGATTCGATGGTACCTCAATAAATGCCTGATTCATATCAGGTCTGCCTAGTATCATATCATCCACACCAACAATTGCAATCATACTTTTATCGGGCAATTGGATAACATCATGTTGATTTCGCAACAACGTAAACTGAGCTTTTTTCATTACCCTTCTATATTTATCCGTTCCATATCCTCCATGGTCATGATTACCATATATCGCAAATTTCCCAAGTGGGGCTTTGATTGTTGTAAGCTCCTGAGCAAGCATGTCCGTATCGGTGTATGTATTAGGGTTGTCAAATAAATCCCCTGTGAATAAAACAATATCAGGAGAAAGTTCATTTATTTTCTTAATGAGCTTCTGAAGATCCTCTATATCATAATTATGTCCAATATGCACATCGCTAAATTGAACAATTCGCTTCCCATAAAAACTGCTTGGAATAAGCGGATGACTAATGGAATGATGTGTGATGTCAAGCCGATGTGGCTCAATATATTTTGCATAATAATAGCCTGTGGAAGGAATCAATAAACTTCCTAATAGTTGAAGAATTCTTTTTAAAAATGTGCGCCGTGATATTTTTTTCTCCATTGATTCATCCAATCTGTCTTATACTTTTTTAATCTAACATATACATAGAAACTTAACTGTACTAGAATGGCTATGAAATAGAAATTTCATTATTTGTTCACAAATAATTTTCTAGTTTTCCTAATCATTCAGCCATCATATGTACAAAACTAGACAACATATATAATATGCTACTATTGTACTTATTATGTTTATGAATTACAATTAGCCTATCAATTACAAGAGGTGACTTTATGAAAATAGCTGTTTTTGGTGCAAGCGGCAAGATTGGTAAGTTTATTGTGTCCCACGCATTAAAGAATGATTATAAAGTAATAGCTTATGTACGAGATCCAAAAAAATTAAATATGACACACCCTTCATTAACGATACTCAAAGGAGAATTGAATGATTTTCCAATGATAAAAGCGGCTATTAAGGATTGTGATGCAGTGATAAGTGCACTTGGTATGCCCCTCTCACTCTTTGAGTATCCAGAATATCCTGTTTTAGAGGGACATAATCATATTATGAAAGCAATGAAAGAGGAAGGAATATCACGTTTTATTACCCTTACCACACCAAGTGTTAAGTTTGAGCATGACGTTTCTTCCTTTGTCACAAACATGCCTGGTAGAATAGCTGGTATTTTCTTTAGAGATGCAAAAAAAGAAATAATCGAAATCGGAGAAGCCGTAGAAAATTCTTCTTTAGATTGGACAATTGTTAGAATTATTTCACCGACAAATGGTGCTTTTACAGGTAAGGTAAGAGTTACATTCGGTGACAAACCTATTAAAATGTCCATTTCTCGTGAAGATATCGCAGTGTTTATGTTAAATCAAGTGAAGGACAACACTTATATAAAGTCAATGCCAATTATTGGGGGATAATTTATCCCTCTTTTTTTATTTACATTGTCTGACACTGTAACTTCGCTTGCTCCAACACCGCTTCTACTGCTTCTTGTGCTTTATTCGGTGGATAATCATATTTACGCAACACTTTTTTAATATACAAACGCATTTTTGCTTGGGCTTGCGTTTTTTTATCCCATTCATGGGTACGATGCTCTTTAATTGTTTTTGCTAAATCCTTGGCTATTTGAATTAAAATCTCATCTTCTAACAGACTCTTAATATCGGCATCTAAACCTAGCACATCAAAGAATGCTTTCTCTTCATAAGAAAGCCCAAGTTGTGTGCCTTCTTCAATTGCCGCTTTTAACTCTTCTCCAAACTTAACTAACTCCTCCACCACTTCAAACACATCGAGATGATCGTTGCGATTGTTATATTTATCAATAATTTTTTCAAACAACAGCGAAAATTGCTTGCTTACCACCATATTCTTCTTCTTCACTTCATTTAATTTCTCTTTCATCACTCGCATTAAAATATTAGTCACGATATTTTTTTGTGGAACAGCCCGCAATTTAGCAAGATTTTCCTCACTAAATAATTCAAAACTAGTAGCCGCTACCTCCGTTAAAACAAACACCCCATCTTCCACAATCGCATCTTCTAACATCTTAGAAATTCGTTCATTCACCTCCTTTAAATCAGGCACACCTTTTGTTCCACGCTTTAAAAGAAATGAACGTACCGCAATAAAATAAGTAATCTCTTCCTTCTGAACTTTATTCAGTAAACCAGTAGAAATTTTGTACACATCTTTTAACTTCTTTGTTTCCGTCAAAAACTCCTTCTTACGCAGTTCCGTAACTTGAACAAATTCCGCCCCATCCCGAATTAACTCATACTGTTTCTTATTACTATCTCCAAAGAAAGCTTGGTAACTAAATCCATGAAACATCTTACGCAGAACTTCTACAATATTCAAAGCAATATCACGAGCTTCATCATTCTCTTGAATCTTATCTTGGTCACGCTTTGTATACGTTCTGAGCGCTTCCATTAAATCACGCTTAATCCCAATATAATCAACAATCAGCCCACCCGTTTTCCCTTGAAATACCCGATTAACACGAGCAATTGCTTGCATCAGATTATGAGAAGTCATCGGCTTATCTATGTACATTGTATCTAAAGACGGCACATCAAACCCCGTCAACCACATATCAACAACGATCACAATTTTGAATGGATTATCAATATCTTTGAACTCTTTTTCTCGCTCTTTTCTCGTTTGCTTACTGCCTACTAACTTCGTATCTTCTGAATCATCTTGATTGTTTTCCGTCATGACAATCTTGACCTTGTCCACCCATTCAGGTCTTTGACGAAGAATTTCTTTATACATTTTAAAAGCAGTTTTTCTTGAATACGCAACAATCATCGCTTTTCCAGCAACTAAATTCTCCCGTGCTTCGTAGTGTTCGATGAGGTCTTGAATTAACTCTCTAATTCTATCCTTGTCACCAATAATTTGTTCCATGCGGCTAAGTTTTTGTTGACTTTGCTCCACAACACAATGTTCCACACCTTCTTCCACTTGCATCTTCCAATATTCATTGTCAATCTCTTTTAGTTTTGCCTCATTAATCTTCACTTTAGCAATCCGAGATTCATAGAAAATCTTTACCGTTGCCCCGTCCTGAACTGCTTGGGTCATATCATACACATCAATCACTTCACCAAAAACAGCAGATGTTGATTTATCCGTTGTTTCAATCGGTGTCCCAGTAAAAGCAATAAATGTCGCATTTGGTAAATAATCTCGCAAATATTTGGCATAACCATATTTCTTCTCACCCGTTTTTTGGTCAATCGTTGCATCCATTCCATATTGCGTGCGGTGAGCTTCATCAACCATAATAATAATATTTTTCCGTTCCGATAATAATCCCGTTCCCTCTTCAAACTTCTGGATTGTTGAAAAAATAACGCCACCCGTTTGCCGATTGGCGAGAATTTCTTGCAAATGCGAACGGCTTTTTGCTTGAATCGGTACTTGCCGAATAAAATCACTAGCACTAGCAAATGTTCCAAACAACTGACCATCTAAATCATTTCGATCCGTAATCACTACAAGTGTAGGATTTTTCATTTCAGGAGAATTCACTAAATTCCCAGCCAAAAACACCATTGAGAAACTTTTCCCACTACCTTGCGTATGCCAAATTACCCCAGCCCGTCCATCTGTTAATACAGCCTTTTTTGTTGATTCAATTGCCTTTTTCATTCCATAATATTGATGATAAGCAGCAAGAATTTTCGCTTCATTTGTAAATAGAGTGAAATTTTTTATTGTATCTAACAACCGTTTTTTGTTGAATAACCCATACATCATACTTTCTAATTCACGATTCTCCATCACTTCATCCGTTGCTTCAATTTTCTTCCAAGCAGAAAAACGGTCAAGTGGTGCAGTAATTGTTCCAGCTTGTGTCTTCACGCCATCACTAATAACTAAAAAAGCATTGTAGTAAAAAAGAGAAGGAATATACATCGTTTGATAGTTTTTTAATTGCTTATAAGCATCTTCAATGTCCACTTCTTCACGAGCTGTACTTTTTAACTCCACGACAACAAGTGGGATACCATTTACAAACACAACAATATCAGGAATTTTCTTAGATCCTTGCTCTAGAACTTCCAATTGATTGACAACTAAAAAATCATTGTTATAGGGAGTCTCCCAATCTATTAATTTCACCCGATGATAGATTGTTTCCCCATTTTGAAAATCCGTTACTTCCACACATTCCGTCATATACTTAGAGAAAACTTTATTATTTGTTAGTACATCTAATGTATCAAAATTACGGATTTTCCGAACTGCTTCTTCCAGAACATTTGTTGGAATACCTTTGTTGATTTTTTCTAAAGAAGGCATTAAGCGATCAAGTAAAAGAACATCCTGCGTATTACGAGATAGATTACTAGCGTGTGTATATGTGTAGTCCAGTTCTTGAAAAATTCCAATGAATACTTGCTCTAGGGAGTTTTCTGTAAACATCGTACTTCCTCCAGTTCTTGTTCGGGGATGCGGATTTGTCCTGAGATTAGTTTTGGGAGTAGGGAGTCTCTTAGTTCTACTAATTTATTATTCTCTAGCATATTAATACTAATTTTCTTAAACAATGGCTCAACAATTGAGTTAAATTCATCTAGTAAATCACTTGAAGGATGTATAATCATAATACTTTTAAAAGTAGAAACAGTTATAGCATCAAAAACAGCACCAGATGCAAATTTTTTTAAGTTTGATGTTATCTGTTTCGTAATAAAGTACAAGAAATATTGATTAATATTTCCTTTACCTTTTAATGCATAACAAGATTGATTCATTGCCATGTTTACTATATTCATACATACATTTCCAACTGTTCCTCTTGCTGTAATAAAAATAGTATTTGGCGGATAAAGTTTACTGTTGCATTTTTTCAAACCTAATTCTGTTATATATTTTTCAGTAAAAGTTACATAAACTTCACTGTTATAATCTTTTGGTGTAAATAAAGGTATATCTGATCCCCAATATAAAGATTCATCTGTTTTAGGCGTTCCACCACTTAATACCTCAACTGCTTCAGTAAAATTTTTTACTTCCCATCCCTCAGGAATCCTTCCTAATTCACTTTCAACAAACTTCCCACCACTTGATTTATACGGCTCACCATCTTCATTTGGAAACTCAAAATCAACAAACCAATGTTTAAAAATTGCTTGAGCCATTTCTTCTAGGGTTTTGTTTATTTCGTTGTTGAGTTGGATTTTTTCATCTAGTGTAAGAAGTATCTCAGCTATTTTATTTTGTTCATCAATTAAAGGAATTCTTAACTGTAATTTTTTCAAAAAATCTAAATTGATGTTATCCTGTACACTTCCACTTGTAGCTCTTTGAATCTTTCTTTTAATATACGTAAATAAATAGTGCATGAAGTAAACATTTGACTTATTAGGTCGAGATTCAAATCCAACTACACTATCAGGAAAACATGCATCAAAAGATAAGATTGCGGTTTCTGCTATATTTGCTGCGATTGTGATGCATAGAGTATTTTCACTCCATAGCTTACTTTGTGACAATCCATACTCATTGTAAGTTTTAGAATATCTGCTTACCCACAAATTCGCTTCCTTTATATCACCCGTTTGAATAAAAGGATACTTACCTCCAAACAACTTCTTATCATCTCTAGGTCTATGTTTTGATTTACCTCTTCCAAAAGTTCCTAATTTTTCAAGTGATAGTTTTTCCCAACTCTTGTTGTATATAGAATCATTAGATATCATAAAAAATCCTCCTAACTGCTACGAATTTCATTTTTTAACTCTTTAGATATTATGAATTAATTTTCAAGAGTTTTTGTTAATTATTTCATTTTTATATTATCTGCTATTAGTATTCATTATAGTTACATGAACTATCTTTCTCCAGTCAATAACCACAAGGATCAGGAAAGAAAATGCAGAAGAAAAATAAGCTTTAAAAACCATTGGTAAATAAGATAAATCAGGAGAATTTTCTACATTCAATAATACATTTATATCTTCTATCTTAAATAAAAAAAGATCGGCTGTATATGATAAAACTGCAACAATACTGGTATATATAATTATATAGTGCTGGAATTCTTCTTTCGTAAATTGAGCAGAACTTCTCATGCTTTTAAGTATAATTAGTATTACTGTTTTAATAAAATTTGCAAAACGGTAGTAAACAAGTATAGTCATTACCAGAGAAATCATAAATAAAGAGATTACAGAAGTATTGTTGTAAATTAAAAAAAGGTAGTCTGTATGCTTTTGAACTCCGTCACCTAAATGCGGAAGTAGATATAAAATTTCCTCCCTCAAAAAATTTTTAATAGTAGAATTGTTCCATACCTGTATAGTAACCCATGCAGGAAGATAAAACATTAGCAAAACATATGCTAAAAAGGAAAGGATAATTTTATAGAATGCAATAACATACTTAATAACGTAAAAGAAAAAAACTAACATAATAGGAAATTTAGCTACTGAAAAGTCTGTTATTATCAAGTAAAAAATAAAATATATAATACTAGGTACAAAAAATGAAATAGCTGATTCTCTTTGTGAGTTTTTCTTTTTCATTATTACTACTTCCTTTTGTTATAATTCATAATTTTCTTTCAAAAAACCGATAGACTTTTCAATCATTCCAAGAGCCAATCCTATAGCTTCTTTGCATCTATCTGAACCAAATTGAAATGTAAGCTCTGGCTGATTATCACATATCGGTTTATCTTTTAATGACTCATCTATGATATATAACCATTTTGATTTTTCCGTGCGAACCATATAGATTACTTCACGAATTATCTGGACAGTAGCACGATATGTTTCCATCTCTGCAAAATCAAGAGTAGCAATTACTCCAGAGCGAATTAGAGAATCCCAAATTTCAAAGGTGCAATGATTAGTTATTTCTGAACTTAATGACCACGCTTCTTTTTTCATAATATGGCTAGAAATTTCAATAGCTCTCTTTAAATCACTTAAAACTCTTTTATTGTTCACGAACTCATATCTAAGTAAATGAAGATGCGAAAATTTGATATCTCTTTCTCTCTGCATCTTGTATCGTTCCTCATACATCACTTCAAGATCATATCGATTAACACGTTCAATTTGTGAACCACGTCTAATATAACATTCACCTTTTTTATATCTTACTACATCTTTTTTAAACATGTAGGGGCGTTGATTACATTCAATAATTTCAAATACTCCAAAGCGACATTCTTTGAACATAATAGGCTGATAACTAAATTTTATCTCTGGTTCGATATTGTTTCTCACAAGGCTTTGATATTCTGCATCGTCTGTAAATGCTTCGGCTGGAATCGGATGAAACTCTCTTTCACCACTAGGAACTTGTTTAACTCCGATAATAATATATCTCTTGTTTGTATCTGTATTAGCATTAGCCATGGACATAATGTCTTTCAAAAACTCATCCCTATTTTCTTTTTGATATTGAGTCTTCTTAAAATCTACACACATGCTTTCATTTTCATGTTCAATTATCTCTAATATGTTCATTCATGTTCCTCCAATAATCATAATTTGATACTGAATTTCTAATAAATTTACGCTTCAAGCAGATAAACTAAGATTAAAATTTATACTAAATCTCAAATCCTTACTTATATATTCACCCAATCCAATAAATTAGAAAACGTGTAATGATTTCCTTCATTCTTTCTCTATTTTACGATTAAACTATCCCTATATTTTTTGTAATTGAAACAAAGTTTATTACAACATACCTACAAAAACAACCCCTCTAACTCCACCTCAAACCCACGCAAAACCTCTGAACAAACAACGCCCTTTTCCGTCAAAGAAAACATCTGCTCATACTGCCTTTCATCATTCAGTACATAAGTCTGAACAATATTTCGTATGGGATTGACAATCCAATATTCTTTCACACCACACTGCATATACAAATTCAATTTAAAAACTAAATCATGTGCTTGATTAGATGGGCTAAGAATTTCCATAATAAGTGTAGGCACACCAACATATTTATTTTCCTCAAACCCTGACTTATCACAAATCACCGCTATATCTGGAATGACAATTTTATCTTCTTTGATATCTTCATGATGAAGTTGAATGTCTGTTGGAGCATGAAACACATCACAATCTTTTCCTTTTAAAAAATTACTTAATTCAACCGATAGCTTCATGGATATTTTTTGATGCTTAATAGATGGGGAGGGTGACATATACACAACCCCGTCTACATACTCCATCAAAC
Source organism: Caryophanales bacterium (assembly GCA_031546705.1). Taxonomy (GTDB): domain Bacteria; phylum Bacillota; class Bacilli; order Bacillales; family JAVBJX01; genus JAVBJX01. The sequence continues at coordinate 10,495 of JAVBJX010000024.1, forward strand.
GATTTTCTTTTTCTCTCATTTCATAAAATTGTTCTATACTAATGAAATTCCCTTTAGAAAACATAGTTCTCACTTCTTCTACATTTCATATCCAATTATTCCCAACTGTTTCCGAATTTCTGCTTCCAATTCCCTAGACTGCTGAAATTGTTTTCCAAGTGTTGTTGTCAGTCTCTCCATTTTTTCTGCAAATGGTTCGCCATCTTCTTCCTCTTCTTCAATCCCAACATACCGCCCTGGTGTTAGAATATAATCATGGCTTTGAATTTCTTTGTATGTTGCTTCTTTACAGAAACCTTGTACATTGGCATACCCAACTCCTTGTTGCCAGTTAATTAGAGTATCTGCCATTCTCCGAATATCATCTTCTCTTAACTCTCGCAAACGACGGTTGACCATTTCGCCTAGTTTACGTCCGTCAATGAATAATGTTTTCTCTTTGTTCATTTTATTTCTGTTTAATATCCATACACAGACGGGAATGCCTGTTGTATAGAATAGTTTATCGGGCAGGGCAATAATTGCTTCTACCAAACCCTCATCAATCATATTTTTACGAATCTGACCTTCATTAGAAGTATTCGTTGAAAGTGAACCGTTTGCTAGAACAATTGCCGCTTTTCCGTTTTGTCCTAATTTATCCACCATGTGTGATAGCCACGCATAGTTGGCATTATTTGCTGGTGGAATGCCCAAGAATTTCCAACGTGGATCATCTATTAATTTCGGCTGTCCCCAATCGCTGTCATTAAATGGAGGATTAGCTAGGACAAAATCTGCTTTTAATGAGGTGTGTAAATCTTCGTGAAAGGTATCGGCATTTTTACTACCTAAATTGCTTTCAATGGCTCGAATGGCTAAATTCATTTTTGCTAGTTTCCAAGTGGTTGGATTGGATTCTTGTCCGTAGACGGAAATATCTAGGGTGTTTCCTTGGTGTTCTTCTACGAACTTAAGCGATTGAACAAACATGCCACCGCTTCCACAGGCAGGGTCATAGACATAGCCTTTAAATGGACGAATCATTTCTACCATTAATTTAACAATACTGCTAGGTGTATAGAATTCTCCGCCACCTTTTCCTTCATTAGCGGCAAATTTGCCTAAGAAATATTCATACACCCGTCCGAGTACGTCCTTTTCTTTTGCTTCCTTACCGCCAACATCCATATTTGTAAATAAATCAATAATTTCTCCAAGAATTCGTTTGTCGAGTTCAGGGCGTGAATAGTTTTTTGGCAAGACACCTTTTAAGCTGTCATTTTCTTTTTCAATCGCATCCAATGCTTGATCGACTGTTTTTCCAATTTCATCCGTCTTTGCTTGTTCGGCAATATAATTCCACCGAGAATTTTCAGGAATCCAAAACACACCATCTGCTGTATAGGCATCTCTATCCTCGGCAAAATCAGGATCGAATTCGTGTAACTCATGCCATTTTTCTTGAAATGTATCGGATACATATTTCAAAAAAATCAAGCCTAATACCACGTGTTTATATTCCCCTGCATCCATATTATTGCGTAATTTATCTGCCGCCGACCATAATTTTTCTTCAAAACCAATTGTTGCCATTTGTAGTTCTCCTTCGTTTTCTCTTTTAGTTATTATACATGGAAAAAGTATGTATGGAAATGAGGGAAATCCTACTAAAACTTCTATGGCAAAGTAAATAGATACTTCATCATAATTTTCTCTGTAATTTCTCACCTTTTTAAAATTAAGTATAGAAATACAAAAAGAAAGAAGTTGTTCAATTAATCGGAACTTCCTTCTTTATTATATTCATAACCTCATAATCCATTATAGTAATTTCAAAGTCTAAAAACAGAGAAATTTGAAATACAAAAAAATTAAGATAATATATGAATAATAAGTTAAAGTTGGGATGGTTGATTGACAGTCAGAAAAACTTTATAAAACTCTATAAAACTTTCTTGAATTATTATAATATTAGTGTTATAATAGACTCAAGGGGTGATATGGTTGAAGTATTATAACATAGGTCAGTTTGCCAAGCTAATCGGGAAAACGAATCAGACTTTAAGAAATTGGGATAGACAAAATATTCTCAAACCACACCATGTAACTGAAAGTGGTTATAGGTATTATTCTCAAGAACAACTTAATCATTTCTTATGTATAAAAGGTGAAATGCAACGAAGCAAAAAAGTGATAGGATATTGTAGAGTTAGTTCACATAAACAAAAAGATGATTTAGAAAGACAAATGGAAAATGTAAAAACATATATGTTTGCCAAGGGTTATCAATTTGAAATTATCACAGATATTGGAAGTGGGATTAACTACAAAAACAAGGGGTTAAATCAACTACTAGATATGGTTTCTAATTCGGAAGTTGAAAAGATAGTTGTCTTATATAAAGATAGGTTGGTTAGATTTGGATATGAACTCATTGAAAATCTATGTACGAAGTATGGAACAACTATTGAAATAATAGACAATACCGTGCATACCGAAGAACAGGAACTTGTAGAGGATTTAATTCAAATTATCACTATGTTTAGTTGTAGACTTCAAGGTAAACGTGCAAATAAAGCGAAGAAAATGATTAAGGAATTGATGGATAATGATTAAAGCATACAAGATTCGTTTATACCCAAATAACAAGCAACGAACACAATTAGAAAATGCTTCTTCTGTTTCAAGATGGGCGTATAATTGGGCGTTGGAGCGTAAAAAGAAGCACTATGAGGAATTTGAAAAATCTATTTCTCAGGCAGATTTACGAAAAGAATTAACACAACTAAAGAAAACAGATAAATACAAATGGCTGTTTGATTACAGTAACAATATCACAAAACAGGCTATAAAAGATTGCGAAATTGCTTTTCAACGATTCTTCAAAGGATATGCGAAGTTCCCGAAATTCAAGAGCAAGAGAAAATCGAAGTGGAGTTTCTATAACGATAATTATAAAGTAAAGTTGTCCGACACACATATTCGATTGGAGAAAATCGGTTGGATAAGATTAGCTGAAAAAACATATCTTCCAGAAGAATTTAAAGCATTGTCTTACCGAATTAGTAGAAATGGGAATGAGTGGTTTGTAGCGATTACCGTTGAAAAGGAAGATGAAGCAGACTTTTCTCCATCTGTTGGCAATCCTATGGGAATAGACTTAGGTGTTAAACAATTAGCGACTTTAAGTAGTGGCAAGGTGTATAAAAACATCCATAAATCAGTAAAAGTAAGAAAACTAGAGAAATGTCTAGCGAGGTTACAGCGTAAAGTTTCTCGTAAATATACCATGAATAAGGAAGGAGAAAGTTATCGAAAAACAAGTAACATTGTAAAACTCGAAACAAAAATAAGAATACTGCGTAATCGAATCACCAATATTCGTCATGACCACCTCTCTAAAATGACAAGTGAGATTGTGAGAACCAAACCATCTCATATTGTTATAGAGGATTTAAACGTAAGAGGAATGATGAAAAACAAACGGCTATCGAAAGCAATACAACAATGTAATTTCCATGAAATTAGACGGCAACTAGAATATAAGTGCAAATTATGGAATGTAGAGTTAGTTGTAGCGAATAGATGGTATGCATCTTCTAAAACTTGTAGTCATTGTGGAGTAATAAAAAGTGGCTTAAGGCTAAGAGATAGAGTGTTTGTTTGTGGTTGTGGCATGAAGATGGATAGAGATTTAAACGCAAGTGTCAATTTAAGTAAATTAGCAGTGTAATCACTAAAAAGATACTGTTAATATGTAGGGTGAGTTACACCCGAATTTACGCCTTTAGAGTGTCATAACAAATGTGGGTGGTTCAAAACTACCAGTAAGTGA
>JAVBJX010000055.1:0-25211 GCA_031546705.1 Caryophanales bacterium
CTGATTATAGGAGTTTTAAATTTGTGCTTAGTAATTTTGAACAAAAACTGTAATTTTGTCTATTTGTTGCAATTATTCATGCTATATTTAATAAATTTTGAGCGTTTTTTATTGAAAAAGGGCTAAAACAACTAGCACAACAAGTTACTTTAACTTATTAACATTAGTGAATTGTTCAAAGATGTACTGGTAACTTTCAATTGTTCGTGAGCGATTCCCTGCAATACGCATTTGATGAAATACAGTCGATAACGCATCACCAACTGTTATGGAATTTCTCTTCTCCTCATTATTTTCTATCGATAGAGCTACTACATTTGTATTCACTCCAAAAATCCCATGTTTTCTATTCCTTTTCATAGAAAAAACCTCTTATTTATTGTTAAAATCGTAAGGCTTTTTACTAAAAGTCCGTATGTCCAAAAATAGGGATATTGCAACGAGGTTCAACTCCCGTTCAATATCCCTATCATCTAAAAACGTTGATATAATAACATTTTTTTAAATTATGTATGGTGGAGACGGTGGGAGTCGAACCCACGTCCAAAAGCATCGCCACAATAGCATCTACGAGTGTAGTCGATATATTATTATTTCGCCAACAACACAGCCGTATCGACAGGCATTGTGTTAGCTAACCTGATTGTTCTCTTCCTCTGTCCTCAGACGGTGGACCTTGGGCGTATCCTGCTTGAGTTGGCCCCTTACCTTACCACGCAGGTTATGGAAGGAGGAGCAGCTACTTAATTAAGCAGCTAAAGCTAAATTATTTTTGCCAGTTATAGGCTTTGACGTTTTTACAAGGTCGATCCCCTCGACTCGCAACTAAAGCTCGAACTACCCCTGTCGAATCCGTAACGTCCCCGTATATAAGAAAGCGGAACAAACCGTTTATATCTTGACGGAGGAAAGACTTCTGACGGAAAAGTCGCAGACTTTTTCAGAAGAAGTTGTCCGTAGGAGAGATATGGTTTGTGCAGCTAGACTACCCTAAGAAAGCGAAACAAGCAGTTCTATATCCTGATTTCGATTAGGGTTCTGACGAAAAAGTCATAGACTTTTACAGAAGAAACCGTTCGTAGGAAGGATATTGCTTGTGCAGCTAGACTACCTAAGAAAGCGAAACAAGCAGCTCTATATCCTGATTTCGATTAGGGTTTTGACGGAAAAGTCATAAACTTTTACAGAAGAAACCGTTCATACACTCCCAAAGAAAAGAATTCTACAAAAGAAACCATTCCCAGAAAGCAAATCAATCAACTCACTACACTTAGTATACCAAAAAACCACGACATAGCAATTACAAACTAATGGAAAGCCTTACATTTTTTGCCGCTCACGAAATGCTCGCTCAATATCACGCTTTGCTTCCTTCTGCTTCAAATCCTCACGCTTATCATATTTCTTCTTCCCTCTACCAACACCAAGCAACAGTTTAGCAAATCCATCTTTTAAATATATTTTCAACGGAACAAGTGTATAACCATCTTCTTTCACAAAACCAATCAGTTTGGCAATTTCTTTTTTTTTCAAAAGTAATTTCCGTGTACGGAGTGGATCATGATTATAACGATTCCCTTGCTCATATGGACTAATGTGCATATTAAAAATGGTAATCTCCGCATTCTTATCAATTCTTGCATAAGAATCCTTTAAATTGGAACGCCCTGCCCGAATCGACTTAATTTCCGTCCCCTGCAACACAATCCCAGCCTCATACGTTTCTTCTATAGAATAATCATGATACGCTTTTTTATTTTGCGAAACAACTTTCCCTTCACCTTTAGGCATCCGAGTCACCTCTTTCAGTTTGTTTATTGTATCAGAAATGAAGGTAGTTCTCAAGGAAATAAGAAATATCTCCCTGTGACTCATCCTTATATTCGCTCATTAACTGAGATTAGTTTATATTTAATGAAAGGAAAGGATGAAAAATAATGCAGATGGATTTAGCGAATGTACAAAAACACTTAGAATGGCTTAAACACTTACTTTTCCTTGATTGGAAAGCAAATAATTCTAAGCCAAGAACTCCTAAAAGAGGACAAGTATTTAATTGTCATTTAGGAATAGGGATAGGAAGTGAACTTCAAAAAACAAGACCTTGTATAGTGGTACAGAACGATATAGGTAATTTTAAATCAAACACAGTTACTATTGTTCCAATCACACATACATATAAAAAATTATCTTCATTTATTCCTATTTCAAATCAATTAGATGCAAGCGGCAAGGTGGTACTAGATGGATTTGTTAATGTAGCTTATATTCAAACAATAGATAAAGCGAGATTACAGGATTACATAACTGACTTGCCAACAAACGAAATGAAACAAATAGATGTTGCTATTGCTAAAAACTTAGATATATACAAACATTACAAAGCTCTAGAAAATAAATATAATGACAAGTTGAAATATATTCAAAAACTTCAAGAAAAAATAGCAAAATTACAAAATCAAACAGAAAAAAACTGAAATGCATTTCATTAAAATAGTGGACATATGCAATATTATGCGTTAGTATATGCTTACTAAGTTACTTGTTCACGAGTGGGACAAGTTATATATTTTTTCAAAAGTTGGAAGTCACGGGTGGGCTTCCTTTTTCATTTGTACATAATATGTATGCATATTTTATTAACCACTGAGCATACTGTATAATACTAAGTCGTTGCAACATAGAATGGTTGCAATTATACTTTAGCTGCAGCGAGATATCACCTTTTATTTGGGTGGTATCTTTTTTACATTGTAGGTCTAAAAATTTTTTGAATGAAGGGAGTATAGATAATCAATACCCCGCCGTATCATTCACAATCATCAACGTCAATCGATCCTTTACATGCTGCCCTTCGATTATCGACACGATATTGCAAACACTTTCAGAAGTAGGTTGACTTGATGGTCATGAAAGTGCAGAAATTAATAACAACCATACAAATGTTATTAACGAAACACTGTTGATAGAAACAACTAATGAATGATCCTTACTTAGGTTTATAAGGGAATGGAAAGTTATGTTGCAGTCTTAGGACTTTAACAAGCACCAAGAACATACATAGCAGAAATTATTTTCCATCCCTTCCCTCCATTACATAATGAGTTTGGGACAGAAGAGGCAAAAAACGCTTCGACTGTTCAAACTCATGAAATGCAAGGTTGCATTAATCCCATAAAATCAACATTTTAATGAACCATGTATTTCATAAAAATATGTCAAAAACACTAAAAAAATAATTATGTCCCAGACTCTTTCTTTTTACAAAGATAACATTTCCTGTATATTTGCTGAGTCTACATCCCCCTGAAAAAAGCTCTTAGGATTTGTTGATAACCTCTCAATGTAATCAGTATAATCTTCTTCTGATACTCCAAAAGGTATATGAATATCAAAATCCTTTGCAATAACTAACAACTCATCAAGGTTTAAATGCTTGGTTGCTTCAATTAAATCAAGTCTCATGAGTACATCTTTTGTATAAGGTCTCTGAGTATCAAGAAAAACTATTGATTGTAAGCATTTTTGTACAATCTCACTATTTAAAATCAGCATTGTAAATACTGCATCAAGATACTTATTAAAACTTAAAAAATAGCAAGTATCATCTAGCATTAGAGGCTTATCATTTATAGGCATTACTAAGGAAAAATTTGATTTCTTATACATCCCTGCAATAGCTACCTTATAAGGAGCAAAAGAATAGTCTCCTATTCCAAAAATAGAAAAGTCAGGCTTTCCAACATAAATAGATGACTTTCTCTTATCAAGATATTCTCTGTGAGTTATTAGATAATCCCAAAGTTTAGGAGATTCACCTTTAATGTAAGAAGTGTCTTGTCCAACCTTTTGCTGAGTGATAATTACCTTTTTCCTTGTCTTGTTAGGAATAGTCTCTTTTTTTAAGTCAGAGCTTTTGAGTAGGTTATAAACTAAAGTATCCTCAATATCAATAATTTCTTTAAGTCCATTGACAAGAGTATTGTCTTTTTCAACCTTTAGCTCCATAATTTTGGAACTGTCATGTTTAACTCCTGATCTCCAAATTAGAGAAGATATATTATCTACTGTGGAGCTGTCCTGATAACTTTCCACATTTGATACAAACTTATCATTTATCCATCCATAAGTTCTTAACTTCTTGTGAGGTTCAGCTAAGTCATAAACATCACAGGTCTTAACCCTGTCTTTATTTTCTTCACCTAATCTAACCAAGAATAGAGAGGCATCTGTGGCAACATCAAATTCTTTTTTAGCATCAAAATTATAAAGTTCTAAAGTAGTAACATTCCAATCATAGTTAGGCAAGGAATATACAATATTTTTAGCAATTGAGTTTTTACATAGTAGAGCCAGTGTTCCTTTACCTGCTTTATTCAGCAATTTTAATAACTCACTAATAATATACTCTGATAAATCAAAATTACTTTTCCCTGTAATGGCATCAAGACCATTATATTTTTTAAAGTTTGATTTCTCAGGCATATTCTCTGATCTTAATGTACCTAATTCTGCTACAGTAATCCATGGAGGATTTCCCAATGCTAGTAACTCCTCATTTTCATCTAGGAGATACTCAGGAAAATCATGTTTAAAAAAGTCATCATGGTGCATTTCTAATGTTATGCTCTTATCCTGTAATATTTCAGGAGTATAGGTTTCTAACATTGACTGTTTAAAATACATTTCATAAGGCTTTTGAATTTCTACCCCATATATCTTTTTTAAATCTTTAAAACTGTTTATTGAGGCATGAATAAAGTTTCCTTTACCATAAGTAGGCTCAATAACTGTTGTAGGACTAATACCTTTTGCAATTAAAACTTTACATACTCTTTCAGTTAAGTCTGTAGGTGTTTGAAAATCTCCAAACTCTCTATCTCCTACATTTAACTCTCCTTCTTTGTACCAATCTTTCCACACTTGAAACTCATCAGTACTCTTAAAGAAATCTTTGATGCTACAAGCAACTAACATTTGACTGTTGAGTTCTATTACATCATTTATATTTTCTTGTTGAAAAATCTGTTCTAAGATGTTGTTACTTTTTATCATATAATCTTATCAATTCCTTTTATAGACTGAGGCAGGTCAACAATTCTTTTATACTGTAATCTCCATTGTAAAGCATTTGATATAGTTAGATAACCCTGTTTTGGAGGATTAGAAAGAACTTCCTCAGCTAGTTGGGAATAAACAATTTCATCTCCTGGAATATTTCTATCTGCAAAGAAAGCAAATAAATCATCCTCATTACCATTATTATCAAGAATATCTTTAATCTGTTTTGTTGTTTGATAATCAGCAGTTCTATCTTTATCAATAAATGCACAACTTATAAATTTAAAACTTGCAGTTTGAGTTGTTGGGTCATCATACTTTTCATAAACAAATAAAAGTAAGTTATAACCTAAGCCATATACCTTTTGTCTAGCTGATTTAAAAGGACAAGATGATTGAGGTTGTTTAATGGATGTAACCTTAATATCTGTTGAAATTTCTTCCCCAGGAAGGTCAATACCTCTAGCTGAGTTACCGCCCATAAAATTATATTTCTGAGAAAGATACCTTTTAAACTCATGCTCAATATAAGTACCTACAGCCTTTCCATCTGTAGAACCATACAAATGAGGTACTTTAACCTTTTCTTGAAACTTACAAAAGCTCAAAGCCTCTTTTTTAAGAGTTGCTAATGTAAGCTCTAAAACATCTCCATCATTTTCTTGTATTGCTGTAACTACTTTTTTATCATTTTTAGCCATTATTTCTGCTCCTTATAATTTCATATTTAATTCTCTATAATACAATGTAGCCTTACTTATGAAGATGAGTCAATAAATTGGACAGAAAAAATTAACTTTTTTAAGCAGCGTTTCTCATTTGATCCTCCACTTCTTGGGGTGTTCTAAAATTCAATTGTGGATAGTTAACTTTATATCTTCCACAAAAAAATCCCCTCAGACAGATCTACATCCGCCCAAGAGAATCCCTACTTCTTCTTCCTTTTCTTCTTCAAATTCGGTACGCCCTCAAAAAACTTCTTCTCCCGCTTCTTCCCAGGTGTTACAGCCTTTCCTGACGTTGTTCCACTCTTACCTGATCCGCTTTTAGTAGTCCTACTATTAGAAGTCCCACTTCCAGATGTTCTACCTCTAGTCGCCACTTTCTTATGAGCATCATTCAAAGGAGTTTGTTTTCTTCGCCCTCTTGATCCCTCGACAACTTTCGGAGCTTCTTTAGCCGTTCTCTCCTGTCCCTGCGACTTCACAATCGTAAAATCAATCGCTCGATCTTCCTTACTCACTTTCGCCACACGCACCGTCACCGAATCACCAATCCGATACACTTTCCCCGTATGCTCACCAATCATTGCATATTGACTTTCATTATAATTATAATAATCATCCCATAAATTATTTACATGAACAAGCCCTTCGATTGTATTTGGCAACTCCACAAACAGCCCAAAATTGGTAACCGAACTAATAATACCTGTAAATTCCTCACCCAATTTATCAAGCATATACTCCGCTTTTTTCAGACTATCCGTTTCCCGTTCCGCCTCAACTGCTCGCCGTTCCATACTTGACGTATGTTCAGCAATATCAGGTAAATCATTTGTCCATTTTTCCTGCGTCAGTGAATCCACTTGCCCGTTAATGACATACGTTCGTAGCAAGCGGTGAACAATTAAATCAGGATAACGGCGAATTGGTGAAGTAAAATGGGTATAGAAATCAGTTGACAAACCGTAATGACCCAAACTTTCAATATCATACTTCGCTTGTTTCATTGACCGAAGCAATACCGTTGAAATAACCGTTTCCTCTGGTTTCCCCTTAACTAACGCCAAAATCTCTTGCAAGGCACGAGGATGAATATCATTTTTCGTTCCCTTCACCGTATAACCAAAATTCGTAATAAACTCTAAGAACCGCTGCAATTTCTCAGGCTTCGGATCTTCATGCACCCGATAAATAAATGGCAGTTTCAACCAATGAATATGTTCCGCAACCGTTTCATTGGCAAGTAACATAAATTCCTCAATTAATCGCTCTGCAACTGACCGTTCTCGTAAAAGCACATCATATGGATGCCCATCCTCATTGACCAACACTTTTGCTTCCTTAGAATCAAAATCAATTGCCCCACGGCTCATTCTTTTTCTCCGCAGAATACGTGCCAATTCTGCCATATCTTGAAACATCGGCGTGAGTTTTGCATATTTTTCCAATAAATCAGCATCTTGCTCCACCAAAATCTTATTCACATCCGTATACGTCATCCGTTCCGTTGTATGAATCACACTTTGAAAAATTTCATGACTCACCACTTCACCGTCTGTGTCTACTTCCATTTCACACGACAACGTCAAACGGTCTGCTTGAGGATTTAACGAACAAATTCCATTTGACAATCTGTGTGGAATCATCGGAATCACCCGATCAACTAAATACGTACTTGTACCACGCTCATATGCTTCCTTATCAATTGCCGAACCTTCCGTTACATAATGACTAACATCGGCTATATGCACACCTAATTTATAATTCCCATTCGCAAGTTTTGTGACCGTAACCGCATCGTCTAAATCCTTCGCATCTTCCCCATCAATCGTTACAATCATTTCCGACCGTAAATCATGGCGATTCACTAAATCTTCCTCTGCAATTATTTCTGGAACCTCACTTGCCGCTTGCAATACTTCTTGTGGAAATTCCGTAGGCAAGCCATGTTTATGAATAATCGACAAAATATCGACACCCGGATCATTTTTATGCCCAAGAATGGCGATGACCTCACCCATCGCACTATCTCGCTTGACGTTTGGATAATCGGTAATCTTCACAACAACCTTATGCCCAGCCATTGCCCCATTGCGAGCTTCTTTTGAAATAAAAATATCCATCGTTATTTTCTTATCATCTGGAACAACCGCTCCAACTATTTGCATATCCTCGTATGTTCCAACAAATTCCGTCAGCCCACGCTTAATAATCTTTGTAACCGTACCTTCTTTCCTTGGCAGTTCAGAAAATAAATCATTCATCACCTGAACAAGCACAATATCCCCATGCATTGCCCCGTTTAGTCCAAGGGCAGAAATATATACATCTGCCAGTCCCTCTTCATCAGGAATTAAAAAAGCAAAACCTCTAGCATTTCCAGCTAATCTTCCACGCACATAACCCATTTTTTTCGATAAACCATACTTATTATTTCTTGACCTTGATACATCACCAGTATCTTCAAGTAATACAAGTGTCCTCACAAGCTCTTTAAATCCATCCGCATCGGTAATTTGAAGTATTGCTTCCAAATCTTGAGCAGTGGATAATTTATATGACTTATCTTCCATTAATTCAAGTAATCTTTTTTCCATTAATATTCCCCTTTCTTCTACCAAGGTAATGATTCCAAAAATTCATATATATCTTCATGTAATTCTTCTCTTTCCTTATCAAATGTTATCACATGCCCAGAGTTTTCGTACCATTTCAATTTCTTCTGAGCTGTAGAAATCGTATCATAAATCGTTTTTGCACTATCAGGATGAACCACATCATCATGTCTTGCTTGCACAACAAAAGTCGGAGCATAAATTTCATCTAAATGACTACGCACATCTGTAATCAATGATTGAATCCCTTTTAATACAGGTATGATTGGCTCTCTAAATTGTGCTAATTCTTCCTCTATTTGTTCATCTGACTTTTTCTCTCTTCTTTTATATCCATACGCATACCGACAAACACCAGCGTGCATCCATGCATCATCCCGAAAAAAAGCAGGTGCACACATCGGAATAATTCCAATAATAGGTACAGTGTAACCTAACTTTAAAGAAAATACGCCACCCATTGACAGCCCCGCCACCGCAATTTTTTTATGCCCACGTTCGCTTAGAAATTCATATGCCCGTAAGACATCATTAAACCAATCATCTACACCAGTAGTTAATAACCCCTCTGGCGGCTCATCATGCCCTTGACAAATTGGAGCGTGACAAGTATAGCCCTTGGTTGCTAAAAACCTGCCAAGCATTCTCGTATCTGCAGAATTCCCTGTAAATCCATGTAAAAGCAAAACCGCCCGTTCACCTGCCTCAAATAAAAACGGCTTTGGTGCAACTAATTTCATTTGTATCTCCCCTAAAAATAAACTTTTACCAAATAAAAAAAACAATCCCATCCAATAAAAGCTAGTAAAAATCAAACAAACTCCAAAAAAAGCTAGGTCATTCAGGCAAATTGCCCTTGACCTAGCTCACATTATACTTGAAAATAAGTAACTGCCAATGTCAGTAAAAAAAACAGAACAGAAAGCACAATTGTTACTCGATGCAATACCGCATCCATTCCACGTGCCTTTTGTTTACCAAACAATTGCTCAGCTCCACCAGAAATAGCACCAGAAAGCCCCGCACTTTTTCCAGACTGCAACATCACAACCACAATTAAACAAACAGACACAATTATTAATAAAACCATTACAAATGTATGCACGTTCGTCACCTCCAAATAAATAGAGCAATACTATATTTTAACATAAAAGAATTCGATAGTAAAATATTGAATAACTTGAGGTTTCTTACTTATTATACAGAAATTATCCCACGTTTACTTTTCAAAACAGAAATTTGAAATACCTGTTCTCATTTATTCTTTTGCAAAAACCAATAATTCTCTGCCAAATTGTTTGCCATGTGAAAAGAGTAATGCATGTGTTGCTTCCATAAATGGAAATAATGTTACATTAGGAATTTGACTTTGCATATATACAGCAACATCTGGTGTAAATAATGAACCTGGATCCGCATAAAATACAGCCGTCGGAACTTGAAAATTTTTCAGCGTTTCTCTATGATCCAACGTAGCAATATTTTTCCATAAATCATAGGTTAGCTTTTTCTTCTTCGGACTATTACCTATAAGAAGTTTTGCCAGAATTTTACTAAGAAACGATGCCTTTGTACGATAAGGTTTTCCACTATACTTTGTCATATTTCGATAGGTAAAATAGGACGCAAATTTCATGAAATCTTTTGTCATAGTTAGTAAATCATTCTCTAACTCCGGCTTTCGGTACTCACCACGGTATACACCGTTTGACCATGTATCATCATTTATCATTTTTGGCGTGATATCTACTAGCACAATTTTCTTTACATATTCACAGCCAAATTGCTGAACGTAGTTAAATATCGTAAATGAACCCATCGAATATCCAACCAAAATCACATCTTGTAGTGACAGGTATTCAATGAATTCTCTTAAATCTTCGGCAAACTGCTTTAAATTCAAACCAGTTTCGGCTTTCGACTTCCCATGCCCCCTATGGTCATAGGTAATACAGCAAAAATTTTTTGAAACAATTTCAATGACTTCCTTAAAATCCTGCGATTTTCCAAATAAACCATGTATAAAAATGATTGGATCACCGCTTCCTTGAATTTGATAAGGTAGCACCGTGTCATCACTCAATTGGAACTCTTTTTGTATTTTTCCCATGTGTATGAATCTCCTCAGTGCACAAATGTATGCATGTTCATCATCTCCAAATAAATAGAACAATACCATACTTTAGCCTAAAATAAGGAAAGAGTAAAATATCGTACATGAAAAATTTAGGTATAATAAAATAAATGTTACTGGTATGATAGAAAAAAATAGGATGGGAGGAAATATGTTACTCTCTAATACAAAATATATAATCGACATTCAAATCGACTCAACTCATACAATAAATTCAACCGATAACAAACCATATGACTATATGCTTCAAACGAAAAACTTTAGAAAGGATGACCATTATACAGTTTTTGCCATATTCATTAAAATGAAATCGGAGCATTATGAAAAGTCAATGGTATTAGTTGGAGAATTCTGTAGTCCTGTCAGCCAATGTGCCATATTAGAAGATGACATATTAATTGTTCTAATGTTTAATCGAATCATATGGCTAAACCTAACTACTATGTGTATAGAAAAAAATGTAGTCATTTGCGACTGGAGTATATGTTTTGAAATCTATTCTTTTCAAGATGGTTACATAATTTATGGGGAAACCGAAATCATTAAAGTAAATAAAAGCGGTGAAGTGGAATGGAGCTTTTCAGGACGTGATATATTCGTTCTGGCTAATGGTGAAGAACCTTTTTCCATTTGTGGTGACACAATCATTGCGAAAGACTGGCTTGGGTATACATATGTACTTGATAAAAATGGGAATGTAACTAATGGAAGTTCGAAAAAATAAAAAACTATCCAAGTTTCTGTTACAATAAATTCTCCGAAAACCACCCTCTCTAAACTTAACTAGGTTACATATTTTAGCCAATCAAATCAAGGAAACTTATAAAATTCAAACCCCGCACTGGATAGCAAAAAAAATCTATGAATTACTAAAGCCCATGTCCTTCTCTTTCCACTTTTTCGATAGTAAATCTATTTCATCTTAAAATTAATAAAATCGATATGTTCCATCTTTCGAAATTTTCTTATAAAATTACTAGTTCCTTGTTTATTGGGTGCAACAATCCGAAAAGATTTTTCATCTAGCTTTTTAAAAGGAAAAAATGGGGTTAGTGTACCAATATAACTATAGAAGTCGTCTCCATTTGTTGTAAAAGGAAACCAAAATTCGGGTAAACAACTACTATTTCTTTCTAAAAAAATGGCTAAGTGCGATTTCTTTTCTTGTCCAATAAGGGCTTCTTGTGTAGATGGGTTAGTGAACTCAAAAAAATAATCAATTCTGCAAGAAATAAATGGTCTAACCGCTTTTGGATAAGGTTGACCGTCCATCATAAATTGTACTGCATTCTCTAGTTGCGTTGCTTTTAATTTCCATCTTAATAAGTCAAACATGCCATCAAAATGTTTTTCAGGCAGTCCAAATATTTGCTGTGCTGACTGTTCAAGAAGATCGGTGTCTCTATCCTTATGACTATTAATTTCTATGGATAATGTATCTGGCAAATTGATTTTCGCTGTCGTACATTCTGACAAAAAATATTTGATACTTCCCCATGCTGTTTCAATTTGAGTATTACCTTTTATTGCTTGTACAACTTTAGACATCGGTAACTCATATCGAATATGTGGATGATTTAACACTTTTTCATAGTGTTCCAGATAATTTTCCAATAACAATACCTCCGTTCTTTTATCATATATGGATTTCTTCTACTGCACTCTGTTTCTAATACTTCAAATGGAATATAAGATGATACTGTTCAACTTAGAAGGTGCTTAGTTTTCCCATTGAAATACCACTCTAATATTTTCCTAACATTATAGGCTGATATACCTTCATCAGACAAAACAGGAAAAAAAGAATAAGTACCCCGTTTCCATGTGTCGCTTTTTTCGATAAAAACTTTAGGGCAAATAATATGCTGATTTATGGAGTTTACTTGGTAATGTATTTGAATTTTTTTATCCTCAGACATAATATGGAGCGGGTATTCTTCTTTAGCCCAATCTGCTACATACCAATAAAAAATCATATCATTAAATTGAATTTTTCGTTTTCCTTTTTTTGCAACACTCATAATAACCACCTATTAAAATCAAAAAAAGAGATACCCTTTAATCCCTACATTCTGCTCTATTTCTTCCCTAACATACTCTCTATATACTTTCTATATAATCCATAGGTATCAAGATAATCTCTATAATATCCATAACTATCCTTTTCTAGTGCAACTTTCACTATATTATCTGTAAAGAACCACTTGGGAATATATTCAAAGTCAACACGTGGCTTACAATATTTTAGGCAATTCATTATAAATTCTTCCGTCCAGAAACAAAGCCATACATGTTTGAATGCATCTGTATACCTTGCATCATGCGTTATCTCTTTTTCAACTTTCATAACATATGTATCATTGAAGACATATCTCCAGAAATCAATAGAATGTTTTCGCTCTATTTCTTGCCATTCCGCCAACTGACCATACAGGTTTTTAGCAAATTCATAAAGCTCTTTTGTAAATGCATATCCAGGTATCTGTTCTAAATAGTTTATATCCATTTCCACTACTTTGCATAAAATTTTATATGAAATATTTTCATTTGAGTGATGTTGTTCCAGTCCCTCAAAAGTGTATTTCACATACGAATACTCTCCTCCACATATAGCCGCTATCATAAATTCATCCTTAAGCAAATATTTTTCTGATAAATTTGTATAGGCATAAGCAAAATTTTTGACAATTTCTAATAATAACTCCTCATCATTTAATAGTTTTTCAGGCACATCCTCCACACTAATAGCACGATTTTTTGCCGCTAACATACATAGTTCACGTGTTCTAAATTTCATTGGTATACTTCCCATTAAACTTGGGGCAACATCTTCATGTTGTATGACAATATAACACAATTCTTTTGTAACAAGTGTAGAAGGTACATATTGAATATTGTAAGGTAAATAGGCTACAATTTTATTGCATATTTCTTGGGAACGAAACTCTTTTGGAACACGTCGTAATATATCACAGGGGTCTTTTTTTTCTTTCTCAATAAAATCGGCAATCATTTTGTCATAGTAGGCTTGGTCAGGAACAATTTTTTCAGCATATATACTATCTTTCATCATATATTTTCCATCTATAAGATTATCGAAAATATCGTCCCAAAGTGTAATATCGCTACGGATAAGTTTTTTTAGTTTTTTAGGAATAAGTTGGTTGCCATCATTATCTTCAGGCAATTCATCCTCATCCCAATCAAATGAATATTGCGAGCTTACTTCGGAGTCAACAGAATGATCTAAATTGATATATATTGGTGTGTGAAGGGTGCCTTCCGCCATAAGATGACCATCATTGTAATGGCAGTATGTACATTCTTCTATGAAGATATCTCCGCCCACCGTTATAAATGTACCACCAGCTACTAGATTGTGTGCTTTTAATGTGCCTAATACATACAGACTTACGCCAGCATTAGAGTTACTATTTAATACAGAGCCATGTACCGTTAAGTTTCCAAGTACCACAAGTGCGTCAACAGATTGATCTGTTTTCTTCATTTCAATTGATTGAAGTATATGAATCAGATTAGATGGTGTTTTACTCATAAACCCATCATAATCTAGATCTAGATTCCCTTTGACTAATAAGTCACCTTCACAAAATAAAATGTTTCTACCTTTTAATGTATGGTCATAGTACGCTCCAAATTTAAAAATTTCCCGAAGATTTATTCTCTTTATCAGTTTTGTTTCATTTTCTAAAATAATATTATTTCTCATTCGTTTACTCCTTTTAAAATTTATTAATTTCTCTTTACTTAAAAGTTGTTTCATACATTACATCTTAACATAAGAAAATATAAATTTCAGTACTTATTAGCTTTCGAGCTGTTTATTTCAATCATGCTTATACTGCACTCAATACTCCCTTAATTTTTCTACTAAATCAATCTTTGTTTGTTCTGTCATACATATTCTATTAGACGATGTAATAATTTTCCCTTCTTCCATTCTTTTGGCTAACCAATCTGTAATGAAACTAGGAGCATAACCACCTGTACTAAATTCACCTCCAAAAGCAATTATTTCTGAGTACTTCTCTACATACTGGGTTTCACTTGTATCGGGGTAGGTATTGGTAAACAACCAAAATTGAATGTCATAGAGTAGCGTGGAAAGTTCATCAG
This sequence comes from Caryophanales bacterium, assembly GCA_031546705.1. Lineage (GTDB taxonomy): Bacteria > Bacillota > Bacilli > Bacillales > JAVBJX01 > JAVBJX01. The sequence goes on from JAVBJX010000055.1 coordinate 14,673, forward strand.
CATGAAGAGCAAAAAATCCTTTTTCTTCTGTAATTTGTCTAGCAATTTCTCGTATTTTTTGTTCGATAGATAAAGATTTGTCTACATTCGCACACAACTCCGTTAATAAAGATGAAAACTTTCCTGTAGCAATCATTTGCAACGTTTCTATTTTATCTTCCTCAGAAGTATCATACACATCATCATTTACAAGGCCACGAATAAATCTTTCAAAATTATCAGCTACAAAAGTAATTTCATAATCACTTTCTTGGTCAACATGTACTACTTTAGGTTCACCTTTAGGACCACATTCTCTGTAATCTAAAAAAATCATATCATGTCCAGCTGAAGGACAATTGCATATAGCCACACCTATATCTGGATATTCCCAATCTTCAATCCAAAAGCGACTTCCAAATTCACCACCTAATGAATATCTCTTATCTCTGCCTATACCCATAATTCCAGTAATTGCAATATGATCCTCTGCCCAACTTGTTGGTTCATTAGTAGGGTGATTCGTATGAAAAGGAATTCCCCCATTGTGTTGCTTCATAAGCCAAATATAGGAATTTGGTAACTTATATCCTAATTCTTGCTCTATCTCTACAATTAATTCATCCGTTGGTGGCTCACTAACATATTCTTCAAGAGCATATTCATCATCATCCCAAAATTGACTGAAATCAAAACCTTTAAACGGTATCTCGATTTTCATACGTGTTCTCCTTATTTTTTAATATTTTTAATTTACATATCTAAAAATGCCAATAGCACAAATGTAGCGGAAAAATTTTACTGTACAAGAATCATTATATCTAATATTTTAACAAATTTCATCTTCATACACTACCCAATATTTTCTCGATATTGCAGACTAGATTTATTAAAACTCCCAACAAAAAATAAATAATACCCAACGAAAATTACTACATCAACCCCAAGCAACACACTACTTGATAACAAATTATCACTAATCGCAAATACATTTAAAACAGCATTTAACAGCGTGTGAAACAAAATACATAAGAAGACACTTTTTGTTTCAGAATAAAGTATCGTAAGTAAAAACGATATCCCTATTCCAACAAGTGTAAAGTCCAAAAATGACATCTGTGATTGCGGATTTCCCTCAATAAACCAAAGTGGCAGATGCCAGAAAGACCAAACAATACCAACAATGATTGTACTAACAAACTTTGAATACTTTTGCTCTAAATAAGGCTGAAAAAATCCACGCCAACCAATTTCTTCCCATCCCCCACCAAACAACGTCATTGGCAAAAGTAGAAAAACAACATAAAATGGCTTTGCTAAAACTTCATTCATTCCATTCTCATTCATTGTCAAAATAAATCCATTCAACACTGTAAACAAACCAATAAACACATACCATTTTAACTGTTGTTTTGGGTTAAATATACTTTTCACAAATGCTTTATAATTCTTTGTATCATATCTTTTTTTTAACCACAATTCACAAATAGCTGGAGCATTGCCCCCTAACATATACAGCAGCAAGAACAACGGTTGACCAAATTTCATTATATTTGCCTGTGTCATAAAGACGAGCAACCCCCATAATAACCATGATGTTCCAAAAGTAAAAACGATATATCTACGCATTTTCTTTCCTCCTATTTAATATGTCCACCTAACATTTTTTCAAATTGGGATAATAATGTTTGTTTTAAACTAGCAAACTCTCCCAAATTTCTCCCCAAACAATTCTCCAACACATAAATACAAGCATCTATCCGCTTTCGTTGTTCTGCAAAAGTCATTTCCTTGGAAACCTCAAACAAAGAACGAGTAAGTATGTAGAAACACTCTGCCATCTCATCAGGATAGTCCGTATAAAAAATCCCCTCTTCTACACCTTGCTTAATAATCTTCGCTATATCTGGTACTGTCCTCTTTAAACTTAATTCCTTTGAACGGTAATCAAATATCGAATTTTTATTTCTCTCTGCATACAAAGTAGCCTCAGAAACATCAGGCGGTTTCTCTCCACTTGTAATAAGCATTTGTAACTTCTCTACTGCCGAGATATTTTTATCATCCATAATCGTTTGAAATCTACTAGCATCTTGATCAATAACAAAGTTTATTACCGCATCCAACACATCTTCTTTTGAAATAAAATAATGATACATAGCACCTTTTGAAATACTTGCCGCTTGCAAAATAGTATGGATAGATGTGTTTTCATACCCATTTTCTAAAAACAAATGCAGAGCGATTTTAATTATTTCTTGTTTTTTTGTTTCAAAGTTTTTGTTTGTACGAGCCAAAATTAATCTCTCCTTTTTTTAATAAACAGACCGTCGGTTTAATAATTTTATATTATCACCCATAAATTACTATGTCAAGCGAAAGTTAAAATGAAATGAATGTTTTAATTACTATCTTTTTTATCATGATAAAAATATTTAACTTTATTTTTGAAAGTCATTATAATAATGAACAGTCTATATCATATCTATTTTTCAGGAAAATTCATTACATCTTTCATTCATAAGTAACTTTCATTACTAAAAAATAGTCTAATAAGTCTATTTCCATTTAAAGGAAATACTAGTATAATGTTTTTATATTTGAAAATACTAGAAAAATAGGTAGGAGGAATGCTCATGTTCAAATCTGTAAAAGCAAAAATCATCACTTTAATTGCTATCTTATTGCTTGTTTCCATCGGAAGTATTCAAATGGGGCTATATTTTCAAACAAAAAAAGTAATCGAAGATTCCGCTCTATTACGTGGCAAAAGTAGTGTTGAATCACTGATTGGAACAATCAATAATTCCAGTCTGTCTAAACAAAAAACACTGTTACAATCTTTTATCCAGACATCAGTCATCAAAGATTTTGCTCAAACGGATGACAAATCTATCGAAAAAAAAGCACTGGAAGTATTTCTTCCTGTCGTGAAAACAGATGAAACCATTCTTGCCGTCTATGTAGGAACTTCCGACAAAAGAATGCTTAATATCCCAGAAGCTAAATTGCCAGATGACTACGATCCAACATCTCGTGGCTGGTATAAACAGGCGATGGATGATCCAGATAAAATAGTAATAACAACTCCTTATATTGATCAAGCAACGAATGAGATGGTTGTGACTTTCGCCATCACTATTAACAACAATGATGGGAAGCCTGTTGCTGTTGCTGGAATGAGTATCGCATTATCCAAAATAGCGAATGTGGTTAAATCTATTGATGTAGGTTACGACGGAGAAACTGCCTTGCTAGATGCAAATGGATTTGTTATTTATCATCCAACAGAAACAGGCAAAAATATAAAAGAAGTTGCTCCATTTTCTGAAATGTATAAAGGAAAAAATGGTTATATTAATTTTACTTGGACAGATGATACAAAACGTGTTCTTTACTATGACACCATTTCTAATTTAGGATGGAAAGTAGCTGTTTCTTATAAAGCAAGCAATTTAGGTGCATTGTCTACAAAAATAAGCCTATACGGAATTATTATTGCAGTCATTGCTTTTATTGTCGCTATTATTATTGGTATTTTATTTGCTAATTCACTAACAAAACCAATTGCTCATTTAAAAAACACTATTGCTCAATTAGCAACAGGAGATTTAACTGTACGTGCACGAAAAACTTCTACGGATGAATTTGCAGAATTAGCTGATGTATTTAACATAATGGTTGAGCAAAATCAAGAGGTAATACGCACTTTTCGTGATAGTACAGGAAAGTTAAACGATTCTGCTTTGGATTTGAGTTCTGTTTCCGAGGAAACAATGGCAATTAGTGAACAAATTGCCAGCTCTATTGAGGGAATATCAAGAAGTTCTTCCCATGAAGCAAAAAACTTAGAAGAAATGTCCCTCATTACGGAAAATTTAAGTCGGCAAATGAATGAAACATCTGCTGCTGTAAAGATTGTTGAATCCCTCTCCTCTGAAACTAGAGTAGCAAGTGAAGATGGATTATCGAAACTAGTTGCTGTTCAATCTACATCAAAAGAATCAAATAATGAGCTATCTTCCGTAGAAGTAGTCATTTCAGAACTTGTTGACAAAACGAGTGAAATTGATGAGATAATTAATGCCATTACACAAATTTCTACTCAAACAAATCTGCTAGCTTTAAATGCTAGTATCGAGGCTGCTAGAGCTGGTGAACACGGAAAAGGCTTTGCCGTTGTTGCTGAAGAAGTAAGAAAACTTGCTGAACAGTCCGCTAGAGCAACTGAACAAATTAGTGCTACCATTCATTTAATTCAACAACAAACCGATTTAGCAACCAAAGCTGTTGATCGCACTCGTAATATGAACGAAGAACAATTAAAAGCACTAAATTTAACAGAAGAAAGTTTTAAAAACATCTTAAACATGATGAATCAACTTTCTACAGCAACCCAACATATGACAACACAAGTGCAACATATGGATAAGAATAAAGAACAAGTTGTTATTGCCATTCAGACTATCTCAAATCAATCGGAACTAGTTGCTGTTTCGGTGGATGAAGTTTCCAATTCTACCGAAGAACAAATTCGGGCAATCAGTAGCGTTACGACATCCGCCGAGGAATTAACGAGAATGAGTAATGGTTTAGAAGAGATTGTAAGTAAATTTAAACTATAGAAAATGAGGGGAATTGGGATTTCCCCTTTCCTTATTTTTTAACGATTTCCGAAAGAAGTCGTTAAAATAGTTTCCATGTACAAATTTCCTCTATTCCTTTTATGGTTATAGGAATTATTGATGGAATAATAAAGGTGTGTTTCGGGATATTTCTCTTCTTTTTCTCTACAGTTACGAATGATAAGAAGGCTTTTTATCATAATCCGGCTCACTACATTCATGCTTGATGATATGCTAATAGCTAATAAAAAGAGCCGTAAATCCTTGCCGGTTACGCATTTATGGCTCTTTTTTGTTCTCTGCTTTTATCCTATATAGTTGATTTTATTTCCTCTATTTCTTCAATGGATAGTTTCGTTATTTTTGCAATATCTTCTATGCTTAAAGTATTTAACAAGAGCATATCAGTAGCGATTTCAATCGCTTTCTTGCGTTCACCTTCCTGTTTGCCCTCTCTTTTCCGCATAAACAAGAGCACTCCTCTTATCAAGTTCCAATTTCTCCTGCATTTCATCAATCATTCTCATCTCTGGATCTTGACTAATAATTCCAAACCATTCAGATGACTTACTCCAGAAAACATCAATTTTACCTTCCATCCCACAAAAAAGGACTCGAAGCCAATCGCTCCGAATCCTTTCCTACTTACTTATTCAAATTATAAAAAGACTTCAATCCTTCATAACGTGCCATTTCTCCAAGTCTATCCTCAATTCTAAGCAATTGATTATACTTAGCCACACGATCTGTCCGAGAAGGAGCACCTGTCTTAATTTGCCCTGCATTTGTCGCAACCGCAATATCAGCAATCGTGCTATCTTCTGTTTCACCAGAACGGTGAGAAATAACTGCTGTATAACCAGCTCGTTTTGCCATTTCAATTGCATCAAATGTTTCGGTTAATGTACCAATTTGATTTACTTTTACAAGAATAGAGTTGCCGATTCCTTGCTTAATTCCTTCGGCAAGTTTCGTTGTGTTTGTCACAAATAAATCATCACCAACTAACTGAACTTTTTTACCAATGCGTTCAGTCAGTAATTTATGACCTTTCCAGTCATTTTCATCTAATCCATCTTCAATAGAAATAATTGGATATTTATTGACTAGCTGTTCGTAGAAATCAACCATTTCTTCCGAAGTCATGACACGTCCTTCACCGTCCCAATGATACTTTCCATCTTCTTTATTGTACAGTTCAGATGCGGCAACATCCATTGCCAACATCACTTGTTCACCAGGCTTGTATCCAGCTTTTTCAATTGCTTCCACAATGGTTTGTAGTGCTTCTTCATTTGATTTTAAGTTTGGAGCAAAACCGCCTTCATCTCCAACTGCTGTGTTGTAGCCTTTTTCTTTTAACACTGCTTTTAAGTGATGAAAAATTTCCGTGCCCATGCGTAATGCTTCTTTAAAACTTTCTGCCCCAACTGGCATAACCATAAATTCTTGAATATCTACATTATTATCAGCGTGTGCTCCACCATTAATAATATTCATCATTGGTACAGGCAATTGTTTCGCATTAAAGCCACCAAGATATTGATACAAAGGAATATCTAAGAAATTAGCCGCTGCCCGAGCCACAGCCATGGATACACCAAGAATGGCATTTGCTCCTAATTTCCCTTTATTTTCTGTTCCATCCAGACTCATTAAAAATTCGTCCACTGCTATTTGATCGAGAACACTATATCCAATTAACTCTTCCGCAATCACTTCATTTACATTGTTAACAGCCTGCAGTACACCTTTTCCAAGATAACGGCTTTTATCTCCGTCACGAAGTTCAACCGCTTCATATTCACCAGTAGAAGCTCCACTTGGTACTAACGCTTGTCCGAATGCACCTGATTCTGTATATACTTCCACTTCAATCGTTGGATTTCCTCTTGAATCTAACACTTCACGAGCATAAACATCAATAATATATGGCATTGTTTTCTCTCCCTATTGTTTAATTAATGATTTTCCAGTCATTTCTGTTGGCTTTTGTACATGTAACAACTCAAGTATAGTCGGTGCTAAATCACCCAACACACCATCCTCACGTAAATTTACACCTTCTTTTGTAATAATAAAAGGTACAGGATTCGTTGTGTGTGCCGTTTGTGGTGTTCCTTCATCGGTAATTACCTCATCAGCATTTCCATGATCGGCAGTAATCAAAACCGTTCCACCTTTTTGGATAATCAAATCCACAATTTTCCCAAGACATTCATCGACTGTTTCTATCGCTTTAATGGTCGGCTCTAACATTCCAGAATGCCCAACCATATCAGGATTAGCAAAGTTTAAAATAATCGCATCCTGTTTGTCTGCTTCAATTTCTTTTATTAAAGCCTCCGTTACTTCATACGCACTCATTTCAGGCTTCAAATCATAGGTCGCAACTTTTGGAGAATTAATTAAAATTCGTGTTTCCCCTTCAAATTCAGCTTCCTGACCACCACTCATAAAGAATGTTACGTGCGGATATTTTTCCGTTTCAGCAATCCGTAATTGTTTTAAATTATTTTTCTCTAACACTTCTCCAAGCGTGTTGTCTAAATTCGTTGGTTCAAAAGCAACATAGCCTTGTACCGTTTCACTAAAATGTGTTAGACAAACAAAGTGGACATCTTTCGGATGCTTTTCTCCTCTGTCAAAGGAATGAAATTCTTTATTCGTAAATGTGTTAGAAATTTGAATCGCTCGGTCAGGACGAAAGTTATAAAAAATCATTGTGTCATTATCTTGAATTGTTGCGACTGGTGTTTCATCTTTTTTGACAATAACCGATGGCAAAACAAACTCATCATGAATCCCATGTGCATACGAATCTTCCACACATTCTTCAGCACTTTTGTACGTTGGACCTTCTCCATAGACCATGACTCTATACGCTTTTTCAACTCGCTCCCAGCGATTATCTCGATCCATAGAGTAATATCGTCCAGAAATGGTCGCAATCTCACCGACACCTAGTGTTTTTATTTCTTCCTTCAAAGCCTTGATATATTTCGATGCCGTTTGTGGACCGACATCCCGACCGTCTAATATTCCATGAATGTAGACATTTTTTACGCCTTCTTGAGCAGCTAATTTTAAGAGAGCGTACAAATGTTGAATATGGCTATGCACACCACCGTCTGATAAAAGTCCGAAAATATGTAAATTCGTTCCTTTTTCTTTGACATGATGCATGGCATTCAAAAATGTTTCATTACTTTCAAACTTGCCTTCACGAATCGCCAAATTCACTCTCGTTAAACTTTGATAGACAACTCTGCCCGCACCAATATTTAGATGTCCAACTTCCGAATTTCCCATTTGTCCAGGCGGCAAGCCCACTGCTTCACCAGATGCTGTTAATTGTGTATGTGGAAATTGATTCCAATAACGATCAAAATTTGGTTTTTTCGCCTGAGCCACCGCATTTCCATGCGTGTCATTACGAAGCCCGAAACCATCTAAAATAATTAGGGCAACCGTCATTTTCTTGCCGCTAATAATTGTAAAAACGAATCTACTTCTAGGCTCGCTCCGCCAACTAATGCCCCATCAATATGTTCTTTTTGCATATACTCTTGAATATTATTCGGCTTTACACTACCACCATATTGAATTCTAACAGCCTCAGCAACTTCAGGTGAAAATTGTTTAGCAATACAAGCCCGAATATGTCCACACGTTTCATTAGCATCATCTGCAGTTGATGATTTGCCTGTACCAATCGCCCAAATAGGTTCATAAGCAACAATTACTTGTTTTGCTTGTTCTGTTGTCAAACTTGCCAATGCTTTTTCAATTTGTGCCCCAACAAGTTCGTTTGTTTGACCACTTTCTCGTTGTTCTAGCGTTTCGCCACAACAAACAATCGGAATCAGTTCATGACTAAATGCCGCTAATACTTTTTGATTAACTGTTTCATCCGTTTCTGCAAACATTTCTCTGCGTTCTGAGTGACCAATAATGACATATGTTACCCCAATATCTTTTAAAGCTACTGGACTAATTTCACCCGTAAATGCCCCATTGTCTGCAAAGTGCATTGTTTGTGCCCCGATTTTTAAGTCTGTTCCATTAGCCTCTTGAACAAGGCTATGTAAAAAAAGAGCTGGTGAGCAGATGACAGATTCCACACTTTTATTCGCTGGAATTTTCCCCTTTACTTCACTCACAAAACTCACTGCTTCAGGTAACGTCTTAAACATTTTCCAGTTGCCTGCAATAATTGGTTTACGCATTCATAACACCGCCCTTTTCATTGTTTATACAGTTATTTTGCGTGTTTATTTATTCATGCCAATTCTACGCACATGCCTAATTCTGCATCAATAAACTATTTATCATTTAATGCCGTAACTCCGGGTAGTTCTTTACCTTCCATAAATTCAAGGCTTGCTCCACCACCTGTGGAAATGTGGCTCATTTTGTCTGCTAACTCAAATTTTTCAACGGCTGCGGCAGAATCACCACCACCAATAACAGAATAGGTATCTTCAGAATTTGCTAAAGCTTCTGCTACCGCTTTTGTTCCAGCGGCAAAATTAGATTTCTCGAATACACCCATTGGACCATTCCAAATAACTAGTTTTGATTTTTTAATAACATCGGCATATAATTCATTTGTTTTTGGTCCATTATCTAATGCCATAAATCCACTTGGAATTTCGCTAATTTTTACCGTTTTTATATTGGCATCATTAGAAAACTCGTCTGCTACTACAACATCAATTGGTAGACACATATTTACGCCTTTTTCATTTGCTTTATCTATAAATGATTTTGCTAGTTCAATCTTATCTTCTTCAAGTAAAGATGTTCCAACATCATGTCCTAATGCTTTAATAAATGTATTAGCTAGACCACCACCAATTAAGAGATTGTCTACTTTATCAAGTAAATTTTCAATCACGCCAATCTTATCTTTTACTTTTGAACCGCCAATAATTGCGGTAAATGGCCGTTCTGGGTTAGTCAACGCCTTACCTAAAACTTCCAATTCTTTCTCCATCAAAAATCCAGCAACCGCAGGCAAATGATGAGCAATTCCTTCGGTTGAAGCATGGGCACGATGAGCCGCACCGAATGCATCATTAACGTATATATCTGCTAGTTTCGCAAATTGTTTTGCTAGTTCTGGGTCATTTTTTTCTTCTCCAGCATAGAAGCGAACATTTTCAAGCAGTAATATATCGCCTTCATTCATCTTGGCAATTGCTTGCTCAATTTCTTCACCATAGGCTTCGTTTGTTTTTGTTACTTTTTTATTAAAAAGCTCTTTCAAACGTTCTGCTACTGGTGTGAGCCTCATTTCTTCGACAACTTTACCTTTCGGACGACCTAAGTGGCTTGCTAGAATGACTTTCGCTCCATTGTCACATAAATGCTGAATCGTTGGCAATGCGGCACGAATGCGTGTATCATCAGTCACTGCACCATTTTCCATTGGCACATTAAAGTCAACACGACAAAATACACGTTTCCCTTTTACATCAATATCACGAATAGATTTCTTGTTCAATATGTAGCCCTCCTCTATGTATTTGTACAATTACTATTTTACCAGAAATTACCATTGATATAAAAAAATATTTCTACATTTTTTAAAATAACTATTACACATAAATTTTGATAGTTTTTATCTAATCCGTAAAATTATGTTTCATTCTAATTGTATAAAGTTACATGGAAAGCGATTTCATAAAGACACAAAAATGCTTCCATCCATAAAGGCAACCGAATCAGAGAGAATTTCTCCCTTTTTCGGTCGCTCTCTATATGAAATCGTACATTTATCTCTTATAGCAGTTTGCGAAATTGTGCGGAAAAAGGAAAGGAGAAAATTTTTAATTAGACAATGAAAAAACGATGCCGCTTGCTAGAGGCAAGCTAAGAGTTTTTGAAACAGTACAATTAAAAATTAACCATTGAACTTTCCGTACAATAA
>JAVBJX010000059.1:0-25848 GCA_031546705.1 Caryophanales bacterium
AATCCACGCATCCATGTAGGATGCGACAATTTGTGGTATTGCAGATATTATTCCATTAATAACGATTTCAATCCACGCATCCATGTAGGATGCGACTGGGGAACATAAAAAAGATGGTAACTCGACAATAAGAATTTCAATCCACGCATCCATGTAGGATGCGACAAAAAGTAATTGATAAGAACGAACAACTCAAAGAAATTTCAATCCACGCATCCATGTAGGATGCGACTCGCAAGACATTTGTTGGACAACTTTACAGCAGATTTCAATCCACGCATCCATGTAGGATGCGACTATAATCCAAGTTTTATTTTTCTTTCCTGGAACTAATTTCAATCCACGCATCCATGTAGGATGCGACATTTTTCATCGGTGGCAATTTTGAAGATTTTTTAATTTCAATCCACGCATCCATGTAGGATGCGACTCGTGGCGTTATCACCTGAACTCGAAGGTATCTTCAATTTCAATCCACGCATCCATGTAGGATGCGACTATATTTAACTTATTAGCGAGCGTTTCTCTACCAGCATTTCAATCCACGCATCCATGTAGGATGCGACAGCGATTTTTAATCAAAATAACCTAATAATACATAGCTTTGATTAAAAAATCTCTATTTTCTTTAACTAAATAAAGAAAACATATATAAAAACTCATAAATTTTGGCATAAAATATAAAAATTCAGGTGCGAATGTATCTGGGATTCAATGTACGCTATACATTCGCACTAAAAAATTAAAGGACTTTCTAAATCAATTGATTCTTTCACACCAAGATGTTCCACCTTATTTTTATAGTTATTACCCAATTGATAAAATCGAAGACTATCCTGATTCTTGTCAATAATATTAGAAAGTTCTATTTTTAATGTAGCGAATTGAGTTGCATCTACAATACATTCAAATACTGAATTTTGGACTCTTTGACCATAATTTTGACATACTTTCGAAACCTTACGTAGTCTTTTTTTTCCTGTACTGCTAATAGTACTTACATCATACGTAATTAATACTAACAATAGAGCTACACCTACTTCCATAAAAAGGTTGGATATTCATCTAGATCATTACGTAAATAACGAGCTAGTAATAAAGCTTGTACATGTGGTACTAATCCCCAAGGTATTTTTTCTCCAAGATATGGATGTGTTATCTTATCTTGTTTTCTATTTTGCCAAGCTGTTAAAAACTTTTTTCTAGCTTCGTCAGTCATGATAACAGCTCCATTTTCTTTTTTTAGAAAATCGTCTTTATTTAAAACTTTTTTATTAATTAATGACAAGACAAATTTATCTGCGAAAATACCTCGCAATTCTTCCATGACATCCAAAGCTAAGGATACTCTTCCCGGTCTATCACGATGCAAAAAGCCAACATATGCGTCTAATCCTACACCCTCTAATGCGGATGTCATATCATTTGCTAACAACGTATAGGCAAATGATAACATCGCATTCACATTATCTAATGGTGGTCGTCTAGAACGAGTATGAAAATAAAAATCTTCTTTTTGTTGCAGTATCATTTGATTAAATAATTTATTATAACTTACAGCAGCTTGACCTTCCAAACCTCTTAATCTCTCTAAATCCTCGCATTCTCTTACATTAAGAATGATAGACGATAAATGTTGCGAAGTTTCTTTGAATTGAGCAAGATCTATTCGTAATGGATAGTCTCTTGTCATTCTCTCAATTATCCATTTATTATTGTAAATCTTTCCAACAATAAAGTTCCGTGCAATTTTTGTTGACATGACTTCATCTTCTGATATGCGATACTGATTTTTTCTTAGAATGACATTACCCTTACTTTTTCCAATAACTCTTGCAAGAAATCTTCCGTTCATTGTTAAAAAGATTAACGAAATGTTTTTTTCGGCACAATAACCCATAAGTGCTGGACTTGCACCAGTATAGCCAAATGACACGATTGATTCTAAGTTATGAAGTGGGAATCTTTTCAACTTTTCTTGCTTTTGCAGAAGAACAACATTATCACCATCTAATGATAAATAAATATCTGGTTGCGTCACAAATAATGTATTAAGGAGTTTTTTCATTCATTAATCGTCCCTTCAATATAACTTTTTACAGATCGCTTATTCATTAATTTTGGCAAACAAATATTTTGAAGGGAACATTTTTGGCAAAACACCCCTGTTTTTACTTTCGGTGTATGCTTACGCTTGTAGTAATTGTACATTTCTTCAACAATTGTCCTAACTTTATTTTTATTATCTGCTGTTATCGGTACTTCAATTCTGTGCTTTATTTCATTGTAGAATATGAAACCTCTATTTATTTCACAAAGCAACATTTCCTCTAAACACATTGCTTGTGCTGTTAATTGTAAAACGTCTGCATCGTCTACCTTGGGTTTCCCACGTTTATATTCGATTGGATAAGCAACATATTTCCCTTCAGAACCTGCTATTTTAACACCATTATTATCTTGAATAAATTCAACTACATCACAAATGCCTGTAATATTAAGCTCACTTGACTTTACAGGCATCGCGCGAACAGTGAGCTTATCTCCTCGTTTCTCTCTAATAAATGGTTGATCTGCTTTTTGATGAAGATGCTGTCCTTCAATCGTTCTAACATTTTCTTCCCATTGTTGCTCAATGTGAATAAGTGCCCACTGTCGTTTACAAAACTGAAAGTGTTGAATACCAGACAACATTAGATAAGTATCTTCTTCATTACATTCCATCAATTATCTCTACTTTCAAAGCATCTAATTCATGCACCATGATAGTATAATGAGCAATTGTTTTTGGTGCTTCGATATTCTGTTTAATATCCAGTAAACGGTGTACTTTGGCAGAAGAATATTGACCAATCTTTGAATTATGCTCCCACCAACACACCTTATGCACTTCCATACTACCTTCAGGACGTGCTGAGGATATATCGTTTTCAAATAATGTAACAAGTGCATTTTTGATTTTTTCTGCATCATCATTAGTAAAACCTGTCTTTTCTGCTAATTGTGTATTGATACTGCCGTAAAAAACATAGACGCCAAAATCGACACGATGCTTCATACCCATTGTATCTGAACCTTTCTTCTCTCCGGGTTCAGAGTTCACACTTTTCGTAATTTGCATACTAGTAATGTCAATTGGATCAACACTCGTTGCAGTATGAATGGAAACAGGTCCTCTTACTCCAACAGATACCCCAGCTCCCTTATCCTTTGCTTTAAAGGCAAACACTTGACCAAAACTACGAACATCAATCCATTCCTTACATGCGACTGTAGCATATTGGTCACTCTGATTTTCTTTCGATTTTGATGCTTTTACTAACTCTTCATTTGCGTCTGCTCTTTCTCTTAAACTATTAAAATTATCAACTTTTCTGTCATTTGACTGAACAAAAATAGCTTCACCCATATCTTGAAGACGATTTCTAATCTTTCTTTTAATAGCTACATCAGAGATTTCGCCATAGCCATCATAATTTTGTCTAGGGCGATTCCCATTCAAAGGATCTCCATTTGCATTCGCTTTTGTAACAGATAAAACAACCGCAAAATCGATTTTATGATCTAAAGTTGTCACGTCTAATTCCCCTCTCCATTATTTACTGTTTGATCTTGTGAATCGTTTTTTTCCTTTTTTTGATACAGTTCATGGCGTTGGCTATAAAATCCTAACAAGTACTTTCCGGATAGTGATTTGTTATTAAAATCTTCAATATTAAATTTTGATGCTACTTCATCTATTAACTTGGAGTAATAGGTTGCTTTCGTTCCAAGTCTGGCTTGATATGGTTGTAAAGCGGCTTGAATTGTCATCCATGATCTTTCAGGATGTTGAGAAAAAGAATTCATATATCGAATGGCATTCGTTGCACGTTTTTCACTTGAATCTAAAGCACTTCTTTCCAAAACATCTGCAATTGCTAGTAGACGACCAAACAAATAACTACGATCACTGTTGTCTTTATCTAACGACACGTTGTATCCCTCCTGTTTATTGATTAATGCACAAGTAATGCTTAATGTTTTTTCCCATTCCCAACATTCCATTGACACAGGATTTGATGCACGTTGAAAAGCACTTCTGACGATGTCAAATGGGATTTTCTGCTCGTCTATAATACAAGGAAGCATCCGTTCCATTAATCCTTTAACAATTTTCTCGCTTGCCCTTGGTCCATATGTAGCAAAGGCAATATCTTTTGTTGATGGCGCCCCATAGAACCTTACAGATTTATTATCTGTATTTTTACGATAACAATGTTCCCACACACAAGTAGAATGCCATTTTTCTAATCTATTTAAATAAAGTTCTTTATCCATATTACGATAATATAGAACAGCTAGTCTACCTGTTGTCGCTGAATCAAGTATCATAATATTTACATCGGCACGAGTTGACAAATTATTTTTATAGCTGTCAATTGCCTTAGAAATCTCGCTTGCAAAGTTTTTATTTGTGTCGGATTTAATCTCTTGTTTTTTCGTCTTTCTTGCACCTGGATACAGATTACAAAGATCGTAACTATCTTCTCCAGCATCAGGAACATCCTCTGCATCATTCCCCCAGACAAGAAACACACGTTGATCGATGATTTTTCCTTGCTTATTAATAAGCCATTTTAAGGCATTATGTGTTTTTTGAGAAACATCATAACTAATATTTGCAACCTCATTTGCTTTGTTAAATCTTCCTCTATATGTAAAACCAGTCGAGTCATTTGCAGAAATCAACTTTGCCTTATCCCCTGCATGTCTAATTTTGTTAGCATGTTTCTCTGTGCTTGGCATTGTTTTTCCTGTTACATAACAATAATCCTCTTCTCTCAAAAAATCATTATAAAACTTGACAAAAGACTCATACATCTGCTGATCTTTCCAAACCTTTGTCAATATCTTATTTGGAGAATGCACATTAAATCTTACAAAAGCACTCTCTTGACCACCAGTAACTGTTGAGAAAATGGCTGGTTTTTCTCCAATTAAAGCTTCCGCTTTTTTATCCCATGTATTAATTAATTGCCCATTAACATCCAAATACAAAATTTTCTCTTCTACTAAATCCTCTATCAGTCTTCGCTTTCTTAAATAAGCATAGATACTTTTCACCTTGTCTGTAACATATGATGATGATGCCCATTCACCTAATTTGCTTATGTAATAGGAGAAGGGTTCTTCTTTTTTGATTTTTCCGCCATATGCAACAAAATCTCCCGCTACATAGCTTAATTTATCATGAAGTGGATAAGGAGCAATTTTTGAACCTGCCCTACTAGAAGAATCCTCTGTACAGGGAATCAACGTATTCGCATCACTTTTATCGACAATTACAGCTGAATGAAACTCTCCATCTTCTGTGATAGAAACTTCAATATGTGCTGTTTGGGTCGTATGAGAAATAGGTAACAACGTATATTCTTGCCCATTATGTTTTTTCTCAATTTTGCCAACACAATCTAAATTCGATTGATACGTCTCATACAAATTCAATAACCAGCTCATTTATCCTCCCTCCTTTTCTAATTGCTTTAAAAGTTCATCAACTGATTCTACATTAGAATAATCAAATAATTTAGGTTCCATTTCCGAAATAACTCTAATTTGTTGACATTCTTCTGGCTTAATAAATTGAATAACCCCATTTTTCATTACTGGATTCCAAAGACGCACTTCCATTTCATTTCTTCCAGTTTCATCTGGATAATTAATCCCATGCACCATTGTCCCAAAATAAATGTCTTCACGTTCATCATAAAATCCTACACCTTCACCAAAAATACACGGTTCTACATATGCTTGACACTCTCTTGTTCCTAGAAAGATATCTCTTCGACCACCAGCTTTGAGAGAACGTTTAAGAATGTTGTGATGTTTTTCTTCATTACGATCAAATGTTAGATCAAGGCGGTGAGGATTAAAAATAAAATGTGCCCTTACCTGGTACTTAACATCTTTCAAATACGTATAATTAGCAAGTGTGTTTCCCCCACTATATTCCATTGGACGAATACCTTTAGATTCCATTTTAATAGAATTCATGACACGAAGTTCATCTACTACCATTATCAAGGTAGGCTTCCAGTAAATACTCTCGACAATTCCCTTTAATGATTGATAGGTTGGCACATTATAAGTCATTTTCTCACCACCCATCTTCATTAAAGGGTCTGTAAATAACGCATACTTGCCTTCTAATTCAAACTCAATAGAATTTCTCAAAGATTCTTATCTCCTTTCTTTTTTGGATTTTCTTACAATTCTATAATACTTCTTTTTGCAAATCATTGTCAACTACTTTAATAATATATTATACGAATTATTTTTCGTATGATAATCTGTATTGCTATACCAATATATACCATCCAGAATATCTTTATATAATGCCACAGACTGTGATACAATAAATCGTCGCTTAAATAGCGTGGATTGAAAAGTATAATATATTATTAAAAAACCTATCTCAAAAAAGATAGGTTTTTTAGATTATCGCCTCCTTAAAACCGCTCTCATTATGAATATCCAAACCATATTCATCATTATAAGCACCTTTCTTTAAAGCTAAAACTTTTCCATCAAGATAGTATACAAGTCCATTATTTTTACTCAGTTGCTCTTTTTCATAGTCGAATATATTAACTGTATACTGTTGTGCCTTTCGTAACAGTATACTAAGTTCTTCAATTGAGCTATCGCTATTCAATTCAGCTATAATCTCTTCACCTTCTTTATATGGGACAATAACGGAAGTTGTTAAATTATCAATGACATGGAAATGTTCAGCTGCTGTACCATAGCTATTTGCAATAAATAATGGAATGCGTTCCTTTTTATTACTCTTATAAGAACTATAGGAACTATTATCGTCTTTATTTGCATACAATAGCTCTGTCATATTTTTTTCAAGTTTCGGAATAAAGTAATCTAGACTAGATTCAAATTCTGTATAATACTCTTTGAAATACTTTTCCATTGCTTCCTTTGATAAAATATGCCCTCCATAATTTTTATTATTATTCCTCAAATCTACTAGAATTTTTTTTGCTACTTTCTTTCCAACTTTAATCTCTTTTAAACGATCTAAATTTTCCTCTGCGTGATCAATTACATAAACATTTTGTATTCCTTTTTCTCCATGACGATTGCATCGACCCGCCGCTTGTGCTAAAGAGTCTAAGCCCGCCAAAGATCGAATAACACATTCAAAGCTGATATCTACACCAGCCTCAATTAACTGAGTACTGATACAAATAATTTTTTTGCCATCTTTTAGCTGTTGCTTAATTTCTTCTAAAATTTCACTTCTATGGGCTGCACACATGGATGTGCTTAGATGGTAAATAGAAGTATTTGATTCTTGCTCTTTTAGTTGTGTATATAAATCTCTTACAACTGATTTTGTATTTAAAATTACTAATATACTGTTTACTTCCTCTAACTCTGTATTTATAAATTCTGCAAGTTTATCATTATTAAAAGTTTCATTAGTTGCTTTATCAATGATTTCTACCCTTTTAAATGCTGTAATTACATAATCTAAATTATCAATCATTTCAACATCTGTATGTACATCTAGTTTCTGTTTCACAAAATTCAAAGCTGGTTGTGTGGCAGTGCAGAGAACAATACTAGAACGCCCATATGTTTTTAAAAAGTTCAATGCCTGGTTAAATAGTGACACACATGAAATAGGAACTTTTTGCACTTCATCAAAAATGATTACTGATTCACTTAAATTATGGAGTCTTCTAATATTTCTACTTCCTTTTGCATAGAACACATTTAAAAACTGAACCATCGTTGTGAAAATAATCGGAGAATCCCAATTGTCTTTTGCTAACTTTAATTTTTGTTGGCTACTCATAATACCATCCTGATGTTCATCGCTATCATTCACACCTTCATCTTCTATCACATTAGAATGATGCTCCAAAATATTTTCCGTATCCTGTAATATTTTTCTAACTTCATCTGCATTTTGCTCAATAATCGTTGTATAGGGGACAACATAA
The DNA here is from genome assembly GCA_031546705.1 of Caryophanales bacterium. GTDB lineage: Bacteria > Bacillota > Bacilli > Bacillales > JAVBJX01 > JAVBJX01. Next base: position 8,007 of record JAVBJX010000059.1, read on the forward strand.
ATAATCCGTGTTTTATTATAAAGTTTGGCGTGTTTTAAGGCATATCTTAAACTTGCTAACGTTTTACCACCACCAGTTGGAATAGATAGTGTGTATATTCCTGATAGCTTCTCAGCAAATATCTCACACTGTTCTGACATCTCTGCTCTTAGGACGTTAATAGGTGTATTTGCATTCTGATCTTTTTTAAAAGAATTTACTTTTGTCATAAGCTTTTCATAATATATACCGAATAACTCTTCATGATTTATTATTGATTCAACAGTCTTTTTTTCTTCAAATAACCTAGTATTTGTTCGATCTGCATCAATTACTGCACTAAAGATAAATTTAGTTAGAAACATTAGTTGTTTTTCAAATTCTTTTAATGGTTTTTTAGCTAAAAATGTTTCTAGTTCTATAGTAGCCTTGTCAGTATAAGCGTGGAAATCTTTTTCACTCATAATATGTTCAAAAAAGGTTCTCTTTGTAGTCTCAAATTCATCCAATTCATCCGATTTTTTATCTCGAACTCTACGTAAATAATTTGATTCTAAATCATTTGGATTTAAAAAATCTTGAAGATACGCATGGTGAGAAATAATTGCATTCCCTACAATCTCGGCTACAATTTGTTTATAAGGATTACTTTTCTCTGTATGAAAGAGCTCATATAAAAGTTTTCCACCTGCAGTTGAATGGTCAACACTTCCTCTTTTAGGTGGAGATTTAGGATTGTTTACTGCTTCTAAGATGTATTCTCTAAACTTTTTGGTATATTTTCCTAGATCATGAAGCATGCCAGCTAGACCTGTTAAATGTTTTACATCAAGTTTTTCTCCATATGATTCTGCTAGCTTTTTTACCCCTAATAAATGCTCTTCCACAGTTTGTACAGTCTTATCAATTTTACGAATATGAGCAATATAATTCATTTAATTCCCTCCTATTCAAGATGACTTTTAAGATTTTAACATGATATTATGTACTAAAATAGAACCCTATTTCATAGAACATTCTAACATATTAATAGGAATGGCACATACTTTTCAACAAAAAAAAGCACAAACCTAAATCTACTAAGTTTGTGCTGCCATCTAATCCGACCCTAAAATCACACGCATTTGCTGCAATATTTTCTTCTCCAACCTCGACACTTGTACTTGGGAAATACTAAGTCTAGCCGCAACTTCTGCTTGGGTTTGGTCTTTGTAATAACGTAAATACAAAATAAGTCGTTCTCGTTCATCTAAATCTTCCATTGCTCGTTTCAAGGTGATTTTATCAAACCAACTTTCTCCTTGAACATCGGCAATTTGGTCAAGCAACGTAATTGGATCGCCATCATTTTCATACACCGTTTCATGAATAGATGTTAATGCCCGACTTGCTTCTTGAGCAAGAACAACTTCTTCTGGTGATAATTCCAAGTGCTCGGCAATTTCTGAAATGGTTGGTGTACGGTTCAAACTTCTTGTTAGTTCGTCTTTTGCTCTGCGGATTTTATTTCCTGTTTCCTTGAGTGAACGACTTACTTTCATTGTGCCATCATCACGAATAAACCGCTGAATCTCACCAATAATCATTGGAACAGCATAAGTGGAGAATCGCACATCATAGGATAAATCAAATTTATCAACTGATTTCAGTAAGCCGATACAACCAATTTGAAACAAGTCATCTGCTTCATAACCACGATTTAAAAAGCGTTGCACGACTGACCAAACAAGACGCATATTACTTTGAACCATTTCATCTCGTGCCGCTTGGTCACCCGCTTGACTTCGACGAATTAGTTCCTTAACGGCATAATCCTTTGTATCTGGTTTGGTGTGCTTCGCTTCTACATTCATCGGCTTCTTAACACAACACATTGCTTTTTAAGTATTTTGTCATGTGAATGGTTGTTCCACCATGTGGAATAGATTGAACGGTTACTTTATCCATAAAGTTTTCCATAATCGTAAAACCCATTCCAGAGCGTTCCAATTCTGGCTTTGTTGTAAACAGTGGTTGGCGTGCTTCTTCAATATCATCAATACCAATACCATCATCACGAATAGTCATATGTACCGCCCCATTTTCTAATGTTACAGAAATATATACCACACTAGTTGGGTTATTATTGTAACCATGAATAATGGCATTTGTTACTGCTTCTGAGACAACTGTTTTTATTTCAGTTAGTTCATCCATTGTAGGATCAAGTTGTGCAATAAAAGCGGCAACGGTGACACGTGCAAATGATTCATTGCTGCTCTTTGCAGAAAACTGTAAGTTCATTTCATTTTTCATTATGCCACCCCCAATGTTTTCAAGGCGTAATCTTCCGTTGTTTCTAAACGAACGATTTTAAATAATCCTGACATATCAAACAAACGCTTCACACTCGGTGAAATGGCACAAACAACCATCTCTCCACCAATGTTTTTAATTTGCTTATATCGTCCCAAAATAACGCCAAGCCCTGAACTATCCATAAATGACAACTCTTCTAAATTCAAGACAATGTGACGAATATTTTTTTCCTCTAGCATTTTTGTTACTTTCAGCCTTAGTGATTCCGCTGTATGGTGATCCAATTCGCCAGACAACCGAACTAACAATACATCTCGCTTTACATCTAAATGAATGACTAACAAATCCTTCTACCCCCTTTAACTACTTCAAATTTTCGCTACTGTTTTAATAAATTCCTGCCTGCTGACAAAACTAGTGTAAACATTCTAATTTTCGACTTGATGAAACAATCGTCTTATCAAGTCGAAAAAGGATTGGTTACCACAATCCTGTAAAATTAATGTTTGGATAAACCAATCCTACACACAAAAAACTTTAGAGATAATTAGTTCCAAAACTCTGCTTGAAATAAATGTCTAATTAGCCGTTGCGGTCCATTTTCCAAAAGAGTATTTAAATAAATCCCACCAGCTTGCTTTTGGCACTTCATTTTTGGCTACCAGTGGGCTTTTTCCGATTACTTTTCCATCGTTTTTGAGTACTAATTCACCTAATGTGTCTCCCTTTTGAATTGGAGCGTGAATGTCTTTATTAACAATAATTTGTTTTTCTATTTTATTCAGTGCCTCACCTTTTTTTGTTAAAACAGAAATTGGTTCGGATGTGACTAGGGTTACTTTCTTTTTATGCCCTTTGTTTACCGTTGCTTCTGTAATAGCTACATTTCGTTTATACAATGGATGTGTAGCGTATTGGTTAAAAGCATAGTCCAGCATTTTTGTTACTTGGGCATTTCTTGACTTTGGATTTGGTGCTCCAAACACAACAGCAATTACTCGCATATTTCCTTTTTTTGCTGTGGCTGTTAAGCAATATTTTGCTTCCGCAGTAAAACCTGTTTTTACACCATCTACACCGGGATAAAATCTCACTAATTTATTTGTATTGACTAACCAAAACTTCTTTGTATCTTTTGTGTCTTGACGTAAATAATCTTCATATTTACCTGTGTATTTTGTGATATTTTCGTACTTCAATAACTCTTTCGCCATTGTTGCCATATCATTTGCACTACTATAATGTCCATCTACTGGCAAACCTGTTGTATTTTTGAAAAATGTGTTATGTAAGCCCAGCTGTTTTGCTTTTTCATTCATTTTGGCAACAAACGCTTCTTCCGATCCGGCAATTCTTTCCGCCATTGCTACAGCTGCATCATTCCCTGAGCCAATTGCAATTCCTTTTAGTAAATCATTAACCGTCATTTCTTCGCCCGGCTCTAAGAAAATTTGTGAACCTCCCATGGAAGCGGCGTATTCACTTGTTCTTACTTTTTCATCTAATTTAATTGTTCCCTTGTCAAGAGCTTCCATAATCAGAAGCATCGTCATAATTTTTGTCATACTTGCTGGTGGTAACTTTTCATCAGGATTTTTTTCATACAAAATCATTCCTGTATCCCTTTCAATTAATACAGCTGACTTTGCTTCAGCCGCAATTTCCACCTTCTTTTCCTCCGCATGAATCGGAGAACTCCATAAAGAAACTGTAAATATCATTGTTGTAAAAAAAGCTACAAATTTTTTCATCTCCAAACCTCCATTCTTTTATACCTTCCAGTTTTTCCATGTTCTACATTTTTATACAAAACTTCCGAAATTTGGATGTATATATACGGGTGAAATACACAAAATGTGATAGCAATCACCGATTTTCCGACTATTTTCTTATATACTTTTACTTGTATAGACTAGAAATAAAAGGGAGAGAAGACTATGAGTATGTTTTGTCATCAATGTGAAGGTACTGCTCAACCAGATGGTTGTACAGTTGTTGGTGTTTGTGGAAAGGATGAAACACTTGCTAGCGTACAAGACACAATTATTTTTGGATTGAAAGGAATTGCTGCATATCGTACACATGCCGCTGAACTTGGCTATACAGATCCATTTGTTGATCAAGTCACTCACGAAGCATTGTATACAACATTAACAAATTCTAATTTTAATTTACAAGAAAATATTGCTATGGCTATGAAAGTTGGAACAGCAGCTATTCATGTTATGGATTTACTGGACAAAGCTCATTTAGATCGTTTTGGTCAACCACAACCTATTACAGTATCTTCTAACAAAGTAGAAGGTAAATGTATTATTGTTACAGGTCATGACTTGTTTGCTTTAGAAGAATTATTGAAACAATCAGAAGGTAAAGGCATCAATATTTATACTCACTCCGAAATGCTTCCAGCTCATGGCTATCCAGAACTTAAAAAATATAGTCACTTAAAAGGAAATGTAGGTAAAGCATGGTATGATCAACGCCGTGTATTTGAAGATTTCCCAGGAGCAATTCTTGCGACAACAAACTGTGTAATGCCAATTAAAGGAACATATGCAGATCGTTTCTTCTCTTATAATATCGCTGGTCTAGAGGGCGTAACAAAAGTAGAAAACAATGATTTTACTGCACTTATTAATCGTGCATTAGAACTTCCAGCAGCAGATGTTGATTCTTCTGCAACAATGACAACTGGTTTCCATCACAATACAGTTCTAGGTATTGCACCAGAAATTATTGCCGCTGTAAAGACAGGCAAAATCAAACGCTTCTTCGTAATCGCAGGTTGTGACTATGTAGGTAAAAAGCGTGATTACTACCGTGAACTAGCTACATCACTTCCACCAGAAACAGTTATCATGACAACATCTTGTGGAAAATTCCGCTTTAATGATGTAGATTTTGGTACAGTTCCTGGAACAAGTATTCCTCGTTACATTGACTTAGGACAATGTAATAACTCAGGTTCAACAGTTAAAATCGCTGTTGCTTTAGCAGAAGCATTTAACTGTGAAGTGAATGAGCTTCCTGTTAGTATCGTTCTTTCTTGGTATGAACAAAAAGCAGTTGCGATTCTTTTAGCTTTATTTAGCTTAGGAATCAAAGACATTCGCATTGGACCTTCAAAACCTCACTTCATTAATGACGGAGTATTGAACTTCTTAGTTGATACATTTGGTCTTAAATTGATTGGTGATGCACAAGAAGATATGAAAGAAATGCTTGGTGTATAACTAATAACTTTTATAAAAAATACCTCCTTCACTAGTTAAATATGAGGGAGGTATTTTTTGTTAAGCGTTACACAGTACAGTAGTATAATGACTGCCAGAAATGTCCATAATTATAGATGGAAGTCATTTCAAACATTTATTACATAACTAAAGGAGAACTTAACTTTATGGAAACACTATTTGAAAAATTTGGTGGCGAAGGAACGATTACAAAAGTAGTCGATTACTTCTATGGTCTTGTGTTAGCAGATAAAACAGTCAGTCATTTTTTTGAAAACACAGATATGGAACAACAAAGAAAACATCAATCTGCCTTTATTAGTTTTGCACTTGGTGGCCCAAAGCAATATACAGGTAAATCAATGACTAAAGCACATGAGGGAATGAATTTACAACCAGAACATTTTGATGCAATTGCCAAACATTTGCATGACGCACTTGCACATTTTGGTGTAGATGAAACGGATATTGATGCGGTTATTACAAAAGTAGCATCATTACGTGATGATGTTCTCTACAAATAGAAATAGAGAAAGAGAGTAATGAGGCTGTGTCAAAAGGAGCAAAAAACACTCTAGTTGACACAGCCTCATATTTAGGATTAGTTACTAAAATTCTGTGAAATCAACGTTTTAGTAAACCATTCACTTTACTAGAAAATCCTTCAAAAAAACTTCTACTCCAGCCTAATTACTCTTTTTTCTATTGTGCAAATCTATCACTTTATTCATACCCATTCGGATTATTCGATTGCCAACGCCACGCATCTTCCCACATTTCTTCTATCGTTCTAGTTGCTTTAAATCCTAGTTCTCGCTCCGCTTTTTCTGGATTGCAATAAGAAGTAACCACATCTCCCGGTCTTCTATGGATAATTTTGTATGGAATCGAAATACCTGTCACCTGCTCAAATGACTGAACTAGTTGTAAGACACTATGCCCTGTTCCTGTTCCTAAATTATATGCTTCAATCCCTGTTTTCATTTTTTCTAATGCACATAGATGTCCTAATACTAAATCGGTAACGTGAATATAATCTCTTACGCCCGTTCCATCAATTGTATTGTAATCTGCTCCAAATACTAACAGTTCTTTCTGCTTACCAACGGCAACTTGCGAAATATATGGAGGTAGATTTTCTGGAACTCCCTTTGGATCATCACCAATCCGTCCACTTTTGTGTGCACCAACAAGATTGAAATAACGAAGCATTGTAATACTAAACTCTTGATTAGCCTGATAAAAATCATGCAACATTTGCTCACATATAATTTTTGTTCTAGCATATGGACTAACTGCTTCTAATGGTTCATCTTCAACAATTGGCACATGTTCATTTACCCCATATACAGCGGCTGATGAACTAAATACTAATTTTTTCACGTTATACTGTTTCATATATTCACAGATATATAGTAAACTAGTTATGTTGTTTTCGTAATATTTTAATGGATGCAAAACAGATTCACCAACTGCTTTATACGCAGCAAAATGAATCACAGCTTCTATTTTATTTTCCTTAAAAACGGTTTGTAGTTTCGCTTTATCTAATAAGTCAAGCTCATACACCCGTACTTTCTTTCCAGCCAACTCTTCTATGCGATTAATCACGATTCGGCTACTTTTAGAAAAATTATCAACAATTATAACATCATATCCTCGGTCAAGTAGCTCCACACATGTATGACTACCAATATATCCAGCCCCACCTGTAACAAGTATCGCCATAAAAAACTCCCTTATCTTTATTTGTTACCTGAAGATATGGCAAAAGGCGTAAAAATGCCGTCGGTCATATCTTTGTATTTAGGATTGGTTACCAAAATCTATATTTTATTACACCAATCCTAAACACTAAAAAATTCTCAAAAAACTTATACTCCCATTAAATTAAACTCCATTATTTATGATTCATAACTCTGGGAAACAGAATATTATTCTCCACATGAACATGGTTGAAAGTAATGTTCTCCAAATCATTAAGTTTTATATATGCAAGCTGAAAAGTTTTACATGCACCAGCTGGAGCACAATAATCCTCTGTTAAATGACGAAGATTTTCTAACATCCGTCCTACCTCATCGTGCTCATCTTCTAATTTCTTAATTGCACTTTTAGCTTTTTCTAGGCTATCTACAGAACCATTTTCATCAAATTCCTTTAAGTATTTAAAAATCCCTTCTTCTTCATCCAGCGTGTGAGCCGCCATATCACTTTTAAGTTTTAAAAAAATAGAATGAACTTCCTCCAAATATGGATGCTTCTTACCATGAACTCGATAAATTTTCGCCACATATTCCTCCAATTCAAGAAGAAGCTCTCTTGTTGGTTGATGATACTTATTTACTATAAGGTCAGCAAGTTCAGAATACGTGTATTCATCCCAATTAACTACCTCGGTCTTTTGGCTATTTTGATACATTTCATTTATTGTATTCAAAATTTCTAACGATAGATTTTTTTCTTGTAAAACTTCGCCAATTGGTCGATTTCCCCCACAGCAAAAATCAATTCTATGTTTTTTCAAAACCGTGCTTGCACCCGGGAACTTTGTAACAATATCTCCTGTTTTTGTTTCCTTGTTAAATATAGCTTCCATCTAAAAAACTCCTTTCAAAAAAGAACTATAATCATCATAAATGAAAAAATTACAAAAAAATAGGATTTTAATCACAAAAAAGGTTCATTTAATCTTTTCCCCAATGATTTCTTCCTCATTATCAGGTATTATACCACTTACACGAAAAAATATAATAAAAAAAAGCACGAGTTTGGGTCAAAAGAGGTAGAAAACACCCCAATTGCTCCAAACTCGTGAAATGAATGGTTGCCAACATCGTGTAAAATGAACGGTTTAGTGAACCATTCATTTCACTAAAATCCCTCAAAAAGATTTATTTCCCAGTCCCAAACCCTTCAAACAGAATTCAGTCCCAAACTCTTGCTTTTTAGTAAATACTTACAATTTAACATGATTTTCCATTAATAAATTGGTGTATTATCTTTACTCATATTCTCTAAAATAGATTTTAAATGAGCTAAAAATTGTCCACATACCAAGCCATCTAATACACGATGATCGAGCGACAAACAAAGGTTAACCATATCACGTACCGCAATCATTCCGTTAATAATTACTGGACGTTTGACAATAGATTCTACTTGCAAAATTGCCGCTTGTGGATGATTAATAATGCCCATGGATTGAATAGAACCAAATGAACCTGTATTGTTGACGGTAAATGTACCACCTTGCATATCTTCCATTTTCAACTTTCCAGAACGAACTTTGGCTGCTAATTCATTAATCTCTCTAGCAATTCCTTTTACTGTTTTTTCATCAGCGTTTCTAATAACTGGTACATACAACGCACTATCGGTCGCAACTGCTATAGACAAGTTAATATCTTTCTTTTGAATAATTTTATCTCCTGCCCACATGGAATTCATTTGTGGGAATTTCTTTAATGCTTGAGCTACTGCTTTAGCAAAGAAAGCAAAATAGGTGACGTTGAATCCCTCTTGCTCTTTAAAGCTATTCTTCACAGAGTCACGATAAGAAACTAAATTTGTAACATCTACTTCAATCATCATCCATGCATGCGGTGCTTCTTGTTTACTGCGAAGCATATTTGTTGCTATTGCTCTACGAGTTTGTGTTACTGGAATTTCAATATCACCAACGGCTGTAGAAATTTCTGTTTTAACAGGAGCAGATGGTTGAACAGCTTGTAATGCTTGTACAATTGGTGCAGAAACCATTAATGGTTCTGCTTTTGCTGGTTTAGATGGTACGTTTCCTGATTGAATTACTTTTTCTACATCTTTACGAGTAATCCGTCCACCTATTCCTGATCCTTCTAGTTGTGTTAAGTCAATATTATTCTCCTGTGCAAGACGCATAACAGCTGGCGAATATCTAGCACTATTTGGATTTTTTTCTTTAGGTGTAGGAGCTTCTTGTCTTTCTAATGTTTGCACAGGTGCATCCAGTTTAGATTCTTTAATGGTTGGTGTCCCTACTTCTTCTGTTTCAATGGTACAGATAACTGTTCCAATAGGAAGTGTATCGCCATCATTACAAAGAATTTCTGCTACCGTTCCTGAAAATAATGCTGGAATCTCTGAGTTTACTTTGTCAGTAGATACTTCAGCAAGTGGTTCATATTTATTTATTTTGTCTCCAACTTTTACAAGCCATTGTGTAATTGTTCCTTCCGTTACACTTTCTCCAAGTTGTGGCATTTTGATTTGTTCAATCATTGATTGATCCTCCTTTCTTATGAAAATTTAATAGTTTGCTAACTCACGCATTGCTGCTTCTACTTTATCGGCATTAACCATAAAAAACTTTTCCAGTGGTGGTGCATATGGAGCCGCTGGAACATCTGGAGCTGATAAGCGTTTGATTGGAGCATCTAAATCAAATAAACAATTCTCCGCAATAATTGCCGCAACTTCGCCCAAAATACTTCCCTCTTTATTATCTTCCGTTACAAGTAAAACCTTACCTGTTTTTGATGCCGCTTCACAAATGGCTTCTTGATCAAGAGGATAAATGGTGCGTAAATCAAGAATGTGTGCAGAAATTCCTTCTTGTGCTAATATTTCTGCCGCTTGCAACGCAAAGTGAACGCATAATCCGTATGTAATAACGGTAATATCTTCACCATCACGCTTCACATCAGCTTTACCTATTGGCAATACATAATCCGTATCTGGAACTTCCCCTTTAATTAAACGGTATGCTCTTTTATGTTCAAAAAATAATACGGGATCTTCATCACGAATTGCCGCTTTGAGTAATCCTTTTACATCGTATGGAGTGGATGGCATAACAATTTTCAAGCCCGGTTGATTGGCAAAAATCGCTTCTACAGATTGAGAGTGGTATAATCCACCATGAACTCCCCCACCATATGGAGCACGAATCGTAATTGGACAAGTCCAATCATTATTAGAACGGTAGCGAATCCGAGCCGCTTCGGAAATGATTTGGTTAACAGCTGGCATTATAAAATCAGCAAATTGAATTTCAGCAATCGGACGAAGCCCATACATTGCCGCCCCAATACCAACACCAACAATTGCCGATTCTGCAAGCGGTGCATCTAGTGAACGATCTTCGCCAAACTGATCGTATAGACCATTAGTTGCTTTAAATACGCCACCTTTTTTTCCAACATCTTCACCTAAAACAAATACTCGTTTGTCACGTTCCATTTCTTCACGCATCGCCGCTGTAATTGCATCTATATAAGAAATAACTGGCATTATTTTCCCCCCTACTCTGCATAAACGTATGTGAGTGCAGATTCTGGAGTAGCATACGGAGCGTTTTCAGCATATTCCGTTGCTTCATCAATAATTGCTTTCACACGGTTATTTATTTCTAATTCTTTTTCTTCAGTCAATAAATTTGCTTCTTTTAAATATGTTCCAAATGTAAAAATGGAATCGTGTGTTTTTGCTTCTTTTACTTCTTCTGCTGTTCGATAACTACGGTCATCATCGTCCGATGAATGTGGTGTAAAACGATACGATACCGTTTCAATTAAGGTTGGACCTTCACCACGCCGACCACGTTCAGCCGCTTCTTTTACTACACGATATACTTCAAGTGGATCATGTCCATCTATGGTATAGCCCGGCATTCCATAACCAATTGCTCTGTCCGAAACTTTTTCACAAGCTAATTGCTTTTCAATTGGCGTAGAAATAGCATATTTATTGTTTTCACACATTAAAATAACTGGAAGCTTGTGTACTCCTGCAAAGTTAGCTCCTTCATGGAAATCTCCTTGATTAGAAGAACCTTCACCGAATGTAACAAATGTCACAAAATCTTTTTTCTCCATTTTACCAGCTAAAGCAATTCCTACCGCATGAGGAACTTGGGTTGTTACTACGGATGAACCTGTGACAATCCGATTTTTCTTTTGTCCAAAGTGACTTGGCAATTGTCGCCCACCAGAGTTTGGATCTTCTGCTTTTCCAAATGCGGATAACATAAGTTCTTTTGCAGTCATTCCACAAGCTAAAACAACACCTAAATCACGATAATAAGGTAATACATAATCTTTTGTGCGATCCAAAGCAAAACTTGCTCCAACTTGTGCTGCTTCTTGTCCTTGACAAGAAATAACAAAAGCAATTTTTCCTGCACGATTTAATAACCACATCCGCTCATCTAATTTTCTAGCAGTGAGCATTGTTTCATACATTTCTAATACTGTTTCATCTGTTAATCCTATTTCTTTGTGACGCATATTTTTTCCTCCTTACATATGAATTGCTTTACCATCCACAGCTAATGCCGCTTCCATCAGTGCTTCTGATAGTGTTGGATGCGGATGAATTGTATGAGCAATTTCCCACGCTGTTGCATCTAATACTTTTGCAAGCCCTGCCTCAGAAATCATATCCGTCACATGTGGACCAATCATATGCACACCAAGTAAATCATTTGTATCAGCATCTGTGACTAGTTTGACAAATCCTTCTGATTCTCCATGTACTAACGCTTTTCCAATCGCTTTAAAAGGAAACTTGCCCACTTTGACATTTTTTCCTTGTTCACGAGCTTCCGCTTCGGTAAGCCCCACACTCCCTACTTCGGGACTTGAATAAATACATTTAGAAATCATCGTATAATCAATTGGTGCTGGATTTTTTGTGGCGATATGTTCCACAGCCGTAATTCCTTCATGAGAAGCAACATGGGCCAGTTGTAATCCACCAATTACATCACCAATAGCATAAATATGAGTATTTTTCGTTTGATAGAATTTATTTGTTTTAATACAGCCTTTTTCTACAATAATATCGGTATTTTCTAAACCGATTTTTTCAATATTTGCTTGTCTTCCCACAGATACAAGCATTTTTTCAGCTGTAAAAGTTTGTTCACCATTTTTGAGTTTAGCAGAAATTGTTACGCTGTCAGTTGTTTTTAATGTGTCTGGTAATACTTGTGCCCCAGTCACAATTTGAATACCTTTGCTCTTTAGAATTTTCTCCATTGCTTTGGATACATCGACATCTTCTGTTGGTATAATGCGGTCTGCATATTCAATCACCGTTACTTTTACCCCAAAATCATGTAACATAGATGCCCATTCAATACCAATAACACCACCGCCAACAATAATTATTGATTTCGGTAATGTTTCTAATTGTAGTGCTTCATCAGATGTTAAAACAAATTCGCCATCAATCGTTAGTTCTGGTAATGTGCGAGGACGAGAGCCTGTGGCAATAATGACATTTTTTGATACAAGCATGGCATTTTCGCTACCATCGTTCATATTTACGGAAATTGTTCCCGGTAGTGGTGAAAAAATAGAGGGGCCTAAAATACAACCTGTTCCTTCATACACAGAAATTTTTCCTTTTTTCATTAATCCTTGTACACCCTTGTGCAATTGATTAATAATGCTTTGTTTGCGAGCTTGTACTTTTGAAAAATCAATCCCTACGTTGTCCGCTGTTACACCAAATTCCAAACTATTCTTTGTTTGGGCATATACTTCAGCACTACGTAATAACGCTTTACTTGGAATACAACCTTTATGTAAGCATGTTCCGCCAAGTTTCCCAGACTCTACAACGGCTGTTTTTAAACCCAATTGTGCAGAACGTATAGCTGTTACATAACCGCCCGTTCCACCACCAAGGATGACTACATCATATTCTGTTGCCATTATCTTCACTCTTTCTAGTAGTCTATGATTGGGACAGTCGGTGTAAAAAGCACCCTGATTATCCCAACCACGTATTTAGGGTCAGTTATCAAAATCTAGTAAAATCAATGTTTTAGTGAACCCATCCTAAACACTAAAACATGTCGAAAAATTCTCTTCTCCAGACTAAAACTTACAATCCAATCTTAACGGTGGTTTAGTCCATTTAAGATATGATAATTTTTTTGCATAAATTGTCTTCTTGATTTTCTTAGTTGATCCATACGATTTTCCGCTAAACGGTCAGCAGCTCTGTGTGTTGGAATGGATTCGTTATTAGAAATCTCAATGACTTTTGCAATGGTAGTATAAATACTTTCCACTCGCTTCATTGCTCTTTCTTGATTGTAACCAAGCAATTCATCTGCCACATGAATAACTCCACCTGCATTAATGACATAATCTGGTGCATAAATAATACCCATTTCATGAAGTACATCTCCATGACGTGGTTCAAGCAATTGATTATTAGCCGCTCCTGCAATTACTTTTGCTTTAATTTGTGGAATCGTTGTATCGTTGATGATTCCACCTAATGCACATGGAGCAAAAATATCGCACTCTACACCATAAATATCTTGTGGATCTACTGCTTTTGCTCCAAATTCTTCTACAACTCTATTTACTGCTTCTTTATTTATATCCGTGACAATTAATTTTGCTCCTGCTTCATGAAGATGGCGACATAGTGCATATGCTACATTTCCAACTCCTTGAATAGCAATTGTTTTTCCTTCTAGCATATCTGTACCGAACACTGATTTTGCCGCTGCTTTTAGCCCACAGAAAACACCGTAACCAGTAACAGGAGATGGATTTCCAGCCGCTCCATATGCAGTCGATGCACCTGTAACAAAATCCGTTTCTAAATGAATGAAATCCATGTCTTCTTCTGTTGTTCCTACGTCTTCTGCTGTAATATAACGCCCATTCAAACTTTGCACATAACGTCCAAATGCTCTGAATAACGCTTCACTCTTAATTTTCTTAGGGTCACCGATAATAACTGCTTTTCCACCACCTAGATCTAAACCAGCAGCGGCATTCTTATAAGTCATTCCTCTTGAAAGACGCAGGACATCTTGGATAGCTGCTTCTTCTGATTCATAATTCCACATCCGAGCACCACCAAGTGCAGGTCCAAGTGTTGTATCGTGAATCGCAATAATCGCTTTTAATCCAGAAGATTTATCTTGACAAAATACTACCTGTTCGTAATCGTGCATCTCCATATTTTTAAAAATATCCATTGTTTTCTTCCTCCTTGTTTGTGTACGGTTTATCAAAAAAATTTGCTAACACCAATTTCAGGAAAGCGTTTTCAAAACTTCTAGTTGTATTATGTATTACGCAATTCCCAGCATATACTACTATTAAATCAGTCTCAAAACAAGTGTTTTGTTTTGAAAAATAGATTTTAAAATTGCTGTATAATCATCTTATCTAATTGACACTTATTCAACAACTTTCATAAATATATCATATCTTTTTTTTTTGAGAAGTACAAAGAAAAACCCTTTGTTCAAACAAACACGAAAATTTCTAAACATAAGAATTTAATTTAAAAAATTGATATCATTCAGAATAAAATATAAAATCGCTAAGGATTGTACAATTTTCTTCTCCATTTGAAACAATCTCTACTCTCCTGTATAATAAAATTATCTAAAAAACTATCAGGTGGTTCATATGATTAGAATTATCGCTCTACTTATTATCGCTATCCCCGGATTTATCGCTATGTACGGTATAAAATTAATGCGTGATGCCATGTTTAGTATTCTAAACCCCCCACTCCCAAGTATAAGCACACAGTTTTTACTTGGCTTTGTCATGTTCTGTGGTGGACTTTATTTTGTCTCAGGATTTATTTTTCGTAGAGATAAAAAAAGAAATAAGGTGCAAACTAAATTTCAAAAAGATAAACAATAAAAAATGAGGGTGGGGCAATCGGGTAAAAATACCCGAATTGTCACACCCTTATTTTTAAGATTGGTTACCAAAATCGTATAGCATCAATGTGTTGTTAAACCACTCTTCCATACTAAAACCTATCAAAAATACATAGCTCCACTCTCTTTTTCATCCCATAAACTCTACATGAATCTCTAACACCTCTGAACGACTTGCCATTCTAATTGGTGGCCCCCATGATCCAAACCCTGAAGATACAAACACATGCATTTCTTGCTTTTTCATATATCCCCAGTCTAATTCATATAACCGCTTTGTTACTAAATGAAATGGAGCCAATTGTCCTCGGTGTGTATGACCGCACAATAAAAAATCCGCTCCAGCACTTGCTGCTTTTTCAAATTCATATGGCTGATGATCCATTAGAATAATAGGACGTGTTTTATCTAAATCCGTAAGAAGTTCTTCTGTAGTTATTCTACCAACTGGATCAAATGACCTTGCCGCTTTATCTTTTCTGCCTGCTATATAAAAAGATTCGCCCACCAACACCGTTTCATCCTGAAGTACTGGAATGCCAATTTCTTTCATCTTACCAACATATTCCTCTATATGACCACCATAATATTCATGATTTCCGAGCACCGCAAAAATTCCATACTTTACTTTTAGTTTCGCTAGTTGCAAATACATTTTCTTCCGCATAAATGGCTCGACACTATTATCAATCACATCTCCTGAAAATAAAATTAAATCAGGTTGCATCTCATCCATTATTCTCTGTAAACGTTTTAAATGCCGATTCCCAATTAAATCACCCAAATGAATATCTGTAACCATCGCAATTTTTAATTTTTTTATCTCTGAATGTTTATTTACTTTTACTTGATACTTCCGAATAACCGTCTTCCAAGCATTTCGTGAACCAAAAAGTAACAAACAAGAAAGAAAGAATAGCACAAGAAAACCTATCAGTGGAACATAATCGATTACCACAAAATAAGTATCTTTATAAGTATCTTTTACGCCTTCTGCTCCCATATTTACAATATCAGATAAATCCACCTGCAAACCTTTTAAAATAAAATAACCAACATCCACAAGCAAAAGTAAAATAACCGCATAATTCATTACAGCAAAATAATACGAACCAATAATTTTTAAGAACGTCTTTGGTGCTCGTAAAAATCCTTTCGTTGGAATTTGGCTAATAATAAAAGAAAAAGCAATCACCCAAAAAACAATCCAATAAATAGGAAGATATTTTTCTGAGAAAAATGAGAAAAACAAAGCCCCGTGCCAACCAATGTAGAAATTTAAACCGCCAAATACAATTAACATAATAAAAATTCTTACTACCATGTTGCTACCTTTCAAATCCTTCACCTTCTATTTTCTAAGTTTTCCATCACGTATATTTATCGCTTTCTTCGGACAATCTGTAAAAAATCCACTCACTTGACTCTTAATCATTTGTCGAATTATCTTCGATTTATTGACGATATAAGGTCGAACTGCCAAGCCTGCCTTTTTTGCTTCACTCAAAACAGTTAAATCAAACACTTGAATATGTGGATGAGTTCCTTCTACTCCAATTGTCTTTGCATAATTCCACGGCTTAAATAATTTTTCCTCATACAAAGCTGCTGTTTCAATATTTGAATCAATCAAGCGGCAACGATAAATACTTTCATGATTAAAGGAAGAAATAATCACTCGGTCTTTCAATTGAAAAGCATGAACAAGGTCAATAACTTTCTGTTCTATCCCTTCGTACGGCAAAACATTATTTTTTAGTTCAATATTAAAAAGTAAGTTTGTAGATTGTCCCCATTGTAACACTTCTTCTAATGAAGGAATCGGATTAAAGCCAAACTGCCCACTATATGTATAACTTGCATCATAATTTCTAAGCTCCACATATGTTTTATGTGCCACATATCCTGTTCCATTTGTTGTTCGTTCAAGCGTTTCATCATGGATAATCACAGGCACACCATCTTTTGTTAATTGAATATCAAACTCAATACCATCCGCTCCCACACGCTCTGCTTCTTGAAAGCCAATCATTGTATTTTCAGGATGCGTTCCTGCCGATCCACGATGTCCGAAAATTTTTGTCATTCCCTTCCCCCCTATTTAAATAGTATATTAGGAAACAGAACAATACATCAAATTTTTTATGACAAATGAAAATATTTTTTTGAAGCATAAATAATGATATCAAGAGCTTTTTTGATATAATAGAAAAAATTCATATCTAAAGGAGAAATTATGCGTCCATTACAATTATCAGCAGAAACAGCACAGAAATTAGCGAAGTCCTTAAATGTACCACTGGAACAACTTATGCACATGCCACAACATATTTTGATGAAGAAATTAATGGAGATTTCCGAGCAAGAGGGTAAGGGAGAGGATACAAATTAAATGGATAAAAGCGGATGAACATTTGTTTAACATGTTTCCATCCGCTTTTTTATTTATTCTTATTTTTCGACAAAAGCAAACCTATGTTTTTATACTAAAGTTACTCGTTGTGCTAGTTAAATGCATCAAAAATGATCAAAAACAGCTTGAATTCATCAATTTTAATCATCTGATTGTAGGAGTTTTAAATTTGTGCTTAGTAATTTTGAACAAAAACTGTAATTTTGTCTATTTGTTGCAATT
>JAVBJX010000049.1:0-44582 GCA_031546705.1 Caryophanales bacterium
CTTCTATCGTCATGTTACAATACTTTTGGAACTCTAACATGATTATGCCCCCCTATCTTTATCACTTTGGCGTTTTATTGATAGTTTAGCATATCTTGTTTGAGTTCTCTTTTTTTTTATCTAGCACAACGGGTTAATTTATACACCCTAAAACCAATATCTAAATCAGTAATCTTACTTTCTTCAACAACTTTTTGTCCTGCTCTCCGTATTCTTTCCTTACTAATCTCAGCAATAGTATGAAATCCTTTTTGATAGACTGCCAAATCCTCAGCAATTTCCTCATCTGTTTGTACCATAATAAATTTCCGCTTGCCACCATCTTCACTATTTAATTTCATTACCGCATGAGCCGTTGTTGCTGATCCTGCAAAAAAATCCATAATTATATCATTCGCATCTGTTGTAGCACGTAGTAAATAGGTAATAAGTCCAACAGGTTTGGGATAATCAAAATGATTAGCTAAATCTAGTTGCTTTAATTCTTTGGAGGCTGTTTCATTTGTTCCAATGCCTGCGAATTTGTTTAGATCTAACTCCATCTGCTTATTTGTTATAAAATTGGTTGGTGTTTTAAATTTTGTTTCATCAAAAGGTCTTTGAAAGCGGATAGAAAACATCTTGGATTTAATTAGAAAATAAGTTCCTTTGGCAATTTCTTCATTTAATTTTTCTTGTGTCCACTTAAACTCTCCGGTTACTTTTACTTTATTTTTATTTTCTCCATTTTCTACAATAAGGTCATTTAGTAAATCTAC
This sequence comes from Caryophanales bacterium, assembly GCA_031546705.1. Classification (GTDB taxonomy): domain Bacteria; phylum Bacillota; class Bacilli; order Bacillales; family JAVBJX01; genus JAVBJX01. The sequence continues at coordinate 759 of JAVBJX010000049.1, forward strand.
TTTTTCATATAAACCACGCTTGTACACACCATCAGGGATTTTGCATTTGATTACTTTTCTAGGAAATTCTAATGTGCGTATAGGGTTTCCGCCATTTAAGAGTGGGGCATCTCCATTCTCTAAAGCTTCTGCCTTATACTTATGATTGTTTCTACTCTTTTCGTAACACAAAATATACTCGACTGTTTTTCTTGATTTTGTTGCTAGAGATGGTGGCGTATTTGTTTTTGTCCAAAGGAATGTTTCAATATAATTTTCCTCACCAAATATTTCATCACAAATTTTCTTTAGATTCGCTTGTTCATGATCATCAATGGAAATAAACATAATTCCATCTTCTCTGAGTATTTTTTTAGCAAGCTTTACCCTTGGATACATCATATTTAACCAAGCGGAGTGATATCTTCCGCTTGATTCAGCATTTGGATGTTTCTTAGAAGTAAATGTATCTTTATAGACGAAATTTTTCCCAGTATTATATGGTGGATCAATATAGATTACTTTTACTTTATTTTTATAAGAATGTTGTAGAATCCGCAAAACTTCGAGATTATCTCCTTCAATAAAAAGATTCTCTGTTGTATCCCACTGAACACTTTCCTCTTTACATGGATGAAGCTTATTTGTTGCTTGTTTCTCAGCAAGTTGAATTGCTTCTTTTTTTCCAGCCCAAGTAAATTCATATCGTTCTTTTTCTATATAGTCAAAAAGAATACCGCATAATTTATCTATGTCTACTTTATTTTCTGTAAATAATTCCGGGAAATTTTTTCGCAATTTTTCTATATTATGAGATATTTCTTTGTTTGAGTTTTGCATGGAATTCACCTCTATTTCATTTTAACACAAACTAAAAAAGCATCGGGCAATTTCTGCTCCGATGCTTTTTTTAATGCTCCATTTGTCTTCCCAAAAAACTAGCTGCTGTTTCTACTGACTTATGCTCCACTTCGCTAAATGCTTTTTCCTTTGAGAAAATAATAACTGCTCCAATTGGATCACCGCTTGCAACAATTGGTCCGATTGTATATGATTTGAAACTCTCAGAAATACCATCAATTATCTCTACTTCTGATTCTGTTGACTTCAATGTGGAGCTGCGTTCTTCCATAGCTGTTTCAATGACAGATCCAATATTTTTTTCCATATATTCTTTCTTGGAAATACCAGATACAGCAATAAACCTGTCACGGTCACAAATTAATACGGGTTGATTTAAGCTATCATACAAAGCATCTGCGTACTCTTTGGCGAAGTCTCCTAACTCACTAATTGGTGAATATTTCTTTAAAATGACTTCACCTTCACGATCAACGAAAATTTCTAATGGATCACCTTCACGAATACGTAATGTTCTGCGAATTTCTTTTGGAATAACAACCCTACCTAAATCATCAATACGACGAACAATTCCTGTTGCTTTCATCTTAAGTTGCCTCACTTTCAGGATAACTAAATTATGAACAAGGAAGAGCGAGGAAGAAATGTAACCTTGTTCATTGATGAGATTAGTATCCTTCTCAATGGTACTTCTATACATAAAAAAGGAAAAAAATGATGAAGATGACCAAAAAAAGAGAAAAAAATCTCTAGATTTGGTCATCTTATGCTTAAAATTAATATTTTTGTTAACTCACACTTATAATACTTGAGCAATATTATCTTTTTGGGCTGTTTCTAACCCTTTTAAAAGCGTGTGCAGAATATGCAATCTTTCCGCATATTTCATTCCATTTGTACGGACAACCATTTTTACTTGTTTCCCTTCTTGTCCAAAGCCAACAGCCCTTCCGAATGGATCACCTAAATGGAACAATTTTCTTCCATCAATTCGCCCAGACATTTCTTCATTTAAAAATGTAGTAATTTCGCTCGTTTCTTGTTTAATGGAACTAATATGTTTGGAAGCATATACTTTAATTTCCGATAATTGAAATAAATATTCGACTTCATCAGGATATTCACCAAACCGTTCTTCCATTTCTTCTCGTAACACTTGAACCTCCTCTAATGATTCAATAGATCGAAAACGTTTGTACATCTCGATTTTTTGCCGACTATCTTCCATATAAGAATCAGGAATGTAACCATCAATAGTAAGATTAATTTCTATTTGTGGCGATTTTTTTTCCACACCACGCTTTTGATCTATCGCATCTTTTAACATTTGTGAATATAAATCAAAACCAACGGAATCAATAAAGCCATGCTGTTCCGCACCTAATAGATTTCCTGCTCCACGAATCGATAAATCACGCATCGCAATTTTGAATCCTGAACCAAGCTCGGTAAATTCTTTAATTGCTTGTAATCTTTTTTCAGCAACTTCTGATAATACTTTATCTTTATGATACGTGAAATAAGAATATGCAACCCGATTAGAACGCCCAACACGCCCACGTAATTGATACAACTGAGATAAACCCATCTTGTCAGCATCTTGAACAATTAATGTATTCACATTGGGAATATCTACACCTGTTTCAATAATCGTTGTGCTTACTAATACATCATACTCTCTTTCCAAAAAGGAAAACATGGAGGATTCTAACTCATTTTCTGACATTCGACCATGAGCAAAGGTCACTTTTGCATTTGGTACAAGTTGGGCGATTTCAGCCGCTTTTCGCTCCATACCTTCTACATGATTATATAAGTAGAATACTTGACCGTTACGAGCAAGTTCCCTTTCAATAGCTTCCCGAACAAATTCATCATTATGTTCTAGTACATATGTCTGCACAGGAAAACGATTCTCTGGCGGAGTTTCAATAACAGATAAATCACGCACACCAATCATTGACATATGCAATGTTCGAGGAATCGGCGTAGCTGTCAATGTAAGTACATCAACATTTGCCTTCATTTGCTTAATTTTTTCTTTATGTGTTACACCAAATCGCTGTTCCTCATCAACAACAAGCAAACCTAAATCTTTATAACGGACATCTTTGGATAAAATTCGATGCGTTCCAATGACAATATCAACCGTTCCACTTTGCAATCCAGCCAGTGTTGCCACTTGTTGTTTTCGACTACGAAAACGATTCAATACTTCAATATTAATCGGATAATCTTGAAAACGCTCACGAATCGTTTCATAATGTTGTTGTGCCAAAATTGTTGTTGGAACTAGAATGGCAACTTGTTTTCCATCAGCAATTGCTTTAAATGCTGCTCGAACTGCCACTTCCGTTTTTCCATAACCAACATCCCCACAAAGTAAACGATCCATTGGGCGTGATTTTTCCATATCTTGTTTAATCTCTACAATTGAACGAAGTTGATCTTCTGTTTCTTCATATGGAAAAGATAATTCAAATTCCTTCTGCATATCTCCATCAGGAGAAAAAGGAAATCCTTTCGCAGATTCTCTTTCGGCATACAATTTCAATAAATCATCGGCAATATCTTGGACAGATGATTGTACTTTTTTCTTTACTTTCTGCCAATCGGTTCCACCAAGCTTATAAATTTTTGGCTCGACACCTTCTGCTCCACCAATATATTTTTGTACTTGGTCAATTTGATCAATCGGAACATATAACTTATCTGTTCCTCTATATTGAATGTGTAGAAAGTCTTTATGAACGCCGTTGACTTCTAGTGTTTCAATTCCTAAGTATCGTCCAACTCCATGATTAATATGAACAACATAGTCTCCTGCATGTAATTCAGAGTAACTTTTGATTCGTTCAGCATTGGATAATTTTTGTTTGCGAACAGTTTTCTTTACCCTTTTTTTAAATAACTCTTCTTCTGTTAAGACAGCCAATTTTTGCATTGGCAATTCAAATCCTGCTTGTAAATCACCCAATACAATTTGACATTGCCCTGGCATGATTACCATCGGTGGATGTAGCAATATTGAATCCATTCCATAATCTTCCAAAATATCGTGGATTTTTCTCATTCGCTCTTCATTTGGTGCCATGCAAACAACCGCCATTTTTTGTTTAATCCAACGATCCATTTCTGTTTTTAGTAGGCTTAATTGCCCATGAAAACTTTGCATTGGTTTACATGATAGATTAACAATACTTTGTGGATTTGTATGTGGAACGTGACGCATAAACATCGAAAAATACACACGAGGATGCGTTTGACTTTGTAAGAGGGACATGAATGAATGTGATGTACGAACATCTCGCACCATTTTCCCCTCTTCTAATAATGCTGTATACCATTCTCCCTCTTCTTTATCTAACTGTTCTGCCACCCCATGAATCCGACTCATTTCATCAAGAAAAATCATTCCTTGGTTCGGCATATAGTCTAGCAAACTAGCAGGGGTATAGAGAAGGGACATATATTTATATAGTTGTTCTATTTTCTGTCCGTTTTTTAGCTGTTCTAGCTCATACGTAATATTTTCTTTTAGTAATTCTTTTACATTTGTATCTTTTATTTTTTTTAGACTCAAGGTTAATTTTTCTTCTATTTTTGGAATAGCTTGTGCTAGTTGCTCTTTTGTTACCAAAATTTCTGTAGCAGGTGAAATAGTGACTGAAGATAAGTTTTCCTGAGAGCGTTGATCTTCAATTGTAAATGTCCGAATGGATTCTATTTCTGTATCAAACATTTCGATTCGATATGGCAAGTCATTTGTAAGTGGATAAATATCAATAATACCGCCACGTACACTAAATTCACCTGGTGCAGATACCCGCATCACTCGTTCATAACCCATATCCACAAATTTTTCTATTAATTCTTTTAAGTCAATATTTTCCTGACATTGTAAACTAAGTTGATAGTTTTCCCATAGTGTTTTTGGCGGTAACAATTTTCTCACACCAGCAACGGAGGTAATAACAATTTTTTTCTCTTTCCATTTGTTTAATACTTCTATTCGTTGCCCTTTAAGTTCAGGACTTGCCGTTGCTAGTTCGGATGCAATGACTTCATCCGCCGGATAGACGTACACATCATTCTCCGAAACTAATTGAACTAAATCATCATACATATTTTGTGCTTGAAATAAATTATGTGTCACAACTAAAATAGGTCTTTGTAATTTTCGATAGGCAGAAGCAATCACAACCGCTCTGGATGAACCTGATAATCCAGCAACTAGCTGTTCCTTTAAACCTGCTTCCATCCCACCAATAACCATTTCAATCTCTTGGATTCGATTAAAAAAATGAATCATTGGTAGCACGAATATTCCCCTTTCCGTACTTAATGAATAAATGTGTCAATATGCCAATCTTTATTTTTTTCTACTGCTTCTTGACATTCTTCACAGATTGTTTTGATAAATGTATGTCCATCTGTATGTGAAACCATATCTCGTTTCTCTCCATGTGTTAATTGATGAAGTCCTAATTGTTCACTCGTTAAATACTGCTCTTTTATACTTCCAACCGCTACACCACAACGACTACAATGGTAATAATAAGGCATAATTACCTCCTATAACTTTTTACATATATTTTTAACTATTTAGGAGGGAATTATTCACGAAAAAATAAGGATTTGTCGAAAGTTTTTTTGAATGGTTTTAGCCACAAATATTTGAGCGAACCTCATTTTTTCTCTCATGCGTCTTATAGAGCGAGTTATTTTACATTAAATTTGTTCATTATTTGAATAAAAGGACTGTTCACCGCTTCTTCACATGCAGAAACGCTATGTTGAATAGCTTCTTGAATATGGGTATTTTCTTCCTCATTAAATTTACTTAGTACATGATCACTTACGCCCTGAAACTTAGATCGCCCGATACCGATACGAATGCGATTGAATTGTTGTGTACCTAAATGGTGAATAAGCGACTTCATACCATTATGGCCACCAGCACTTCCTTTTTCTCGTAAACGAAGTTTTCCGAAGGGTAAATCTAAATCGTCATAAATAACATATATATCATTTGTTTCAATTTGATAGTAATCCACAAGTGGACGGATACATTCTCCTGATATATTCATATATGTAAGTGGCTTACATAATATGACTTTTTCTGAATGAATAACTCCTGAACCAAATAGTCCATTAAATTTTGCTTTGTCTAATGAGACATCATTCTTCTTTGCTAGTTGTTCTACAACCATAAATCCGATATTATGACGTGTTTGTTCATACTGTTTTCCCGGATTTCCGAGCCCGACAAATAATTTCATTTTATTCATTCCTTTGTAATGTAAAAAGAGCGACCACGATAATCCATAAAATTGACGGATATATGTGACCGCTCTATTTTTGTTCGAGTCTGGACTAGTTGTTCTAAAAAACATCCTGATTAATCCAGACTCATTTCACTAAAAATCCTTCAAAAGAACTTCAGTTCCAACCTTGAACAAAACTTATTTTATATCTAATCAAATAGTTCACTAATAGAATTACCTTCATGAATACGAACAATTGCTTCAGCAATGAGTGGTGCAACAGAAAGATTGACAATCTTATCTAGCCTCTTACCTTCTGGAATAGCAATAGTATTTGTAATAACGAGCTCTTTTATGTGTGAGTTCTCAATACGCTCTAGTGCAGGGCCTGATAGTACTGGGTGTGTACAACAAGCATATACTTCTTTTGCTCCATGCTCCATTAGTGCTTTGGCAGCAAGTGTAATAGAACCAGCCGTATCAATCATATCATCAATCAAAATAGTTGTTCTTCCTTCCACATGTCCAATAATGTTCATTACTTCAGCAACATTTGGACGAGGACGGCGTTTGTCAATAATGGCTAGTGGTGCTTTTAAAGAGTCTGCCATTTTGCGAGCACGAGTCACTCCACCGTGATCTGGAGATACAATAACAACATCTTCAAAATTCTTATCTTTAAAATACCTAGATAGCAACGGCTCAGCTGTTAAATGATCCACTGGAATATCAAAGAAACCCTGAATTTGCGGTGCATGTAAATCAAGCAAAATAACCCGACAAGCTCCAGCAGTCACAAGTAGATTTGCTACTAGCTTAGATGTAATTGGTTCACGAGAACGTGCTTTACGGTCTTGACGTGCATATCCATAATACGGAATGACTACGTTAATTGTTCTTGCCGATGCACGTTTTAGAGCATCAATCATAATCAGAACTTCCATCAAGTGTTCGTTTACAGGATTGCTTGTAGATTGCACAATATATACTTCACAACCACGAACACTCTCCTCAATATTAATTTGCACTTCTCCATCACTAAAATGAGCAACAGAACACTTCCCAAGATTTACCCCAATAGCTCTAGCAATCTCAATTGCTAGGCTTGGATTTGAAGTAAGTGAAAATAGTTTAAAATTAGAATCTGTATATTGAGACATGATAAGCTCCTTCCTCACTATTCATCCATTTTTTATTTTTTAAAACGTTTGGCATAGCCTTCTTTGTTTGTTTGTCTTGCTCTTGCAATCGCTAAAGCATCTTCTGGTACATCGTGTGTAATTGTTGAACCAGCTGCAACATATGAACCTTTTTTCAATGTAACAGGAGCAATTAGATTTGAGTTACAACCAATGAAAACATCATCCTCAATAATTGTTTGAAACTTCTTCTTCCCATCATAATTTACGGTAATTGTTCCACAGCCGATATTCACATTTTCGCCAACCTGTGCATCACCAATATAGCTTAAATGTGACGCTTTACTACCATTACCAAATGAAGATTTTTTCACTTCAACAAAATTGCCAATTCGCACATCATTTCCAACGGCAGAATCGGGGCGAATGTGTGAAAATGGCCCAATACTCACATTATCACCGATTTTACTTTGATGAGCAACTGATTGACGAATATTCGTATAGTTACCAATATGACAATCTTTAATTTCACTATTTGGGCCAATCGTGCACCCATCACCAATGACTGTATTCCCCTCAATCATTGTCCCCGGGTTGATAACTGTATCTCGTCCAATTACTACGTCTTGTGCTATATATGTATGTTCCGGATTAATAATCGTCACACCATTCATCATATGTGTATGGTTAATTCGTTTACGAAGGAGGTTTTCTGCTAGTGCCAAATCCGCTTTACTATTAATACCTAATCCCTCTTCAAAAGAAGTTGTTTGATAAGCAGAAACAAGGTGTCCACCATCTCGCAAAATTTCAATTACATCTGGTAAATAATATTCACCTTGAGAATTGCTGTTAGATACTAATTCAAGTGTTTCAAAAAGAAGTCGGTTATCAAAACAATACGTTCCTGAATTAATTTCTTTAATCATACGCTCTTGTTCAGTTGCATCCTTTTCTTCAACAATCCGCTCTACATATCCTTGTTGATTACGAATTATTCTTCCATAACCTCTTGGCTTTTCAGCGAATACGGTTAAAATCGTTGCTTTTGCTTGTTCCTTGATGTGAGAATCTAGCAATTTATTTAATGTCTCTGTCGTAATAAGTGCAGCATCTCCACATACAACAATTGTCACCCCATCTTCACTCGCAAGTAATGGAGCTGCTTGTTTAACCGCATGTGCCGTACCAAGTTGCTCTGCTTGTAAAACATATTCACTTCGATCTCCAAGTACTAACTTCACTTGCTCCGCTCCATGACCAACAATTGTTACTGTTTTTGACATACCAAGTTTATTTACTTGCCCTAGAATCTGCTCGATCATTGGCTTTCCACAAACAGGGTGTAATACTTTATACAGTTTTGATTTCATGCGTGTTCCTTGCCCAGCAGCTAGAATAACTGCGTAACGCTTCATACTTAATTCCCCCCTTGTACACTTTGAATATTATATCAATTTGACTACTATTTCAAGAAAACCTTTATTTTGACAGAAAGATGTCACAAACAGAGGCTGACCAAGTCGGTTCAAAAACGCCCGATTCAGCCAGCCTGAATATTATTTTTAGAGATTTCTAATGAATCAATTACTAAAATCCTTAATTTTGCCAAACTATTCACCATGTCCTAATCTATTACAAGTCTCTAATGAGAAACTCTCTTTCGTTTGCAAACATCCATGTTGGATGTTATGAAACACCAACTTCTTCTAACTTTTCTAATTCGTCCATATTGTGATATGCCTCTAAAACAACACTTTGAATTTTTGCACGAGTAGTTGCATTGATTGGATGTGCAATATCTCGAAACTCACCATCTGGCGTCCGTTTGCTTGGCATCGCAACGAATAAACCATTGTTCCCTTCAATAACACGAATATCATGCACAACAAACTCATGATCAAATGTAATAGAAGCAATTGCCCTCATACGTCCTTCCGTATCCATGCGTCGTAACCTTACATCCGTTACTTCCATCTGTTAGTCCCCTCTCATAAAAAAACGTTGTTTCAATTGATTCCACATTTGTTCCTTTATTTCCTGCAAGAAGTAATATTTTTTTATAAAAAAAGGGTAATTTGTGAACAAACAGGGACAAAATCACTTCTATTTATTCTGTAATTAAACTTCGTACAGAAATTTTTTTCACACGTCTGGAAGCAATGAAGGAAAATAACATCGTCACACTAGTAATTACTACAACAGGTAAGATGATACTAGCAAATGTATACTCCGTATAAAGCTTTGCAACTCCAGCAGAACTTAACATCATTTCCAAAAGTTTTGTTGAAAATAAAATACTTAAAACCGCGCTAATTACACCACCAATAAGTGAAACAAACATACTTAATACCACTCCTAGCACTGCACCAATCATACTTACAATTAAATCTAAAAAAATAAAATAAAAACCAGCCTCCACATCAACTATTTAGATGTATCGGCTGATTCTGACTTTATTTTTTAACAGGAAAATAAATTTCTGTAACATACTCATCGGGAGGAAGTCCTGAATCAATCCCTTTTACATAAACCTCAAACGGAGGAGCGGTAATCTGATACTGATTTTCTTTTATCCACGTTTCTATAGCAATATAAGCTGAAGAAAAGTCGATATAAGGTCCTATAAAAGTTGTTGTGCAACATATACTACCTTCAAACTCTCGTACATTTTCTCCCGATGTTTCTTGAATAGGAAAACATGTTTCAATTTCCGTATGATCAGGATCATAATCTTCTGAATGATAAATTGCGAGTGGTGCACCCGAAATACTATATTTATTTTTATCAATTACCGCAAATAAATCTGTAAAGGCTTTGTCAAAATCTTTAATTCCCATGTAGCGGCGAACGCTTACAATGTGACATGGCTTTCTTTCTACAACTGTTACTGGATACACATTACTCATCATTTCATAACTCCCTTCAAAATGTTCAATCTCTTTTTCCAACTGTTTTAAGGAATACTGCATTCCTATAAGATTTTTTTGTAACTCCTTTCTTTTCTGTATGAGTGCACGTTGAATTTCGGAAGCAAGAGGTGCTGACATCAGATAGGAGATTTCAGAAAGAGTAAAGTCATAGAGTTTCATTTTGTTAATGAACGTAATGTCTCTAACCTGCCTTAAGTCATAATACCGATAACCGTTCTCCGCATTCACATAGACTGGTTTTATTAGTCCAATACGGTCATAATGCCGAAGGGTTTTGGTAGATATTCTACATAGTTTTGATAACTCTCCTATTGATAACATTTCAACCTCCGAAAAATTTGTTGCGAACATGTTCTAAACCAAATATACAGTTTTACCTAAGGGCAAAGTCAATAGGAATATGAAATTTTATAAAAATATTACTTCCTGCCCTCATTTTTCTATTTCAAAGCACTTAAATGTTCATGTTTCAATTTCCAAACACTTTCATTATTTCTTACAAAAATATTTGTTGCCCTTCTACTTCTAGAAGTAAAAACATTGTTATAGAAACCTTCCCATGTGTATGTATAAAGGCATGTGGCAGAATTATTATTTACCGTTATCCATTTAATATCTACAGCACCATAGACCTCATCTCGAATCAGATTCCAAGCATTTTCAAAATAACGCTTAATTTCTTCCCTGCTTGTACAAGTTCTATCTGAGAACCAATAAATTTCTTTATCATCTAACATCTTTTCTACATTAACAAAATCATGTGTATTGGTTGATGAAATATAATCTTCTGAATCCTTTGTATAATCCATCTTTCTCTTCTTATTTACACATCTTTAATCATCTGTAAACCAATTGTAATACTAAATTCAAATAAAAATATAAATAAAAAACCACTGACGTTGAGTGATAGAAGCAACTAAAGATTTATTCATCCATAAAGATTTTAAAGTGTCTGAAAGTCTGTCAACAACCTTATTTAAACTGGGAAATAACTTATTTTTAAAAACCTTTTCTCTTACTTCATCCCAAATTTGCTCAATAGGGTTCAGCTCTGGTGTGTAGGGTGACAAGGAATATATTTCCATATTAGCAGGAATCACCAGACTTTTAGGGCGATGCCAAACTGCATTATCTGCGATCAGAAAAATATAATCATTCGGGAATGCTTTTGATAACTGATCTAAAAAAAGATTCATACATGCTGTATTTGCCTGTGGCAAAATAAGCGAGAATAACTCGCCATCTTTTGGAGAAACAGCTCCGTATGTATAGACATACTCATAGATTCGATGACATGGGACACATGGGCGTATGTCATCCAAACACCAACAAGCTTTTGGGCTGTTAATACGTCCAAATCCTGCTTCATCCTGAAACATCACACGAATGTTGTTTTGTATGTGAGTAGATAACTCTACTAGATTCTCCATCGTTTTTTTATAGTTTTCTATTTTTCTACACTTGCTTTTTTAGGGTGTTTACTCCTAGGCATGATTTTTCTCCATCCATTTCTGTGGAGAATGTAATAGATGGTTGCATAGGCACTTTTTTCGCCTGTTTTTTCTTCATAAGCCAATCCTATTTCCTCTACTACTAGCATTTGACCTTGTTTTGCACGTTCCATAAAGGGTTTTAATAATTCTTGTTCCTCTTCTCTTGTTAATTTGCGATGATTTCTATTTTCTGTTCTTCTATCTTCTAAAATAGATGTAATCCCTTTTTGCATCTATTTAGAAACGAGCTGACTAATGTAACTCTGATTAAATCCTGTTATTTCTGAGATGTCTTCACTCTTTTTCCCATTGATTCTTAAATATAATGCTTCTAATCTTCTATATGTATTTTTATTTTTTGTCATTTTCATTGCTTTTTCTATTTCTTCTTTTTGTGTTTGATTGATTTAGAACTATTTGTATCGAACATGAATAGTTCCAAGGTTTATATTTTTGCCTAACTAAAAACAATATTACCGTCTATATAATTGATTTCCTACTTTAACTTTTCTTTTAGAAAAATCAACACATATATCATCAACTATAAATTGATTTACTTCTATTTTATCCATTGTATATGAGCGTCTTATACGGGCTTTTACACGCACTAACAGTTCCACGAGCGAATATGATTTTGGAATATAATCATCTCCCCTAATATCTAATTCAGTAACTTTATCTGTATCACTTGTTCTAGCACTAATAAAAATAATCGGAATATTAAATGTCAACCTTATCCTTTGACAAACATCAAAACCTAAACTATCTGGCAAATTAATGTCTAAAATAATTAGTTTAAAGGAGGTTTTTTCAATTATCTCTAACGCATCTTTTCCTGCTGTACAATACGCTACACTAAAGCCGTTATCTAATAAAATATCACAAGTTATTTCTGCTAAATCTTTACCATCATCAACAATTAAAATATCCTTATCTTTCATATACCTACTCCCCAATTTCAATTAAAAAGTTTCTGAATAATCCAAGAGGGCAACCGAACCTCGGTCACCCTCCTGAATTTTTTTATTTTACAAGTGCAATAACCTCAATCTCAATTAAAACATCCTTCGGCAAACGTGCTACTTCTACCGTTGAGCGAGCTGGTTTGTGTTCTTTAAAATACTCTCCATATACTTCATTAATTTCAGCGAATTGATCCATATTTTTAATAAAAACCGTTGCTTTTATAACAGTATTGAAGGCTGCTCCTGCTTCTTTAAGAACTGCTTTCAAATTAGCAAATACTTGATGTGTTTGTTCACGTACACCACCTGATACAAGTTCTCCAGATGCTGTTAATGGGATTTGTCCCGAACTATAAAACACACTGTTCGCAACGATTCCTTGTGAATATGGTCCAATTGCTTGTGGTGCATCCTCTGTTTGAATTACTTTTATTGTTCTAACTACCTGCATCAAAATCCCCTCCATTTTTATTTTGAAAATAATTTCCACTTGTAATCACAATTGACTTTTCTTTCATATTAACAGATTCTAACTTAACAAGTGAAATATAGTCACTTTCCAAAGAATCTACATCATGTAACTCAACGACAACACCAATACCAACAACATTTGCATTAAATTCCTCTAGCAAGCTAACCATTCCGTTAACCGTACCGCCTGAACGCATGAAATCATCAATAATTAATACATTCGCTCCACTAGAAATACTCCGCTTTGATAGTACCATTGTTTGCATTTGATTGGATGAGCCTGATACGTAATTAATACTGACCATCGAACCTTCTGTCACTTCATTTCCTCGGCGAGCAATAACAACTGGGATATTTAAATACCTCGCCACTGCATAAGCAAGTGCAACTCCTTGTGTGGCGACAGTCATTACCACATCTATGCTTTTTTTTGAAAAAGCAGATGCATATAAAAGACCAATTCTATTTATAATCTCCGGGTTTCCAAATATATCCGTTATATATAAATATCCACCAGGAAGTATACGCTCTGGATTTTCTAACGCCTTGCAAAGCTCTTGAATAGTATTATCTACCATTTCTTTTGAAACATCTGGTATGTACTTTATGCCACCTGAAGCCCCTGTAACCGTCTGTAGTGTTCCATTCCCACGTTCTTCAAAAGCCTGTTTAATAATACTTAAATCTTCACTAATAGATGATTTGGCTGAATTGTATCGCTCTGAAAAATAAGAGAGTGATACTAACTTGTGTGGATGCCGAAGCAAATATTGCGTCATATCGACCAATCTGCTACTACGACGTAATTTCATTTGATAATCTCCTTGAAATGCGAATATTTAACTATAAATATATCACTAATATACGGATTTAATCAAGTGTATTTCGTTCTCGTAACAATCTTACCGCAAAAACTTGTTCACAAAAACCTTTCAAGCCATTATACACTCGATGTAGACGTGTTTCTGTTTGAACAAGACCATATACAGTCGGACCACTTCCACTCATCAAAACAGCGTCCGCACCAAATCGTTTCATTTGCTCTTTAATCATCATCACTTCCGAATGCATAGGTAGCGTTACCGTCTCTAATACATTCCCCATCAATCCACAAATTTTTCCGTAGTTTTGTTGCTCAATTGCTTTAACCATTTGAGCAACATCTGGATGTATCACTTCTTGCACATTTAGTCTACGATAGACATCTGCGGTTGATATCCCTATAGTTGGTTTTGCTAAAATCACCCAGCAAGCAGGCGGTGCAGCAATATGAGTGAGCTTCTCCCCACGCCCTGTAGCAAGAGCAGTTCCACCATGCACACAAAAAGACACATCCGAACCAATCTCTGAGCCAAGTACCGCCAATTCATCTAAACTTAAGCCTAAATTCCATAACTTATTAAGCCCTCGTAATGTTGCCGCAGCATCACTACTTCCGCCAGCTAAACCAGCTGCTACTGGTATCATTTTCGTAATTTCAATAACAACACCTTGTTTGATTTGAAGACGTTCTTTTAGCAGCTGAGCTGCTTGATACGCTAAATTCCGATAATCATTCGGAATAAAATAATCGTGCGAAATAATTTTAATTTCATTTGTTTGAAGCTCTGTGAGTTCAATTCTATCCGCTAAATCAATCGTTGTCATGACCATCTCTACTTCATGATATCCATCACTCCGCTTATGTAATACATCAAGCGACAAATTAATTTTCGCAGATGCCTTTACTAATAGTCCCAAAACTATCCACCTACTCATTCTCATGTTTTTAAACAATTTATCCTATGATGCAACTACTCCATTTATTTAACACACCTTTATTCAATATACCCATTAACCGCTTCACTTCTTCCAGATAATTTTATGTTTATTTTAACACGAATACATGAAAATGAAAAAGAGTCTGGGGCAGAATTCTATTTGAAAGGTTTTTAATGAAATCAATGGTTCACTAAAATGTTGATTTTACAAGATTTTAGCAATCAATCCTAAATACGATGATGAGAAATTGGAGAATCCCTTTTTATACGAAAACTTCGATTTTCATTCTTGATGATGAGTGCTAGCTCATAGCGGTTTGTTCCATCCTCATTTATCTGTTCTAAATCTATCCCACTATAAAATCAAAAGACGAATTTTGATACAAAAAAGCCAATCACCATTTCAGCGATTGGCATATCTTTTATTCACCTGAAACGTAAGGCAACAAAGCCATTACACGAGCACGTTTAATTGCAAGCGTTAATTTACGTTGGTATTTTGCACTTGTACCTGTCACACGACGAGGTAAAATTTTTCCACGTTCAGAAATGAATTTTTTTAGTGTTTCAATATCTTTATAGTCAATACGTGTAATTCCATTTGTTGTGAAATAACACACTTTACGGCGTTTCATACGACCGCCTTTACGCATACCACCAGCCATCATAAATCCTCCCTTCTAAAATGGTAAATCATCATCAGAAATATCAATTGGTTTTCCATCATTAGCAAACGGATCATCCATGCGACTGTAACTTTGGTTTTGATTGCGTTTTTCATATTGCTCTGGTGGTGGGGTGTCTGGGAAGTTCCCCATACTACTACCTCCACTTTGAGCATTTTGACTTCCTCGTGGCTCTAAAAACTGCACACTATCCGCAACAACTTCTGTTACATACACACGTTTCCCATCTTGTCCTTCGTAGTGTCTTGTTTGTAACTTACCATCAACGCCTGCTAAACTTCCTTTTTTTAAGAAGTTCGCTACATTTTCAGCTGGCTTTCTCCAAATGACACAATTAATAAAATCAGCTTCCCGATCCCCTTGTTGGTTCGTAAAAGTCCGATTGACTGCTAAAGTAAATGTAGCGACTGCGACTCCCGCTGGCGTATAACGCAAATCAGGATCTTTTGTAAGTCGCCCTACTAAAACAACACGATTCAACATTTGGAACTCACTCCTCGTCTGTTGAAGTTATTATTTTTCTTCTCTTACTACCATATGACGAATGATATCTTCGCTAATTTTTGCTAGACGGTCAAACTCTTGTACCGCTGCTGCTTCAGCTGTTATATTTAAAAGCATGTAGTAACCATCACGAAAATCATTGATTTCGTAAGCAAGACGGCGTTTGCCCCATTCTTTTACAGTACTCAATTCCGCACCGTTAGTCGTTAAAATTCCGCTAAAACGCTCTACTAGAGCTTTTTTTGCTTCATCTTCGATATTCGGACGGATGATGTACATAATTTCGTACTTGTTCATCACGTTCACCTCCTTTTGGTCTATGCGGCTCTAAACGAGCAAGGAGCAACTATTAAATTACTCGCATTTTTTGATTATAGCATGACTTTGTTTGATATACAATGATTATGTAGAGTATTTTATAAAAAACGTATTGAATTTTTCAGTTAAATACATTACATATGTTTAGTTCTTTCAATAAATAATCTCTATGTTTTTTTGCCATTTCAAGTATACTAAATTCCCCTTTCTTAATTAATTCTAATATTTTATTTGTTTCTTCCAAGGTCATATTGTATAAATCCTTATCAATAATACCTTTAGATAATGCTCCTTCAAGTTCATCTATATCTAATTGAAATGCACCTCCCCTTGGTAAAACAATAATATCTAAAAATAAATCATCCATCCAAAGACTATTATTTTCAACACCGCTTTCATAACATATATCAATATACCATTGTAAAATTTCACCGTGCATAATTTCTAAGTATCTACTTCTTATAACGTTGCGAAAACCGTCATGCATCTGATATAAATGCTCACCCTATACAAAAAAACCAAATCAGGCATTTTCCTGATTTGGTCTTCTAACTCCTACACGTTAAACCTAAACAACATAACATCCCCATCATTCACAACATACTCTTTTCCCTCAAGCCGCACTTTCCCAGCTTCTTTCGCCGCTACCATTCCACCATACGAAAGTAAATCTTCATAAGCAACTGTTTCCGCTCGAATAAATCCACGCTCAAAATCGGAATGAATAACACCCGCACATTGCGGAGCTTTCATTCCTTTACGGAAAGTCCATGCCCGTACTTCTTTTTCCCCTGCTGTAAAATACGTTGCCAATCCAAGTAAATCATAAGCTGCACGAATTAATTGATCGAGTCCTGATTCTTCCACACCAAGTTCATTCAAAAATTCTACTCGCTCTTCATCTTCAAGTTCGGCAATTTCTTCTTCCACTCTTGCACAAATAAGAACAAATTCAGCCTCATCTTGTTTTGCAAAATCACGTACTTGATTTACATATGAATTATTTTCAGCATCTGCTAAATCATCTTCCCCAATATTTGCAACATACAACATTGGTTTAATCGTAAGTAAATTCATTGATTTAATAACATGCATTTCTTCTGAAGTGAAGTCTAATGTCCGAGCTGATTTCCCCTCTTCAAATACTTCTTTCAAACGAACAAGAATCGGATGCTCTATCGCTGCTTCTTTATCTTTTTGCTTCGCTAATTTTTCGACACGATGAATTCGTTTGTCCACCGATTCAAGATCTGCTAAAATCAACTCAATGTTAATAACTTCGATATCAGATATTGGATCTACTTTTCCTGATACATGCGTTACATTTTCATCTTCAAAGCAACGAACAACTTGACAAATTGCATCTACTTGACGAATGTGTGATAAAAATTTATTCCCTAGTCCTTCTCCTTTGCTTGCACCTTTCACAATACCTGCAATATCGGTGAATTCAAAAACGGTTGGTACAGTTTTCTTTGGCTTTACAAGCTCTGTTAATTTTTGTAGTCGCTCGTCAGGAACTTCAACGATTCCGACATTTGGTTCAATTGTACAGAACGGATAATTTGCCGCTTCTGCTCCTGCTTTTGTAATTGCATTAAATAAGGTTGATTTTCCAACGTTTGGAAGACCGACAACGCCTGCTGTTAATCCCATGGTTTTTTCCTCATACTTTCTCTAAGTTAACTAAACAATCATAAATTGTACTACCAAGTCTGTTATCAGACTCCTTATCGGATGTGAGTAAATTAACCGATCCACCAAACCTTCTCCATTGTCCTTCATCAATATTTATTATTTTTTGGCAAGAATGTTTCATAACTTTAATTATACCACTTACTTGCCCACGATCATTAAATACTCGAATACAATCGCCATTTTGTAACCCATGTTGTTCCGCTATATCAATGGACACTTCTACTTTAATGTGTTGTATTCCTTCTATTATATGATAGTATTGTGAATGGTTGGAACGCATTGGATGAATAGTTAGAAGTGTATACGGATACTTCTCAAGCAATTCCTTGTTTGTTATTTCCTGGGGAATTGTTGCTTGTAACTTTCCATCCATCTTAAATATTTTAGCACGAGAAGCTGTAAATTCATACTTTCCACTATGCGTTTTGAATTTAAAATCCTTCCATGGAATAGATTCAATAGGAAGCAACAGATGATTTTCCTCTTTTAACTTCTCTAAGGATATATTCAAATGCCCTATTCCCATTTCAAAAAATTGATCTCTGGTAAAATTAAAATCCTTCCCAAACCCTAACCGATTGGAAAGCTCTGTCCAAATCCATAAATCAGATTTTGCTTCTCCGATTGGTTGAACTATGGCATCTGCATAATTCATATATGCATGATACATAGAAGAATAATAAATATCTTCTTCCTCAAATACAGTTGCCACTGGTAAAACATAATCCGCTAATTGTGCTGTATCCGTCATAAATTGCTCAAGTACAACAATCGTTTTAACTGAGTTAAAAGCTTCTTCCACTTTTTTTGTCTGTGGAACTTGAGTAAGTGGGTTTCCACATGTCACAATAATCATTTCGATTTCTGGATCTTTTGCATTCAAAATTCCTTCTGCTTGCTTCATCATTGTAAACGCACGTGAAGATTTTTTTCTTTTTGGTAAAGTAAGTTCCTTCATATTAAAGCTCTGTCCAACTTGCAAACTTGCATAATTTGCCCCGCCACCAGCAATACCTACATTTCCACTCATAGCAACAAGTGCATCAATTAAGCGAACTGTATTTCCACCATTAGCATATCTTTGCATTCCGAGTCCTAAATAAGTAACTACTGGCTTGTCTGCATATATTTTTGCAATTTCTGTAAATGTTTCATGTGAAACATTTGTCGGTCGTTGAATGTCTTCCATACTTATTGAGTGAAGTAATTGTTCTAAGTCCTTAAATCCAACTGTATGATTTTCAATAAATTTTTTATTATAACATTGTAAACGCAACAGTTCTTTCATCACACCAATTGCAAATAATCCATCCATTCCCGGATGTATTGGAATGTAGTTTGTCGCAATTTTTGCGGTTTCATTAAAAATCGGATCAATGACGGTAATTGTTGCTCCTCTTTTTTTGGCTTCTTGTAGTCGTTCAAACAAGTGCATATTTGTTCTCGCTACATTCCTTCCCCATATAATAATATGATTGCTGTGCTGAATATCTTCTGGTGCGTGACTATATGCACTACCAAAATCCCACGTTTGTGACTCAATTCCAGATCCCCAACAAACACTACCAATAATCTCTGTAACTCCACCATAACAATTAAAAAATCGTTTGTCCAAGTTTTTTAATAAGCCACCATTAGCATAATCGTGACTATGAAGAATAGCTGTTGTTCCTACTGTATCTTTAATTATTTGCATATGTTCTGCAATTTCATTTAATGCAGTATCCCAAGAGATTTCTTGAAATGTACCATTTACTTTTTTTAGTGGTTTTGTTAAACGTTCTGGATGATTTGTTCTTGCTTCAAGCATCCGCCCTCGCCCACATATTTTTCCTTTTGTAATTGGATGTGAAGCGTCACCATCTACTCGAACTACCACCCCATTTTCAACAGTTACCGAAAAACCGCATACATCCCAACAATTGAGAGAGCATGATGATCTATAGTTCATTGTTTTCCTCCAAATCACCAACATATTTCACTAAAACTTTTTTCATTTTCCTGACAAACTCTCGCCTAGGCATCAACACACTATGTCCGCAACCTTTGCATTTAATTCGAATATCCATTCCTAGACGAATAACTTCCCACTGGTTCACTCCACACGGGTGAGCCTTTTTCATTTCAACGACATCGTGTAAAGCAAATTCTTTTTCAATCATATACTCCCCTCCTCACGAACTTGTTTCTTTTCTTCCTGATTATGTAAAACTAATTTTTGCACAGGAGTTGAAATGCCAAATTCATCTAAATACATTTTCAATTCTTTCCGAATGATTCTTGCAACAATACCATGTTGCATTGGCTTTGTTTCGCATATCACACGCAAAATTGTTTCTGCGGCTGTTATATTTTGCACACCTAAAAATTGTGGTTTTGTAACCATGTCTTCATGTTCAAAGGTTAAGATTTTATCAGCAATAAGAATTCCCACCTTATCTACATCATTGTCATTAGCAATACTCATATCAATAATTGCCACGCTATTGTGGATAGAGAAGTTCGTCACTTGATTAATCATCCCATTTGGAATAACGTGCATTTCCCCTGTAAAACTTTTTAATTTCGTTGTTCTAAGTCCAATTGCTAACACTGAACCTTCTAAAGCATCAATTCGTACATAGTCACCAACTGAAAATTGGTCTTCAAAGATGATAAAAAAACCTGTAATAATATCTTTCACTAAACTTTGTGCACCAAACCCAACTGCTAAACCCATAATCCCTGCTCCAGCTAGAATTGCTCCAACTTTTACCGTCAATGTATCCAAAATCATAATCAGTGCTACAAAGTAAACAACATACATCGACACATTAACAAGCAAGTGACTTAGTGTGTCATCCCGTCGTGCATTCGTTCTAAGTGGTGATTTTTCTCGAACTTTAAAAAAATTAATAATCGCTAATTTAATTACCTTAAGAGCTATCATTGCTCCAATTAAGATGACTACAATTTTTAATATGCCAAACCCGATATTCACCCAAATAGTTTCATCTGTGATCATAGAAACTATTTTGTTTGTCCCATCTACTACTTCTTTTTTGCTATCTACCATTATTTCACCCTCCAATTCACAAATATATTCTATTGTATCAATTGTTTGCATATATTTGTAGAAAAGTTTCTTAAAGAGCTAAATGAATGGATTTATTTATTTCACAGAGATAATCATAAGAACTGTTTATACATCCTTAAGCTAACTAATAAAACCTATATTTTATACGGTTTATGCTATCAGGATATTTCCAATCAGTTTCTATGTATATATTCTCTAAAACTTTCTTATACTGATTATTACTTTAATGAAAAGAGGGAGCTCCATGAAATTACCTAATTTTTTTGATGCTAAGAAAGAGGCGCTGCGTATTTCACATGATGAATCTGGTGCAACCTACATGATTGGTAGAAAACTACTCTCCATGATTCCCGAATCAAGTCCGCTCGCTATTGTTTGCATCGGCACAGATCGTTCTACGGGTGATTCGCTTGGCCCTCTTGTCGGAACTTTACTTTCAGAGAAACGCATTTCTAATTTTCATTTGTATGGAACATTAGAAGATCCAATTCACGCTGTTAACTTACAAGAAAAATTAGATCTTGTACACAGCAATCATAAAAATCCTTTTATTTTAAGTATCGATGCATGTCTTGGGCGATTGGCAAGTATTGGAACAGTTACTTTAAATGATGGTCCTCTTAAACCGGGAGCAGGTGTAAATAAAGATTTACCTGAAGTTGGTGATGCTCATATCACAGGTGTCGTAAATGTTGGTGGATTTATGGAATTTATGGTTTTGCAAAATACTCGTCTTCATCTTGTGATGAAAATGGCACAAACAATTACTAATGGGATTAAAGAAGCAGATTTCTTGTTAAAGAGAAGATCTTTACAAGGCACAAAAGAGCAATATAAATTTCTGTAGAAAAAAGAGGTTGGACAATCGGGGTGTTTTTTACCCCTTTTGCCCCAACCTCAGAAATAGAAATTTATATAATCCACGTTTTTATTCATGATTCTTTTAGAAAAATATTTTTAATTCACTACCTACTTCTTTATAGATATGACAGTACGGTTACAATTAAACCTACAACCAAAATACTTGGTAATAAGTTTGCTGTTTTAATTTTTGCAAGCCCCATTACATTTAAACCAATCGCAATAATTAATATGCCTCCTGTTGCTGTTGATTGTACAATAAATTCGTCCATCAAACTTTTTGGAACAAATTGTTCAATTTGTGTTGCCATGAGAGTTATAAGTCCTTCATAAAGAAAAACTGGAATAAAAGAAAGCAATACACCAATACCAAACGTAGCTGTTAATATAATACTTGTAAATCCATCTAATAATGATTTCATATATAACACATCATGATCCAAACGTAATCCGCTATCTAATGAACCAACAATTGCCATTGCTCCCACAACAAAAATTAAAGTAGCATTCACAAATCCTTTGGCAATCTCCCCATCTCCTTGGCTAGGAACTTTACTTTCTACCCAGTTACCTAGTTTAATGAGTTTATCATCTAAGTCCCACCATTCACCAAGTATTCCACCAATCGCAATACTTGAAATAACAATAAGAAAATTATCACTTTTAAATCCCATTTGTATACCAAGAACAAACACAGACAAACCAAGCCCATTCATGACTGTTGTTTTCATGCTTTCTGGAATACGGTTTAGGAACTTCCCAAGCAAAGATCCTACAATAATTGCCAAAGCATTGACAATTGCACCTAATAGTGCCATTCACATTCCACCTTTATTTTATTCCTCTACACGAATTTCCAGCATTTCTAAAATGCGTTCTAAATCTTCATTAGAAAGAAACTCTATTTCGATTTTCCCCTTCTTACCTCCTGATTTAATACTCACTGACGTACCAAATCGCTCACGCAAAAAAGATTCACTTTGCTTAAAAAAGACACTTTGCTCTTTTTTCTTTTTTTGTTTTGTTTCATGTGGAACATTTTCATTTAATAATTGAATAAGCTGCTCCACTTGGCGAACATTTAATTGTTCATCAATTATTTTTTGAGCAACAATATCTATTTTTTCCTTTTTCTTTAGTCCAAGCAACGCTCGACCATGCCCCATCGAAAGTGTTCCCTCTGAAACAAAATCTTGAATGTGTAATGGTAATGATAATAACCGAAGATGATTTGCTACGTGTGGACGGCTTTTCCCAACTCTCTTTGCTAATTCTTCTTGGGTAATATTTAAATGACTAATTAATGCTTCATAAGCTGCCGCTTCTTCAATTGGTGTTAAATCTTCTCTTTGCAAATTTTCTAAAAGAGCAATTTCCATCATCTGTTGCTCATTAAAATTTCGGATAACCACTGGAACTGTTTTTAGCTCTGCTTCTGTTGCGGCTCTAAAACGTCTTTCACCCACAACAATTTCGTATCCCTTAATACTTTTCCTAACAATTAGTGGTTGAATAATTCCATGCTCTAGAATAGATTGTTTTAATTCTTCAATTGCTTCTTTATGAAAAATTTTTCTAGGTTGATATGGATTGGGTCTTAATCTCTTAATTTCCATTTCTTGAACAGCTTCATCTGTTGCTGCTTCTTCCATTGATTCAAGCCCAACAAATAACGCACCAATACCCTTGCCAAGTCCTTTAGCCACGTTCCACCACCTCCTTTGCAAATTCTAGATATACTACTGATCCTTTTGATTTTTCATCATACAAAATAATTGGTTGTCCATGACTTGGTGCTTCACTTAGTCTCACATAGCGTGGAATAATGGTGTCATACACTTTATCTTTAAAATGTTTTTTTACTTCTTGAATAACTTGAAGCCCTAAGTTTGTTCTTGCGTCTAGCATTGTTAGAACAACACCCTCTAATTTAAGGTTAGTGTTTAAATGCTTTTGAACAAGACGAATTGTATTAAGTAACTGACTAAGTCCTTCTAATGCATAATATTCGCACTGAACAGGAATTAAAATTGTATGTGCCGCTGTAAGTGCGTTGATTGTCAATAATCCTAGCGATGGTGGACAATCAATTATAATATAGTCGTAGCTATTTACAAGTGGTTCTAATGCTTTCTTCAAACGTATTTCTCTGGAAATAATGGACACTAATTCTATTTCCGCTCCAGCTAATTGAATAGTTGCTGGAATAACAAACAATCCAGCAATTTCTGTTTCTTGAACAACATCAACTGCTGGCATATCATCAACAATCACATCATAAATACAATTTTCTAATCCTTGCTTTTGAACTCCGACACCACTAGAAGCATTTCCTTGTGGGTCTATATCAACCATTAGAACTTTTTTCCCAAGATGTGCCAAACATGCACTCAAATTAACCGTTGTTGTTGTCTTTCCAACTCCGCCTTTTTGATTAGCAATTGCAATAATTTTTCCCACATTTACACCTACCTTACAAGAATACGATAGGTGTATTGTATCATGAAAAAAGTGAGTAGGGGGTTTTTTTTATTGTAGCAGAGTAAAAAACTGTTTTTTACAGGATTTTAGATATACCAACTTAATAAAAAGTGAGGGCAGAGTAAAATCACCCCACCCTCACTTCTTCGGAACTCGTATCGTAAATTGATAGAATTCCTCTAAATCTTCTTCAACAGATTCAATAGTCATTCCTGTTTCTTCAATCATTGTTATGGCTCGATGAATTGTGTTCATCGCAATTCTTGTTCCCTGACCAAAAACTTTTCTACGTGATTTCGGCTTCTCCATAGTTTCTTTTGTAGCGAGCATTTTTTCGATACGTTCTTCTGTTTGTTTTACATTTAATTGCTTCTCCACAATTTCTTGTAATAACTTCAGCTGTTTCTCTTCATTTTTTAAAACAATTAAAGCCCTAGCATGACGTTCTGTAATATCTCTTCTCAGTATAGCTTCTTGCACTGCTTCAGGCAGTTTTAACAATCTTAATTTGTTTGCTACTGTTGATTGTGCTCTTCCTAGCCTTTGTGCTAATGCTTCTTGTGTTAAATTGTGAAGCTCCAATAATTTCCCATATGCCATCGCTTCTTCTATTGGTGTTAGTTCTTCTCGTTGTAGGTTTTCAATTAAAGCAATGGAAGCCGTTTCTGTATCACTTAAATCTTTAATTAGCACGGAAACTTCCGTCCATCCAAGACTTTTTGCTGCTCTAAAACGGCGTTCTCCAGCAATAATTTCATACGCATCTTCTCCAACTTCTCGAACAACAATCGGTTGGATCATTCCGTGTGTATGAATTGTCATAGCAAGTTCTGCAATTTTTTCTTCATCAAAAATGGTTCGTGGTTGAAATCGGTTTGGAACAATATTTTTGATATTGATTTTTTTTACTTCCTCATTTGTCGTATTACTAGCTCCTAACTCTTTTTCATTTAAACCAAAAAATCGTGAAAAAGTTTGCTTCATTTTATAACACCACCCTTTTTTGTTTCATGTGAAACATTTTATTCTATTGGAAGTTTATTCGGTGTCCCTGGTCTACGAGGATACTTCTTTGGTGTCTTTCTCTTTTTATCTATTACTATAATTGTACGCTCGCTTTCTTCTATCGGCAATATAAATTTTTCTATTCGTGAAAGTTCTCCACCAACTACTTTTATAGCCATTTGAGCAGCTTCTAATTCCTCAGAGGCTGTAACTGCTTTCATTGCTATAAATGTTCCTTTGCTTTTTACAAGCGGCAAGCACAATTCACTTAATACCGAAAGTCTTGCAACTGCTCTGGCAACTACTATATCGTATGACTCTCTATGTCCTGCATCTTGTCCAAAAATCTCCGCCCTATTATGATAGAAAGCAACACCTTCTAGTTGTAGCTGTGTAGCAAGATAACTTAAAAAACCGATTCGTTTTTGCAATGAATCTACTACTGTTAGTTTAAGATGTGGATAGCAAATTTTTAAGGGAATACTAGGAAATCCTGCCCCAGCTCCGACATCACAAAGAGATATAGGTTTAGAGAAATCATAATAAAAAGCCGGAGAAATAGAATCAAAAAAGTGTTTTATATATACTTCTTCTTTCTCCGTAATTGTTGTTAAATTCATTTTCTCATTCCACTCTACTAATAATGTAAAGTACATCGCAAATTGCTCTAGTTTTTTAGGAGAGAGTGAAATTCCTCTCTCTCCTAACATTTTTTCAAACTTTTCTTCGATCATTCTTCTGCTCCTTTTTCCACTGTTGTTCGAGCAAGTTTTCCTTGCTCTAAGTAGACAAGTAAAATGGAAACATCAGCTGGTGTAACTCCAGAAATACGAGAAGCTTGGGCAACAGATAGTGGACGAATTTGGCTAAGCTTTTGTCTAGCTTCCATTGCTAAACCATGAATCGCTACATAATCTATATTCTCTGGAAGTTTCTTGTTTTCCATTTTGTGAAGTTTCTCTACTTGTTGAATTGCTTTTTCGATATATCCTTCATACTTTATTTGAATTTCTACTTGTTCGGCAACATCTTGTTCAATTGTTTGTTCAGATGGAGCAAGTTGTTGGATATATTCATAAATCATTTCTGTTCGACGCAATAAATCAGATCCACGAATACCATCTTTTAATTCACTTCCGCCAACACTACGAATTAAACTTTGTACATTTTCTGTTGGTTTAATAATAATGGACTCTAATCTTTTTTTCTCCGATTCAACCATTTCTTTTTTTACTAAAAATCGTTCATAGCGTTCTTGAGAAATTAAATCAACATTAAAGCCCGTTTCCGTCAAACGTAAATCCGCATTGTCATGACGAAGTAGCAAACGATATTCGGCACGAGAAGTAAGTAAACGATATGGCTCATTTGTTCCTTTTGTAACAAGATCATCAATTAATACGCCAATATATGCATCAGAACGCTTCAGTATAATTTCTTCTTTTCCTAATGCTCTTCGACCTGCATTTATTCCAGCCATTAATCCTTGTCCTGCCGCTTCTTCATAACCAGAAGTTCCGTTAATTTGTCCAGCTGTATATAAGTTTTTAACTCGTTTTGTTTCGAGCGTTGCCCATAGTTGGGTTGGCACAATTGCATCATATTCAATTGCATAACCTGCTCGCATCATTTGTACTTGTTCTAGTCCTGGAATCGTTGCAAGAATTTGTTTTTGAACGTGTTCAGGCAAACTTGTAGAAAGTCCCTGCACATATACTTCTTCTGTATTCCGCCCCTCTGGTTCTAAAAAAATTTGATGACGTGGTTTATCATGAAAACGAACTACTTTATCTTCAATAGATGGACAATATCTTGGGCCTGTTCCTTTAATCATTCCTGAATACATTGGGGAAAGATGTAAATTATTATCAATCAATTCATGGGTCTGTAAAGAAGTATATGTTAGCCAACAAGGAAGTTGGTTTTCGGTCATATACTTCGTTGTTTCGTAAGAGAATGCTTGTGGTGTATTATCGCCTGGTTGTATTTCGGTTTTATCGTAGTCAATGGTCCGACCATTGATCCGTGGTGGTGTGCCTGTTTTAAAACGCACAAGTTCAAAGCCAAGTTCTTCTAAATGCTCAGACAAATGGATAGATGGTTGCTGGTTGTTTGGACCACTAGAATACTTAACATCGCCAATAATAATCTCTCCACGTAAAAATGTCCCAGTTGTAATTACAACTGTCTTAGCCAAATATTCTCCACCAGTATGTGTTACAATGCCTATACAAACACCATTCTCTACTAACAATTTTTCTACTTTCCCTTGGATTAGCGTTAAATTTTCGGTATTCTCTAGTACTTTTTTCATTTCATACTGATAGAGAAATTTATCTGCTTGTGCTCTTAAAGCCCTTACTGCAGGACCTTTTCCAGTATTTAACATGCGTAATTGGATATATGTTTTGTCGATATTTTTTCCCATTTCACCACCAAGTGCATCAATCTCACGAACAACAATTCCTTTAGCTGGTCCACCAACGGATGGATTACATGGCATAAATGCTACCATATCTAAATTAAGTGTGAGCAGTAAGGTTTTTGCTCCAAGACGAGCTGAAGCAAGTGCCGCTTCACAACCTGCATGACCCGCTCCAACAACAATCACATCATACGAGCCACCATCATATTTCATTTTTTTTCCTCCTTATTTACCTAAACAGAACTGTGAAAACAACTGGTCAATCAAACTTTCATGCACAGATTCACCAATAATTTCGCCTAACAGCTCCCATGCTCTTGTTATATCTACTTGAACAAGATCAATTGGCATTCCTAACTCAATTGCTTTGATTGCCTCTTCAATTGCTTTTTTTGCTTGCTGTAGTAGTGCAATATGGCGAACATTTGATACATAGGTGACATCACTTGCTTCTATTTGACCTTTGAAAAAAATATGACGAATTGCTTCTTCCAATTGGTCTATTCCTTGCTCGTGATGCAGTGACGTTTCAATGATTTCCTTTTCTCTTGTCAGTTCTTTCACTCTATCCATATCAATTTGTTTTGGTAAATCTGTTTTATTCACAATAATAATACAATTCATCTGCTCAGTAAGTCGCAGAAGTTCTTCATCTTCTATTGTAAGCGATTCATGGTTATCTAAAACAAGCAGCACTAAATCAGCACGATTTAATGCTGCTTTAGAACGTTCCACACCTATTTTTTCAACAATATCCTCTGTTTCACGAATTCCTGCGGTGTCTAATAGCCTCAGTGGCACACCCCGAACATTGACATACTCTTCAATAACATCACGAGTTGTTCCGGGAATATCAGTGACAATTGCTTTGTTTTCATGCGTCAAGCTATTCATCAGTGATGATTTCCCAACATTTGGACGACCAATAATGGCTGTATTTAACCCTTCTCGTAAAATTTTTCCTTGTTGTGCTGTAAGAAGTAATTTTTCGATTTCTACTCTTACTTCTGTTGTTTTTCCGATTAAAAGTGTATGTGTCATTTCTTCCACATCATCATACTCTGGGTAATCAATATTTACTTCAATATGAGCAATTGTTTCTAACAATGTTTGCCGTAGTTTCCGAATGAGTTTTGACAATCTTCCACCCATTTGATCTAGTGCAACATTCATCGCTTGATTTGTTTTTGCTCGAATTAAATCACTCACAGCTTCCGCTTGTGATAAGTCAATTCGACCATTTAGAAATGCTCTTTTTGTAAATTCTCCTGGTTCCGCAAGTCTTGCTCCATTTGTTAATAGCAATTGCAATAATTGATTGGTAGAAACAATGCCACCGTGACAATTAATCTCAACAATATCTTCTCTTGTAAAAGTTTTTGGTGCTTTCATGACTACGACCATTACTTCTTCTACCAGTCGATCTTCAGCATCTAGTATATGTCCATAATGAATGGTATGCGTTTGTACATTTTGTAGTTTCTTTTTATTTATAGATTGAAACACGTTATCGGTAATAGAAATCGCATTTGGTCCGCTCAAACGAACAATTGCAATCGCTCCTTCCCCCATTGCGGTGGAAACTGCTACAATGGTATCGACCATTTTTTCACCTCTTACTAATAGTATTAATTCTTTATTTTAACTTATCCACAACCGAATCACAACAAAACAAAAAGAGAGTGACTAAAGAAGCAAAAATCGCCTCTATTTAGTCACTCTATATAAAACTATTGCCTTGTATATGTTTCTCGTCTATACACTCTTTTTTTACTGCCTTCGTTTGATTTCTTCTGTGGTGTAATCATCATATGACGATGTGGCTCTGATCCAACGGAATACGTTTCAATTCCCTTTTCTCTAGAAAGAATTTCGTGAACAATTTTTCTTTCATGTGCTGGTAGAGATTCAATTCTGACTTCCATCCCTGTCCGAGTTGCTTTCATCGCTAGACGTTTTGCTAATTGTGTAAGTGCTTCTCTTCTTCGTTCACGATAATTCTCAACATCCATGCCAATCCGAATATATTGTTTAGACTCTCGATTTACAACAAGTTGTGTTAAATACTGTAAGGCATTTAATGTTTGTCCATGTTTGCCAATGAGTAACCCTGCTTTTTCTCCACTTAAAAGGAAATTAACTTGTCGCTCATTTTCATTCATAGTTGTCACTTCCGCATCAATATTCATTTCTTTTACAACATCTTTTAGAAAACTTTTTGCTTCTAAAATAGCGTCCGTTTCTTCCATTGAATGAATTGTTTTTTGCTCTTGTTTTGGTAATATTTTCTCTATTTTCTGTGTACTAGAGGCCTGAACACTTTTTTCCACTTCTACTAGTTCAACTTGTATAGTTGCCTGTTTAGAAAAAAAACCGAACAATCCTTTTTTTCCTTCATCAATAGTTGTAATTTTCACTTGTTCTTTTGATACACCAAAATGATTTAGAGCAGTTTGAATTGCTTCATCTACGGTTTTCCCATGAAAAGTTAGTACTTTCATTTTTTCTCGCTCCCAGTCACTATCACATTATCCTTTTTCTTTGGGGCTTTAATAAAATAAGTCTGAACAATCATAAATATGTTCCCAACAACCCAGTACAGCGACAAAGCGGATGGGAAATTAACAGCAAATACAACAATCATAATTGGCATCATCCACGTCATCATTGCCATTTGTGGATTTTGCTCCACACCTTTTGCCATCATTTTTGATTGGATAAATGTTAAAACACCTGCTAGAAGCGGTAAAATATAATAAGGATCTTTTAATCCTAGATCGAACCATAAGAAATGATGAGCTTTAATTTCTTGTGTTCTACTAATAGCATGATAAAAACCAATCAAGATTGGCATTTGCACAATTAGTGGAAGACAGCCAGCTAGCGGATTTACGCCGTGTGCCTGCCAGAGTGCCATTGTTGCCTTTTGAAGCTCTTGTTGTGTTTGAACATCTTTAGAAGTGTACTTTTCCTTCAATTTTGTCATTTCTGGTTGAATGGCTTGCATTGCTTTAGAGCTTCGCATTTGTTTTAGCATTAATGGAAAAATGGCAAGGCGGACAAGAATCGTTACAACGATAATCGCAAGTCCATAGTTCCCACCAAACAAATCAGCTGTGTAATTAATTAAATATGATAATGGGTACACAATATATTCATTCCAAAAACCTGTGCTTTCCTTCGTAATTGGTTTATTAATTTCGCTACACCCAGCCATCATTAGTACCATCATTATAGACGTTACTAATAACGTAAGTCTTCTCTTCACATTCTTTCCCCCTCAAAAAATAAACTTCCTTTGAGTATTTTAACACGATTCCTAATCAACATCTATTATTGAAGAACTTCCGCACGATGAAAAACATGAAGTAAACTTTTCTTCACTTCAAAAAAGTTCATTGATGCAGCAGGTGCACGTGCAATAATAACATAATCCTTATTATGCAGACGTTCTTTCTCTTCCAAGCAAAACTGCCGTATATATCGTTTAATTTGATTGCGAGTAACCGCTTTTCCTAGTTTTTTACTAACCGAAAGTCCAACTCTAAAATGGGTATGATTATTATTTAATATATATAGAACAAATTGACGATTTGCTGTAGATTTTCCTTTTTTAAATACCTCTTGAAAATCTTCATTTTTTTTAATACGAAATCTCTTTTTCACAATAGACTCTCCTATTATATTTTTCCTCTAACTACATGTACAAACATACAGTAAGATGAGCTTTTAAAGATTAGAAAAAAAACCACTGACTTGTCAGTGGTCTACGCTGATAATACTTTTCTTCCTTTACGACGACGACTAGCTAATACTTTTCTTCCATTTTTTGTACTCATACGAGCACGAAAGCCATGTACTTTGCTATGTTTACGTTTTTTTGGTTGATATGTCCGTTTCATAAAAACACCTCCACTAATTAAACAGTCCCTATTGATTATAAAGATATTACCCCCTAGATGTCAACTTCTCTTTATGCTGTTGAGAAAAAAAGGTAGGAAATTCCTTTTTTCCAATAACATGAAATGAAAGGTCGCTAAACTACAAGAAAATCAATAAGTTAGAACAGAATTCCGTTTGAAAAGTCTTTAGTGAACGAAATGGTTTAATTGTACGTTGATAAAACATACATTTTAGCAACCATCTCAAACGCTCATTCAAATAGACTTTTACCATGCTCTTAAATTTTATTATTTTTTGCTAATGAAAGTACACACTATTGAAATTCTAGAGTCTGAGTCAAAAGAGCTAAAGTACACCTCCGATTGTCCTAACTTAAATTTATTCGTTTTTTTTTCACAAATTTGTTCATTAATTTGTGGATAGATTTTTTTTGCTTAAAATCATTCCAAAGCTTGTCTACATTATATTCACATATTCCTATATGTGGAAAACAAATTTTTAAATGCTGTGGATAATAAGAAAAACCATTGCAACTCTTTTTCCTATTTGGTATGATAGTTTTGCTTGGTTGTGGATAACATTTTTTATTTCTCTATTATCCACATTTTGTGGGTAATATGTGGATAATTTATTCACGCCTGTTTATATCAAAATTTCCATATGTATATTTATTCATTTTGTTGTTTTTCATTGATTTTGCTGTCAAAGGAGGGAAATTAGCATTGAGTACCATCTATGAACAATGGAATATTGTTCTGAGTCACTTAGAAGAAAAGATTAGTAAACCGAATTTCGATGCGTGGTTTGCAAGATTACATGTATGTGTGTTAAAGGATAAAACCCTTACCTTCACCGTTCCAAATCAACTAGTCTATGATTTTCTTGTAAATCAACCCAAATATTCGTCTTTAATCGCTGATTTATTTTATGATCTTCGTGGTGAACTTTTAACAATTAAATTTATTTTGCCAGAAAATGCTGATGGTTTTGGAGTTGAAGTAGCTGCATCAACAGAAACATTAGAAAAGCCAAGTATTACTGAGCTTGTTGAAAATAAATTGAATCCAAAATATGTGTTTGACTCATTTGTTGTTGGCTCTGGAAATCGTTTTGCACATGCCGCCTCGCTGGCAGTTGCTACAACAGATATGCCTGTTTCTTATAATCCGCTCTTCATTTATGGAGGTGTTGGACTCGGAAAAACTCATTTAATGCACGCTATTGGTAATTATGCTATTGAAAATGAGCCTTTGACAAAAGTTGTGTATTTATCTTCTGAGAAATTTACAAATGAGTTTATTGTTGCTATTCAACATAAAACTACTGATCATTTTCGTAATAAATATCGTAATGTAGACTTTTTACTAATTGATGATATTCAATTTCTAGCTGGAAAAGAACAAACTTTAGAGGAATTTTTTCATACATTTAACACGCTGCATGATGAAAAAAAACAAATTGTTATCTCTAGTGATCGTCAACCAAAAGAAATCCCAGAATTACATGATCGCTTACGTTCCCGCTTTGGTATGGGACTTATTATTGACATCAATCCTCCAGATTTAGAAACAAGAATCGCTATTTTACGAAAAAAAGTAAATACAGAGAAATTAGATATTCCTAATGACGTTTTAGTCTACATTGCGAAACAAATCAATACGAATATTCGAGAATTAGAAGGAGCTTTGACAAGTGTTATTGCCCATGCTTCCTTTAGAAATGAAGAAACAACGGTAGAATTGGCTTCGGAAGTTCTAAAAAATATTGTTCCTAATTCTACACTAAAAATAACAACGATTTTAGATATCCAGCGTGTTGTTGGAGAACATTTTGGCATTAAATTAGCTGATTTCACTGCTAAAAAACGAACACAACATATTGCTTTTCC
Organism: Caryophanales bacterium; assembly: GCA_031546705.1. GTDB lineage: Bacteria > Bacillota > Bacilli > Bacillales > JAVBJX01 > JAVBJX01. Next base: position 34,472 of record JAVBJX010000049.1, read on the forward strand.
TCGTCAAATTGCCATGTATTTATCTCGGGATCTAACACCAGCTTCTCTCTTGAAAATTGGTGAAGAATTTGGTGGTAGAGATCATACAACCGTTATCCATGCCTGCGACAAAATTACGAATCTCTTAAAATCAGATCAACAACTACAACGCCACATGAAAGAAATTCACGAGAAACTTGGGATGTAACTAGAAACAAGTTGGGGATACTGTATTTTTTTAAGCACAAGTTATTCACACCTGGATAAGTTGTGCTTTCAATCATACACATACATATCCACATATCCACAGCCGTTATTACTATTATTACATTTTATAATAATAATAAATGAAACAGAGATTTTTAAATCACTAGTACAGCTTGGAGGGAAATAATTTATGAAATTTAATGTTCAAAGGGACTATCTTATCAGATCTGTTCAAGATGTATTAAGAGCTATTTCATCTCGAACAACAATCCCTATTTTGACAGGAATAAAAATAACAGCAAAAAAAGAGGGGATTTCTTTAACCGGAAGTGATTCGGATATTTCTATCGAATCTTTTATTCCGATAGAGGAAGATGAAAAAATAATCGTTCATGTCGAAAAAGAAGGAAGTATTGTCCTTCAAGCAAGAGTTTTCTCAGAGATTATAAAAAAGTTGCCAGATAATGAAGTTTCTTTAGATGTTCAACATCAGTTTCTAACAGTGATTCGTTCTGGAAAAGCGGAATTTAATTTAAATGGTTTGGATGCAGATGAATATCCTCGATTACCACAATTAGAAGAAAAAAGTTCGATAAGGTTAAAGAGTGATCTCTTAAAAAATATGATAAGACAAACCGTTTTTGCTGTATCTACATCAGAAACACGACCTATCTTGACAGGTGTAAACTGGCAAGTGGAACAGGAGCAATTAATCTGTACTGCAACAGATAGTCACCGTCTTGCTTTAAGAAAAACGCCGATTGAATCAGAGGAAGAACATAACATTGTTATTCCAGGAAAGAGCTTGAACGAACTAAGTAAAATATTAGGGGATAACGAGAATTTTGTCGATATCATTTTTACTGATAATCAAGTTTTATTTAAAGCAGAGCGGTTATTATTTTTTTCAAGATTGTTGGATGGAAACTATCCAGATACAACACGTTTAATACCAACAGATAGCAAAACGGAAGTAGTTTTGCATGCAAGAACGTTTTTACAATCGATTGATCGTGCTTCTTTACTTGCTAGAGAAGGTAGAAATAATGTCGTTAAATTAGCAACGTTGTCAGAAGGAGTTGTTGAAGTTTCTTCTAACTCACCAGAGATTGGTAAAGTTGTTGAGGAGATTCAAAGTGAAAGTACGACTGGGGAAGAGTTGAAAATATCATTTAGTGCGAAATATATGTTAGATGCTTTAAAAGTATTTGAAGGATCGGAGATTAAAATTGACTTTACTGGCTCGATGCGTTCGTTTGTTATTCGAGCAGTGAATGATGACTCGATGTTACAGCTTATTTTACCAGTTCGAACGTATTGAATTTAAGAGGTGATTCCATTAAGTTTTGTGAGTGGAGTCACTTTTTTGTAAATATAATACTGATTCCTTTTCTAAGTACGTTTTTTTTTGTAGAATAGACATACATATCTTCTGAAAGCGAGCGGAAAAAATGGAATTAGTAACGATACAAACAGAAATCATTACACTTGGGCAATTTTTGAAGGTAGCAAACATTATTGATTCAGGTGGAATGGCGAAACATTTTTTGAGCACACAGGAGGTACTTGTTAATGGCGAGAAAGAAAATCGCCGTGGGCGGAAACTTAGGAACAGTGATACAATTGTAATAACATCTATCGGGACGTTTACAATTGTAGGTGCGTGATGTATTTAAAAAATTTAAAATTACGAAATTATCGTAATTATGAACAGCAAGAACTTTTTTTTGAAAATAAAATAAATGTTATCCTTGGAGAGAATGCTCAAGGAAAGACAAATATTTTGGAAGCTATTTATGTGTTAGCAATGGCGAAATCTCATCGAACAACAAACGATAAAGATATGATTCGTTGGGAACAAGAATACGCTAGGATAGAAGGACTTGTGTTAAAAAAGAATGGATCTATGTCACTTGAGTTAATTATCTCAAAAAAGGGGAAAAGAGCGAGAAGTAATCATCTGGAGCAAACTCGTTTAAGTCATTATGTGGGGAATATGAATATTGTTATGTTTGCTCCTGAAGATTTGGCGATTGTAAAAGGATCTCCTCAAGTCCGTAGGCGATTTATTGACATGGAAATTGGACAAGTTTCACCGACTTATTTACACGATCTATCGCAGTATCAAAAAGTCTTACATCAGCGGAATCATTGTCTAAAGAAGTTGCAGATGAGGCTTGGAAATGAAACGGTGTTAGATGTACTAACAGAACAACTTGTCCATTTAGGAGCGAAGGTCACATTAAAACGGTTGAAATTTATTCAAATCTTGCAGGAGTTAGCCAAACCTATTCATGAGAGAATTAGCAGAGGTACGGAAGAACTAGTTGTTCATTACATCACTAATATAAACATATCAGAAAGTATGGAATTGTTGAAAATAGTAGACGTATATACAGAAAAGCTGAAGGCTATTAAACAAAAAGAAATTGATCGTGGCGTGACACTGGCAGGACCACATCGAGATGATTTATCGTTTATTGTAAATGGTAAAGATGTACAAACATTTGGTTCACAAGGTCAGCAAAGAACTACAGCACTATCTATCAAATTAGCAGAAATTGAAATGATTTATTCAGAAGTTGGTAGCTATCCAATTTTATTACTGGACGATGTGTTGTCTGAATTAGATGATTTTCGGCAAACTCAGTTGTTAAATGCCATTCGTGGTAAAGTACAAACATTTGTCACAACGACAAATATTGAAGGAATTGAGCATGAAGTAATCAAGGAAGCAACAATTCATTATGTAACATGTGGCAAAGTTGTAAAAGAAAGTGTAGGTGGTAAGATTGACTGAGAAAATGATGGAACAATATGATGCTAGTCAAATTCAAGTGCTTGAAGGGCTGGAGGCAGTTAGAAAGCGTCCAGGAATGTATATTGGTTCAACAAGCGAAAGAGGATTACACCACCTCGTTTGGGAAATTGTTGATAATAGTATTGATGAAGCATTAGCTGGATATTGTACAGAAATTAATGTGACAATTGAAGCGGATAATAGTATTACTGTTGTAGATAATGGACGAGGTATTCCGGTTGGTATTCATGAAAAATCCGAACGCCCTGCCGTAGAAGTTATTATGACGGTTTTACACGCAGGTGGAAAATTTGGTGGTGGTGGTTACAAAGTATCTGGTGGGTTGCATGGTGTTGGGGCATCGGTTGTAAATGCCTTGTCCATGGAATTAAATGTGTATGTTCATCTTGATGGTAAAATTCATCATCAAAAATTTGAGCGTGGAAAACCAGTGATGGAATTAACTGTGATTGGTGAAACGGATCATACAGGAACAACAACGCACTTTAAACCAGATCCTGAGATTTTTACAGAAGTAACAGAATATGATTACGATACACTAGCTCCACGATTACGAGAACTTGCCTTTTTAAATCGTGGACTTACGTTAACGATTGAGGATAAAAGAAACGAAGAGCCAAAAATTACTAAGTATTGTTATGAAGGCGGAATTAAGTCATATGTGGAGCATTTAAACAGAACAAAAGGTGTTATTCATGAAGAGCCAATTTTTATTGAAGGCGAAAGGGATGAAATTTCTGTTGAGATTGCTTTGCAGTACAATGAAGGGTATATGAGTAGCATTTACTCCTTTACAAACAACATTAGTACGCACGAAGGTGGCACACATGAATCAGGCTTTAAAACAGCACTGACTCGGATTGTAAATGACTATGCAAGAAAAAATAATATTTTTAAAGAGCAGGATGCTAACTTAGTTGGAGAAGACATTCGTGAAGGATTAACAGCTATTGTTTCGATTAAACATCCAAATCCACAATTTGAAGGACAAACAAAAACAAAACTTGGTAATAGCGATGCACGAACAGCTACAGATTCTATTTTCTCCGAGCAGTTTGAGAAATTTTTGTTAGAGAATCCAACAATAGCAAGACAGGTTGTTGAAAAAGGAACAATGGCGGCAAGAGCAAGACTTGCAGCGAAAAAAGCACGAGAATTAACAAGAAGAAAAAGTGCTTTAGAAATTTCTAGTTTGCCAGGTAAATTAGCGGACTGTTCATCGAAAGACCCAGCCATTAGTGAATTATATGTGGTCGAAGGAGATTCGGCTGGAGGTTCAGCAAAACAAGGTCGAGATCGCCATTTCCAAGCAATACTCCCGTTACGCGGAAAAATTATTAACGTGGAAAAAGCACGATTAGATAAAATTTTATCTAACAATGAAATAAGAGCAATTATTACGGCAATTGGCACAGGTATTGGTGAAGAATTTGATATTGGCAAAGCACGTTATCACAAAATCATTATTATGACTGATGCCGATGTTGATGGTGCACACATTCGGACGTTATTACTTACATTCTTTTATCGTTATATGCGAGAGATTATTGAATGTGGATATATATATATTGCTCAACCGCCATTATATAAAGTGTCTCAAGGAAAAAGAATGGAATACGCCTATAATGACCGAGAAATGCAGAAACTTATAGAAACTTTCTCCAAACAACCAAAACCTGGTATTCAACGATATAAAGGTCTAGGAGAAATGAATGCAGGACAGCTTTGGGAAACGACAATGGATCCTGAAACAAGAACACTTCTTCAAGTGAGTTTAAAAGATGCAATCGGAGCAGACGAAACATTTGAAATGTTAATGGGTGATCGAGTAGAACCACGCCGAGCCTTTATTGAGGGAAATGCAAAATACGTCAAAAATCTAGATATATAAGAACGAGGTAGTAGAAGAATTATTAAAAATAATAAAAGCACAAGTATAGTAGTTGTCTAATACGTGTGCTTTTGATTAATGATAAAAAGGGAATCTCACTAATGAGAACTCTGTCTTTTCTTTAAAAAAGCGAATTTGGGGGTTCTTCTAATGTTAGAAAATGAAATATCTCGAGTAAAAGAAATAAATATTAGCCAAGAGATGAAATCTTCTTTTTTAGATTATGCAATGAGCGTCATCGTTTCTCGTGCATTACCTGATGTGCGAGATGGATTGAAGCCTGTCCATAGACGGATTTTGTATGCTATGTATGATTTAGGAATGACATCCGATAAGGCACATAAGAAATCTGCAAGGATTGTTGGGGATGTAATTGGTAAGTACCATCCTCATGGGGATGTTGCTGTTTATGATTCTATGGTGCGGATGGCTCAAGATTTCAATTATCGTTATATGCTTGTTGATGGCCATGGGAACTTCGGTTCAGTTGATGGTGATTCTGCAGCGGCAATGCGTTATACAGAAGCAAGAATGTCAAAAATTTCCATGGAAATTTTGCGAGATATTAATAAAAACACGATTGATTATCAAGACAACTATGACAGTTCAGAGCGTGAACCAATCGTACTACCAGCCAAATTTCCTAATTTACTTGTGAATGGTTCTGCTGGGATTGCTGTAGGGATGGCGACGAATATTCCACCACACCAACTTGGTGAAGTAGTGGATGGAATCCTTGCATTAAGCAAAAACCCAGAGATAACAATTGCGGAATTAATGGGGTATATACAAGGGCCAGATTTTCCAACAGCAGGGTATATTCTTGGGCGAAGTGGTATACGAAATGCCTATGAAACTGGTCGTGGTTCACTTACATTGCGAGCAAAAGTAGAAATCGAACAAAGTAAAACAGGGAAAGAAACTATTTTAGTTCATGAGCTTCCCTATCAAGTAAATAAAGCCAGACTTGTTGAAAAAATTGCTGAACTTGTTCGAGAAAAGAAAATAGATGGGATTACTGACCTGCGAGATGAATCTGACCGAAACGGTATGAGAATGGTCATTGAAGTAAGAAAAGATGCCAATGCTAACGTCATTTTAAATAATTTATATAAACAAACTTCCTTACAAACATCATTTGGTATTAATATGATTGCCCTTGTGAATGGCGAACCAAAAGTATTAAATTTAAAAGATTGTTTGTATCACTATTTAGAACATCAAAAAGAAATTATTCGCCGCCGAACAATTTTTGACCTTGAAAAAGCGGAAGCAAGAGCACATATTTTAGAAGGTTTACGCATTGCTTTAGATCAGTTAGACGCTGTTATTGCACTCATTCGTAGTTCACGAACAGGGGAGATTGCCAAAGAGGGGCTAATGACACAGTTTTCTCTATCAGAAAAGCAAGCACAAGCAATTTTAGATATGCGTATGCAAAGATTAACAGGACTTGAACGTGAGAAAATAGATGAAGAGTATGCAAATCTTGTTATTCTTATTGCTGAACTAAAAGCAATTTTAGCGGATGAAGAGAGAGTTCTTGAAATCATTCGTGAAGAACTCGAAGAAATAAAAGTAAGATTCAATGACAAAAGACGTACAGAAATTATTTCTGGTGGTTTAGAATTCATAGAGGATGAAGATTTAATTCCAGAAGAAACAATTGTCGTTACACTTACACACAATGGCTATGTCAAAAGGTTACCAGCTTCTACGTATCGTAGCCAAAAACGTGGTGGGCGAGGTGTGCAAGGAATGAATACAAACGAAGATGATTTTATGGAGCATATGCTCATTACTTCCACACACCACACTATTTTATTTTTTACAAATAGAGGAAAAGCATACCGTTTAAAAGGCTATGAAATACCCGAATATGGTCGAACAGCTAAAGGTATTCCAATTATTAATTTGCTAGAAATCGAAAAAGGCGAAAAAGTAAATACAATTATTAAAGTTGAACAGTTTACTGATGATCAATTTTTATTTTTCACAACCAAAGAGGGTATTGCTAAACGTTCACCGTTATCGGCATTCGCTAATATTCGTGTAAATGGCTTAATAGCAATCGGTCTGCGAGAAGAAGATGAATTAATCTCTGTCAAACTAACTGATGGAACAAAAGCGATGATTGTTGGTACAAAAAATGGAAAACTTATTCGTTTCCCTGAAACAGATGTACGGTCAATGGGTCGAACAGCAACAGGAGTAAAGGCAATTACTTTAACACGTGACGATGAAGTTGTTGGAATGGAACTAGTAGAAGAAACATCAGATATTCTCATTGTCACAAAAAATGGCTATGGAAAAAGAACTTCAGCGGGAGAATATCGTATTCAAACACGTGGTGGTAAAGGGTTAATTACTTGTAATGTTACTGAAAAAAATGGGGCAGTTATTGCCGTAAAAACAGTGACGGAAGAAGAAGATTTAATGATAATTACAACAGGTGGTATTCTAATTCGGATGGCAATGAATACTATTTCACGCACTGGAAGAAATACACAAGGAGTGAAACTCATTCGTTTAAATAACTCTGATGAGAACGAATATGTAGCAACGGTTGCAAAAGTTCCAAAAGATGAAAGTGAGCAAGATGAACAGGAAAATGAATCTATCGATTAGTTCAAACTAAAATAGTGCTAACATATTTTAGTTGAAGTTAAGTTACCAAGATATTGAGTGAGAGGACATATTTTTCCATTCAATATCTTGATATTAATTTTTTTTTAAAAACAGTTGACATTTATTTTCTATTTTGGTAGTATTAGGAAGTTGTAAATAAGTTCTTTGAAAACTAAACAAAACAAAAACGTAAGTGTGAGAAACAATTTTTAAAAGTAAGCCATCTATTAACTAGATGAAGCCAGCAAGATATAATGGAGAGTTTGATCCTGGCTCAGGACGAACGCTGGCGGCGTGCCTAATACATGCAAGTCGAGCGAATCCTTCGGGATTAGCGGCGGACGGGTGAGTAACACGTAGGCAACCTACCTTTAAGATTGGAATAACTTAGGGAAACCTAAGCTAAAACCAAGTAATACATAGCTCCGCATGGAGAAATGTTGAAAGGTGGCGAAAGCTACCACTTAGAGATGGGCCTGCGGCGCATTAGCTAGTTGGAGAGGTAACGGCTCCCCAAGGCGACGATGCGTAACCGACCTGAGAGGGTGAACGGTCACACTGGGACTGAGACACGGCCCAGACTCCTACGGGAGGCAGCAGTAGGGAATCTTCCACAATGGACGAAAGTCTGATGGAGCAACGCCGCGTGAGTGAAGAAGGTTTTCGGATCGTAAAACTCTGTTGAAAGGGAAGAACGGGTATCGTTTGAATAAGGCGGTACCGTGACGGTACCTTTCGAGAAAGCCACGGCTAACTACGTGCCAGCAGCCGCGGTAATACGTAGGTGGCAAGCGTTGTCCGGAATTATTGGGCGTAAAGCGCACGCAGGCGGTACTTTAAGTCTGATGTGAAAGCCCACGGCTCAACCGTGGAGGGTCATTGGAAACTGGAGAACTAGAATACAGAAGAGGAAAGTGGAATTCCACGTGTAGCGGTGAAATGCGTAGAGATGTGGAGGAACACCAGTGGCGAAGGCGACTTTCTGGTCTGATATTGACGCTGAGGTGCGAAAGCGTGGGGAGCAAACAGGATTAGATACCCTGGTAGTCCACGCGGTAAACGATGAGTGCTAAGTGTGAGAGGGTTTCCGCCCTTTCGTGCTGTAGCTAACGCAATAAGCACTCCGCCTGGGGAGTACGGTCGCAAGACTGAAACTCAAAGGAATTGACGGGGGCCCGCACAAGCGGTGGAGCATGTGGTTTAATTCGAAGCAACGCGAAGAACCTTACCAAGTCTTGACATCCTTTGCCACATGAAGAGACTCATGGTTCCCCTTCGGGGGACGAAGTGACAGGTGGTGCATGGTTGTCGTCAGCTCGTGTCGTGAGATGTTGGGTTAAGTCCCGCAACGAGCGCAACCCTTGATCTTAGTTGCCAGCATTCAGTTGGGCACTCTAAGGTGACTGCCGATGACAAATCGGAGGAAGGTGGGGATGACGTCAAATCATCATGCCCCTTATGACTTGGGCTACACACGTGCTACAATGGGCGATACAAAGGGTTGCGATACCGTGAGGTTTAGCTAATCCCATAAAGTCGCTCTCAGTTCGGATTGTAGGCTGCAACTCGCCTACATGAAGCTGGAATCGCTAGTAATCGCAAATCAGCATGTTGCGGTGAATACGTTCCCGGGCCTTGTACACACCGCCCGTCACACCACGAGAGTTGGTAACACCCGAAGCCGGTGGGGTAACCTTTATGGAGCCAGCCGTCTAAGGTGGGATCGATGATTGGGGTGAAGTCGTAACAAGGTAGCCGTATCGGAAGGTGCGGCTGGATCACCTCCTTTCTATGGAGATATGACTAGCGGTAGTCATAAACTCACACACGTTTTGTTTTGTTTAGTTTTGAGAGAACATACTCTCAAATGGTTCTTTGAAAACTAGATAACCCAATAAAAAAGTATAAGAAAGTAAGGGCGCACGGTGGATGCCTTGGCACTAGGAGCCGATGAAGGACGGAACGAACACCGAAATGCTTTGGGGAGTGGTAAGTACACGTTGATCCAGAGATATCCGAATGGGGAAACCCTCTATTCGTAACGGAATAGAATCTTTTATTGAATACATAGATAAAAGAAGGAAGACCCGGGGAACTGAAACATCTCAGTACCCGGAGGAAGAGAAAACAAAAGTGATTCCCTGAGTAGCGGCGAGCGAAACGGGAACAGCCCAAACCGAGAACTTCGGTTCTCGGGGTTGTAGGACACTCAACAGAGAGAACAACGATATAGATGAAGCGACATGGAAAGGTCGGTCAGAGAAGGTAACAACCCTGTAATCGAAATATCGTTTTCCTCGAGTGAATCCTGAGTACGGCGGGGCACGTGAAATCCCGTCGGAAGCAGGGAGGACCATCTCCCAAGGCTAAATACTACCTAGTGACCGATAGTGAACCAGTACCGTGAGGGAAAGGTGAAAAGCACCCCGGGAGGGGAGTGAAAGAGAACCTGAAACCGTGCGCTTACAAATAGTTAGAGCCCGTTAATGGGTGATAGCGTGCCTTTTGTAGAATGAACCGGCGAGTTACGATTGCGTGCGAGGTTAAGCAGAAAATGCGGAGCCGAAGCGAAAGCGAGTCTGAAT
>JAVBJX010000025.1:0-30402 GCA_031546705.1 Caryophanales bacterium
GAATCAAAATCCTGTATTCCAAAAAGCAGTGAATAAATTACTATATGTAAGTGCGGATGAACAGTTACGTTACGAAATTGATATGAGAGAGAAAGCGGAACTTGATTATTGGTCGGCTATGGGTACGAATTTTAGGAAAGGGAAAGAGGAAGGAAAAAGTGAAGGGATAGAAGAAGGGATAAAAGAAGGAGAACGTAAGAAAGCTATCGAGACAGCACAAAAGATGCTCTCCAAAAACATGGTTATCGAAGACATTATTGACCTTTCTGGGTTGTCTAGAGAAGAAATTAAAAAACTAAAATCAAGTATATAGTCTAAAGAAATTGAAAACAACATGAGTCATGAATGTCACAAAAGCATTCATGACTCTTTTTCGCTGTATGTTTTCGAGATTGCAACAAATTTTGTGCTAATAATTAGAATAAAAAGAAATAAAATGATAATTAAAAAGGTTGTACGGATGGGTTATCCAGAGAGTATGTCATTACAGGATGAGTTATAGCAGTTTCACTTATTGTGCGGAAAGTTCAATGGCTAATTTTTAATTATACTGTTTCAAAAACGCCTAGCTTGTCTTTAGCAAGCGTCATATTTTTTTCATTGTCTAATTAAAAATTTTCTCCTAACCTTCTTCCTCAAAATTTCGCAAACTGCTATAAACCACCTAAAGTTGTGAAGAAATTCTTGGATGTTTCACTGGAGTGAAGTATACTATTCATACAAGAAGGAGTGACCAACCATGCCAAAACATATGAGTGCATCAAATGACTATGTCTTCAAACTCTTATTCGGGGAAGAAGAAAACAAACAACTATTACTATCGCTCCTAAACGCTATTTTCAATTCCACTCAAAAAACACTTATCGATATCACCCTAATCGACCCACATATCAAAAAAGAACATAAAACAGATAAAATGTCTATCCTAGATATTCGAGCAGTGACAACTTCTGGAGAACAAATTAACGTGGAAGTGCAAGTAGAAGATGAAGGAAATATTGAAAAAAGAAGTCTGTACTACTGGGCAAAATTATATGAAAACCAAATGAAATCAGGAGGGGACTATGGAGAAGACCTGAAAAAAGCTATTACCATCTGTATACTTGACTTCAAACTTCCATACACAGAAGAATTCCATAGTGTATTTGGTTTGTATGAACGAATCCATCATTTTAAGCTCATAGATGACCTAGAAATGCATTTTATTGAACTGCCGAAGTTCACAACAAAAACCAAAACAGAGAATAAACTGTTGTCTGACTGGATACAATTTTTGAAGATTCGAGATGAAAGGAGATTGAAGGAATTGGCGATGAATATACAAAATCCGACCATAGAAAAAGCAATCGAACTATTGGAACGGATCAATCAAGACCCAGCAGCGAGAATGATGTATGAACTGAGGGAGAAACAGAAAATAGATCAAAGAAGTGCTGTTTCCTATGCGAAATCACAAGGTGAACAAATTGGACTTGAGAAAGGTGAACAAATTGGGCTTGAGAAAGGTGAACGTAAGAAAGCTATCGAAATCGCTACAGATATGCTTTTGTTAAATGCTTTGAACTTAGAGGATATTTCAAAAATAACCAAGCTATCTATCAAAGAAATAGAAGAACTAAAATCAACTATGTAGGTTAGAAAAAACAAGAGCCATGAATGCAAACTACAAGCATTCATGGCTCTTTGATTTCCTATAAAAACCCTGTTCAATTCGTCAATAGAACCGTCATACAAATCATATTCGCATTATTGTCTTTATGAAGCATTTCCAGAATAGAATTTAAATAAGTCTGATTATGCTCTACTGTTTTCGCAAACGATTGAATGAGTTTCAAGACAATTTCTTCCTTGTGATACCCTGCTAAACCAATTAAATGCATTTTGATAAGTGAATAATGCAAAGATAGCATCATGTAGGTATCAAACAAAGTAGCATAACCTTGGGGAAATGCTGTTTTGAGCAGATAATTTTCTAACATATGCTCTCGTTCTTTAAAGAATGGTTCATAGTATGTTCCATATGCTTCTTGATAGGCATCTGCAACTATCGTCAAATCTGTTCCGTATTGAATTCCTTGTAAACATTGTTTGAAGGATTCCACATAACGAGCACTGGAAATTCCTTGCATTACTCGTGTTCCGATGATATGTTGTAGAATTTGAAACTGCACATGGATTCGTTCTTGCTTGTCTTGCATTTCGGGAAATTCAAACGCAATTTTTTGCGGAGAAGATAGTAATTCATAGTGAAAGCGAATGATTTCTTCTATAGCATCTATAGGTTGAAAAATGAAATGATGAGAAGAGAGATATCTGTGATTATTCCAATCATATCTCACCCATCTCTTTCATATACTAAAAGATACATACATAAGGATGGACGAATAAATGAAACGAATAAAACGGATGAAGCCCATGGTTGTTGTAGTGTTCTTAGTATTATTCATTATTTTATTAATTCCTACGTTACTTGTTATCCCATTTCAGGACAAGCTGGATGGGAAACTCTCGGAAAGTTTGGAACAGAAGAGAGTAATAGAGGAAGGAAAGTCAGTCAAAGTAGTTGCTCCTGAAACGGTAGAAGTTTCTGTATATCGTAGTAAAGAAAAGAAACTAGAGAAAATGCCGCTAGAGCAATATGTTATTGGTGTTGTTGCGGCAGAGATGCCAGCTGAATTTGAATTAGAAGCATTAAAAGCACAAGCATTAACAGCACGAACATATATTGTGAAACAAATGTTGAACCCTGCCTTAAATCTCCCAGACGGGGCTAATGTGACAGATACGGTGATGAATCAAGTGTATGACAATGATACGGAACTTAAAACAAAGTGGGGAAAAGACTACACTTGGAAACTAGAAAAAATTACAAAAGCGGTAGAGGAAACAGCAGGACGCATTTTAACATTTCAACATACACCGATTGAAGCATCTTTTTTTTCAACGAGTAATGGTTATACCGAAAATTCGGAGGCATATTGGCAGAGTGCTTATCCCTATTTAACAAGTGTTTCTAGTAAATGGGACAAGGATTCACCAAAGTTTTATGATAAAAAAACAATGTCTGTAACAGAGTTTGAAAAAAAACTTGGTGTTACCCTTTCAAAAGATGGTTCACTTGGAAAAGTAATTGCTAGAACACCAGGAAAACGGGTCGATACAATTGAAATAAATGGAAAAAAGTTAAAAGGAAAAACAGTGAGAGAAAGACTTGAATTGCGTTCAACCGATTTTTCATGGATAAAAACAGGCGAAAACATTCTGATTACAACAAAAGGGTATGGACATGGAGTTGGAATGAGTCAATACGGAGCAAACTTCATGGCACAATCTGGAAAAACATATGAGGAAATTGTGAAATATTATTACAAAGGCATACAATTAGAAGAAGCAAAACCTTTCTTGCAGAAGTTAATGGTGAAAGGAAATTAAAGCAAAATAAGTCATAGATTTTTATTTTGCTTTAGTCTCCTTTTCTGGAGTGAGCATTCTGCATTTGGTATACTAACACAAAAAGAATTTCATCGTGTGTTAAGTCTAGGACACAAGTAGTATTTATAGGTTTTTTATGAAATGAATGGTTCACTAAAACGTTGCTAAACATAAATTTTGGTAATTATTCACTTGATGAGTTTGGATCAAAAGGGGTAAAAGCACCCCGATTGACCCAAACTCATCATTTTCAACTTGTATTCTAAAGAAAAAAATCTGAGTCATCAACTCATAAAAAAGATATTCAATGACTTTTTTTATCACTTGCCATTAGTATGTTTGTTGATCAAACTGTTACATTAGAACATGCAGCTGAACTTGCAGGGAAGCCCATAACTAATTTTATTGACATTCTTCGCAGCAGAGGAATCCCTTGGATGGAATATACTGCTGAACATCTGGAAGAGGATGAACGAGCAATTCAGAAGTATGTGAATGAGGCAGAGTAATGAAACAATCATAACAAATACCAGTCCTATTATTGCCTTATCAATGATTGGGCAGTTGCCATTGCTATGGGAATTATTTGATAAAGTATATCGGAATACAAGTCCGTAGTTAAGTCTACGGAGTTCCAACCCATCCGCTTTAGCTGGTGGTAGTTTAGTGATAGACGATTTAGAAATGTATTATGGGTATGAAGACCTCTGAGGATACTTCAAAAGAAAACGAAAGTGAGAAACAATCTGGAAACATTCACCAAAAATTTTTCGACATACCGTATAGAATCCTTTTTTTCTGTTCACAATGGTTGCAAGAGGTGATGAACATGAAAGAGGGAGAAAAATTAACTTCCAAAAAAAGTAACGTGGTACGTCTTAAAAAACGTTGGGTATTTCCAGCGGTCTATTTAGCTTGTGCGGCTCTTATTCTAACAGGTGTCTTTTTGTTCCAAAATAGAAGTACAGAGCAAGTGAAAGAGGATTTGTCTTATGAAGTCACGAAGCCAGTAGAGGATAAAGGTGTTGTAGAAACACCGAAAGAAGATGTGCCTGTAGTGAGTCAAGTGGAGAATGTGAAGATGCCAGTATTAGATCCTAATATGGTTACCATTCAACGGCAATATTACGATTTCAATGCTTCTAAAGAAGAACAAGAAGCGTCCCTTGTTTCTTATGAAAGTACATATGGACCAAATAAAGGGATTGACATTGTACAAGCAGGAAAAAGTTTTGATGTCATTTCTTCACTAAGCGGAGTAGTTCATGCAGTGAGACAAGATCCACTACTTGGTTCTGTTGTAGAGATAGAGCATGAAGATGGTGTTGTCACTGTGTATCAGTCACTTGCAAATACTAAAGTAGAACAAGGTGAATCGGTGAAACAAGGGCAAGTTATCGGAGTGGCAGGGCAAAATGAAATGAATAAAGAAGCAGGTATTCATGCTCATTTTGAAATTCGTAAAGATGGAGTAGCGGTCAATCCAATTGATTTCTTTAACCAACCAGTTACATCTTTAACCGCTGTAAATACAAAAAGCGAAGAAAAGAAAAAACCAGCTACACAAAGTAATAACCAAACCAAAGGTCCAGACGCATCTCTTGGAATGCTGTATGGGTAATTAGAAAAGCGAAACAAGCTTGTTATATTCCAACGTAAAAAGATTTCTGATGTTAAGATTTTCTTGAATGATTTTATGGGATTTCGGAAACTATTCATTTTATGATGATGGGACAAAAGAGGTGTTTTTTTATCCCTTTTGCTCCATCATCATTTAAATTATTTTTTAAGTTTTTATAGAATAAGTAGTCATTAAAAACCTTGATATGACGGACTTTTGCTGGCTAATTATTTTATATGGGTGGGTGACATGGAGATTTTTCTACCATGTTACCCACCCATATTCGTTTTTTTGTGACATATATCTAATGAATACTTAATACAATGGACGTAAGAAAAGCAACGCAAGCAAGATATTCAAACCAAAAAAACCCAATATATAATGACAAAACACTCGTGAATATTACCGCTTGCATGGCTCAGGGGGGCGAGTTGTGTGCACGATTACATCAAAGAGCGTACCATCAAGATTGGAAAGTATATCGTGGAAACGAAGAAAACGGTTCGGGTGATTGCGAAAGAATTTGGTGTTTCAAAAAGCACTGTTCATAAAGACTTAACCGAAAGACTTCCAGAAATTAATCAAGACCTTGCCAGTGAAGTAAAAGGAATTTTGGATTATCACAAATCAATCCGCCACCTAAGAGGAGGAGAAGCAACAAAAAAGAAATACAGAACGAAAAGCGAAGCAAGCTAAAAAGAAAAGCGGAACAAGTCGTTAATATCCTGACGTAGAAAAGATTTCTGACGAAAAAGTCGCAGACTTTTACAGAAGAAATTGTTCGGAGGAAGGATATGACTTGTGCAGCTAGACAAAAGAAAAGCGGAACAAGTCGTTAATATCCTGACGTAGAAAAGACTTCTGACGAAAAAGTCGTAGACTTTTACAGAAGAAATTGTTCGGAGGAAGGATATGGCTTGTACAGCTGGACAAAAAGAAAAGCGGAACAAGTCGTTAATATCCTGACGTAGAAAAGACTTCTGACGAAAAAGTCGCAGACTTTTACAGAAGAAATTGTTCGGAGGAAGGATATGACTTGTGCAGCTAGACAAAAGAAAAGCGGAACAAGCTGATTATACTCGGACAAAGAAAAGATTTCTGACGAAAAAATGGATTCAAGAAATTCAAACAAGTGAGAAGTCCTAATTTAGGGCTTCTTTTTGTCTTTCCTCATTTCGTTTATCACAAGGGGTAGATTCAAAGTAGAGAGCGATTTTTTTGCGAACTTATTCCAGATGATATATATGACAAAATAATAGGTAATTTGACAAAATATGTGATAAAATAATCAATTAGGAATGATATTTGAGAAGGATGTGTGTTTCGATGTTTGTAAAAGATATTGGAATTGACTTAGGTACAGCAAATGTATTGATCTATGTCAAAGGAAAAGGAATTGTTTTAAATGAACCGTCTGTTGTAGCTATTGATAAAAATACAAATAAAGTATTAGCTGTTGGGGAAGAAGCACGAAGAATGGTTGGGCGTACACCAGGAAATATTATGGCGATTCGTCCGCTTAAAGATGGCGTTATCGCTGATTTTGATATTACAGAAGCAATGCTTCGATATTTTTTAAACAAATTAAATTTAAAAGGACTATTTGCCAAACCACGTATCTTGATTTGCTGCCCAACGAATATTACATCTGTTGAACGAAAAGCAATTAAAGAAGCAGCTGAAAAAAGCGGTGGGAAAGAAGTTTATTTAGAAGAAGAGCCAAAAGTAGCGGCTATTGGAGCTGGAATGGATATTTTCCAACCGAGCGGAAATATGGTAGTTGATATTGGTGGTGGAACAACAGATATAGCTGTTATTTCTATGGGAGATATTGTTACAGCATCATCTATAAAAATGGCTGGAGATAAGTTTGATACAGAGATTTTGAACTATATTAAAAGAGAATACAAGTTGTTAATTGGGGAACGGACATCAGAAGATATTAAAATCAAAGTAGCAACGGTATTTCCAGGTGCAAGAAATGAATCCATTGATATTCGTGGACGTGACCTTGTTTCAGGGTTACCACGCACCATTACTGTTCATTCCACTGAGATTGAAGAAGCATTGCGTGAATCAGTAGCAGTGATTGTTCATGCTGCAAAAGCAGTTTTAGAACAAACACCACCAGAATTATCGGCAGACATTATTGATCGTGGTGTTATTCTAACAGGCGGTGGAGCATTATTACATGGAATAGATCAACTGCTGGCAGAAGAACTCAGAGTACCAGTATTTATCGCTGAAGATCCAATGGGTTGTGTAGCTATTGGAACAGGTGTTATGTTAGATAATATTGACAAAATCGCAAAATAAATACGTGAAAAAATATTTACCAATCGCAACCTATTTCTTTTCTTTTTCCTTTGCATTATAATGAGAAAAAGATGTGTATGTAGTTACAGTCAAGAATCAGACCTAAGAAAACATACAAATGAGGTGATGCAATGTTTCGTGGATTATATATGGCGGAAACAGGAATGTTGTCACAACAACGAAGAATAGAAATGACAACAAATAATATGTCAAATGTAAATACACCAGGCTTTAAAGCAGATCAAGGGTCTATACGTACGTTTCCAGAACTGATGATTAATCGTTTGGAAGATGTAGATGTTCCAACAAAGAAACCATTCCATTTGCCAAAATCAGCCCAAATTGGACGCATGGCTACAGGTGTCTATATGCAAGAAATGTTACCTAATTTTCTCCAAGGACCAATTAAGTCAACGGATAATAATACAGATGTAACATTAATTGATGGAGCTTTACCAATTGATGAAAAAACAAAGATACCGGGTGCGTTATTTTTTACTGTTAGTGGAGAAGATGGAAAACCTCGTTATACACGTAACGGGAACTTTGCCTTAGATAGTAATGGATATTTAACAACAAACTCTGGGCTATTTGTGCAAAATACACAAGGGAACAAAATTCAACTGAAAAGTGAAGACTTCAAGATTGATGATGATGGAAATGTTTTTGAAGGCGGAAAGCAATTATCCAAAATTAATGTGGCATACGCCAGTAACCCGAATTCAATGAAAAAAGAAGGGGATGGTCTGTATGCAATTGAAGGTGGATTGCCTAGTGCCGCTGGTATTCAAGATGTCACTTTCAAAATGCGTCAAGGTTTTCTTGAGCAATCCAATGTAGATGCAGGAAAATCAATGACGGATATGATCTCCGCCTATCGAGCGTTTGAAGCGAATCAAAAAATCGTACAAGCATATGATAGAAGTATGGATAAGGTAGCGAATGAGGTAGGAAAACTTCGTTAATTAGGAGGTTATTATGTTACGTTCATTATATACAGCCTCCAATACAATGGGGCAACTACAAACAAAACTAGATGTACTTGGCAATAACATTGCGAATGTAAATACAGCTGGATTCAAAAAAAGAGAAACGACTTTTACAGATCTTTTGTATCAAGAGTTTGATAACTTGCCTACTAAAGGAAAAACAGATCCTTTACCATATGATAAAGGAGAGAGATTAACACCTGATGGGGTAAGACGTGGGGTTGGGGCAAAAATTGCCGAAACAAATGTTATTATGTCACAAGGACCAATTCTGACAACGGGAAGAGATTTAGATGTATCTTTTACAAAACCAAATCAATTTTTTCGGGTTGTTGTAAATGAAAATGGACAAGATGCTATTCGTTATACACGTAATGGGAATATGTATTTACATCCAACTGAAGCAAACCCAAGCAAATTAGAGCTTATTACAAGCGATGGAAATCGAGTAGTAGATAGTAAGAATAAACCGATTGTTGTTGATGAGGGATTCACAGGAGTGAGTTTTTCTAAAGAAGGTGTGCTTTCTGTAACGTATCCAAATGGAAAAGCCGAACAACAAGCAGAACTAGCCGTTACAAACGTCCGCCGTCCACAGATGCTTACATCTGTTGGTGACAATTTGTATGACGTTGCTAAATTCGGCAATCAAGCAGTCAATCGTAATGATATTGTAACCGATATGACTGGAAATATGAGAAAACAAATCGGGTTACACCAAGGTGGCTTGGAACAATCAAATGTAGACTTAGGAACAGAAATGGGTGACATGATTGTGACGCAGCGTTCTTATCAATTCAACGCTAAAGCAATTACAACTGCAGATCAAATGATGGGGCTTATTAATGGATTCCGTGGATAAAGAAGTCGAACAGAGAAGAAGAAAACCACCGCAAGTACAGGAAGAAAAATCACCAAGCAGAGTAAGAAAGCAACGCTTACGGATACGCTTAATCCCAATATGGTTTAGAATTATTATGGTTCTTGCTTTAATGATCGCCTTTACTTGTGCAGGGACGATGGTAGGCTACGGAGTTATTGGAAACGGGAAACCATTAGATGTATTTAAACAAAGCACATGGCAACATATTGTTGATATTGTTGTAAAAGAGAAGTAATAAAAAAGGATGGGGAGAAAATCGGCAAAACCGATATCACCTCATCCTTTTTTTAAGCTTGATAAGAATCAATTGTAAATCCTTCCAAAAACATATCAGCGTAGAAATTACAGTAATAATGAAGTGCATCCATTACATCTTTCGTATCGGCTGCCAATAAAGATTTTGATACAGTTCGATTTTTTGGATGAATAAATTCCATTAGAAAATCATGCTTGATATTCTGGGATAAAAGAAGCGGACAATAAGCTAATTCTAGTTGCTTTTTTCGTTCTTCTTTATCTTTAAATACAGCAAAATGTAGGATATATTTCTCTCTTACTTCTTCTAATCGTTCTTTGATAACAAATTGTGATTCATAAATCATATTTTCAAGTGAAGTCTGGGTAGAAATAACTTGTTTATCTAACATTGTTTCAAGGAGCATTTCAAAACCAAGATGGATTTCACTCAAAAAAGCAACATTTGCCGTCATTAATGCTAAGTAATGTTCTTCATTTTCTGCTGTATTACGCAAATCTAAGACTCTTTCGTATATTTCTTTTCTAATTCCCGGTGGGTTAAAACGTTGAATAACTGGTTGAAGAATTATAGGCATTATTTTTTTTACATCTTCACGTGTTAGTTGTTCCATCTAACATTGTCCCTCACTTGTTATTTGATTTTTCTTGCTATTTTTTAATACAGAAATCGTATATAAATAGTGTTTCTTGATTAGATGATAACATGAAAGAAGTTAAAAAGCACAGATAAGTAGTGTGGAATATGTATAAAAAAAGATTTTTGGTCAATTGATGAAAAAAACACCTCAATTGATCAAAAATCATGTTTAGGATTAGTTGCTAAAACGAAGATATTATCAACGTTTTATTGAAGCTTTCATTACAATAAAAAGCTTTCAAAAGAAGTGATCTCAGAATTCTTTTATTGGAAATTCAACAAATGGTCATTTCCATTTTTTATTTCTCGTTCAAAGGCATCAGCTAACTTTAGGAAGCAGTCTAAAATCTGGCAAGATTCTTCAGCTAGTTCACAAATCAATTCAATTGTTGGATGGGCATTTAAATCTTTAGCGATGCGATGAAATCTTTCATGTACAGAGTAAATATCATTAAACTCACGAATATGTTTAAATGTTTGGCGATGGTTATTATACCATTTTCCAAATGCACATTCATTATGATTAGGAACGGTTTTTAATGTTCCAGCATTTTTGCAAATGTTGCGTAGAAAATCGGCATGATTGACAAGTCTCATTCCAAGGATAGTAAGAATATAATTATTTTCTTTAATTTGTAATGCTGGTTTTGCAGTAGACACTAATGTGGCTATTGATTTGTCTACGAATTTACCAAATTGGCTAGAGCTTTCAATGACTGTAGCGATATCAGTAATAGTTTGAATAGAAGAATTTTGCGTCTTGCTAGTATTGGTAATATCTTCAATTATGGTTGAATTTTTTTTGATTTCTTGTGTAGTAGATGCAATTACAGTAGATAACATAGATGTTGCATCGACATATTCATTTAAAGCTCCTTTAACTTCACTGATAGCAACATTCGTCAGCTTTGATTTCTCAGTAATATTTTTAGATACGGTATTTACCTCAGCAATAGATTCTTTCGTTTTTGCCGATAATTGCCCAATTTCTTGTGCTACAACGGAAAATCCTTTCCCGGCTTCTCCTGCACGAGCGGCTTCAATAGATGCGTTCAAAGCTAAAAGATTTGTTCGGTTAGCAATATCGACAATTTGTTTGGCAATCTCATCTACTTGTTTGATTTGATCATTTAGTACTGTGGAATGTTCAACAACATCACCAAATGATTGAGTAAATACAGATTTCAAATTATCTAGTTGCTTAGATCGTCCCAAATAGTCATTATTCATTTTCCACATGTCATTCATGGAGTCTTTAACTGCCATAGAAGAAGCAGAGATTTTTTTATGTGTAGTAGCGGAGTCGAGACTAACCGTTGAAATTTGTGTGGCTTCTGTTCGTAAATCTTTCAATTTAAAATTAACCGAAAAACTAAGTAGCTCTGCGTGTGCCAAAGAGAAATTAGCAATGGCAGTTGTAAAATCCAAACGGCCTTGTTTTATTATTTGTTCTTTGTCTACCTTGGATTGGATTGGTTCTGCTGTAGTAGCTACTTCTGTTTGTTTTGGTTTTTTTGAAAAAAACATTTTTCATTTCCTCTTTTCGCTGTAAATAATTAATGGTTAAACTGCTAGAAATAAATGAGGTTATCGAATAGAATTATACCAGAAAACGTGTAGAATAAACAGCTAAAGGAAACAATAAATGGTAAATAGTGAAAACTTTATTGGATCATTAGTAAAGCTGGGAATGGGAAGTGTGCTAATAATTTGTAAGAGTCCTCTTTATACCTGTTGTGGATTGGTTTTAGCTTTTTTATCCACGCCAACCATGGAAATCAGCCACCAATTGAAAGATATCATAGCCACCCTATTTGCGATACTCGCCAATGTAGTCCTAGGACACTGGAGTTATGCACTGGCAATTAGATGTTACCTTTCGAGAATATTACAATGAAACAGAAAACAAAACAGCTACTCAAAACTTGAATATTCTCTGCAAGTTTGTCGTGTCGATCTTAAAATTACTAGATATTGGGCGAAAAGCAAGCCTAAAAAAGAAAAGATTTGCGATTTGTCTTAGTCCCGCTGTTAGAACACTGGAGCAGGTTTTGTGTTTTTAAAAATCCTCTTCTCTACATTTGAATAAAAGATTCTTTCATGCGTTTGTCGTGCTTTTTGTTCGATGACTATATACAAACTACTATATTTTTGATACAATTCCGATAGTGTTAATAGTGGAATGTAGAAATGAAAATAATTAAACACATAGAATGTTGAGTTCTCAAATAGAAAGAATGATTTAAGTGTAATACTAATAATAGATATTTTCCGAGAATTCTGTTTTCTGTAGAAAATATTTGTTACAAATGTATTTTTAAGGAAATTTGTAAAATATCATGGAAGGAGAATTATATGAAAAATCGGCTGGGAACTTATATATATGCAAGCATTATTTGTTTTGTTGTTATTACAATTATCGTAGCTAATATTCGAGGGAATAAGCAGGATGAGGTATACAAACAAGAAATTGCACAATACGAAAGCGGTTTGCAGTTACTCGCTGAGAGTAAACCTCAGGAAGCAGAAGTGGTTTTTGGAGAGCTATACAAAGAACATCCAGAACGCTATAATGTTACCCATTTTTTAGGTTTAGCTTATGGAATGGAAAATAAGTTCAAAGAAGCAGAGAACTATTACCAAAAAGCATTAAAAATGAGACCGTTTTTACAAGTTAATCCTGTATTTATGATGCAGTATGGGCAAATATTATTCGCTAATAAGCAATACAAAGGGGCAAAGCTTGTATTGGAGAAATGTAAAGCATTACCAGATTCGACTGCCTATCACAAGGATATTGATCAGTTATTGTTGTCAATTTCAGCGATGGGCAATGGAGGCAAATAATTATGGATAGTTATACAAGAAACTTTAAAATTGAGCGAGATGTACTACAAGATGCGGAAGATATGAAGAAAGTAGATGCATTTCTATTCTGGGGGCTATTGATTACTTTGCTCCTTGTACCACTTGCTGCAAGATTACATATTACCGAATTTACAAATCCTGTTTTGTTTGAAGAAAATACTTTAAGAAGTGGAGTGCAAACAGATATCTTCACCTATTATAAGCATATTATCTTATTAACGTCAGTCATTGTATTGACAGTTGCCTTTCTTTATAAAACCATTTTTTTGCATTACAAACTAGCTTTATCTAAGTTAAATATTTCTGTATTTGCTTTCTACATAGCAATTACACTTTCTATATTATTTGCACCGTATCAGAAACTAGCCTTATCTGGGGCACCAAATAGAAACGATGGTTCTATCACCTACTTTTGCTACTTGACGATTTTCTTTATTGCCATGAATATTCAATACAACGACAAAATGCTAAAAAAAATAACATATGTATTTTATCCATATATTATTCTAAATGCTGTTCTGGGATTATTAAATTTTTATGGATATGATGTATTAAAAATATCATGGGTTAAGAATATGATTTTCTCTGGTTTGCCAGAAGGTGGGCAAATTTCAGCAGGTTCTAAACTAGTAGCAACATTGAACCATGGAAACTATGTCAGTGGTATGTCGGCTATGATTTTTTCCTTATTTTTTGTCTGGGCATTATATGACCGAAATAAGTGGCGTTCACCACTAAATTTAGTAATATCCTTACTAATATTTGCGACATTACTTACGGCACTTTCTTCGGGTGGATTTATGGCATTACTTATCGTTCTAGTAATGATTGTTGGATTACTTATTTTTAAGTGCGAAACACGTAAAGTATCATGGATCAAATACGGATCAACATTAGTAGCTATGATGATTATTTATGTGGGGATGGTTTCACATAATTCTGCCGTATGGGATCAGACTTTTGGTTTATTTGTGAGGAATAATCCGTTTGTAACAGCCGAAACAAGTTCAAGCCAGATTATATCCGTTGAAAAGAAACTATTCTCACCAGCAAAAGTATATGCAGAAAAATCAAGTACTACAGTTGATACGTTGGAAGTAACTTTACCAGAAATACCTGAATCAGGGGTTGGACCAGGATCTGGCCGTTTGTACATATGGGACAAAACTTTGGGACTTGTAAAGGAGCGACCATTATTTGGATATGGACTAGATACACTAACATACTACTTCCCACAAGATGATCCAATGAAACATGCAAATATCCAAACATATCAGGTTGTGGTGGATAAAACACATAGTATGTATGTAGGAACTTTGTATGGTACAGGAATAGTTGGGTTCCTAGCATTTATGAGCATTCTAATTTTCGGTGCAATACGAGCAATTACATTTATTATAAAGAACACATTTAAATCAGAAACAAATATCATTACCTTGGCTTTATTTTCCGCCATAGTAGCTTATTTGATTCAAGCACTATTTAACGATTCCTTACTTGGAATGACAAATGTATTTTTTGTCTTGTTTGGGTGTTTTGTTAGTGTGATTAAAGTAAGAGAAGAAGCAACTGAAGCGAAATAAACTTCAAGTACTAGTAGAAGTACTTCTAAAATAATTTTTAGGAGTATTTTTACAGTATGGAACTGGAATACTAGTGGTGTGCTAGAAGTAAGAAATATGGCTAGTATAGTTTTAATTCATTACAACAAGAGGAGAGTGAAATGTTATAGGATGAGAACATATATTGAGAACTTTATGAGATATAGACATTTACTCTATGAGCTTGTTATTAGTGAGTTGAAAATTAAATATCGTAGATCTTTTTTTGGGATTTTGTGGAGTGTTCTCCAACCATTAATGATGATGGTTATTTTAACTGTTGTTTTTGCTTCTATGTTCAAAAGTAATATAGAACATTTTGCTGTATATGTATTAACTGGAAGAATCATATGGGATCTCTATTCACAAACAACCTTGTTTGCAATGAACTCGTTAATTGATAATGCAAGTCTAATAAAAAAAGTATACTTACCAAAATATATTTTCCCACTTGCTAAAAGTGTGACTGCTTTAGTAAATACCCTTTTTTCTCTATTTGCTCTTTTCTTAGTGATTTTATTTACAGGGGTAAAACTTAATCTATATAGTCTTCTTTTTCCGTTGCCTTTACTCTATATGTTCATATTTGCAACAGGGATAGGACTTATTGTCTCCACATATACTGTTTTTTTTAGAGATATTAAATATCTGTATGAAGTATTTCTTGCCGCATGGATTTATTTGACACCTATATTTTATCCGATTACTGTTCTTCCTGATAAAGTAAGATTTATTGTTGAATTAAATCCTATTTATTATTTTTTAGACATGTTTAGAATCATCTTAATTAATGGGCAAGCACCTTCTTTAGTTAGTAATTTGATTTGCTTGTCAATTAGCGTGATTACTTTGCTAATTGGATTTATATGTTTTGTAAAAAAACAAGATCGTTTTGTTCTTTATATTTAATAATGGGGTATACATATGAAATCTAACATTGCTGTTGAAATAGAAGATGTGTCAATTATTTTTAATATGAGTTCTGGAAGAATAGATGGGCTGAAGGAATATTTTGTAAAACTTCTTAAAGGGGAACTCTTTTTCCAAGAATTTCGTGCTCTCGAAAATGTATCATTCAGTATAAAGCGCGGAGAAGTTTTTGGTTTAATAGGTTCTAATGGAGCAGGCAAAAGTACAATGTTAAAAGTCATTGCAGGTGTTTTAAAACCAGTTACAGGTAAAATAAAAGTAGATGGTTCAATGGCACCACTAATCGAACTAGGCGCAGGATTTAATTATGAACTGACTGGTCGAGAAAATATTTATCTAAATGGAGCGATTTTAGGACACCCTCGAAAGTTTATGGCAGAAAAATTCGATAAGATTCTTGAATTTTCAGAACTCGGACAATTTATTGATACTCCTATGAAAAACTATTCTTCTGGCATGATAGCAAGATTAGCTTTTTCTATTGCAACATTAATTGATCCTGAGATATTAATTGTAGACGAGGTATTAGCTGTTGGGGACTTTAGATTCCAAGAAAAATGTATGAATCGTATTAGAGAATTATTTGCCAGTGGAACAACTGTAATTATTGTCTCTCATACTAGTTCTCAAATTGAAGAGATATGTGATCGGGTAGTGTGGTTAGAAAAAGGACGTATAAGGGAGATTGGAAATACGAAAGAGGTTATGGAGAGGTATAAAGCAAATTAGATTTAATAGATGAAGCAATTACCAACCCATTTAAATTTATTTCGACAACCCATTCAACAGTTCCACATATAATTGCATAAGGAAAAGCGGGTTAAGAAAGAAGGGGATTTTTATGGATAGTTATCAGCCACTTGTTTCCATAGTTGTAGCAACATATTTCCCAAACGAAAATTTTTTTCGCAAACAACTTCAAAGCTTAAATGGACAAATATATACGAATATTGAAGTAATTATTTGTGATGACAGTGCGGATGATGAACAATTCACACTAATTAAGCGATTAATAGAAGAAGAAATCACACGTTGTCAACCAATCATTATTAGAAATGAATATAATATGGGAAGTAATGCAACTTTTGAACGCTTAACTGGAATGGCGACTGGAGAATATATATGTTATTGTGACCAAGATGACATTTGGTTATTACATAAAGTGGATGTGCTTGTAAAAAAAATGGAGGAGCATCCATACAAACTAATATACTCTGATCTTAGTTTGATTGATGAAAATGATAAAGTGACACATCAAAGTTTTCGTGATAACAATTTTCGATTGAAGCATGTGTATGGAAATGGGACATTTGACTATCTAATTAATCGTTACAGTGTCACAGGTTGTGCTATGATGGTTCCAATAAATCTTGTTAAAAGAGCAATACCATTTCCAAGTAAAGATTTATTTGTACATGATTACTGGTTATCTATTTGGGCAAGTGTTTCGGGGACAATTGCTTACATTAAAGAACCATTAGTTTTGTATAGAATGCATCATAATAATCAAATTGGTAGTCAGAGATTAGCAAATGTGATGACCATTGAAGATTATGTAAATTATCGAATCATTAGACAAATAGAGAGATATCAATTAATGTTATCAATTCCAATGATAGATGAGTATAAAGAAAAAATCGAAGAACAGTTAATAATTGTAAATAATAGAAAGCTTCTTGCTAATAAATTTCGGTTAAGTACAATTATTTCACTAAAGGGGTTATTGAAGCGTGATCCTGTTTTGTTTTTATTTGAATTAGTTCTTTTTAACATTCCTATTAAGTATTCTAATCGTTTGTTAGGGAAGTTGAAATCATAAGTATTCATATATTTGAAGTTAAAAGGAGAGTATGGATAGCACCATAATTTTGAGATGGGAATTTTAATTAAGAAGTAAGAAAATAGAATGTAATATAAGCAATTTGAAAGATGGTGGGTCATTTTGCATAGAAAAGTGAAGATTTTAGTTGAACATATTACTTTAATTCCTTCTGTAAAAGTTGGTGTGCTCAATGCTTTAAAGCCTTTGAAGGAAGATGATCTTTGTGAAGTCAAGTTTAAGGAAACCGCAAGTATAAAAAAAATAGATATTGCATGGTGTGATATTTTAGTGAGTGTGAGAAGTAGTGAAAATATTGCTTTGAGCATTGTAGAGGCTGCCAAAAAAGCTGGTAGATATATTATATATTTTTTGGATGATGACTTATTGAATGTACCTATTAACACACCTTCTTATACATATCATGAAAACGAAAATTTAAAGAGTAATCTTAAAAAAATAATTGAACTCAGTGATGTTTTATGGGTAGTCAATAGTTTTCTTGGTGAAAATTATAGCCAATATTTCAATGGGAAATGCGTGATTTCAAAAGTACCAGCTGAAGTTGAGAGGAAATTCACAAATAAAGAATCTGATATTATCAACATACTATATGCTGGTTCTATTGATCATCAAAATACTGTACAAAAATATATTTCTCCAGTTGTATCAAAACTTATGGATGAGTTTCCCGAAAAGATTTGTTTTACTTTTATTGGAGTTGATCCAAATATTAAAAATAACAAACGTATAACATATATTAAATATATCGAAAATTTCGATCGATATAGAGAAATTGTTACAACAGGTGGTTACTGTATTGGAATTGCTCCCATTCACTTGACAAATTTCCATCAATCTAAATATTACAATAAATTCATTGAGTACACATCTATTAATGCTCTAGGTATATATACAAACAGTGCCCCTTACACCCTTATAGTAAATGATAAAAAAAATGGAATCTTAGTTGAAAATACTTTTGAAGGTTGGTATGAAGGGATTAAGATAGCAATATGTGATGAAACTTTAAGAAATTTATGCATAGATAATGCTACAGAACTATTAATAAATGAATTTAACCCTAATAAGGTGGCAAAAAAATTATCCGAAGATATACCTGAACTAATTAGCTATTACGCTATTAAAATAGATACTAAAAAAGTTGAGTTTAAGACAATAAAGGAACGAATTTACTTCTATAAAGAAAAAATAAAAATTCAGTTTAAGAAACATGGAGTATTAGCCGTATCTGTTATTATTTACAAAACGATAAAAATAATTGAGAGAAAAATTGAAGGGCTTAAAAGAGTGATGTTTAATTATTTTAAAGGAATATAGTAATGGAGGGGAATATGAAGGTAAAAGAGATATTAAAAGATTGTTCAGTCTGGATACCAAACAAATGTTACAAAAAAAAGCAACCAAAAGTTTCATACTTGATGCCTACTTTTCAAAGAACCAAGAATGGGTATTTCCAAAAAGCAGTTGATTCTGTATTAAATCAGACTTTTGGAGATTTTGAACTGATTATTGTAGATGATTGTTCTGTAGATGGTACATTTGATTTGATAAAAGACTATATGGAAAAAGACGATAGAATAAGTTGTATTCGACATACGTTCAATGTTGGATTACCTGCTATAAGTGTATACGAGGCATATATGAAATCTCGAGGAGATTACATTGCTTTTCTATTTGATGATAATGAGTGGGAAAGCGATGCACTTGAAAAAACATACAATTTTATGATAGAGAAAAATAGTAAAGCTAGTTTTGGCGTAATGAGACTCAGAGAGGGTCCTGAAGATGGAAACTGGATAGAGATAGGTCACAAAGATACTAATGTATTTGATTTAATGTATGAGAATCATATTGGTAATGGAGCAGTTATTATTCATAAAGAAGTTTTAGAAAGTGTCGGATTGTATGATCCTCATTTAGCTTTAACAAGGGTTTGCGATTGGGATTTGTGGAGGAGAATTATACATCAATATGACTTTGTAGCAACGGGTATTTTTGTAGCATATGAAAATGGATATATGTTAAGTGATAGTTTAGGGAATTCATACGACAGAGATGGTTGGGTAGTTGCTGAATATTGCAATAAGTATAGAAATGATGTATTACTACCGAATTGTTATGAAGAGCATGATATTATAGATTTTGGTGAATATCACAGTCGATTTTTTATTGAAGCTATCAGAAAGTATGCTAAGCGATTTTTAAATAGAAAGTGGTTTTCTAATAAAGATGTTATTTATAACAAGTTGTGTGAGTTGAAATTCGAAAATAATAATATTAAGAGAATCGCTGTATTTACAACGGATATAAGTGCAAGTATTTCAATCTCTTTTGGTAAAATCACAACTAATGATAAAATTGTAATTCGTTTTTTTCAAAACATACTTTTTCATCCTGGAGAGTTATCTTCAATTGATGCTGTTGTATATGTTAGAGGATATATAAATACTCGTAATAATAAATTGTTTTCTAAAATGGGCATACCTATATACTATTATACAGATGATAATTTTATTGAAGCATCAAAAGATTTTAATTCTGATGTTCTCATCAGAGAAGTTGCTAGTTTAACCACAGCAAAAAATCTAAAAAAATTTCAAGGAGTTTTCTTGGCTAGTCAGGGATTATTAACATATTTTAAAGAAAAGAATTTACATGATAACTTGAAATTATTGGAGCCTATTATTGATAATACTCAACTAAAAGGTATTTCTAATGTTTCAGAAAAACGCAAAGAAATATCAATTGCTTTTTTAGGAGGCAGTTTTAGAAATACAGCTTTGTTTGATTATGTTCTTCCAGCAATAAAAAGGGTATCTGAAAAAACCTATGTCAAATTCTATGTCCCAGAAAATGAAATTGAAAAGTTGATGAAATATTATAGTGATAATTTAGAAGTTATTATAATACCTCGATCTATTTCTTTAGAACTAACACTTGCAAAGTATAAAGAAAAAAAGATAGATATACAAGTACATTGTGGAGAAAATATTCGTAATAACTTGTATAAAACAGAGAATGGACTTTTGAATTCAGTACAACTAGGTGCTGTTTTTATTTCTTCTAATATAGCTCCATATAACTTAGTGAAAAATCAAGAAGAAATTTATCTATTGGCTGAAAATACAATTGATGATTGGTATAAAAGACTAGTGTCTTTAATAGATGTTGAGTATAGAAAAGAACTATATAGTCAAGCATATGAATATTGCATACATCGTTATAACAAGAAAAGAGTTTTGAAAGATTTTGAAAGTGAATTAGAAAGTTTAACTCTTGAAAATTGGCATAATAATCATCCAGACTACTCAAAATTTTATCTGAATTTATATGAAAAATACTGGCAGACCAAACATTCAAAACTTTACTTAAACCTATATAAAAAATATCGAAATGTCAGGAAGATATTTAATTCCGTATTTTCTACTTTTTTTCGTATATGAGGATAATCTTTGGTGTTGAACCTTTTTTGTGTTTAAGATATTAACTCAAGCCCATATTTAAAATATAAGATACTATAGATTTTTTGATAGAGATG
The DNA here is from genome assembly GCA_031546705.1 of Caryophanales bacterium. Lineage (GTDB taxonomy): Bacteria > Bacillota > Bacilli > Bacillales > JAVBJX01 > JAVBJX01. Next base: position 20,917 of record JAVBJX010000025.1, read on the forward strand.
TTTTCTTGTAGTTATTTAAATTTAAGGAAAAGAGGAAGCTATCATGTCTATTCAACTATTTAAAGCAACATTTCATGTTGATGAATGTTTAGAGGAAATTAGAGAATGTCTTGAACTTGGTTGGACAGGGTTAGGATTCAAGACGGTAGAGTTTGAAAAAAAATGGTGTGAATACACTGATCACAAACACGCACACTTTTTAAGTTCGGCAACCGTAGGACTACATCTAGCTGTAGAGATATTAAAAATGCAAAACGGTTGGCAGGATGGGGATGAAATAATAACGACTCCAATTACATTTGTTTCTACAAATCATGTCATTATGTATGAAAATATGGTTCCACGTTTTGCGGATGTAGATGAATATTTATGTCTAGATCCAGTAGATGTAGAAAAGAAAATCAATGAAAAAACTCGTGCAATTATGTATGTTGGCTACGGTGGTCGAGTCGGTAAGTTAGATGAGATTATTAAAATTTGTAAAAAGTACAATTTAAAGTTGATACTAGATGCTGCTCATATGTCAGGGACTCGTGTTAACGGGAAGTGTCCTGGAACTTTTGATGGGGTTGATGCAACTGTATATTCATTTCAAGCTGTCAAAAACCTTCCTACTGCTGATAGTGGTATGATTTGTTTTGAAAATCAACAGAATGATGAAGTATGCCGAAAGTTAACTTGGTTAGGTATTAGTAAAGATACATATGCCAGAACGAATGAAAAAGGTAACTACAAATGGAAATATGATGTTGAATATTTAGGACGTAAAGATCATGGTAATTCTATTATGGCATCTATAGGTCTTGTGCAATTGAAATATTTAGATGAAGGAAATGCATATAGACGTGAGCTTTCTGCTTACTACAACACTCTGTTTAAAGACAATAAAAACGTTAAACCAATTGCAGTAAATTATCCAGAAGAATGTTCATATCATATTTATGAAATTGAAGTAGATGACAGAGATGGTTTGATGAATGCATTAAATGAGGGTGAAGTTTACGCAGGGGTACATTATCGTGATAACACAGAGTATAGTATGTATTCATATGATCATGGTAAGTGCCCTAATGCACATAGAATGTCTAATCGAATTCTTACATTGCCATTACATTTGCAACTTACAAAAGAAGATATTCAGTACATTGCTAATCTTGTAAATAAATTTACTGCTAAATAGTATAATTTTTCAAGAAAGTTACTACTACCAACTTATGTCTATAGTTGGTAGTGGCTTTGCTTAATACTATTAATAGAAAAGAGACGTATATTATGAAAAAAGAATATATTTTGCATGATGAAGAAAAAAAAATTACTATACGAACGATTACTAATAATGATATAGAATTAATAAGATATTGGAGGAACGATGAATCTATAAGAAGTTGTTTTGTTGATAGTAAAATCATATCTTCTAGTCAGCAACAAAATTGGTATGAAGGATATAAAAATAAAAAAGATGACTATATGTTTATTATTGAGTTGGAACAAAAGCCAGTTGGTTCAATCGCTTTATATCATATTACATCTACTACAGCAGAATATGGAAGGCTGATGATAGGAGAAAAAATGGCTTTAGGTAAAGGAGTTGCCCAAACGGCATCTAAACTAATTATTCAGTTTGCGGAAATATTAGGTATTGAATGTATATATTTAGAAGTATTCAAGAGCAATATCGTAGCATATAATCTATATTTAAAAGTTGGATTTAAAGATATAGAACATAATGATACATTGATGTACAAAATGGTCTATAAATTTTAATGACAACATTTTCATAAAATGAATATTTGAAAAATGTTTAAAAAATTCATGAAAAGACATATGTTTAAAACATTAAAAAAGGGATGTTAGTATTGTATGATAGAAATAGGTGTGGAAGTGTCCAAAGTGATGGGTAAATTATACTAAATAAAAGACTTCCGTGAAATTATACTAATATTCAGAAGGTGTATTTAATGAATAAAAAAATTTTTGTTACAAAACCATCTATGCCACCATTACAAGAGTATGTAGAACAATTAAAAATTATTTGGAATAATGAATGGCTTACTAATAATGGGATTATGCATAATACGTTTGAAGATGAACTGAAAAGTTATTTGCAAGTTGATTACACAACTTTATATGTGAATGGGCACTTGGCGTTAGACTGTGCAATTAAAGCCTTGAACTTAAATGGTGAAGTTATTACTACACCGTTTACATTTGTTTCAACAACACATGCAATAGTTATGAATGGGTTAACGCCTGTATTTTGTGACATAAAAATGGAAGATTATACGATTGATGAGAATAAGATAGAATCTTTGATTAATGAAAAAACAACAGCTATTTTAGCTGTTCATGTGTATGGATGTCCTTGTAACGTAGAAGTTTTAGAAAAAATTGCAAGAAAACATCAGTTAAAGTTGATTTATGATGCGGCACATGCTTTTGGAGTTGGTATTAATGGTAAATCAATAGCTTCTTATGGAGATATTTCTATGTTTTCTTTTCATGCCACTAAAGTATTTAATAGTATTGAGGGAGGTGCATTAGTGTATGAGGATGGTTCTTTGCAGAAACGATTAAATCAATTAAAAAATTTTGGAATTGAAGGTCCAGAGGAAATTGTTGATACAGGATTTAATGCGAAAATGAATGAGTTTTCTGCGGCAATGGGCTTGTGTAATCTTAAATATCTCAAAGAAGATATAGAAATAAGAAAACACATTACAATGCTATATAATGAAAGCTTGAGTGATTGTGTAGGAATTAAAATTTTAGATACTCAGAAGCAAAATTATACTCAAAACTATGCTTACTTTCCTATTCTTGTAGACCACACAGTTACTGGTTTTACAAGAGATGAGTTGTTTAATAAACTTTTAAATAATGATATTTTTACAAGGAAATATTTCTATCCCCTTATTACAAAAAGTGAATGCTATCACCTTAAATATGGAAATGTATACCTTCCTGTTGCGGATTATGTGTCAGAACGTGTCTTGACATTACCTATATATGCTAGCTTAGATGATAATGATGTTGAACGAATTTGTAACATAATAAAAGCTATGTAGAGAAGCAGATATTATAATGACATAAATTAAATATAACTTTCAATGATAACGTGTCTTTTTTATTACAGAAAAAATTAAGAAAGAGGGTATTTCTTTGAGCAGTTACCAACCTTTAGTGAGTGTAATATTACCATCCTACAATCATGATAAGTATATTTGTGAAGCAATTGATAGTGTACTTAATCAATCTTTTATAGATTTCGAACTATTAATTTCAGATGATGCATCTGTTGATGATAGTGTTGAGAAAATCAAAAGCTACAGTGATTCCAGAATACAGTCCTATTTTTCTTCTGAAAATCAAGGTGCAGCTTTAAATACTCTTTATCTTATCGGAAAAGCAAAAGGGAAGTATATTGCCTTAATTAATTCCGATGATGTGTGGTTTCAAGATAAGCTATTCAAACAAGTGAGTTTTTTAGAAATGCATGAGGATTATGTAGCTTGTTTTTCTGGAACGGATTATATTGATGAAGAAAATAATATTTTATCCAAAAATGAAGAAATCTTCAAACAACCTAATCGTACACAAGGAAAATGGCTTGAAAGGCTTTTTACTGCTGGAAATTGTATATGTCATCCTAGTATGTTAATGAAAACAGATGTTTATCGTAATGTTGGATATTATAATCATGGAATGAGGCAACTACCAGATTTTGATATGTGGATTAGGGTTCTTAAAAAATATAAAATTTATATTTTACAAGAAGCTTTAGTTTCGCATAGACGCTTTATAAATTCAGGGGAAAATACAAGCTCGGTAACTATTTCAGGTTTTCTACGTACGATGAATGAATCACACTATATTATTACAACGTTTTTTGATGACCTAGATGATGAAATATTTATTGATGGTTTCAAAAAATATTTTCATAAAAAAGAAATACTAACTAAGGAAGAATTAATTTGTGAGAAGTTTTTCCTTTTGTTGAATGATACATATTATATAAAGGGAATTTCTAGACTTGCAGCAGTTAATTATTTTTTGGGAAATTGCAATCGCAAAGAAGTAGTAGATACTTTTAAAAAAACCTATAATTTCACATTAGAGGACTTCTATAAAGTTACAAGACAAATAGATTTAACAAAATTTTATCCACCTTCGGAAGATATCGCAAATATCGAAAGTTTTATTATAGATAGGTATATTCGGAATAATCGAGGCAAAGTGATTGGTGTTGCATTATTCAATAAAAATTCTCAGATGTATGATTTTGTAAAAAGGATTTATCTTAAGATTTGTGCTAATAAACGTTAATGTGAGGAGTGATACTTTCTTAGATCTCTATAGTATAGACAGATTAGGATGTAAAATTTTAGTATTAGCATGACAAATTAATGCACCTGTTAATAAATAGTTAGAAATTTTTTATTAGTGATGTGAGTGATAAAGAATCACTTCTATAGATTAGTGGGTAGAAATTTTAAGTGAAAATCTTTGATTCAACTCATTATAAATGTAAATATATTTGAGATGAAAAAGACTTTCATGAAGCTATTTTGGGAAGTTAAACAACTTGCTTAAAGGTTATAATAAATTTTTACAGGAGAAAACAAATGAAAGTTGCTATTCATCAACCATATTTTTTCCCTTATTTAGGTTACTTTTCAATGATAAAAAATGTTGATTTATTTATTTGCATGGATACAGTACAATTTATTTCTCGAGGTTGGATTGCACGTAATAGAATATTAAAACCTGAAGTAAGTTGGCAATATATTAATGTTCCATTAAAAAAACATTCCAGGGTTGCTAAAATACAAAACGTGGAAATTAATAACTCTATTCCTTGGGAAAAAAGAATTTTAGATCAGTTAGAACATTATAAGAAAAAAGCACCCTATTATAACAATGTTATTTCTATACTAAACAATGTATTTAGTCGAAAATTTGTTTATATATCAGAATTGAATATTGAAGCTACTCAGCTTGTATGCGATTATTTAGGAATTGTTACTAAAATCAAGGTGCTTTCTCAGATGGAAATTGATTTTCAAACCCCTAAAACAGCAGATGAATGGTGTTTAAATATTTGTAAGGAAATTGGTGGAGTAGACGAATATTGGAATGCTTCTGGAGGAAAAAGCTTTTATGATGTTTCTAAATATGCCACAGTAGATATTGATGTGAAATTTCAAAAAATGATACTGAAGCCATATATACAAAAAGGTTTACTATTTGAACCTGGACTTTCTATTATTGATGTGATGATGTTTAATTCTCCTGAAGAAATTAATGAAATGTTAGATGGTTTTGAATTTATATGATTATTCGCTTTAATAACAACAAACGGAGGATATTAGAATGAAAAAAGTGGGTTATATAGGCTTTTCAGATGTTATGATTGATGAAATATATAATTCAAATCTGTTTAGTTTAAAGGTTGTTTTTTGTGATAAAAATAGATTGACCCCTCTTACAATAGAAAAATTAAAATTAAAAAATATTTTACTCATTATTATTGAGAACAAATTTGAACTTCAAAACAAAATAGATAATTTAAATATAGAAATAGATTTTTTTATCATTTATAAAACGAGTTTAATTATTCCAGTAGAACTAATAGAAAAAATAGATTTTTATAATTTTCATCCAGGAAGTCTTAAATACAATAGAGGAGCACATCCTACAGTATGGAGTATCTTATTGGGGGAAATAGAAACAGAAATGTCCCTTCATAAAATTAGCTCACGGATTGACCTAGGCACTCTTATTGATTCTAAAGTTGTTCAAGTTGATATGAATGAAACACCAGATACACTGTACTCTAAACTGGAGCTCTATATACCATCGTTATTTGAAAGTTTAATAAACTTCATTCGTGGAAAAATATCTGGAGAAATAATTGACTCAGGTATCTATCGGAAAAAAATTAAAAAAGAAGATTACACAATTAATCTTTCTTTTGATAGCGATTTTATTATTCATAAAAAAATTTGTTCTCAAAAAAGCTATTTTGGAGCTATCTTAACAGTAGGTAATCTAGATTTTTATTGTATTGATTTTCTGGGTTCTCGTTATATAAACGACTCTTCAAAAAATACATTTAAAGTAAAAGGTGATATTCTTACAGTGTTTATAAATAAAAAAGAATACAGATTTGCTGTGAAATTTACACACTTTTAGTATGCAGGATGTTTTATTAAAAAAATGTTAGGTTAGAAAGCATCTGAAAAAAAGTGGAAAGTTGGACTGTCAACAGAAAACTAAACAACTTTTTTAAGGTGTTCAAGTTTGAATTGAATCGGGCTAAGATAGCCAAGTGTGCCATGAATTCGAAAGTGGTTAAACCAGTGAACATAATCAGCTAATTCCATTTGTAATTCTTCTAAATCTCGGAAATGATAATTTCTTACAAATTCAGTCTTGAAAATCTTGTACGTTGCTTCTGCCACTGCCACTGCATTATCATACGGACAGCCTTTGTTGCTTAAAGAACGCTTAATCTGAAATGTTTCTAATACGTCATCGATTAATTGGTTTTTAAATTCATTTCCACAGTCTATATGAAGAAGGGAAATACGACTTAAATCTTCCTTCACGCTAGCGAATGCTTGATACACAAGGGGTGAGTCTCTCTTCGTACCTGCACTATATCCAATAATTTCTCTATTAAAAAGATCAATTAATAAACATACATAGTTCCATTGTTGGTTCACTCGTACATACGTTAAATCACTTACTATCACTGCCATTTCTTGCTTCTGGTCAAATTGTCTGTCTAATTCATTGGTGACTTCTGATTCATTACAACTAGATGGATATACCTTGAACTGGGCAACGGTATACATATAGATACTAGCCCATTTTCTTTCATGATTCTGCCGATTCTTCGACGGGAACCGATATATCCTTCTTTCTTTCACTCTACTTTTATTTTTCGTGTGCCGTAAGTTTGACGGTTTCTACGAAAGATTTCTTTGATTAATGGAGTCATTTCATCTTCAGTCTGTTTCATTTCACGTGCTTCGTAATAATACGTCGATCTTGGTAGTTTTAGGACGGCACACATCGCTGACACCGAGTATTTGTGTTGGTTGTTTTGAAGCACTTTTACTTTCGTCCGAGTATCAGCACTGCTTGCTTTAAAATATCGTTCTCCATCCACAGTCGTTGATTTTCTTTTCTTAACTGGATGAGTTCTTTATCCTTTTCGCTTCTATTGTCTTTTTCTTTAAACGAGCCTGTTGTTTCTGCTTGATTTATCCATCGGTCTAAGGCCGATGGGACTAAGTGGTATTCTCTTACTAAATCTGCTTTTCTTTTTCCGTTTTTGTGCAGTTGTACCATTTGGTTTTTAAACTCTTCTGTAAATGTTCTTCTTTTTTTGCTTGTCATCGTAGATTCTCCTCCTATAGGATTATTTTACTCTACCTGACCTTATTTTTTCTGTCTAGTCTAGTGTAACCTATCCACAACGGGTTAATTAAGTAATAAGTATAAATCATTATGAAAAGAGGAGTTCTAAAAATGATAAATGTAATGGATCGCTCAATTTTTGACTATGTAATAGAAAATATGTAAAATTCTGATGATAGTAGTATTTTGGAAAGTCGTCAAGCTGAAAACTATCTTGTATCATTTATAATGACAGATAATCAGTTGTCAAAAGTGTTATATATTGGTTTTGCAGAACGAGCTAATTGGTATGGAAGTTGTTGTGAAAAAGGCATTCCTAATATAACTAAACATATTTTTGACGAGAAAAAGAAAATTAAGAGGAAAAAAATTCTAAAGAAGAGATGCTTGTTCTACAAAGCTTCGAAGAGAAAGAAAAAAATTTGGCATTTCAATTATTTTCTACTAAGCTAGATATACTGTATATTGATATATTATGTGATGCTAAAAAAGCAAAGGAAGCTGTGAAACTTCTAAGTGATGGAGGTTATTTAATTTTAGCTGAATATACTAATGATCAAACTAATTCACTCTTCCGGGAATTTAAAGAAAAAGAAAATATGTACTTGGTGTTTGATAATGGGAAGTGTGCAATTTTTCATAAACAATATAGCTATTTTGAGCCTAGAGAGTACTTTAATAAGCTTCGAATTTCAGCAATATATCAGCGAACTATTAAATATTTAGAAAACAAACAATTAATGAATTCTATTATGTATAATGTATGTGTAAGTGTTATTACATATCAACATGAGAAGTATATTCAGCAAAGTCTTGAGTCTATAGTTAGTCAAAAGGGGAACTTTAATTTGCATGTATTAATATGTGATGATTATTCTTCTGATTTAACAACTACTATTGCAAAAGAGTATTTACAGAGTGTAAATCGTGAGAATTTTACATATGAGATAATAACAAATGAAAAAAATATTAGAACGTTTAAAAAATATGAGCTGTATTTAAATTCGAGTTCAAAATATGATTTTGTAGTAACTTGTGATGGTGATGACTATTTTATTGACGACAACAAAATTGAAGAACATATTAAGTTTCTAGCAGAAAATCCTAGATGTATTGGCTCATTTAATACTTTGAGACGTTATCATGAAAAAAATAAAAAATTTGAGGAATTACCAATAGAATATTATACAGAAAATTGTTACTTAAGTATATCAAACCTTATACAAAAAAATATTATTGGAATATCTTCTGCTTTTGTATATCGTGGAGAAGCACTACGAAATATGGATAAATCTATATTTGATCTAGATACTGGAGAAGGGCTGTTTAATATTTATACACAGCGTTTAGGAGATTTCGGCCATATAAAAAAATTTATGACAGTGGATAGAATTTATCAACAAGGTATATGTTCACAGCAGTCTCTCAGAGAACAAAAAAGCAGAATGATAAAATCTATTAAACAGTACAATGTATTTTTTAGTTTTATATTTGATTATGAGTTTTCAAAACTACTAGAATCATACGACATATATATTTAATTGAATCTTTTGATAATTGATGATATATTTCCTACGGAACTTTCAGGATTTCGTTATCAAGAATTTTTAACCTATTTAAAGGAAATAGAAAAATCTTGTGTTTATTGCAGTGGAGAAGCACTTTCTTTTTCGGCATGTGGAGGATTAAAAGAGATAATACCATCATTTAAGTTGAAGTATCCTGAGTTTTCGAATAGAATATTTTATAATGAAGATATTTATTGTAGTACGAAATTGACCCGTTGTGCTATTAAAATGAATTGTAGTAAAAAAAAAGCTACCCTTCTCTATAGAAAATTAACGAATTTTCTGAGACTAGAATACTAATTCTTTGATTTTGGCGGGTTGCTCTTTCCCTAATAATTGATTCATAAAGAAGCAAAGGTTAAAGGCAAGTATTTTTGTTTGAAGTCTTGTTTGTAAACCCAAAAATGTTTTTGCTTTCACTACTTCTATGTTCAATTGCTCGGTTAGTTGTGAAAAAGTGGTTTCTATTCGACGACGAATCTTAAATAGCACC
>JAVBJX010000063.1:0-33312 GCA_031546705.1 Caryophanales bacterium
TTGTTTCTTTATGAATCAATTATTAGGGAAAGAGCAACCCGCCAAAATCAAAGAATTAGTATTCTAGTCTCAGAAAATTCGTTAATTTTCTATAGAGAAGGGTAGCTTTTTTTGCTTTTTTTTTACTACAATTCATTTTAATAGTACAACGGGTTAATTTAAAAAACAAATATTATAAGGCTATTCTTATATATTTGTCTTTTTATTGTGAAATATCGAGAATAATGTTATTATTGACTAAAGTATAAAATAGCTTATTGTTTTGAATAGAGGGATGTTAGATTGATAAGTATACTATCTTTACTATTAAGTATTTTCTGTGTGTATATGATGTTATATAATGTATCAAATATATCCTTTTCAAAAAAAGAATTTATTTTTATATATAGTGTATCGGTAGCAATATTGATATTTATTTTTCAGTTTTTTAGCCTACAAATTGTTTTTAGTTTATCTATTTTGATATTATCTACTTTTTTTGTGTATAGAAAGATTAGAGTAATTTCTTTAAGTATCTTTTTTGCGAGCCTTGCTATGATAATTGGAATGATGTCTGATAACATTATTGGGACTGTAATTAGTATATTTAGTAATAAAAAGGTAGCTGATTTACTTGGAAATGATATTTTTTTGGGGATACATAGTTTAGTACTTCTAATAATTTCATTTTTTATTTCCAAACACACAGGACGTTTTCTGAAAGAAAAACTAGACATCCTATCTATAAATCTAAAAGGAAAGTTTGCAAGATATTTACTCATAGGAACTCTTTTAATCTTAGCGTTATATTATGTAAATGTTTTCTTGATTGAATACGCAGGAACATATCATATTATCCAACAAATTAACACTAGTTTATTATTACTATATTTCATTTTCTTAATTACAACGGTCTATACATTTATTCAATCATTACAAAAAGAATTAGAGATAAGGCACAATCAAGAACTATTACATAATCTTCAATCTTATACAAATCACATTGAGGATTTATATACAGATATAAGAAAATTCCGCCATGACCATGCCAATATTATTTCTTCTATGTATGGATATATTGAAACAAGTGACCTAAATGGACTTAAGCAGTATTTTCATGAAAGTATTTTCCAAATTAGTAGTCAGATGCGTAGCTTTAATTCAGATATTGATAAGTTGAAATTTATCAAGATTCCTGCACTAAAAGGTTTGTTATCTCTGAAACTAATGAATGCACAAGACGCAGGTATTTCGGTACAGATTGATATTTTTGATGAGATTGAAACTATTAACTTTGATGTTGTGAATTTATGTAGAACTGTTGGAGTACTGCTAGACAATGCTTTTGAAGAATGTAACAATAATCCTTCTTCCGCTGTATTAAAGTTTGCTGCAGTTCAGAAGAAGAATTCTGTCGAGTTAATTTTTGCAAATACGTTTTCTGGATTAGCAGTTCCTTTATCTAGGTTATTTGAGAAAGGTTATTCAACCAAAGGAGAAAATAGAGGAATTGGACTTTATGATTTACAACAAATTATTAACAAACAAAAAAATGTGTTTTTAAATACAGAAATAGAAGATAAATATTTTACACAAGTTTTGTCTATTCAAACGATTGAATGAGGTGATAATTTGTTACATATATTTATTTGTGAAGATATCGAATCATATCGGATGAATCTTACAAAATGGATTAAAGATATTGTGATGATTGAAAATTTTGATATGAAATTAGTATTAGCAACGAGTGACCCAATGGAAATGATTCATTATATTGAAGAGAATAAAAGTGCAGGATTATATTTCTTAGATGTTGATCTAAATACAGATATTAATGGTATTGAACTTGCTGAAAGAATACGAGAGTATGATCCAAGAGGTTTTATTGTATTTGTTACTGCATATGGAGATAAATTGCATCTGACTTTTAAGTATAGAGTAGAGGCAATGGATTATATTGTGAAAGATTTAAGCACAGATATAAGAAAGCGGATTCATGGATGTATTGTCGATGCAAATAAGAAATATACGCAAGGGGCAACAGAACTTCAAAAGAATTTTGTTATCAGGGTAGACGATAAGACAATCAGTATTCCATATAATGAGATTTTGTATATTGAAACGTCTTCTTTTGCCCATAAATTAATCCTGCATTCTACCAAAAGGCAGTTGACTTTTAATAGTCGGCTCAAAGACGTAGAGCAATTATTAGATGGTAGGTTCTATAAATCCCATAAATCGGTGATTGTTAATTTGAATAGGATAAGTGAAATTGATGATAAAAATAATTTGCTTATTTTGAAAGATACCTCTAAATGTGCGGTTGCTGTGAGGGAGAAGAAAAAGATAGCAGAGTTATTGAAAGAAGGATCTAAATGAGGATTGGTTAATAGGGGTAAAAAACCGATTGACCAATCCTCATAATAATTTTTTCAGTTTTTCTATGACGTTTATGAGCATTTCTTCATCCACACTACAAATATAGTCAGCATTTCGAGCTTGCCAATCTAAATTTTTTACCATTCTTCTTTCCCAACCGCCTCATCATTGAATGTCTCCTTATGATATGTGTTGGGCGTAATCCCTTTTAACATGTCTTCTAAAGAGAGTGTTTTTTTAAATACAATTTCATTATCGACAATATGAAATTCTAATTCGTTGCCTTCTTCAATGGATACGGCTTGACATAATGCTTTAGGTAATCGGATGGCTAAACTATTTCCCCATTTTTGAACGTGCATATAAAAACCTCCTTGATAAAGTATATACATAGTATATACAAAATGGATGTATATAACAATAAATTCTATCATTGCTAAAATGGCTAAATTTATTTATTATGAACATATCACCACATTAAACTAATTGATGTTTGGGATGTTGTTGATTAGACTGCGATAGGACAAGGGGGGGCTCAAGTTGAACTTAACTAATTTTGAGTCAGATTTTGACAAAGTAATCTTGAAGCGAGGCTATGATTATTATAAATATGGTCATGTGGAAAGCATTGAAAATGATGGTATGAATTGGGAAGCAGAAGTGATTGGCAGCGATGAATATTTGGTTAGCGTTAGGATAGGGGAAGACGGTAACATTATTGGAACTGAATGCGATTGCCCATATGATATGGGAGAATATTGCAAACATCAGGCGGCAGTGCTTTATGCAATTCGAGATATAGTTGCTGAGACTGATCTAAATAAAAAAACAAAATTCAAAGCTAAGACTTCAAAGTCAAGCCTTGAAGAGCTACTTAGAAAAGTTGAAAACGCTACTTTGATAACAATTTTACTGGAATATGCAAACCAAGACAAACAAATGTATAATGATTTAATGCTACGGTTTTCTGACAAAAATGAAATAGTTAGCAATGCACGAAAGCTGATAAAAAGTTCTGCAAAACGTGTCATGCACCACGGTTTTGTAGAGTATGGTGATAATAATACTGCAACAGAAGGGGCAGAAAAGGTACTGGATATGGCAGATGAACTGTCGGGATAGTAACGTTATGGATTGCGTAAGACTATGTGTTGCAGTTTTGGAAGAAATGATAGATTTGCTTGCTTGTTGCGATGATTCGAATGGGGTTGTCGGCAATATTATTTATCGTGCAATTGGACTTTTGAACGAGGCAACTAACTGCGTTTCACAGAACAACTCTGATATGAAAAAAATATTCAACGTCATTTTCTCTCATGCCCAGAATAAAATCTATGATGGTTGGAGTGATTGGCGATTGGATATTCTTAATGCATGTGTTCCGCTATGTTACCAGATAGAGTCTCGAACAAAGTTTGAGCATTATTTATCTTCATTTACATCAGCAAAAGATGAACAGGATTTTAGCAGTCGTTATTTAACAACCAACATACAAAAAATTAAATATGAATTATTAGATAGATTTGACGGAAGAGAGATCGCTGAAGTATACCTTGAACAAAATCTTGAAAACAGCGACTTTAGAAAAATTGCAATTGAAAAAGCCATATCCGAAAATAAACTTGAACGAGCTTTGGAGTTATGTTTTTCAGGTGAGCAAACGGATTGTGATTATGCTGGTTTGGTATTACAGTGGAAGGAAATTCGCTATGTAATTTATGAAAAACAAAACGATATTTCATCTCAAAAGAACCTTGCAAAAGAGTTCGTGATGTGTGGGGAATTTGAGTATTACCTTAAACTAAAAAGCTTGTATGACAGAAAAATTTGGACTGAGGTAATGAATGAAATGGTTAATACCCTAGAAAACAGTAAACATAAATATGGAATATATATTGAAATATTAATTCATGAAGGCTTGAAACTAAGACTATTGAATTTTTGCAAGCAGCATCCCTCGTATGTGGTAAGACTGTATCCTAATATTATTCCTGAGTTCAAAAGTGAACTTAATGAAATTTTCTCAAGCTTCATCACAAAGGAAGCTGCCCATTCATCAGATCGTAAGCAGTATCATCGTGTGTGTGGCGTTATTATTCAATATGCAAAGGCTTGTGGAACTCAAGGTGCAAATATACTTAGGAATGAATTACTATTAATACATAAAAAATGTCCAGCTTTTATTGATGAATTGAACAAGTTGAAAATTTAGGTAGCATATGACAAATAAACTCATATATTTAATTAAAGTGCAAAATGGACTGCCCTCAAAAGGTTAGATTTAAAACTAACCTTTTGGGGGCAGTTCACATGATTAAAAATATTAAACTTTGGATACAGCTCTTTCCTAAAATTTGTTCTTAAATCAATGCCGTAAACATGTACTGTACGAATGTCCTTTGCGGATGGCAAAGTCATCGAGACCTAACACTAATCCATTACTAGAATGAGCCTGATGGATAACTTGTTCTTGTATCTGTTCCTTTTCTTCTGCCAACCATTTTTTAAAGAATCTATCGTACTTGACGGGGTATCTTTAAAATTCGCTACATAGGAGACGATTGTATCAACGGTTTGTTTGGTTAGATGGGCTTGAAATAGTTTCGTATATCTTTTCTTCGGCTCTACACATGCATAATTCCTCTGACATCGTTGACATTGTAAACGAATCGTTGGAAGAACGATGTAACTTCTTCGTCCCACATAATCTAAGTGCCTCACTTTTCGAGTACATCCATTTCCTTCATAATGTATGTAACAATAAATTCTATCATTGCTAAAATAGCTAAACTTATTTATTATGAAGATATAATAAATGGGTTTAAATAATCATCTACAAATATTCTGATGTTCCACGTAAGAATGAAAATAAAAAGTTTACATATAAAAAAGTCAGATAATAAGACGGAGGGATGTCAAATGAACAATTACGCTTTTAGTGATGAGAAGTTCAGAGTAGAGTTGTTGAACGGAAAAGTAGTTAGTATGTCACCCCACCCATCTATTAATCACAATAGGGTTATTTTGAATATAGGTCGTATTCTTGATAGTTTTTTAAAGGGTAATGTTTGTAGTGTATTTGTAGATGGAGTGGATGTCTATTTGACTGAAAAAGACCGAGTGATACCTGATGTAATGATTATATGTAATAACGAGATTATTAAGAAAAATGCTATATATGGCTCGCCTGATTTGATGGTAGAGGTGTTATCTCCTAGTAGTTCTAAATATGATCGAGGTTATAAAAAAACGTTGTATGAAAAATGTAGTGTCAAAGAATATTGGATTGTCGATATAGAAAATCGCTCAATTGAAACGTATTGGTTAAAGAATGAACGGTACGTTTTGGAGGATATGTACTCTATTCTTCCTGATTATGTGTTAGAACAGATGACGGATGAAGAAAAGGCAGAAGTTGCAAAAGAGTTTAAAACATCCTTATTCCCTGATTTAACGATATTGGTTGAGGATGTGTTTGAAGGTGTTATTGATTTTCATTAGTTTTGAGCGATTTGGTATAACTACCAATCGCTCAAAACTAATGAATTTAAAAATATATGTTCCAAATTCATTAAGTATTTGATGAGGGTGGGAAAATAGAGGTGTTTTTTCCTTTATTTTTTCACCTTCTATTTTTATTTGAATAGCTTTAGAAAAATTCTCCGCCACTCTTTGACACATTCCCTAAAGATATGATACGTTTTGAACTATATAATAGGGAGGGAACATAATGACAAACTGGATGGAAGAAGTATTAAAACGAAAAGAAGATTTTCTTGCAGACACGCAAAACTATTTGCGAATTAAGAGTGTATTAGATGAAAGCACAACAACAGCATCAGCTCCTTTTGGTAAAGGAATTGATGATGCGTTGCGATTTATGCTAAATCTTGGGGAGAAGCAAGGATATGTCACAAAAAATGTTGATGGTTATGCAGGGCATATAGAGATTGGACAGGGCGAGGAATTGCTTGGGATTTTGTGTCATGTGGATGTTGTTCCAGAAGGTGATGGCTGGGATAGTGATCCGTATGTAGCAGAAATTCGTAATGGAGAAATATTTGCTCGTGGTGTGATGGATGATAAAGGGCCAACATTGGCGGCATTTTATGCAATGAAAATTGTTAGTGATCTAGGAGTAGATTTTAAAAAGCGTGTGCGATTAATTTTGGGAACGGATGAAGAGAGTGAATGGAGATGTGTCAACCATTATTTTAAGAAGGAAGAAATGCCAACAATTGGTTTTATTCCAGATGCTTGTTTTCCAATGATTAATGCAGAAAAGGGAATCCATGATTTTTATTTGCATTTTGAAGCGATAGAAAATCGTGGGGAAAATAAATTAATTTCCTTTCGATCAGGAGAAAGATTTAATATGGTTCCCGATTTTGCGGAAGCGATTGTTTGTACGGAACAAACAGCGGAGTGGTTGGATGCTTTTTCTGCGTACATTGAAGAACAACGTGTGGAAGGGGAAATTGTAGCTAATGGTCAAGAAGTTACACTGAAATTACATGGCTTATCTGCTCATGGGGCAGTGCCGTTTGAAGGTGTGAGTGCTGGATTACTGCTGGCAAAATTTTTACAAAGCCGTGTAGATAATTCGTTTCTGAAATGGATTGATACATATCTTATCGATGATTTATATGGGAAATCATTGGGTATTGCGTACAAAGATGATATTACAGGCGATTTGACGATTAATGCTGGTATTTTTTCTTATACTAACAGTGTAGGTAAACTTGGTTTGAATTTGCGTTATCCAGTAACGACTAAGCATGATGAAATGATGGCTGTGTTCGAGGAGAGTTTGAAAAAATATGCTGTTCGTACAGAAACAAGATCCCATCTTGCCGCTCATCATGTCGATGCGGGTTCAGAGTTAATTAAAACATTACAGCGTGTGTATGAAGAACAAACTGGGGAAGAGGCAACGCTTCTAGCTATTGGTGGTGGAACGTATGCGAGGTCTTTGCCAACGGCGGTTGCATTTGGGGCAATGTTTCCAGATAGACCAGGGGCGATTCATGAAAAAAATGAACATATGTTAATTGATGATTTACTGAAAGCAACGGCTCTGTATGCACAAGCCATTTATGAATTAGCGGTTAAATAGAAAGTGGTGGATTGATGGAGAGTGTTGTAGGTCGAGAAAATACCTCAGCAAAACGAGTGTTATTTATTTTTTACTTTTTTATCTTTTTTGCCATGGGGGCGTTGTTTCCGCTCTTAGCGGTATATTTAAAAAATGATGTAGGGCTTACTGATTCGCAAATTGGTACAGTTATGTCGATTAGTCCGATTGTGATGATTTTTGCTCAACCGCTTTGGGGAATGGTTAGTGATTATACGCAAAAACCAGTGATGCTCTTAATTGGAGCGATTATTGGCTCGGCACTGATTGCGATTGTGTATGCAAATATTATTGGGTACTTTGCACTTATCGTAATTACAGGCTTGCTTGCGTTAACTCAAAGTGCCCAAGCTCCAATTTCTGATAGTATTGCTCTTAGTTATTCTCAGAGAACGAAGACAAATTACGGTTCCATTCGCCTATGGGGATCGATTGGTTTTGCATCAGCAGTTTATATTGTTGGGCGATTATCAGAACATTTTGGCGTACAGATGATTTTTTATATGTTTATCGTTACTATGTTTATTTCCGCAATTATTGCTTGGAAAATGCCAAGAGAAAGTCAAAAGACAGCGGTTAATCTTCGGGTAGGTATTAAAAAATTAGTGAAAATGCGACAATTGATGTTGTTTATTTTTTCTACTTTTTTACTGATGGGTCCTGTAATGGCAAATAATGTGTACTTTGGGATATATATAACGAACATGGGTGGAACGCTTGCTGGTGTTGGGCTTGGATTCTTGCTTGCCGCAGGTAGCGAGGTTCCATTTATGTATGTTGTAAATAAGGTGATTAGACGTTTTGGGTTAATGAATACTTTATTAGTAGCGGCACTTGTATCTATGCTGAGGTGGTATTTCTATTTTTGTGAGCCATCTTTGATGTGGATTTATGCAACAACGATTACTCAAGGCATTTCTGTAGGTTTGTATATTCCAGCAGCATTGCAATATGTTAGAGAGCTTGCACCAACAGATGTTAGAACAACAGCAGTGTCCATGTACACAGCAATTGGGAATAGTTTAGGTAGTTGTTTTTTTACTTTTATTGGAGGATATGTGTCAGATATATATGGAGTTGCTCATGTGTATTTGTTTTTTTCCATCTTGACCGGGCTTGGAATTGTGCTTTTATTATTTGTTCGATCAGCACATAAAGTCGAACAAGTAATTAATTAAAAGAAGATGAGTATAACAATCAAGTTTGGGTCAGTCGGTGAAAAAAACATCCCGATTGACCCAAACTCAACTAGATTATTTTTCACAAGCAAAGGTAATGCCATTTTGTTTGCGAGCTGTTTCGGTAATCTCAAGAACAGTTCTTGATAAGTCTTGAAGTCTTTCGTACTCTGGTATATTGTTTGTTTCAATGGTAGAAACAAACTTTTCAATCTCATAAATTAAATCGTTATCAACGTGTGTTGTTCCAAAGATAGATGTATTTTTTCTGGAAATAAATTGTAAACCTTTAATTGGAGCAACAGAATCAAATAGAATAGTTCCTTCTTCTCCATGAATTTCACTGCCCATATAAGAGTGAGAAATTTTTGAGCAAAGAATCGTACAAATAAAGCTATTGTAATTTAAAATAAGTGTACCATTTCCATCAACACCACTTCTTAATATGATTGGATGATAAGAGATGGAAGTTGGCTGCCCAAATAGTGCGACTGCAAGGTAAATGGGATAAATACCTAAATCAACCAATGCTCCTCCAGAAAAATCAATTGAAAAGACATTAGGTTCTTCCCCATTCAAAAAAGCATCATACTTTGAGGAGTATTGTAAATAATGAAGATTTGCACTACGTACATTCCCAATTTTATAGATATTATCTTTCAAATGGGAAAAGTTTGGGGCATGAATATTTCGGATAGCTTCAAATAAAAATACATTATTTTCTTTAGCAATTTGTGTAGCTTTATCCCATTCTTGTGTGTTAGAAAAAAGTGGTTTTTCACAAATAACGTGTTTTTTATGTTGTAAAAATAACATAGCATGTTCAAAGTGCAATGAATTTGGAGAAGCAATATACATAATATCAATTTCTTTACTTTGTGCCATTTCTTCAAGATTTGTAAAATAATGTTCTGCACTATGACGAAAGGCAAAATCTTTTGCTTTTGATTCAGAACGAGAATAAACTGAGGTTAATGTAAGTCGATGACCTTGTTTGGTTGCTTCAATAAATGTTTCTGTAATCCAACTTGTTCCAATTGTACCTAATTTCATCTTTCGTTCTCCTTTCTTAGTTGGTGACGATTGTCTTTTCACATAAACGAGTATAATATGAAGTATACAGGTGACATCTATAATCGACAAATTATAATATGAATACATATAGACAAGATTTTTTTGGGGAAGGAGGACACATGGGACAGCTTATCAAAGTACAAGATTATATTTCAAGGTATGAAATAAATTTATATCACTATCCAAGCCAATTTATTCGTTTAAAAAAAATGCAGTGGACAAAGCTGAAAGAGGCATGGAATTTGGGAATGTTTTCTGAACTGTATGGAAGTGCAGTAGAGGATGTTCCAGAGTGGGAGTGGGAAGATGATCAAAAGAATGTTTTTTCTACATTTAAAGATTGGTTTCAGCGGAGAAAGATAGAAGATATCATAGAAGTAAATGAAGAAGAGATTTCGGATAAAGAAAAAGACAAAGATAAAGATAAAGACGCTGATGAACAAGGATTTACCATGTCATTCACAACCGAACCAAAAACAGAAGCCGATTTAAAACTGTTATTTTTGGAAGAGATTTTTAGATTGCAGTTGGAATGGGCAAGCTCTACTATACGAGAACGTTCACGGATTGATAAGCGTTTGTATCACGATGGAATATTGAAATATTTTGTCCAACGCTTTCCAGATACATTTCTATGTATGTATAAACCAGTTTTTATACTAAAAAATGCTATGACGGAAATGGAAGTAATTTTGCTTACACCAATGGCAACATGGTGTATTGTTTTTACGGAGAGCCACGAAAATAATATTATTATTGGCTCTAGTGAACGATTTTGGGAAGAGAAGCTAATGGGTGGTGGGGAACGGAAATTGATTAGCCCAATGATTGGCTTAAAACGGACAGAAAATATTGTTCGTACTATTTTTCAAACCCACGGAGTAGATTTGCCAATAAAAAAACTCATTTTAAATCGAAATGGTTATATTGATTACCGTTATTCGCCACATGGTATAGAAATTATTGACAAACGAACACACGAAGAATGGTTTAGAGGTCAACGAAATTTATCATCCCCGTTAAAGCATATGCAGCTTAAGGGTGCTCAAGCATTAATGCATTATTGTGATACGCAGTGTGTAGCGAATATTGAATGGAAGGACAGTGTGGTAGATTTTGAAGAATAATCCCTTGCCAATTAAACGTGTATTTCGAGCATATTTAGATGAACTACAATTAATTGTTATATTAGTCCCACACGAAAATCATCGAGGTAATCCAACTTTTTTCTTAAGAAGTGAGCAGAATTTAGAAAAGTTGACCATTCAACGAACAATTCCATTAGAAGGATTTATAAAATATGAGTGTTCCGTTTCTGAAGAAGTAGTGCTTGGAAAACTATTTACGATTGTTGATGAAATTGAGAGAGTTACGGATTTGCAAATCGGTGCAGTTATTCGCACAAATCGTTTTGATGAATTGTATTTCTATGATGGTCGGTTAGGGTACATATATAATGAAGAAAGTACAACGTTTAGAGTTTGGACACCTACTGCAACAAATGTTCAGCTAAAATTGTTTAGTACATATGAAATACTCTATGCGATGGAACGGATGGAAAGAGGCGTTTTTGAAATAACGATTGTTGGTAATTTAGAAAATATGAAGTATACCTACGTTGCTTGTATTAATCGTGTTTGGCGTGAAGCCGTTGATCCGTATGCTACGTCTGTTACTGTAAATGGACATTGGGGTGCGATTGTCAATCTCAACAAAACAAAACAAGATAAACCAAGCTTACCAGTTTTTTCTGAACCAACTGATGCGATTATTTATGAACTTCATGTCCGTGATTTTTCAATTCATCCAAATAGCGGCATTCAAGCAAAAGGGAAATATCTTGGATTAACTGAAAAAGGAACAACGACAAAAAATGGCAGTGTGACTGGACTAGATTATTTGCGTGAACTTGGTATTACACATGTGGAAATACTACCAATTAATAAATACGGTGAAGTAGATGAAGAAAGACCACTAGAAAAGTATAACTGGGGGTATAATCCACTACATTTTAATACACCAGAGGGAATTTATGCGACCAATCCACACAATCCATACACTCGCATCGATGAAGCAATGTTGATGATTCGCACACTTCAAAGCGAAGGAATTCGGGTAATTATTGATGTTGTCTATAATCATGTACATGTTCATGCAACGTCTTCATTCGAAAGACTAGTGCCTGGTTATTATTTCCGCTATGATAATTATGGAATGCCCTCAGATGGAACAGGTGTTGGAAATGATATTGCTTCAGAGCGAAAAATGGTACGAAAATTCATTCTTGATTCCATCCAGTTTTGGTTAACGCATTATAAAGTAGATGGTTTTCGCTTTGATTTAATGGGGATTTTGGATGTCTATACAATGAATACAATTCGTAAATTAACGGATTCAATGGATAAAAATGTGCTTTTACTTGGCGAAGGTTGGAACTTAAATACTCCACTTGATGTAGAAAAAAAAGCGGCAACATGTAATGCAGAAAAAATGCCAACGATTTCTTTTTTTAACGATCAATTTCGTGACAGAATAAAAGGCAGCACATTTCATGTTAGCGAGAAAGGTTTTGCACTTGGAAACGGGCAGAATATAAAGCAAGTGATTGCTGGAAGTGCCCATATATTTGTTGCTCCACGGCAATCAGTGAATTATGTCGAGTGTCATGATAATTATACATTTTGGGATAAGCAGATGGCTTGTAACGTAGATGAAGACATTGAAGTATGGAAGAAAAGAGAACGTTTAGCTACGGCAATTGTTCTTCTCTCGCAAGGAATTCCATTTCTACATAGTGGTCAAGAATTTTACCGCACAAAATATGGAATAGAAAATACGTATAATTCTCCTGATTCGATTAATCAATTGGATTGGAATCGTAAAGAGTTACATATTAGTGATGTGAAATATGTAAAAGGTTTAATTGCTTTAAGAAAATATCACCGAGCATTTCGTCTTACTTCCTTTAGCGATATTCGTAACCATTTACAATTCCTTGAATCAAGTGGACATATTATTGCTTACAAACTAGGTGATGTTTCTAAATTTGGTGAATGGGAAGATATTATTGTTATTCATTCTAATCAAGCAACAAATTCTACGTTAAATCTTCCAGATGGTAAATGGCATGTAGTTGTTCAAGGGGAACAGAGCGGAGTTGCGGCAATTAAAATAGTTACAAAATTAATAAATATCCATGATATTGGAACAACGGTTTTGTATAAATAGAACTATTTTTCTTGACGATAAAATGATAGAGAAGATACAATTAAAATAGAATATAACAATGCACCTAACACAAATAAGCATATCTTTAGTGAAGGGTATTTTTAATTTTGAGTATGAAGGTGAGTTAAATGGAGCAGGTACTTGGGGCAGAGTGGAAAGTTACGCCGATTATTGGAGGAACAGGGGAAACGTATATAGCAGAAACGGATGGACAGAAATTATTTATAAAAAGAAATTCTTCTCCATTTCTGGCAGTATTGTCTGCGGAAGGAATTGTTCCGAGGTTGGTGTGGACAAGAAGACTTTCAGATGGAGATGTAATTACAGCACAACATTGGGTGGATGGTCGTTGTTTGGAAGAAGTGGAGATGAGTGAGCAAAGAGTGGCTAGTTTGCTTCGGAAAATTCATCAATCTAGTGAATTGGTAATGATGTTAATGCGTCTAGGTAAAGATCCTCTATTACCATCAACTGTTCTTACTGACCTTCAATTTATTTTCCCTTCAGAAATACACGATCAAGTAAGTGATTTTTTAGCGATAATGGAAGCTGACTTGTCTGCTGTTTATTCAGAGGAACTAGCAGTTTGTCAGTGTGACATTCACTACAACAATTGGATTGTATCAAACAATCAGGAATTATATTTAATTGATTGGGACGGGGCAACCATTGCTGATCCTGCAATGGATGTTGGCATGTTACTTTATTTATATGTATCACGAGAAAATTGGGAGAGTTGGTTAGAAACGTATGGTGTAGAAGCAACCGATTCATTTCTACTTAGAATGCGGTGGTATGTACTTGCTCAAACATTAACAACAGTAGCATGGCACTACTATAATAGAGAAGAAAAAGAACTGCAACAGGCATTGCAGTTCCTACGAAAAATTGCCTAAGTATAGTTGTCCATACTTTCGATCCATTGTGATAAATTTCCATTGTGAGAGTGGATATGACTATTGACATCTTCGGCAGATTGTCCGCTTGTACTATAATCGTGAATATTAGTTAGCACTGTTTTTACATCATTATTTACATTTGTATTACCGATTAAAGATGTAGCAAGTCTTTCTACTTGTTCGCATTCAGAAGTTGTTCCAGAACAATCAGCTTGATGATTAGACAAAATATCTTTTAAAACTGACATTTGATGATGGTGAGAGAGTGGCATAGGACACATCCTTTTTTTCTTACTTTGTACCAAATGACATTATTTATACATATGGGGTGAACAATGCGACAACGAAATAAACCGTGGGCACAGGAAAAATTATCCTCTTATCCACAATATGTAATAGAAAACGTAGTCAAGGGAATATGGAATGAGCAATTTGTAAATAAACAGCCGATTCACATAGAAGTAGGTACAGGAAAAGGACAATTTATTGTTGGAATGGCAAAACAGCATCCTAACATCAATTACATTGGGATTGAAATTGCTAAGAATGTCATTGTAAATGCTTTAGAAAAGCTGATAGAAGCTGATGTACAAAATATAAAACTACTTAATAAAAATGCTGAGGATATCACAGAGATTTTTATGAAAAATGAAGTTTCACGCATTTACTTAAATTTTTCTGACCCTTGGCCAAAGAAACGTCATGAAAAAAGACGTTTGACTTCAAAAACATTTCTTGATTTATATGCCCATATTTTAAAAGATGATGGTGAAATACATGTAAAGACGGATAATCAAAGTTTATTTGAGTACTCTTTAGTAAGTTTCGCCAAAAATGGCTGGGAATTACAAAATGTAAGTCTTGATTTACATAACAGTGAGGTAGAAGACAATATTATGACGGAATATGAGCAGAAATTTTCTGCAAAAGGCAATCGCATTTATCGTTGTGAAGTGAGGAGGAGTATATGATGGAAACATTGCAAATCGGAAAAGCAAAAGTAACGTGGTTAGATGGTGGGGTTACACATTTAGATGGTGGAGCAATGTTTGGGGTTGTTCCAAAAGCCTTGTGGTCAAAAAAATATGCAGTGAATGAAAATAATCAAATTGTGCTACGAACAGATCCACTACTTATCCAAATAGAAGGAAAAAATATTCTTATCGAATCTGGAATTGGCAATGGTATGCTTGATGAAAAGCAAAAAAGAAATTATGGAGTTACTGCGGAATCAAAAGTAATTGAATCATTAGCAGTCTTAAATATAACTCCAGAAGATATTGATTATGTATTAATGACCCATCTACACTTTGATCATGTGGTGGGATTAACTACACTAACGGATAATGAATATACAAGCGTTTTTCCAAATGCAACAATTTTCGCTTCACAAATTGAATGGGATGAAATGCGTTCACCAAATGTTCGTTCACGCAATACATATTGGGAAAAAAACTGGAAGTCGATTGAAAAACAAGTAAAAACATTTGATAGTCAGTTAGAAGTAATGGATGGAATTACAATGGTACATACAGGTGGACATAGTAATGGACATGCAATCGTCATTATCAAATCAGAAGGTGAAACAATGATTCACCTTGCCGATTTGCTACCAACACACGCTCATCACCATTTCTTGTGGGTATTGGCATATGATGATTATCCAATGCAATCCATTGCTGAAAAACAAAAGTGGATGAAATTTGGAGTGGAGAATGATGCGTGGCATACATTTTATCACGATGCTGTTTACCGTGCAGTGAAGTGGACGGATAAGGGAGAAATAGTTAAAAAAGTAGAGAGAAATAAATAAAAAACGAGTTTGGGTCAGCAGGGGTACAAAACACCCCGAATGACCCAAACTCATGAATTGAATGGTTGCTAAAGTTTACTAAAAACTTTTCAAACAGAATTCTGTTCCAAATACATTTTTTTATAGTGGAATAACATCAATAATTGTCCCTGTTTCTGCGTCCATAATAAAAGTAAATTCTTTTGTTTCATTATCGCCTTGGAGCGAGATACCACCTTTGTAGATAGTGTACGAAATATTGTGGTGTTTGTACGGTTCTGTTTTTGTGTGAATCCATGAGCCAACAATTGGACCTTGTTCACGCATGGCGTTTTTTGCTAGACGTAATGCAGTTCCTGATGGAATAGTTTCTCTGCTCATAAGTCCCTCGCTAATGATTACAGCAACACCAAGCCCAAAACCAAGTCCTGTTATAAATGATTTAAAGTTCATAAAGTTCCTCCTTAATATGTAATTCGTCAATTTAGATAAACGTAGAAACGAATTCTGTCATTATTTATATGTAGTATACACTATCACCATAGTAAAGTCATATATTAATTGTCAAAATTAGGACGATAAAATCAAAGAAATAGAAGAGCTGGCATCTATATTGATATTGTATAGTGTCATGGACACAATAAAGTTAACTCACTATAATGCAAAAAAATATTTTTTAAAAGGAGGGAATATGCTGCTTATAATCAAAGGTGTGACAGTGTATGGAAAAGAGACAATTAAAGACGGATATATTAAAATAGATGGCAAAAAAATTATAGAAGTAGGACACATAGAACAATTAAGAATAGAAGATAATGAGTACTATATTACTGCTCCAAAAAACAGTTCCCTTCTTCCAGGAATGATTGATATTCATATTCATGGAGCGGCTGGTGCGGATGTGATGGATGGAACACTTTCATCATTACACACAATAGCAAAAGCACTAGTGAAGGAAGGAACAACAAGTTTTTTAGCAACAACAATGACGCAAGAAGAACGTGTCATAACCAAAGCACTACAAACAGTAGCAAACTTTAAAGAAAGTGACGATGAAGCAGAAATTCTCGGTATTCATTTAGAAGGGCCATTTATTCATCCGCTGAAAGCAGGGGCACAACCGAAAGAATATATTATCGAACCAAGCATTGAACAGTTTGACATATGGCAGAAGTATGCGAATGGATTAATTAAGATTGTAACATTAGCACCAGAGCGTCCAAATGGACTGAAACTCGTGCAGCATCTCAAAAATAAAGGGGTTATTGTTTCAATAGGGCATAGTGATGCCACATATGAACAATCTATCGAAGCCATTTCAACAGGAGCAAGTCATTTTACACACTTATACAATGCAATGAAAGGACTCCATCATCGTGAAGCTGGAACAGTTGGAGCAGCATTATTGTCTAGTAATTACGTAGAAATGATTGTTGATGGGAAACATGCAAGTAAAGAAATGGTAGATTTAGCTTTTAAATTAAAAGGTGCAGAAAAAATTCTAATGATTACAGATGCGATGCGAGCAAAATATTTGGCAGATGGAGAATACGATCTTGGTGGACAAAAAGTCTATGTAAGTGACGATGAGGCAAAACTGCTGGACGGAACTCTCGCTGGAAGTATATTAAAAATGAATGATGCTGTGCGAAATATGCGTGAGTATACCCATTGTTCATTAGAAAGCATTGTACAAATGACATCCGCTAACCAAGCACAAAGACTGAATGTGCCAAACAAAGGAAGTATTGCTGTGGGAATGGATGCGGATGTTGTTATTTTAACAAGTAGTCATGAAGTATGGATGACGATTTGCCGCGGGCAAATTGCTTATGAAAGAGAGGAATAAATTGAAGATAATTACAGCAGAAAATTATATGCATTTAAGCGAACTAGTAGCACAGATAATCATAAAAAAAGTTCATGAAAAACCTAATGCCGTTATTGGATTAGCAACTGGTAGTACACCGATTGGCATGTACCAACAACTTATTAAAGACTACCTAAAAAATGGAACATCTTATGAGCATATAAAAACCGTTAACTTAGATGAATACGTTGGTCTGTCAGAAAATCACCCACAAAGTTATCGTTATTATATGGATTACCAGTTGTTCAAACATATAAATATTAAAAACGAAAATATTTTTATTCCAAATGGAAAAAATTCTTTAGAAGCATGTGAATCATATGAGAAAAATATTCAGCATATTGGTGGAGTAGACTTACAAATATTAGGGATTGGTCACAATGGACATATTGGTTTTAATGAACCAAACACACCTTTTTCGTCACGTACACATATCGTGGAATTAGCAGATTCCACACGACAAGCAAATGCTCGTTTTTTTGAAGGAATAGAAGAGGTTCCAAAACATGCAATTACAATGGGAATTGAAACGATTCTACAAAGTAAACAAATCATCTTGCTTGCTTCAGGGATATCAAAATCTGATGCGGTGAATCGTCTGTTTAGCAAGGAAATAAATGAAAATTTTCCAGCTTCTGCATTGCATCATCATTCAGATGTGACAGTTGTTGTTGATAAAGAAGCTGCGAACTACTCGCCACTTAGTTACGAGTGAAATGGGAGAGTTCTTTTCAGAAGACTTGTTAAAAAATAAGAGTGGTGTAAACAAAATTTTGTGATATAATCGAATGAGAAGTAATTCAAAATTGTATGAACTATTTTTATCATCTTTAGACGATTTTTTTTTAGTTTCAAGAGGAGGGATACAAAGTGATTGATAAAGATTCGGCTTTACCAATTTATTATCAATTGGAAGAGTATATTAAGCAATTGATTGCAACCGGGGAGTTACAATCTGGAGATTGCTTGCCATCTGAACGGGAATATGCGGAACAGTATGGCATTAGTCGAATGACTGTCCGTCAGGCAATTAGCAACTTAGTGAATGAGGGTTATTTATATCGTCAACGTGGAAAAGGTTCTTTTGTCAGTAATAAATCAAATGAGCGTTCTAAGGGACTTTTAGGTTTTACAGAACAAATGATTTCAATTGGAGCAAAACCTAGCAGTGAAGTATTGTCATTTAAGAAAGTAAATGTGACGGAAGAAGTTGCTAAGAAACTAGAAATTACAGAAAATGCAGAAGCGTTTGAAGTAAAAAGATTAAGACTAGCCGATGATGTCCCTGTTACTTTGGAAATTGGTTATTTTCCAGAAGCATTATTCCCAGAACTAAGTAAGAATGTATTTCAAGAATCATTTTATGCGTATGCAGAAGAAACATTAGAAAATAAGATAGATTATTGTTCACAAATAATTAAAACGGACTTTGTTGGAAAGAAAGATGCAAGTAAGCTAGATATGAAAAAAAATGATCCTATTTTGCGAATTGAACGGTGTACATATTTAGCAACTGGAGAACCAATAGAGTTTGTATATTCTATTTATGCAACAAGTTCATACAAACTTTATACAGAGATGAAGAGAAAATAAAGTAGCATGATGAGAATGAAATATTAAAATCAAAAAATTATATGCAAATGCTTAGAAGTTTAACATTATAATGGCTCTATCAAGGTGATTTTTGCCTAGATGGGGTCACTATTTTTTGAAAATGTTATTTGACGTAAGGCATATAAGTAAAGTACAATGTGTTCTGTACATAAAAAAGTTCATACGGAGGAGATAAAAATGTTTTTTCATCCAATGGATTTTTTGATTTTAATTGCGTTTGCTATTTCTATATGGGCGCAATTTAAAGTTAAAGGAAATTTTAGTAAGTGGTCGAAAGTACATGCATCATCAAATCTACGGGGAGCAGAAGTTGCTAGACGTATTTTGGATAGTCATGGTCTAGAAAATATTCCAGTAAACCCAGTGGCAGGAACATTAACAGATCATTATGATCCAACAACACGATCAGTTAATTTATCGGAACCAGTCTATCATGGAAGTTCTATTGCGGCGATTTCTGTTGCTGCACATGAAGTTGGTCATGCCATTCAGCATAAGGAATCTTATGGTGCGTTGGTGTTTCGTCATCGAATGTTCCCTGTATTGAATCTGACATCAGGAGCTGCTCCGTTTCTATTGCTTGGTGGATTTCTGTTTCAAATGATGTCATTAGTTGGGCTTGGAATTATTTTTTTCTCTGTTGTCGTTGCTTTTCAACTCGTTACGTTGCCGGTTGAATTTAATGCAAGTTCACGGGCAAAGAAGTGTCTACTTGCTGAAGGTATGATTCAAAATATTGAAGAACGTGGTGTAAATAAAGTGTTAGGTGCAGCGGCATTAACTTATGTGGCAGCAGCACTTATTTCACTGTTAGAATTATTGAAATATGTAATGATTTTTACTAGAAACAATGACTAAAACTCAGGAGGTGGATTCTATACGTTCATTGCGAGCGTATGGAAATTAGTTGGAAGATGTAATTAAGTTAGGTATAGTAGCGTTGTTAATTATTTTGACAGGTTTCTTTTGTATGGTAGAACTTTCGATGGTTAGAATGCGTATGTCACGTGTGGATCAATTGATTCGTGAGGGAAACAAACAAGCGGTACTTGTAAAGAAAATTATTTCTAATATTAGTCCGTATTTATCCGCATGCCAGCTTGGAATTACGATGGTTTCACTTGGTTTAGGGTGGCTTGGAGAAGCAACAGTAGAACACGTACTTCACCCAGTTGTTGAGTTATTTGGTTTAAGCGATTCTGTTACGACACTTGTTTCACTCATATCTGCTTTTGCAATTATTACGTTTCTTCACGTTGTTTTAGGAGAGATTGTACCAAAAACGATTGCGATTAGCACATCAGAATCACTTGCACTAAAAGTAGCAAGACCAATTGAAATATTCCGTCAAGTGACGTATCCATTTATTTGGTTGTTAAGTACTACTGCAAATGGAATTGTGCGGATGCTTGGATTTAAAAATAAATCAGAACATGATGAAGTTCACTCAGAAGAAGAGCTTCGTGTGCTTTTAGCAGAAAGTTATCAAAGCGGGCAAATCAATCAAGCCGAGTTTAAATACGTTGATAATATTTTCCGTTTTGACAACCGTCTTGCAAGAGAAATTATGGTACCACGTAAAGAAATGATTGCTGTGGAAACAAATCATCGAATAAGCACTGTATTGAATATGGTAAAAGAGCAAAAATTCACTCGTTTTCCAGTCATTGATGGAGATAAGGATACTGTTCTTGGTGTTATTAACTTGAAGGAAATTTTTACAGATATATTTGCAAGTGCTAATAAAGATTATGATACACCAATTGAAGAATATATTCGTCCTGTTATTCGAGTGATTGAATCTATTCCAATTCAAGATTTGCTTGTCAAAATGCAAAAAGAACGTATTCATATGGCGATTCTAATGGATGAATATGGTGGAACATCGGGACTTGTTACGGTTGAGGATATTTTGGAAGAAATTGTTGGTGAAATTCGTGATGAGTTTGATGAAGATGAAACACCAATGATTCAGAAAATGACAAAAGAACGTACAATTGTTGATGGAAAAGTATTACTGACTGAAATCAGTGATTTGTTTAATCTTTCTATTGATGATCCAAGTATTGATACAATTGGTGGATGGTTATTGACCCAAAAACATGATGTTGTTGAGAATGATATGGTTGAAGCTGGTGGATATACATTTAAAGTGCTTGAGCTGGATGGACATCAAATTAAGGAAATTGAAATTATTAAAAAGGGTGTAGTTACGATTGATAGTGCACTTGAAGAAATTGTTAGTGCTAGTGCAGATGGAATAGCAGCAAATCAAAAATAAAAAAGCTGACCAAAGATAGGATAAAACATCCTTAATTCGGTCAGTTTTTTTATATAAAATCTTTAAATCCAGTTTGCACTTCGGCTGTACAACTTATAGATTCTCCTGTAAACGGATGAATAAACGATAATTGATTAGCATGTAAAGAAAGTCTCGGTGCAGAGTCTCCCTCATATAGTGTATCGCCAACAATAGGGTGACCAATGTGAGCTAAGTGGACACGAATTTGATGGGTACGCCCTGTTTCTAATTGAAGTTGAACGAGTGTTTTATCTTTTCGTGGGTCATACTTGAGAACTTTGTAGTGTGTAATAGCGTTTTGTCCTGTTTGAATGGCCATTTGTTTTGCGGCATTGTGACGATCACGACCAATAGCTGCTTTAATCGTTCCTTTTTTTTGTTTTACTTTTCCATGAACAAGAGCGATGTATGTTCGTTCTATTTTTCGTTCCGCCAATTGTTTATCAAGCATTGCTCCAGCTAGACGATGTTTAGCAAATAAAATAACACCACTTGTTTCTTGATCGAGCCTATGAATATGTCGCACTTTGGCATGA
This sequence comes from Caryophanales bacterium, assembly GCA_031546705.1. Lineage (GTDB taxonomy): Bacteria > Bacillota > Bacilli > Bacillales > JAVBJX01 > JAVBJX01. The sequence goes on from JAVBJX010000063.1 coordinate 21,986, forward strand.
ACACCTTCACAAGTAAAATAATAAGCAATGATATTTGCCAGTGTGTGTGTATCAGTTTCATGAGCAGGATGTACATTCATTCCCACTGGCTTATTTACAACAAGCACATGGTCATCTTCATAGCATACCGTTAACTCTCCATAAGTTGCCTCTGGATGTACTTCTTCTTTTTTAAATAATTGAATAGATAATCGATCATTTATTTGTAAGACGGTTGTCCAAATTGCTGGCTCTTGATTTAATAACACACTTTTTTCCATTCGCCATTCATGTGCGAGTGTTTTTGGCACTTGCCAAACTTCCTTGAAAATATGTTCAATTGTTAATCCGTTCCAAGATTTAGGAACGTGCAGGTCAAACCATTCCCCATGTTTATTCATTTTTGATTCATCCTCTCTCTTCTCTGTACAGATTCTCCATTGTAACATGAAGTAAGGGAAATACATACAGTTCGTAATTGAAATTATTTTTTGATTGAAAAAGAAATGTAGATGTATAGACGATATTATTTAGTTTGCATCATCAAAAAATCGACAAACTTGGAGAGAATCTTCGTCCTGTTGCCTATGCTTCTGATGGAACAATAGAAGCAGTAGAAGATTCTTCGTTTGACTTTCTGCTAGCTGTCCAATGACATCCCGAATCGCAATCGTCTTTTTTGTTTAAATAACTTTAAAGAAATGGACTGATTTGGAATGAGCAGTTGTATCTTTATCTCCAATCATTACCATAGAAAAGTGTTTTTTTGATATGATACAATCTCACAAGGGAGGGTTACCAAGTGAAAATTTTATTTGCTGCGACAGAAGAACAAGAAGAAAGATTAGATCAGCTTACTAACTATTTTTACACAAATATATTTCCATATCATTTCGATAACCAACAAATGAATGAACTATCAGAGTTAAAAGTGCTAGCATTTACACAAGAAACAAACTATAACGGAACATTAGAAACGGCGGCAACAATTATTATTGCACTAGAAACGCTCGTTGCCATTATTGAAACCAATAGAAATAAACCAGAGATTCCAGAGGATTACTATCAACTATTTGAAAAAAATGTACAGATTTTAAATCGTTATTATTTATTCTTTCCATTTACGCTTGAACAATTTGTTGAAACAAAAAATAAAGCTAGTATTTTTATGAATCCTGTGAATAGTTTTTTGATGTAAGAAGGAAATTAAAAATGAAGATGGGACGAAAGGGGAAAAAATACTCCAATCGTCCCATCTTTGTGAAATATTTATTTCACTAAAAAATTTTCAAAAGGTTTCTTTTCCAACTACATTTCATTTATCATAATATTTTTTTGAGAAGGAATATGTATCAATGATGACGAATGTATACACAGACACTTTAAGTAGGGGGACTAGAACGTGAGTTGGAAAGAACAATATGAACGATGGAATAATACGAGTAATTTAGATGAGGAGCTTCGGCAGCAATTAACAAATATGTCAGAGAATGAGAAATTGCTGGAAGAATGTTTTTACAAAAATTTAGAGTTTGGCACAGGTGGAATGCGTGGGGAAATTGGTGTTGGAACGAACCGAATGAATATGTACACAGTGCGAAAAGCGTCAGAGGGACTGGCACAATATATTTTATCATTCGGCGAAGAAGCAAAAAAACGTGGTGTAGCAATTGCTTATGATTCTCGCCATAAATCACCAGAATTTGCGATGGAATCAGCTAAAACTCTTGCAACACATGGAATTCAAGCGTATGTATTTGAAGAATTACGGCCAACACCTGAGTTATCATTTGCAGTTCGGTATTTAAATACTTTTTCAGGAATTGTTATAACAGCAAGTCACAATCCATCAGAATATAATGGTTATAAAGTATACGGAGAAGATGGTGGACAACTTCCACCAGCAGCGGCAGATACAGTGATTGACTATGTAAATGCGGTAAACAATGAGCTTTCTTTAGTGGTAAAAAGTGAAGTGGAATTAAAAGAAGCAGGACTTATTCAAATGATTGGTGAAGAAATGGATACAGCTTATACAGAAAAGTTGAAAACAATTTCTTTAAACAAAAATTTAGCTAATGAAGTTTCGGTAAATGTAGTATTTACCCCACTTCATGGTACAGGCAACAAACCAGTTATAGCAGGAATATCTGCATTTGGTTACAAAAATGTTTCAGTTGTAAAAGAACAACAATTACCTGATCCTAATTTTTCGACAGTAAAATCTCCAAACCCAGAAGAAAAAGCGGCATTTACATTAGCTATTCAAGAAGGCAAAGAAAAGAATGCGGATTTACTCATTGCTACCGATCCAGATGCTGACCGTTTAGGAATTGCCGTGAAAGATGAAACTGGAGAGTATGTTGTTTTAACAGGAAATCAAATCGGTGCAATATTGATGCAGTATGTTTTATCGCAGAAGCAAGCACAAGGGATATTGCCAAGCAATAGTATTGTATTCAAAACAATTGTTACATCTGAATTTGGTCGGGCAGTTGCGGAAGATTTTTCAGTACATACGGAAGATGTGTTGACAGGGTTTAAATTTATTGGGGAAAAAATTGGAGCATACAAGCAATCTGGAGAGTACACTTTCCAATTTGGTTATGAAGAAAGTTATGGTTATTTAATTGGAGATTTCGTTAGAGAGAAAGATGCTGTTCAAGCGGCAGTACTAGCAGTAGAAGTATGTGCATATTATAAAAAACAAGGCTTGTCCATGTATGATGGTTTATTGGATTTATATAAAAAGTATGGCTATTTCCGTGAAGGTTTAGAATCCATCACATTAAAAGGGAAAGATGGTGCAGAACAAATTCAAGAATTACTCAGATCATTTAGAAACAATCCGCCAAAAGAAATGGCAGGACAAGCAGTTGTAACAATAGAGGATTATGAAAATAGCCTTCGTATAAATCGCAATGCACAAGAAACAATTTATTTACCACAATCAAACGTATTAAAATATTTTCTTGCCGATGGTTCATGGTTCTGTCTTCGTCCATCAGGCACAGAGCCAAAAGCAAAAGTATATTTTGGGGTGAAAGGCACATCACTAGAAGGAAGTAAGGAACAATTAAATACACTTTCTACATCAGTGATGGAGCATGTTCATTCGATTTTAGCAAACTAACTTTTAGAAGCTGAAACATAAGTATTTTGAAGGTTTTAGTGAAAGTCTGGCTCACTAAAATGTTGATTTTACAGTATTTTAGTAGCCAAACTTTCACGATTTTTGTACAAAAATTTATTCTAATTCAATTAACCCAGGAATTTCTTCCAGTGTATATGCATCTTCATCAATATGAATCGCATGGTCAATATAGCGGACAAGCGATACGAAATGTTGTTGAACCAAAATGTAATCTTTTGAAAAATTATAAGCATGTAAAAATTGTTCGATTTTTTTTGATAAAAAGTCATCATCGGTTCGGGTCATTAATATTAATAAATTATCCCACTGAGAACGGTGGGTGTAATACAGTGCTTTGTCATAATCCATAACATTCATCTCCTTACTTATGGAGGTATAGATAGTGTGTGACAAAATGAAAAAATGTTCACTTGAAAATGTTGTATGTTTAGGATAAATTTTAAAAGCTTGCTTATTTGTTTGAAATCCGTTATGATGAATATACATTAAGAATAGTGTTCTGAAGTTACTTGTTATAATTGACATATTATAAAGAGTTATCACTTCACTGGTAGCTCTTTATAATATGTAAATTTTTATTTTCAGTAATAAAATAGGTAGCATATTAAATTTTTTATTATTTTTGGAGGCACACAAATGCAAACAGGTACAGTAAAATGGTTTAACGCTGAAAAGGGTTATGGTTTTATCCAATCTCAAGATGGAAACGACGTATTCGTACACTTTAGTGCGATCACTGGCGACGGATTCAAGACTTTGGAAGAAGGCCAAGCAGTTTCTTTCGAGGTTGTTGATGGAAACCGTGGACCACAAGCACAAAACGTTGTAAAACAATAATTTTGTTAAACCGCTACGAAATATTCGTAGCGGTTTTTTCATGAATCTTTTTCTTTATCATATATTGATAACGGGAGGGACTGTTATGAACTTAGAATATGCGATTGATGAAATTACCGAAATTGCAAAAGGATTTGGCTTAGATTTTTATCCAATGCGTTATGAAATTTGTCCTGCAGAGATTATTTACACATTTGGAGCATATGGAATGCCCACAAGATTTTCTCACTGGAGTTTTGGCAAACAATTTTATAAAATGAAACTGCATTATGATTTAGGATTGAGTAAAATTTATGAGTTAGTTATTAATTCTGATCCATGTTATGCATTTCTTTTAGATACAAATTCCCTCATTCAAAACAAACTCATTGTTGCCCATGTGTTAGCCCATTGTGATTTTTTCAAAAACAATTGCCGATTTAGTAATACAAAAAGAGATATGGTTGAGAGCATGGCGGCTACTGCTGAACGAATTAGTGAGTATGAACAAAAATATGGCAAGAAAGCAGTAGAAAAAACGTTAGATGCTATTTTGGCAATTGATGAACATATTGATCCTTCTCTAATGCGTCCAAAATTTACTTGGAGTATGGAGGATGAAGAGGAAGAGATTGGAAAGAAGCCAACACCATATGATGATCTCTGGTCATTAGGCGAAAAAAAGATATCTCCACCAAAAAAGAAGAAAAAATTCCCACCACAGCCAGAGAAGGATATTCTTCTATTTATTCAAGAATATAGCCGTGAACTGGAAGAATGGCAACGAGATATTATGACGATGATGCGAGAAGAAATGCTTTATTTTTGGCCACAATTAGAAACAAAAATTATGAATGAAGGTTGGGCATCTTTTTGGCATCAACGAATTGTTCGTGAATTAGATTTAACAACTAGTGAATCCATTGAATTTGCCAAACTAAACGCTGGAGTTGTGCAACCATCAACAACAGGAATTAATCCATATTATCTTGGTTTAAAAATGTTTGAGGATATTGAAGAACGTTACAATAACCCAACAGAAGAAATGAAACGAAATGGCATTTTGCCAAATTCAGGTCGGGAAAAAATGTTTGAAGTGCGTGAAATTGAATCGGACATTTCTTTTATTAGAAATTATTTAACAAAAGACCTCGTTCATCGAGAGGATTTATATTTGTTTCAAAAACATGGGAAAGATTATAAAATCATTGATAAAGAATGGGAAAAAGTTCGAGATCAATTAATTAATATGCGTGTCAATGGAGGTTTTCCATACCTTACTGTCAATGATGGTGATTATATGAAGAATGGGGAACTCTACTTAAAGCATTGGTTTGAAGGAATTGAGTTAGATGTTAAATATTTAGAGAAAGTATTACCGTATATCCAACAACTTTGGGGAAGACCTGTTCATATGGAAAGTGTTGTTGAAAATAAAACAGTCTTATTTACTTATGACGGAAAAGCAATGAGTAGGAAGTATGTGTAGAGTCTGGGACAATCAGAAAAACACCCTGATTGTCCCAGACTCATGAAAGTTTGGTTGCCAAACTTCTGGAAGAACAACATTTTGGTAAACCAAACTTTCACTAAAAACCATTAAAAAGATTTCAATCCCATCTTCACTTTTTTTAAGTGGTTGGTGGGGTTTTATGTTATGCTTCCAGAATTTAGTGGAAATTTTAAGGAGAGATACTATGCAAAAAACAAGAAAAGATTCAAAAACATGGATGACTGACCTGGTGCTTCCACCTGATACAAATCATCATGATACAATATTTGGTGGAAAAGTAATGGCGTATGTTGATAAAATTGCGTGTATTGCTGCTACTCGTCATTGTCGCAAAGCAGTTGTTACAGCTTCTATGGATAACTTTGATTTTCACGCATCTATTAAAACGGGTGAGGCGATTAATTTAAAAGCATATGTAACATTTACTCATAAGACATCAATGGAAGTATATGTGCAAGTAGAGGGAGAGAATTTATTGACTGGAGAAAGAAGAGTAACGGCACGAGCTTTTTTAACTTTTGTCGCACTGGATGAACAAGGAAAGCCGACGCTTGTGCCGAAATTAGTTCCTGAAACAGAAGAGGAGAAACAAGAGTATAAGTTAGCACAAGAACGGTATGAAGAGAGAATGAAGCGGAGGAAGAAGTGATCTATTTTAGGCGACTTGTGAGGAGTTGCCTTTTTTGTGTACAATGACTAGAAAGCTCTCTAAAAAATGTAAAAGTTTTCGTCTTCCGCCTATTTACTCTTCCAAAATCATCCCGTATAATTAACAACATCTTAATTTTAGCAGGTGAATGCATGATTATTATTAATTATCTTATTGTTTGTTTTCTATTTGGCACCACATTTTTGGTAATAAAAGTAGGAGTGGATGCTGGTGGTGATCCATTTTTTACTGCGGGAATTCGTTTTTTTGTAGCTGGCGTAGTTGTTTATGTGTTTTTTTTACTAAAAAATCGCCAGAATATTAAACTATTATTCTCGAAGCCACTTTTTTTATTTGGTTTCTGTTCAACTTTTGTCACGTTTGCGGCAATGTATTGGTCGGAACAATATTTAGAATCAGGATTAGTAGCGGTGTTATCAGCAGTTGGACCATTACAAATGTTCCTTATTCAAGTGGTAAGAGGCAAGGATACAATGACGCTTGGCAAAGGGATTGGAATATTTGTTGGACTGCTCGGTGTACTTTTGATTGCTTTGCCAAGCATAAGTGTGGATGCTTCGACAAAATGGATCATTGCCGTTGTTGTACTTGTGAGTGGGGAATTGTTTTATGTAATTGGATCACTTACTTCTAAAAAAGTGTTTACAGATAATCCTCATTTATCTCCATTTCTAGTGAATGCTGTACAAATGTGTCATGGTGGGATTTTATTATTAGTTTTCTCCTTTATATTTGGTCATCCAACCATTTCTTCACTAATGAATCCACATGTGCAATTTTCATTAGTATATTTAATTATTTTAGGCTCGATTGTTGGGCATGGATTGTATGCATGGCTTGTTCAACAAACAAATCCTATTTTTCCAACAACATGGTTATATGTGTCGCCAATTATTGCGTTAATTGCAGGATTTATTGTGTTGCATGAAGTCATTCATCCGATTTCAATTATTGGAGCATTGTGTGTACTAGTTGGCGTATTTTTTGTAAATAAAGAAATGCTTCTTCGTATGTATACGTCAGGAAAATTACTTAGAAAGGCATCATAGATAAATGAAATTTTTAGGAGCGTTATATCTTTCATTAGCGGCAGGCATTTGGGGTGGAATGTATGTCGTTAGTAAATATATGTTTGATTACATTCCACCAATGACGCTTATCTGGGTACGTTATGTTATTGCTTTTATTACATTATATTGCATTATTCGCCTACTTAAACAACAGCCACTTATCACAAAAAAAGATTGGTTATTGTTTATATGGATTGGTTTTATTGGTTATTTCGTCTCTATTGCTTTTCAATTTCTTGGAACAAAATATTCTAGTGCCCATGCAGGTTCATTAATTACTGCGGCAACGCCTGTTTTTGTTGTTGTATTTGCTAGATGGTTTTTGAAAGAAAAAGTAACAATGCAGAAAGTAATTGCCCTGTTTATTGCCCTTGTTGGTGTAGTCATGGTGATTGGACTCGATGAAGATATCGTAAACCATAGATTTGGCAATGGTTTGTTAGTAATCGCTGCGATTACATGGGCTTTATTATCTGTATTTGTAAAAATTGCTTCCGCTCAGCATAGTTCACTTGTAGTAACAACATATGCCATTTTGTTTGCACTAATTTTTACGACTCCATTTATGATTTGGGAAGTAAGTCAAGGAATTGAAATTATGTATGATCCATGGCTATTATTTGGGGTGTTGTATGTTGGAATTGCTTCGACAGCAGGAGCTTTTTTTCTATGGAATAAAGGAATTGAAATAGTTGGTGCTGGAACTGGTTCGTTATTTATGTTTTTGCAGCCGCTAGTTGGAACGGTACTTGGTTGGCTTATACTTCATGAACAAGTACATATGAATTTTTTTATTGGTGGAGCGTTTATTTTATTTAGTGTTATTTTAGCAACGGTAAGGAGAAAAGTATGAAGGCATTCACTGAAAAAGTAATTAAAATCATTCAAAATATTCCTAGTGGACAAGTGATGACATATGGACAAATTGCTAAATTAGCAGATAGTCCACGTGGTGCAAGGCAAGTTGTCCGCATTTTACATTCGATGAGTGAGAAATATAATTTGCCTTGGTATCGAGTAGTGAATATAAGGGGAGAAATTAGTTTAGCGAACGAAGCATTCGAGCAGCAAAAATGGTTACTCGAAGATGAAGGTGTAGAGTTTATAAGTAATCGTGTGATTTCGCTAAAAGAATATCAATTTTATCCAGATATAGATGAAGGATAAAATATGACTAGTTGGTTATTTTTGCGAGTGCATAAAAATGATCATTGGTCTATTTTTTTACTGAAAATCTTGAAAAAAGAGCGTAGGAAAGAGTTTGAGACAGAATTCTGTTTGAAAGGTTTTTAGTGAACTGAATGGTTTACTAAAACGCTGAGTTTAGCACGCTTTGACAACCATTCAGTTCACTAGTTTGGGTCAATCGGGGTGTTTTGTACCATTTTTAACCCAAACTCATTAAAAAATGACCAAATCAGTACAAAATTCATACTGGTTTGGTCACTGAAGATGGTTATTGTTCACTTAGAGCTTTAAACGCTACTTCAATTGCTTCTAGTGTATAAAAAATATCTTCTTCTGTATGTGCGGTTGAAATAAACATTGCTTCATATTTGGATGGTGCAAGATGAATACCTTGTTCCAACATTAATCTAAAAAATGTAGCAAACATTTCCCCGTCAGTCTGTTTTGCTTGTTCATAGTTTACTATTTTTTCGTTGGAGAAGAAAATAGTAAGTGCACCTATCAAACGGTTAACAGTAATAGGAATATTATATGTTTTAGCATGATGTAAAATGCCGTTTTCCAGTTCGGAACCAAGATAATTTAACTGTTCATATGTCCCGTCTTTAGAAAGGAGTTGCAAACAAGCAATTCCAGCTAATATAGATGCAGGATTTCCTGCCATTGTTCCTGCTTGATAAGTAGGTCCAAGTGGAGCAACTTGTTCCATAATATCTGCTCGACCACCATAAGCTCCAATTGGTAAGCCGCCACCAATGATTTTTCCAAGTGCAGTTAAGTCTGGTGTAACACCAAGTAAATTTTGTGCTCCGCCATATGTAAAGCGAAACCCTGTAATTACTTCATCATAAATAACAAGTGCTCCACAGGCATGAGTCACTTCATTAATTGTTTCCAGAAATCCTTCATTAGGCATAACAATCCCAAAGTTTCCAACAATTGGTTCAATAAGAACAGCGGCAATTTCACTGCCCCATTTACTCATTGTTTCTTTAAATGCATCTATATCATTGTAAGGAACGGTAATTACCTCATTGGCAATGCTTGTTGGAATACCTGCAGAATCAGGAATACCAAGTGTAGATGGACCAGAACCAGCGGCAACAAGGACGAGATCGGAATGCCCATGATAACATCCAGCAAATTTTAAGATTTTACTTCGACCTGTGTAGGCACGAGCTACACGAATGGTTGTCATGACCGCTTCTGTTCCAGAATTGACAAAGCGAACTTTATCTAAAGAAGGAATAGCTTGCTTCAACATTTTTGCAAAAAGAACTTCATGGGTAGTTGGTGTTCCATAAAGTAAACCTGTTTCGGCAGCTAACTGAACAGCTTTTGCAATATGAGAGTTGGCATGCCCAACAATAATTGGACCATAGGCGGCTAAGTAATCAATATAATAATTGTTGTCAACATCCCAAAAATAAGCTCCCTTTGCTTTAGCCATTGTAATAGGCGTGCCACCTCCAACCGCTTTGTATGAGCGTGAAGGACTGTTTACACCACCAACAATGTGTTTTTGTGCTTCTATATGTAAACGCTCTGATTCTTTAATAACCACAATGCTTCCCCCTAAAATAAATGAAATATTTATATAGTATATCATAACAAATTATTTTTTTGGAAACTATTACATTTGACAAAATCATTTAAAAATCGGTAAACTAGCTTATATTGTTTTTAGAAAAAGGAGCATCGCATTATGAGTAGACAAGAGTTAAGAAAAGCGGTAGAAACATTGAAAAAAACGGGGGTACGGATAACTCCGCAACGTCATGCGATACTTGAATATTTAATTGACTCTATGACACATCCAACAGCCGACGATATTCATAGAGCATTGGAAGAAAGACTTCCAACAATGAGCATTGCAACTGTGTACAATAATTTACGTGTACTTAAAAAAACTGGACTAATTAAAGAACTTTCATATGGGGATGCATCTAGTCGTTTTGATTTCGTTACATTACATCATTATCACGTCATTTGTGAGCATTGTAAGAAAATGGTAGACTTTCATTATTCAGGATTAAGTGAAATAGAGGCATTAGCATCACGTGAAACGGGTTTTCAAGTAAAGCATCATCGTATGGAAATTTATGGTATGTGCCCAGATTGTCAAAAATTAGAATAGAAGAAGAGGGTTACTGTGGTTCAGCAATTACACCACAGTAACCCTCTATTCTTTGATGAAACAAATAATTAGTTTTGCCCTTTTTTGTTATATTTTTCGTTAAAACTCTTACCCTCAAGTGCTCGATCAAGTGTTAATGGTTCATTGCAATACATACACATATCCACACGTCCAAGAACTTTAGTAACCTTGCCACATTCTGGACAGACAACTTGAATTGTTTGTGTTGACAACATTCCAATCCAAAAATAAACAACGGTACTCGCAATAATACATAGTAGACCAAGGATCATACAAACAGTCATCGCTACGACAGAAGTTCGAAAGAAAACGCCTAAGTACATAATAAAAAAACCAATAAAAATTAGACTGAGTGCAAATGTACGTATTTTATTAATCTTACTCGAATATTTTTTGTTCATAAATAAATCCTCCTAGTACTAAAAGTATAACATAGAATAAAAAATACAGAAACAGGGTATGAAAGAAAGGATATATCACGGTTTTTAAAAAAAAAAAAACTTTTTTTGCTAAATCTCTTGACATAGAAAAGGTAATTTATTATTATAGAGAAGTCGCCTTGAGTGATTTTGAAAAATGTTCTTTGAAAACTAAACAAAACAAAAACGTAAGTGTGAGAAACAATTTTTAAAAGTAAGCCATCTATTAAAATAGATGAAGCCAGCAAGATATAATGGAGAGTTTGATCCTGGCTCAGGACGAACGCTGGCGGCGTGCCTAATACATGCAAGTCGAGCGAATCCTTCGGGATTAGCGGCGGACGGGTGAGTAACACGTAG
>JAVBJX010000040.1:0-16412 GCA_031546705.1 Caryophanales bacterium
TGCCTATCTTGAAAATATAAATCAGTTATATATAGATGAAAAATATCAGGGTTTGGGGTATGGAAAAGCAGCCATGCAAGTTATAGTTGATTATATAAAGAGTAACCCAAAAAAAGTAAGCCTCACCATGAAGGGAACGGCTTACTTTTTTGTTTGTTAGAACAGAAGATTATTGCCGCACTGATTGCGGTTTAGGTTACTTGTATGTGATAACATTTCAAGTGTTACTTGTTATTTTCATCACTGGACTGTTGTGCTAATTTCATAAATGCTTCATCAATGTTCTTCATTCTATGTTCTACTTTTTTTGCTGCTGCATCTAATGTGTATCCATCATCTAATAGCTCTTTGATTAAAAGTATTTTTTTTACGCTCAAATAATCATATTTTCGAGTTGTTCCCTCTGTTTCCTTGGATGAATGGATGATTCCTTTTTCTTCCCAGTATCGTATTTGTCTTGTTGGAACATGTGTAATCTCTGAGACTTCGCCAATACCAACTACCAATTTCCTCAGTAAGTGGAAATCTATTAGCATATTTTTTAACTCTTCGTTGGAGCTCATATAATCACCTTCATGAATTATTTTCCTTTGAATTATTCTACTACTTTTATTTGCACCTGACAATGTTTTTTGTTGACATTAATTGTAGTTTTGTTACAATGTATGTTGTTATGTTTCAAAAAATACAGAAGGATTAAATGAAAAATAAGGAGGATTTACACGTGGCACAATCTGTAAAAAAAATGCAGGGGGAAACAAGCAATAATTATTCTTTGATAACTAGTGTACTTGCATGGTGTGGTTTAGTTGTTGTATCTAGTTTATATATCACCATCCCTCTCATTTCTATGTTTGCTCATGATTTTCATGTAACATTAGCACAAGCATCTTTTGCTAGTAGTGCTTTTTCTTTTACGTATGCAGTGAGTTTTCTTTTCCTTGGAACGATTTCGGAAAAGTATGGGAGAAGGCAAATGATGTTTTATGGGCTAGTTGCTTTGTTTCTAGTATCACCTTTAATCGGATTTGCTCCTAATTTTCTTTCGCTTGTTCTATTAAGAGTGATTCAAGGTATAGCTGCGGCAACGTTTGCTCCTGCTGCTCTTGCTTATATAGTAGAAGTGTATCCTCTTGAAAAGAGGATAACAACGATTGGTTTTGTTAGTACGGGGTTTTTTATGGCGGGTATTATTGGGCAAGTATCTAGTAGTATGATTAGTACAGCATTTGGTTGGTCGTATGTGTTTTATCTATTTGGTGGGCTCTATTTATTATCAGCTATTTTGTTGAGAGTAGTAGTTCCTAAAGAAGCGGTTCAGATAAAGGTACAGAAGTTAAGTACAATGGAACAGATGAGAATTATATTCTCGAAAAGGTCATTATTTTTTTGTTATGTTGTTACCATTACACTGCTTCTTTCTTTTGTAGGGATGTATACGACACTAGGAAGTTATTTAAGTCAATCTCCTTTTCTGCTAAATAGTAATCAAATTTTACTGATACGGTCTGTAGGAGCTATTGGAATGTTGATTTCTCCATTTGCGGGATTGTTATCAAAAAAATTTGGTGTCACCCGTATATTACGAGGGGGATTAATGCTTTCAACGCTCGGTCTATTTATGATTGGCTTTAGTGAAAGTATTCCTATGTTCATTTGTATGAGTATTATTTTTGTGACTGGTATTGCTGTTTCGGGGCCTACTTTGATTTCATTAATCGGAAGTTTGGCGGAAAGGGCAAGGGGGCTAGGTGTTACTTTATATACGTTCATTTTATTTATTGGTGCTACGCTTGGACCAATTGTGGCTATCAATCTGATGAAAATCGGAAGTTATAGTAGTACATTTGAGATATTAGCTATTATTTTGGGAGTTGGAATGTTGAGTTCTTTTTTTATACAAGCTAATCAAAATGGTTCATGAATAAGAGAATTTTCTATGTATAAGGTAGTTAGAAATTCATGCTATGAAGAAGTAGGTTATTAAAGTCTGGGGCGGAAGTTTTTTTAGGTATGGTTAGAAGCTAATGGCGTTTGTTGTTAGCTTCTTTCTTATCTGTTCGTAAGGAGGGGAGAGGCTAGGTCAGAATTATTCGCATCTCATCCTATTCTCCACAAGGGTTTGCAAACCAACTATATCGCAAGTAACTACCCAAGCCTTGTTTGAATATCTTAAAAAAAATGCCAAAAAGGATAGGATATGGTGAACGATAATGGTGGAAGTGACAAGACGGATCCAAACTTTGCTGCTATCCTTCAACTCATTGGACAATGGTTATCGACAACGGGTGATGTTTTTTCCCTTGTCGGGCAAGTGATTGCACTGGAACAAGCTAGGAAGGAGCAAATGCAGGAAGAACAGGAGAAAATCAAAGCGGAGCAGGAAAAAATGCAAGAAGAGAAAGAGAAAAAAGAAAAAGAGGAGCAGCAGAAACAAATGCAACAGCAAATGGAAGAGATGCAAGAACAAATAAAACGCTTACAAAAACAAATGGGGAATAGGGGGTTGTAGGGTAACCAGCTAGATAGCTTTTATTTTGATAAGAGGACATGATAAGGTATGTTCTGGAAATATCTAATTTTTCAAATGGTATTGCTTTCGTATTTGACACTCCCACGACTAAAGTCGCAAGTCCTAAACCTTACGGTTAAACGGATGGGATTCTTGAATGACTAAACGTTCTCAGTCCATTTCTGCTTTGAACAGTCTTCAAGATGAGGGTATGCCATTACCCCTCCGTATCCAGTGCATATAGCAGATACGGCACTCGTTCTATGACCAAACGAGTTAGATGTGAGTGTTCTAAATGTTTTAGCGTCTTGTTCTTGACGACACATATAGTTTTACGCACGAAGCGAATTAGTTCGTGCAACCTCTACTATATCTAATTTTCAATGAACACATAGGCGTTTTAAAGACTTGTACTTGTCTGTAGAACAAATGTACCGCATTTGACCTCACTTTCATCCCATGCCTAAAGGCGATGGGCTTTCTCGTTCGGAAAAGGCTGTAAAGGTTTTTCGTTTATTCTTTACAATATGTTCGTATAGTATTCGAACAATGTAGAGATTTCTTCATGGATACATATTATTTTTTTGTATCATATTATTAACGTGGTTATTGGTGACATGGTGAACTTCTTGTTTTTCAAACCAGTATGAAATAATGAAAATCCCTACTTATACAAAAAAACACGCTCATTCCCCATCAGTCATCCAATCTTCGGGTATAACGGTGTATAATTTCAACAAAACTCCCCTAAAAAAACACAAACAAACAGTTGATTTTTCGAGAGGTTATTTATTTTTTTCTCGCTCCATCACCTTATGCACGACCCATTCAAAATGTTTTCGCACGTCCTCCACATCTTCAGGCGTAAATTTCTTCCACTTCTCCATGTCAAAAAAACCCATTCGTTCAATGCCATAGTCCTTCACCAACTGATTCACTTCCGAAAGCGGATCATATTCGTCCACTACTTTTCCAAGCAAATAATCAACGCTCACCTCATACATATCCGCTATATTCAAAAGCGTGGCATGGTCAGGTTCACGCAACCCATATTCCCAATTGGCATAGGTAGACATCGTTTTAATCCCTAATTTCTTAGCGACATTTGTTTTTGTCCAGCCCCGTTTCTCCCGAAGCTCTGTCAATTTTTCCGATAAAACAGTCATCAAAAAACCCTCCACTCTTACCCGTATTGTAACATACTTTGTCATTTTGAGGAAAAACATACACATAAAGAATAAAAAACCCTTGACTTACCCGAAATGAGTAGTAAAATAAAAGTAATTAAGTTACACGTTTAGAGTAAGTAGGGGGTGGAAACAATGCGGCAGAAAATCCGAGAAATTCGTAAAGAGAAAGGAATTTCTCAGACATTTATGGCAAAAAAGCTAGGCTATAAAACATCAGGTGGCTATGCCAATATGGAGAATGGGAAGTGCAGAGTAACGGTGGAAAAAGCAGCGTTAATTGCGGAACTATTTTCTATGGATGTGAAGGATATTTTTTTTAAGTAAATGTTACACATAAAGAGTAAAAAGGGGGTGTGGTTGATGAAGGATAGCAAGATATTTCAGTTGTTACATGAGCAAATGGAGCGGAGTGTGTACATGATAAAACAGGCAGATAGGATGTTTTTGAATGCAGATGTTGGGCGTGGATACGTGATTGCCCATGAGTTGAATGTGGAAATGTTACTTTTTCTGAAGCAACAGCTATTTGATGAATTGGAAGTTTCGGAACAACTTCTGCTCATTGACTATGCAAATGGGTTACAGAAATCAGAGCAATTACTCGATGTGTATGTAGGTGCATTTGGGGAGGAATATGAATGAGGCGGTTAACAATGGCGAGGTTTGAAGAGCCTGATGCAGTCGAAATTCCAGTTGGGAGTTGTGTTGGTTGCTTGGAGGATATTTTTGCGGGGGAAGATATTTGGGATATAGACGGGGACTTGCTTCATGATGAGTATGATTGTATGAAGGGGTATGTCGATAGGGTTTCTATTAAGCGATTAGCTTAACTAGTCCAGAAATTGGAGAGGAGGGAAGTAATGTTTGAACGTATACCAGAAGAATTGAGAAATACGCCGCAATGGGTTGTTTGGAAGGCGGAAATGCGAGGTGGGCGGGCAACGAAAGTTCCGTATCAAGTAAACGGTAAACTAGCCCAGTCTAATAATCCAAAGACATGGTCAAGTTTTTCGGTGGCAGTGGATTTTTTTAAAAAGGGCGGATATACAGGAATTGGCTTTATGTTTTCTAAAAAAGATGCATTTGTTGGCATTGATATCGACCATTGTTTAACAAATGGTGTGTTATCGGAATTTGCGAGTAAAATTGTAAAATATATGGACAGCTATACCGAATTTTCTCCAAGCGGAAAGGGGCTTCATATTATTGTCAAAGGGGAGCTTGAGGTAATCGGAACGGGGAAAAGGGATGCGAAGCTTGGATTAGAAGTGTATCAGTATGGTAGATATTTTACGTTTACAGGCAATGTGCAAAGAGAGATGGATGTACAGTTTCGTGATAAAGAGTTGGGGGTGTTGATGGGGCGGTATTTTGATGGGGGATTGGCTCGGGAGCAGAATCAGAGTGGGAGTCAGGGTTACAGCCAGAACAGAAATCAGAGTGGGAGTCAGGGTTACAGTCAGAACAGAAATCAGAGTAGCAGCCAAAGTTACAATCAGAACCAAAACAGGAATCAGCATGGCAGTCACACGCAAAAACCTAACCAACATCCACCCCCTACCACCAATCGAAGTCAACTAGTATCAAGAACACACAACACAAACGTTACAAACACGGAGCTGTGGGAAAGGATGTTTGCAAGTAAAAACGGCAATGCCATTCATGCTTTATTTTTGGGTGACATCCAAGGTGACCATTCAGGAGCAGACATGGCACTGTGCAATCATTTAGCATTTTGGACGAACAAAGATAGAAGTCAGATGGATAGTATGTTTAGAGAATCGAATTTGTACCGAGCAAAGTGGGACAAGCGGCATTATGCGGATGGAAGTACATATGGACAAATGACCATCGAAAAAGCCATCCATTCCACTACGGTGACTATTTCAGACCATTTCCGAGGAAATAAACAAAATAATGACAGAGAACGCACATATAATTTTTCGCAAACTAGTGGTGTAGACCATGGGGTGGGGCGGAATTCGGGAGAAGGAAGAAATAATCAGCGGAGGGATTTTTCACCAGCAGAAAGAACAAACAACCAGCGGAGGGATTTTTTAGAAGAGAAAACAGCGAATAATCATCGCAGATATGTTTCACCAGCAGAAAGAACGAACAACCAGCGGAGGGATTTTTCACCAGAAGAACGAACGAACAACCAGCGGAGGGATTTTTCACCAGAAGAAAGAACGAACAACCAGCGGAGGGATTTTTCACCAGCAGAAAGAACAAACAACCAGCATAGAAATGTTTCACTTAAAGAAACAGAGAACCAACGGAATCATAAGAAAAATTCTCCATCTTTCCGCTTATCAGAGCTTGGAAATGCCGAGCGAATTGCCTATTATCACGGTCGCCACATTCGTTTTTGCCCAGAATGGGGTTGGATGATTTGGAACGGGAAGAAGTGGGGAATGGATAACAAACAGCGAATTGAAACAATTGCCGCTAATACATTAAGAGAACTATACAACGGGAATGTTCTCGAAAAAGAATGGGCAAAAAAATGCGAGAAACGAAATATCCGCATCAGTAGCATTATGGATACACGCCCAATGGTGGCGATAGAAAAAGACAAATTTGATACCCATTCGATGCTCCTTAACTGTGCAAATGGGGTGATTGATTTAAAAACAGGGGAATTACTCCCACACAATCCACAATTACTGTTAACCAAACAAATCAAAGTGGACTATACAAAAGAAGCCGAATGCCCAAAGTGGCTGGCATTTTTAAGCGAAATTTTTCCGAGTGAGGACACACGCCATTTTTTACAAAAGGCAATTGGCTATACCCTCACTGGCGATACAACGGAACAAGTGATGTTTTTCCTCTATGGAACGGGAAAAAATGGGAAATCAACGTTTATTAATACGATTCAACATCTGCTTAGTGACTACGCCCGTCAGGCGAAAATCGACACATTTGTAAAGAAGAAATATGAAAGTTCCATTAACAATGACATTGCCCGCTTGGACGGAGCAAGATTTGTTTCGGCTGTAGAAAGTGAGCAGGAGAGACAATTATCAGAGGTTTTAGTCAAGCAAATCACAGGTGGCGAGAAAATATCCGCACGATTTCTCCATCAAGAATTTTTTGAATTTACCCCAATATGTAAAGTGTTTTTCACCACCAATCATCGCCCTGTTATTACTGGAACAGATGAAGGTATTTGGCGAAGAATCCGCCTCATTCCATTCCCGATGACGATTGAAAAAGTAGACGTCAAACTGCCCGAAACATTGCAAACGGAAATGTCAGGAATTCTCAGGTGGGCGGTAGAGGGCTGTTTGCGGTGGCAAGCGGAGGGGCTTTTAGAATCGGAACAAATTAAGCAAGCAACGGATTATTACCGCCAAGATATGGATGTACTTGATCCGTTTATTAAGGGAATTTGTGTAAAGGAAAGTAAAATTGAGGCAAAAGTGCTGTACGTCGCCTATCAAAACTGGTGCTTAGAAAATAATGAAAAAATGAGCACTGCTAGGAATTTTTACCGATTGTTAGAAAATCGAGGTTTTGAAAAGGGAACTGGCTCGCAAAATAAAAGCTACTTTTTTGGCATTTCCTTAGCGGAACAAATAACGGAAGAAGATTAGTGAAAAAAATGTTTGAACTAATCAGGGAACAACCATGTCTTCTAACTATGATTAACTAGAACATGGTTAGTGAGATTGTAAAAAAAGTTAGTGAAATTTCCACAGGATTTTCTAGTTTATTCTTGTGAATCGTTGATATAACAGCGTTTTAAATGTGTTCAAATAGACCATGGTTAGTGAAGTTAGTCAAATTCCCTATAGTGCACGTATTTTTATGGTCAGTAATAGTCAGAGAAAAAATAGAATAAAAGTAGGAAAATGGCTAACTTCACTAACTTCACTAACTTTTGGCGTTTTGTGTAAGGGATTTGTTTTTTTAGAAGAACTGGAGAGAAGTTTCTACTAGATGAGCGAGAAATTGTTGAGCCATGAAACAGCAATTAATTTTGTAGCAGTTTGCGAAATTGTACGGAAAAAGGAAGTGAGAAGATTGTTAATTAGACAATGAAAAAGCGAGGATGTTTGCTAGATTTGAAACAGTACAATTAAACATTAGCCATTGAACTTTTCAAATAAGTGAAACAACAATAAGGAGGGAACAACGATGTTGAACTACCGATTTACTGAAAAAGAACAGCAAATTATCTTAAACAGTCTGCAAATGATTGTAGATACGAGGGAGAAAAGAAATGAGCATATTCTGGATTATTTCCATGAGCGAGGTATTCCATTTCAGCAAAAAACGATGAAAACGGGTGATTATGGGGCGATGATTCCAAAAAATCCAGAGCTTGGGTTTGTTCGGGACGTGTATTTGGCGGCACTGATTGAGCGAAAAAATGGGGTGGATGAGTTGGTGGAGTCAATCAAAGATCGCAACCGTTTTGAACAGGAACTGCTAAGAAGTAAGCCGTATCCATTTGTGCTGCTTGTTGAGGAGGCGGATGGGTATGAAAAAATTGTAAGTGGTCAGTACCGCAGTCAATATAATCCGAAGGCTCTGTTAGGTAGTTTAAAAACATTTGAGGCACGGTATCATTTTTCCACGGTATTTTTGCCGAAACATACAATGGGGAATTATATTTATCATCATTTGTTGTACTTTGCGAGGGAGTTTTTGAAGTAGGATTTGTGATAGATAGTGATAGAAATGGGAGAGGGAGCGATTTTGTGCCAACAACTTTTGGGATAGATAGTCGAAAACGAAACAGGCGGTGGAGGCGGTGCTGCTTAGGTATCGGATATATTTATTAATAGCTTATGAGGAGGAAATGCCGAGGGTGACGGCGAGTTATTCGCTTGTTCCACCTAGTCAGACAAATGCTTTTTATTCTTCTACGGAGTCTAGTGCTATCAAGCGGACGGATTTGGAGCGGGAGCGGAGTGCGTAGATTGAACGGGTGCATCAGGCGGTGAATCGATTGGCGAAGAAAGAATGGGAGCTGATGTATCGGAAGTATTTGACTTTGGAAGATGTGATGGATGATGAGGTGTACAATGAGATGGGCATTTCTGAGCATCCATATTATAAATGGAAGAAGAAGGCGTTGTTTAAGTTGGCGATTGTTTTGGGAGTGGAGGTGGAGGGGGGGGGAATCCGTATGGAATGAAGGTGAAAAAACACCTTGCTTGTCCCATCATTTTTATTATAATAAATGCTTCAATCATATGTTCCACATGACAATTTTTTAACTATCTGTTAAACTAGCAACAAGTAATAGGTTGCATTTCAGAAAATTTACCATGGAACTAGAATCTGAATGGTTTTCTATACTCAAAAGAACGTAAAGGATGCGTTTTATGAAGAATATAAAAAACAAAGAAACCTTATTTCATGGTACTTCTAAACCTCTTTCCAAGAATCCTAGAGAATTTATCTTCAGAGTTTCTGGGAAAGAACATTGGCTTGGAGAGGGAATGTATTTTTATAAACATTATAAACAAGCTTTCAAATGGGCATACTGTCATAAATCATCCGTTTTTATCTATCAAGTCGAAGTGGAAAGTAATTCTGATAAAATACTTGATTTTCAAACCGATAATGGAAAAAATTATTTGATTCGTATTGCGGAGGCTTTTGGGTTGCCTAATCCTTCATCTCCCCAAAGTATGCGTCAAGCTCTAGGCATTTTTAGTACACAATTGCTGGATGATCGCAATCAATATGATTATATCATTTGTGAATACGCAAGAGATGAAATATATACAAAACCGATGTTTTCCCTAGGTACGGAAGTCCATTATGTTGTAGTAAACCCTGCATGCATAAAGAAAGGGAGTGAGATACACAATGAACGATAAACAATTTGACAAATTAGTACAGAGCTTAGATAATTACGTCAAAAATCTCAGCCCAGAAGAACTGCAAAAAAAAGTAGAGGATTCTGAGAAGTATTACACTGCTTATTTAGACGTATTACGTGAGAAAAATGAACATGCCGCTTCAACGGAAGAGGCTATTTATGTTGCACATAATAATTTTTACTCTATTGAATGGAAGAATTCTATTGCTAGGTTTGTAAATTCTTTTTCTATTGAACAGAGGACTATTACTGAACGTGTAGAGTTTTCTTCTGTTGAGTTAAATGAATCTTTCTTTAAGCTTTTTCGTGAATCTCTCGATAAATCGATTGCAAAAAATGTGAATCTTCGTCTTATTGATTTTGATTACACTAAATTTGAACAAATAAATTCATCAAGTATACAAGTTTCCTCAAAAAATCATATTCCCACAAATGAAAGTAACCAACGAAAGTCTGTAAAGATTAACTTTAACACATCTAATAGGAATATCATTGGGGGAAATGGTGGGTTGGTAGCATGAAGAAGACTGAATTTTTTAATTTTATTGGGTATACAATTGAGAATATTGAATTCAAAATAAATCGGTATTTTGATGAAGGGGGTACTCCAGAACCAACAGTGGGACTAAGTCTGGAAGCAGGAGTAGAAATCGGTGATAAGAACTCCTGTGTTGTAGTATTAGAATGTAGTATTTTTGATGCGGATGAGTTTAAAGAAAAGAACTATCCGTATGCATTAAAAATCAGATTCTTAGGTAGCTTCGAGCATAATTTAGAAGATAATCAAGAATTACTAGAACAACTAATAAAAGAGAATGCACCTGCCATCCTGTACCCTTATTTAAGAGCAACTGTCAGTCACATTGTAAGTTTAGCTGGGCTCTCTCCTATGATTTTGCCAACTATGAACTTTACACAAGATGAAACAGAATGATATATCTCTGTAACATGTATACATTTTTTAAAACACGACAAGGAGAAGTTCTTCATCGTGTTTTTTTATGAAACGGGTTTAAAAACACAAAAGAAATAAAGCAGAAACGAAGCTTGTAAATACGTCTAAAGGTGTTAATAGGTTAGTAGGTTAATAAAATAAATGTTGAAAGCGATTCTCTTAGAGGGTCGCTTTTTCTATTTCATTTTATGTACCCAAATGCACAAATTAAACAAAAGGGAGAGATAACAAGGGTAGAAGCAACAAATGTAACAAGAAATATGCCAATGACGGCAAGTGACACATGGAACAATATTTTTTCTGTGTACGATGCAAGTAAGGTAGTCGATGGAAATCCCGCAACAAGATGGGCATCGAATGATAACACAAAAGAATCATGGCTAAAAGTGAATTTTGGTCAGTCAACGACCTTTCATACCGCTGAGATGATGGAAATGTAAAAGTAAAAGACAAAAATTTTTCCACCACCCTAACTTTTTTCGGAAAAAAACTGATGTATAGAGTAGATAGAAAAAAGCCAAAGGAGGAAAAAGAAATGGAAAGTAATTCGCAGCAGTTATTCAAAACGATTATCAAATTATGTGAAGTGTACAGCGTGGATTGGATGGAAAAAAATAGCTTTTCTGAGATTGTTGTAAGTGCACTCGAGGAATTAGATACAGATATATTAGAAGTGCTTTGTCAACGATTGAACAAAGACACGTTTTTCTCAGAAATTGCCAATACTGTTTTACAACAGAAGTTAACCAAGTAGACAAACAGAGAATACGTATTTTTTATGTCTTTATTACAGGTTAGAAAAATGAAACACTATGAACAAACTAAGTATAAACACAAACAAAAAAGTCGCTCCCACCAGAGTGGCTTTTTTCTATAAGAAAGGAGAGAACCATGACACACGCAAACATCTTCAACGTAGGAACAGCCATCCTAGGAGGAACAACCGCTTACTTTTTCGGGGATTCCAAATCACTCCTAGAAATGCTCCTACTATTCGTCATCATTGACTACATCTCAGGCATCCTAGCCGCAGCGATGCAAAAGAAATTAAAAAGCAACATCGGCTTTATCGGAATAGCGAGGAAAGTATTTATCTTCTTCGTTGTCGCTATGGCACACAAACTCGATACACTTATGGGAAATACCCACATGCTACGAGATGCCACCATCTTTTTCTACCTTGCCAACGAACTATTATCCATTATGGAAAATGCAAAAAAAGCAAATATCCCAATTCCCCAAGTTATATCCAGAGCAATCGAAGTGTTGAAAGGGAAAAGTGGAGAAGAAAATGAAACCGAACAAAGAAAGGATAAAACCAAATGACCTATACAATAACGAATCATTACTTAACAACATCCAAACGCCGCTCAGGAAAAAAGTGAAACTCTGTTAAATTCCTAGTAGCCCATGACACAGGCAATCCAAGTTCAACCGCACTCGGCAATGTCCGTTACTATGAAAACTCACGCAACGAAATCAGTGCATCCGCCCACCTATTTGTCGATGACAAAGATATTATTTGTTGCATCCCACTAGACGAAAAAGCATGGCACGTTCTCTACGACAAACCAACTGACAACCGCCTATTCGGATCCGATGCCAATGACACCGCTATCGGAGTCGAACTATGCTTTGATGGAAAAATCAACAACGAAGAAGCATACAAACGCTATGTTTGGCTACTCGCCCACCTTTGCCAAACGTACAAACTAAATCCATTAAAACACATTGTCGGACATCACATCCTTGATCCAGAGCGTAAAACCGACCCAGTCAGCGGACTACGAACAATGGGAAAAACGTATGAACAGCTACTAACAGATGTGGATAAAGAATACAAGAAAATTTCGACACCCATTTCTAACCACCCAACTAAAACCTTAAAACTTGGCGACAAAGGAGAAGCAGTCAAAGAATTACAAAGACTACTAATAAATAAAAATTACAAACTCACTCCCGATGGCGATTTTGGTAAAATGACCGAAACAGCAGTCAAAGATTTTCAGAAGAAAAATCAATTAACTGTGGATGGCATTGTTGGGGAGAAGAGCTTTGGGAAGCTGGTATAATATAATTTCAAAGAGGTGACCAAAGACGTACAGGCTTGGTCATCTTTTTAAAATACATTTTAAAGGAAATTAAGAGTTGTCCAAACCATTGATGATAAAAAATGTACCTTGTTTACTAATCACTTTTCTTTACAAATCTTCCGTAAAAAAATTACAGCATAGTTGTAATAGCTATTCACATACGATAAACTAAGTCCAATAGCATTCATAGGGGTGAAAATATGTTAGTGGAATTTAGAGTTTCTAATTTTAAAAATTTCAAAGACGAATTAGTTTTTAAACTAGATGATACAAAAGAATATGAATTTAGCACAAATGCCATTAAAGATAAAATTGTAAAAACCTGTTTGGTTTATGGAGTAAATGGTAGTGGGAAGTCTAATTTGGGATTGGCGATGTTTGATATCGTATTGAAATTAACAGATACGGAAAAAATCACTTCAGGTTATGACCCTTTTCTAAACTTAGAAAACTTTTCAAACTCAAACGCTACATTTTATTATAAATTTAAGTTTGGTAGTTCCTTACTTGAATACAAATATGAAAAATTAAATATAATGAAGATGGTTAGTGAGGAATTGTTGATTAATAGTAAGTCAGTACTTTTTTATGACCATCGTGCTCATAAATCTTTTCTCAATTTAGAAGGTACATCTACATTACAAAAAGATTTGAGTGGAAATAGTATATCGTTTGTTAAATATGTTAGAAGTAACGCAGTCCTAGCAGATAATGAAACAAATAAAGTATTCAAGGAGTTTATTAATTTTGTAGATAAAATGCTTTGGTTTACTTCAGCACAGCGACATTCTTATCGGGGATTTAAAGATATACACGATGGAGGGAAGATATCAGATTTAATAATTGAGAGTGGCAAGTTAATAGAATTTGAAGAGTTTTTAAGGGATGTAGGATTAGATTATAATTTGATTGAAAGAGAGATAGACGGAGAAAAAGAAATTTATTGTGATTTTAATGGTCGAGAAGCTAAATTTTTTTCAATTGCTTCAAGTGGTACAAATTCACTCGCTTTCTTCTTTTGTTGGTTAACACGTCTAGAGGAAGTTTCCTTGGTGTTTATAGACGAATTTGATGCATATTATCACAACAAACTCTCCAAAGAGGTGATTAAAAAAGTCATGAGCAAACAAGCTCAAGCAATTATTACCACTCATAACACAAGTATCATGGACAATGACCTCCTAAGACCAGACTGCCTTTTTGCCATTCAAGATGGAGAAATTAAATCATTTGCCAACAGTACAGAGAAAGAGTTACGCAAAGCCCACAACATTGAAAAAATGTATAAAGCTGGTGCGTTCGATGCGTAAGTACTATATTGCATATATTTTTGAAGGTGCAAAAATGGAACAGAAGATTATGGAAAATATTTATAACACATTTTCTAAAGAATTCCATAGTAAACAAGACTATGTGTTTCTTCCATTTAAAACAAACATCTACACACTATGGAAAGAATTAGAAAAAGATGAAGACCAAAATGTAATCCCACTATTAGCGGAAAAAGATAAAGAAATTGCTAAAATTCTAAAAAAAGAAGGTCTAGACGCTGATTCTATAGGAGAAATCTATCTATTTTTTGATTATGATGGTCATGCACGAGTCCAATATGGTGACGAAATTATACAGAAAATGTTAGAGAGATTTGATAACGAAACCGATCCGTGGAAAGGGAAATTATACATTAGTTATCCAATGGTAGAATCTCTAAAAGACCTAAAGAAAGAAGACAAATGTTTCAGACGTTGCCATGTACCTGCAAAAAAAAATGTGGGATATAAGCAACTTGTGGGTAACATCACTGACTTTGCAGACATGCGAAACTACAACCAAGAAACTTGGAATCTCTTTCTCTATCACAATCTCTGCAAAGCAAATTGTATCATTTTAAATGGCAACATTCCAACTTATGATGAACAGCACAATCTATGTGAATTAAATTGTACAGTTTCAACTACATACAAAACACCAAATTTTACAGAATATCAAAAATCTTTTAGCCCTGAAAATATATTTAAGTACCAAATAAAAAAATTTCTCTCCAACCCCAATCATCCAGAAAGAATAGCCGTTTTAAGCAGTTTTCCATTTTTATTACAAGATTATTTTAACGCATCTTTTTATAACGAAGCAGTGTCCAGTAAATAAAAAACAAATACGACACATCTAACAAATAAATCAGGCAATGTAGCTTTGGAAAACCTTCTCCTTATTCAAAGTAGAGGTTTTTTCTCCCCCTAGAGTAACAACCCAAGCCCCCCTTCCATACAGTAATACAGAGAGGGGGACGCAACATGTATTATGACTATGAAGAAGATGACCGCCAATTTCCTGGCGGAGGACAACAAGGAATGCCGACTTCTCCACCACCAGGATTTGGTTTACAAGGCGGATTTGGAGGTCAAGGTGGATTTCCAGGAGGATTTCCCGGTGGTCAACCAGGAGGATTCCCCGGCGGACAGTCAGGAGGATTCCCCGGCGGTCAATCAGGCGGATTCCCAGGGGGGCCAGGCGGAGGTCAACCATCAACCTTTGCCGTAGATCCGGGAGCAATTCAAAGATGTCTGTACAGAAATACCTTTGTTCAATTGCGTAACGGACAGAGATTCTGGTATTTTCCAACGTTCATTGGTAGACATTCCATAGCGGGTTATCGCTGGTTTGGCTTACGCTGGGCATATTTCGGTATAGACTTAAATCAAATAACATCATTTCGCTGTTAAACATATGGTCACCAAACTCCAGCAATGGATGAAGGTGACCTTTTTTTGTGCTATAATAAACGAAAAAAAATAAAGGAGTTTCAAGTGATAACTTTAAAAACAGAACGAGAAATAAAACTGATGCACGAAGCAGGAAAACTGGTCGCAGCCTGCCATAAAGAATTATCAAAACTCATCCAACCGGGAATCTCAACATGGGAAATTAATGCTTTCGTTGAAAAATACGTCACAAAAAATGGCGGAAAGCCAGAACAGAAAGGCTACAAAGGCTACGAATATGCCACCTGTGCCTGTATTAACGATGAAATATGCCACGGCTTTCCAAGAAAAAAACCGCTGCAAACAGGCGATATTGTCACCATTGATTTTGTCTTCAATTTAAACGGAGCACTGGCAGATTCCGCTTGGTCCTATCCAGTTGGAAAAATCTCCGACAAAGCACAAGACTTACTTTCCGTCACAAAAGAATCCCTATACAAAGGCATTGAACAATCCATAATTGGCAATCGAATTGGTGATATCGGTTATGCCATTCAAACATTTGCCGAAGAAAAAGGCTACTCCGTTGTTCGTGAATTCACAGGGCATGGCATTGGTCCAACCATTCACGAAAGCCCATCCGTACCACACTTTGGACTCGCTGGCAAAGGGCTTCGCCTGAAAGAAGGGATGGTTATCACCATCGAACCAATGATTAATATCGGAGCATGGAAAAGCAAGTTAGATGCCAATGCTTGGACAGCTCGCACCATAGATGGCTCTCTATCCGCCCAATATGAACACACACTAGCCATTACAAAAGATGGCCCAATTATCCTAACGAATCAAGATTAAGGACTTTACAAAAGGGATTAGACACCCCGATTGTAAAATTCTAGTGAAATGAATGGTTGCCAAAACACAATAAAATCAACATGTAGGTGTATCATTCATTTCACTAAAAAAACGCTTATAGAAGTTTGCGAAATTGTGCGGAAAAAGGAAAGGAGAAAATTTTTAATTAGACAATGAAAAAACGATGCCGCTTGCTAGAGGCAAGCTAAGAGTTTTTGAAACAGTACAATTAAAAATTAACCATTGAACTTTCCGTACAATAA
>JAVBJX010000036.1:0-56043 GCA_031546705.1 Caryophanales bacterium
TGCGGAAAAAGAAAATGAGAAAATTTTTAATTAGACAATGAAAAAACTATGACGCTTGCTAGAGACAAGCTAAGAGTTTTTGAAACAGTATAATTAGAAATTAGCCATTGAACTTTCCGCACAATAAGTGAAACTGCTATAGGTGGAGCTAAGGGTCAAGCAACAGAAATTGAAATATCTGCACGAAGAATTATTAAACTACGTGAACATATTAATAGAATTATATCAGATCGGACAGGACAGCCAATTGATAAAGTTAGTATGGATACAGAACGAGATTTCTTTATGAGTGCGGAAGAGGCAATGAACTATGGAGTTATAGATGAGATTATAAAAAGATAATCTTTATAGTAAGTAAGATCTTCCTAATAAGACGGTACTTCAGTTCTAACCATCAACTAGCATTACGGGTGTTAGATAAGAAGAACTTAGAGGAAAATCATGCTAGAACTACTATAAGATAAAGTATACATTCGCTATTGGTTAGCAATTGTTATTGCTTTTTTAGGTGATGGAATTACTCGAATTTCGGTTATCTATTTAATTTTGCAATAGACTTCAAATCTTTTTTGTTAGCTTGCTCGTAGATCAAAAGGATACAGTGACTTGCAACAGGAATTTTTAGAGCAGAAGAATAGGACATGAAAAAGTTGAGGGTGGGACAATCGGGTTTTTTACCCCTTTTGTCACGCCCTTAACCTTATAGTTATTATTTTTTGTATTGAATTGCTTTTTGTTTTCTGTTATAATATCTAAATATCCTACTTTAAAGCATGAAAGCGAGATGAACATTCGTCATGAACAAATTGTACAGTTCCACAAATTTAAATTCATTGTCAACAGAAGGTACAGGACGTTCATGGAAAACATGGCGAAATGGTTTCTTGCGATGGTGTTAATCTTACAATTTAATTGATGTTTTAGAAAAGCTCTAGCTAGTAAGCGAAGGCTTGTTTCTTGTTGAATCATCAAAATAGTAAAGATTTACCCATTGATAAAATGAAGTATTTTACTTTGTTCTATTAAGAATTGCCAAAAAGGGGAGAATGAAAAATGAATATAAAAACGTTAGTATTTTTGTCTATTTTAGTAGCAATTGGTGCGGTATTGCACGCTGTTATTCCAGGGTTTTTTCTTGGAATGAAGCCTGATATGATGTTAGTGATGATGTTTCTAGGTATTATCCTTTTTCCAGAGAAGAAAAATGTGCTTGTATTAGGAATTGTAACAGGATTTATTTCTGGACTTACATCGAGTTTTCCTGGTGGATTTATTCCGAACATTATTGATAAATTTTTTACAGCTTTTTTGTTTTTTGCTCTGTTACAAATAACTAAACAAAGTAAATCATTGATTAAATATGGAATTATCACAGCACTTGGCACATTGATATCGGGATTTATTTTTCTCGGTTCAGCTTTTCTTATTGTTGGTTTGCCGGGTGGATTTCTTGTTTTATTTTCCGCTGTTGTTCTTCCAGCAACTGTGCTTAACACAATGGTATTAGTCATTATTTATCCGATGGTTAACAAGATTTTACTTAGAGCAAGAGCGATTTAAAAAAAATGTCTGAAATATTTGATAGTATCCTAGCTTTGTCAATCAAGCTTAAACATAAGAATGGGACAATTGGTGATTTTTTCACCGATTGTCCCATTCTTATTATTCTTTTACTGTATCTAGTGAAATTCCAAGTGCCTTGGCAACACCTTCACCATAACATGGATCTGCTTTCATACAATTATCAATGTGTCGTAATTTAATTTCGTGTGGAGCATCACCCATTGCACGTGCTGTATTATCAAATAAAACTTGTTGTTGTTCGCTAGTCATCAAGCGGAATAGGAGTCTAGGTTGCGTATAATAGTCATCATCTTCTCGGTGATTCCAATGATCGGCAGCCCCTTCGAGTGTTAGAGGAGGCTCTTTAAAATTCGGTTGTTCTTGCCATTCTCCATAACTATTTGGTTCATATCCTAATGTAGCACCTTGATTGCCATCTACTCGCATCGCACCATCACGATGGTAACTATGGAATGGACAACGTGGAGCATTTACTGGAATATGCGAGTGATTAACACCTAACCGATAACGCTGTGCATCACCGTAAGAAAATAGTCTTGCTTGTAACATTTTGTCAGGCGAAACGCCAATACCAGGTACGAGATTAGCAGGATTGAAAGCTGCTTGTTCTACTTCTGCAAAATAGTTTTCTGGATTGCGATTTAATTCTAAGAAACCAACTTCAATAAGTGGATAATCTTTTTTGAACCATATTTTTGTCAAGTCAAAAGGATTATATGGCAATGTTGCGGCTTCTTGCTCAGGCATGATTTGTACAAACATTGTCCAACGTGGGAAATCTTGCTTGTCAATGCTGTCTAATAAATCACGTTGATGACTTTCTCTATCGTTAGCAATAATCGCTGCTGATTCTTCATCTGTTAAGTTTTTAACGCCTTGTTGTGACACAAGATGAAACTTCACCCAGAATCTTTCATTTTTATCATTAATAAAACTAAAAGTATGACTTCCGAATCCATGCATATGTCTGTACGTTGCAGGAATACCACGGTCACTCATAGTCATTGTAATTTGGTGCAATGCTTCTGGGAGAGATGTCCAGAAATCCCAATTATTTTTTGCACTTCTCATATTTGTACGTGGATCACGCTTGACGGCATGATTTAAGTCTGGGAATTTCAGTGGGTCACGTAAAAAGAATACTGGTGTATTATTTCCTACAAGATCCCAGTTGCCTTCTTCTGTGTAGAACTTCACCGCAAAACCACGAATATCACGTTCCGCATCAGCAGCCCCACGTTCACCCGCAACTGTAGAAAAACGAGTAAATAAATCTGTTTTCTTACCAATCTCGGAAAATAGTTTTGCTTTTGTATATTTAGTAATGTCATGTGTTACTGTGAAACTACCATATGCACCAGAACCTTTAGCGTGCATCCGTCTTTCAGGAATAACTTCACGGTCAAAATGAGCCAATTTTTCTAAAAACCAAACATCTTGTAGTAACATTGGACCACGAGCTCCAGCAGTCATTACATTTTGATTATCTGTTACAGGAGCCCCAGCCGCAGTTGTTAATTTCTTTTTGTCAGTCATATTTTCTCCTCTTTTCTTAATTATTATTCACTTATAATAAATATAAGAAAAAATTTCGATTTTGTCAAATATAAGAATGATGTATAATCATTTTCCTTGGGGGTAGTCCCATTTTTTCGCTATAATAAAATTATATACTTTTATTTATGAAAGGATAGAACAATGGACGAAACTTTAAAGATGTTAAAAGAACTAACAGATGCGAGAGCCATCTCAGGGAATGAACGGGAATCACGAAAGGTAATGAAAAGCTACATTGAAACATATGCAGATGAAGTAATGATGGATGGGCTTGGTTCACTTGTTGCAAAAAAAATTGGAGATGCCAATGGTCCTAAAGTAATGATTGCAGGGCATTTAGATGAACTTGGTTTTATGGTGACAAAAATTAGTGATAAAGGATTTATTTATTTTCAACCAATTGGCGGTTGGCTGACACATGTAATGCCTGCTCAAAGAGTAACAGTTATGACAAGTAAAGGTGATATTGTTGGGATTATTGGATCAAAGCCACCCCACATTGTTTCAGCAGATGCACGAAAAAAAGCACCAGATATGACTGAAATGTTTGTTGATATTGGAGCATCAAGTAGAGAAGAAGCAATAGAATGGGGAGTTCGCCAAGGAGATTCGATTGTTCCAGATTTTCCATTTACAGTGATGAAAAATGAAAAAATGTTAATGGCAAAAGCGTGGGATAATCGGATTGGTTGTGCGGTGGCAATTGGCGTATTAAAACAATTACAAACAGAAAACCATCCAAATATTGTGTACGGTGTTGGAACAGTACAAGAAGAAGTTGGTTTGCGTGGAGCAAAAACATCGGCTCATTTGATTCAACCAGATATTGCCTTTGCTTTGGATGTTGCTATTCCAGTCGATACACCAAATGTAACGGACAAAGAAGCACTGGCTCATCTAGGAGCGGGCCCACACATTATGTTGTATGATTCCCTGTTAGTTTCTCATAAAGAACTGCGGGAATTTGTGATAAGTGTAGCGGAAGAATTAAATATTCCTTATGGTTTTGATATTATGCCCGGTGGTTCAACAGATGGCGGTTCGATTCATTTAACAGGAAGCGGTGTGCCGACAATTACTCTGACTGTACCTGTTCGTTATATCCATTCCCATGCGTCTATTATTCATCGGGATGATTATGAGAATACAGTGAAGTTGTTGGTGGAAGTGATTAAGCGGTTGGATATTGAGAAAGTGAAGGGAATTACGTATAACTGAGAGTGGGTCAATCAGGGGTTTCCCCATGATTGACCCACTCTCTTGAAATAAATGGTTGTGAAAATTTGTGGATTAGTAATATTTTAGTGAACCATTCATTTCAATGAAAAATATTTAATTATAAAAAATTCGCAGAATCAATTTCATTGAAGTTATATTTATAGGGGGAAATGTATGAAAAGGGTATTTAGTTTTTTATTTGTTTGCATTCTTGGGGTGACGTTGGGTGCTTGTAATCAGAAAAGTAATATAGAAGAAAATATAATTTTAGAGAAAAATGCAGAAGCGAATTCAACAATGGAAATACATGTTGCCAACGAAGGGAATAATATGTCAGAGAAAACTATTTTTACAAAGCTAAAAGAGTACTTACCAAAAAAAGTTCTTGATAATATGCCAAATTTTAGAAAAGAAGATTATGATGGATCAACTTTATATCTTTGGAGTAAAAGTGGATCTAACAGTGATACTTTTATTCATAAAATAGAGTTTAAGTTAAATGAAAATGAATTGAAACATTATCATTATAAGAGCTACTCTTTTTTTGAGCTAGATGGAAATAAAATTCCAAAAAATAAGGCTGTTCGTATGGTGAAAAATTTTGCAAAAGATTTTATTAAGAGTGGAGATACATTAATTTTTGTAAATAAACAAGCATATGATAGTCTTTATGTGAAAGATGTCGTTGAAAGTTGGGTAGCAGAAAAAGATGGTAAAGAATATATCATCATGGTAAATTTATATTATGGTTATGTTGAGTTTGCCACTGTACAAGAAAAATATTAAGAACCTGTTTGAAATCTTTTCAAGAAAAGAACAATGAAGGCAAGAACAGCCATTTGTAAGCTTGTGTGGAGTTTACGTTCACAATTTTTCTATAACCTACGACATTTTTCCAGCCAACTAAAAGTTCTTTCTACACCCCAACGCTTTGGTAAAATGACAAAATTGTGTAATTCGTTTCGTTTGGCAATTTCTACCTGTGCACCAATGATTTCTTTCACTGTTTCTGCAATTTTTTCACCTGTATATCCACCATCGCAAAGGAAATTCACCACTTTTGAAAGATGGTTTTTGTTGTTTTCAAACATGGCGATAGCACCGTTTCTGTCCGTGATATTCGCTTAAAACCTTCTATTTATCAAGAGTATATTTCAAAAAAAATAAAAACTCTCCCACCTGTTGATCCGGTAAGATTAGAAATATATAAACTGGAGAAAAAAGGAAAAGTCCCTAGAAAACATGGAGAAATAGTGGAATCATGGTTTGAAAGAATTTCACAAAATCAAGATACTACGCTTTTTTTGAAAGAATTATATAACAAAGTTCGGTATGGGGAAGTGGCTGTGTCTAAAGAAGAAGTGCAGTTGTTTAAAGACACAATAAGGAAAATGAAATGAGAGGATTTTACATGAAAGACTTAAAGCTAGAAATGTTACAAAGTGAATCATTTAAGGTATTAAAAGAGTTGCCTGAATGTATAAACATTGAAGAGAAGGAAATAATTGCTGAAAATATAAACTGGAAAGATGAAGTGAAACATTTAATTAATCTCGCTATTGAGATGAAAGTTAAGCGGATAGGTATTTTAATTAACAAAACTAGTAAACACTATCCAATTTTTTCAAAGTTGTTACTCAACCTAGGATTTGAACAATATACTTCTAAAGTTGAAGTGTTTAGATCATTGCAAAATATTGAAGGAAATAAATCAGATTATGAATGGCGATCTATAGGAAACAATACCATGTCTGAAGATGAATTCAAAATGCTATGGGAACAATGTATGAGTGGTTCCAAAAATAAAGCATCTTCCCCCTTACTATGGAAGAACAGCTACAATCAGTAGAAAGGTTATTGGGATCAGATTGGGGGCATTCTTGTATAGCAATTTATGAAGAGAATAAACCGATTGGCATAACTATTCCACACATTGAGCCTGAAACAATAGATGAGGGTAGGTTATTTTATTTTGGATTATTACCAGAAGAGAGAGGAAAAGGAAGAAGTGTGCAATTGCACTATCAGTCATTACTGTTTTTAAAACAAATGGGAGCGACTTATTACATAGGAAGCACACATGAAACAAACTTAATCATGCAGAATGTGTTCCTTAAGAATGGTTGTTCTGTAAAGTCGCATACAGAATCATATTATAGATGTCTTTCAAGTATATAAATTGAATAGTATCTTGAAAGATAGCATTTTAAGTTAACAAAGTAGTGTATAAAAAAACTATCCTCCCTTTACGGAAGCTATTACAATCGAATAGAGAGGATAGTTTTTTTACTCTATATAGACGGCAATATTGTTTTCAGTGAAACGAAAATATAAACCTTAGAACTACTCATGTTCGATCCAAATAACTCTAAAATAGCTGAAATCTTTTTTACCGTCTATATAGTTTAGTGTAACCTATCCATTCCTCCTTATTTATACAAAAAACTCGATACCCCCAACACAATCAATAATACTCCCGAAAAAATATTCACAATCCGCATTCGTTTCGGCGTAAACTTTGCTTTTGCTAATGACACACCAAAACTTAAAATAAACCACCAAAGAGCAGAGCCTGAAAATACCCCAATTACTAAGAGAAAAGAAGATAGAATAGAACTTGACTCTATTCCAAGCCCTGCGAACATAGCAACAAATGATAAAATAGTTATTGGATTAGTAATTGTTAAAAAAAGTGTAGACAAATAAAATTTGTGTCCTTCTGTAGATGTTGCCACTTTACTAGATGCTTTTTTAAACAACAAACGAACGCCTAAATAAAGAAGAAAAATTGCACCGACTCCTTGAATCCATTCGCTTTTTTCTGTTAAAAATTTAGTAATAACTGTAAAACCAAATGCCGCAAAAATAGCATAAATACTATCAGCACTTGCCGCCCCAAGACCAGACAAAAAACCAGCACGTCTTCCGTATTGTAACGTTCTTTGCATACAAAGTAATCCAATTGGTCCAACAGGAGCGGCAACTGATAAGCCTAATAAGAAACTTTTTAGTAGAATCATAGTGAACCTCTTTCATAACAGAATAAAAATAGTGGACTGAGATTGAAGTCTTTTTGAAAGGTTTTTAATGAAATGAGTGGTTCACTAAAATATTGATTTTATCATATTTTGACAACTATTCATTTCATGGGTTTTAGAAAAAGGAGGTGAAAATCCCCCCATTTTTCCAAAATCCAATAGAAATAGTTTATCATTTATCCAAAGATAGCCCTATTCTTTTTTCAATAATATGCAAGCGAAGAAGTAAACAAATAGCACCAAAGGCTAGACCGACAATCAGCCCAATCCAATAACTATATGCTTGAAAAGAAGTAAATTTCTCTATGAGTATGCCAGTAGGTAAGCCGATTATCCAAAAAGAAATAAACATGACAGCAGCGACAATATTTACATCCTTATAGCCCCGAAGAATTCCTTGCGTTGGTGAGGCTATAGCATCGGATAATTGGAAAAAAATAGCATATACTAAAAATGATTGAATAAGCACATTTAAATGTACTTTATTTGTATAAAAACCAGCAATAGTTGAGCGAAAAAAGAAAAGAAGTACCGCAAAGCATATCGCCAGACTAACGGCAGAAATAATTCCAATTCGTGCATAAATTTTTGCATCAGTAAACCGTTTTGCTCCAACTTCAAAACCAATGATAATGGTAAGTGCAGCAGAAATGCTGTAAGGAAACATATATAGAAGTGAAGCAAAATTGAGTGCCGATTGGTGAGCAGCAATAGTGAGTGAACCATATTTACTTAGTAACAAAGTAACGGATGAAAAAATGGCTACCTCAAAAAAGATGGCTAATCCAATTGGGATACCGATTTTTAGAAATTCTAGCCACTGAGTGAAAGAAACTTTCTCGAATTTTTGTAGGAGGTGAAGAGAGCGAGTAAAGGGATTTTTTTTCACCCAAATGAACATAATCGTAAACAAAATATAGTAGGTAATAGCTGTTGCAACCCCAGATCCTACTCCTCCAAGTCGTGGGAAATGAAAATATCCAAAAATAAATAAGAAGTTTAACAAAATATTTATTGGTAAACCAAGGAAAGTAAAATACATCGTTATTTTTGTTAAACCTAGTCCATCAATAGTGGAACGGAGAACAAGTGATAAAAAAAATGGTAAGATTCCAGCAGAAATAGCAATTAAATATTGATGGGCAATGCGATGAACTTCTTTATCTAAATTCATGATTGTTAAAATAGAGTTAGAGAATAACAAAATAGCAGTAATTACAACACTACTAATTGCAATGGATAAATACAGCATTTGTGTGACTTTAGAGGAGATAATGGCTTTATTATTTTCTCCGAGATGTTGAGAAATAATCGGAACAATTGCTAAGAATAATCCAAGAGAACCCGTCAAAATAGGAACCCAAATGCTAGTAGCAATAGCAACACCAGCTAAATCATTTGAGCTAAATCTACCAGACATCACGATATCTGCAAAAGATAGCAGTTGCGTAGAAATCTGGGTAATAAAAATAGGAAGTATAAGCAGGTAGAGTTTCTTTATTTTTTGTTTAAGTGAAGTAGTTTGTTCCATGTTGTCTCCGTTTCTAGTGAAATGAAGCGATTCACCAAAATATTAGTTTTATTGAATTTTGGTAACCAAACATTATAGGAGTCTGGATCAATCAGTCTAAAAAATACGCTAATTGATCCAGACTCTTTTCTTTAGTTTGCTTTCATTTCTTTTACGCAGTTAATAATTTTGTTGTTTTTAACGACAATATTTTTCTGTGCACCAGCAACGCCATAATAAATGCCATATTTGCCATTTTTGAGTGTGTTTCCAGTAACGGTAATGTTAGAAGGATAAGACCATTTTCCAACGTAGTTAATCCGAATTAATGAGTAATTTTTGTAGTTTGATTTATCTCCATTGCTAAACTGGTTATTGATAACTTTAATATTTTTGGCACTATCAATATCAATAACTGCGGAATAGCTACCAATACCATTAGCAATATTTTTTTCGATTACAACATTATCTGCATAAATAGAAATAGCAGAGAACATATCATAGTCATTTTTCTCTTTATATGTTTGATAGTAATTATTTTTGGAAAAAGAGTTATAAATTTTGTTTCCATAAATGTATGCACCGGGATCTTGAATTTTAATTGCTCTTTTATGGACTTTTTTGAAGGTGTTATTAATGATTTTTAAGTTCACTGGTTGTTTAAAGTTTTGTACATTGATTCCGTCACCATCATCTTTTGGACCAATGCCATCAAAATCGCTGTTTTTAATAACAATATTTTGCGGTGCTTTTTCTATTTTATTTTTGGCATCTGTAATGCTTTTTGGCATAAGAAAAACGCCTCTGGCAATATAATGTTGTGCAGCAGGGTTTGGGCTTTGTGCGGGAGTTAATGTTTTGGCATAGACATTTTTTATTTTTACGGAATCAATGGTAATATTTTTTGTATTTCCTTCCATTCGAATGCCTGAAGAGATAGGATAAGCTTCTAGTGCTTTTTTCGATGAAATGTTTTGAATGGTAACATTTTGAATGGAAATATTTTCTGACCCGTTAATAATAAATATTCCTGTTAATACTTGATTATTTCCATCGAATGTTAGCCCTGAAACGGAAACATTCTTGCCGGGTGCTTTGTGTTCATAATAGTCAGGAGCCATTTGTTCATAGTTAAAGCGATTTCCTTGACCCACCATAAAAAATCTAGTTACTGGATACTTTGCTTTTAGTGTCGCATTTGTTCCAATGAGTGTCGCATTTTCTTTGACTTCTAACGATCCAACGGCATACGTTCCAGTAGGAAAAAGAACCGTTTTTCCAGAAGCATTGTTAAGTGCTTCCTGAATGGCTTGTGTATCATCTGCAATGCCATTACCAACTGCTCCAAAGTCTTTAACAGAAATAGTTGTGTTATCTCCATGTATTGTAGGAACGAAGATAATTAGAAAAAACATGAGCATCATGCTGATTTTTTTTCGCAAAAAAATGCCTCCTTTTAGGTGTATGATTAAAAAATAAGAGTCTGAGTCAGTCAGTGTAAAAAATACACCGATTGATTCAGACTAAAAATCCTTCAAAAAGATGTAGTCCCATCCTCTTAAAGAGCATTTATATTACTATGTGCAATTAATAAAAGTATTATTATTTTCCTCAAAGTTCTCCATCCCAGAATTAATCAGGATGCCGTTTGTGGCATTTTTTAATGTATTTCCAGTAATGATAATATTTTCTAATGAATCAGCAGAAGCATTTAAGCGAATTAAATCTGAACCTGTGTAGTTGGAATTAGCCCCATTAGAAATAATATTATTTCTAATGATAGCATTGTTGCTTGTAGTAATTTCTATTCCAGTATAGTAACTGCCGATACCACTAATTATATTTTCTTCAATTACAACTTGTCCAGCATAAACCAAAATAGCAGTATTCATATCAAATTTATCTAATTTTGCAACTGGGCTTGGATTGTTTCCTTTAAATGTGTTCTCAATTGTATTTTTTCTAATGACAACACCAGGACTTTTTACTGTGATTGCTCGGTCGTGAATATTTCTAAATATATTATTTGTAATGGTTATACCAATTGAGTTCTTGTAACCTTGAACAAGAATACCATCGGAATCTCCACGTGGGCCGATTTCGTCAAACAAACAGTTTTTAATGGTTACATTTTTATTAGGTGCTTGTCCAGTGAACAAAGGAGTAAAGAGAATACCAACTGATTTCTTGTATGTTGGTAGTTCATATTTTCCAGATATGTTCTTGATTTTTACAGAATCTATTGTAATATTGTTGCTTTCTCCGCCAATCTTTATCCCAATAGGAGTTTCAGTTTGTGATTGAGAAGATTGAGAAATATTTTTAATGGTTATATTGAGGAGTGAGATATTTCTAGCACCACTTCCGATTTCTATTCCATTAGGGACTTGATCATTTCCATCCAGAGTAATGCCAGCAATAGTTATATTATTTCCTGCAACATAAAGCATTTGTTCATCAGACATGACGGATTTAAAAACAGCACTACTTCCACTTAATGTTGTATTATCTGAAATAATTAACGAACTAATGGCATAGGTGCCTTTAGGGATAAAAACCCGACCACCTTGTGCTTGATTAATTGCCTCTTGAATCGCTTCTGTATCATCAGTAATTCCATCGCCAACCGCTCCTGTTTGCGTCACAATAATAAATGGTGCCGCTTTTACTTGAGGGACAATGACAAAGAATGCAACTGCAAATAAAAAAGGAAAAAGAATTTTTTTCATAGTATCTCCTTACTTACAATTTATACGAGTATTATTTTTAACCATTGTTGAACGGACAGGCGAAGCAAAATATATACCGTATTTTCCGTTTTTAAAAATATTTCCCGTCACTTCTAAATTAGAAACAGCTGTACGTGTTCGAGCGTGATTTACTCGAATAAGTGAATAAGATTGATAGTTTGAAAGAACGCCATTGCTAAAATCATTGTTTAAGACTTTCACATTAGAACTACTGTCAAGATCAATAACAGCAGAGTAGCTGCCAATCCCTGTTACAGTATTATTTCTAATAATTACATTGTCTGCATAAACAGAAATAGCTGCGTACATATCATAATCATTTTTTTCTGGATAGGTATCATAGTAATTATTTCTGAAAAAAGAATTGTAAATGAGATTGCCTTCAATGATTGCCCCATCATCTTGAATTTTGATTGCTCGTTTATGATTATTTTTAAATGTGTTATTTGAGATTTTTAAACTTACCGATTTTTTATAGCTTTGAATGTTAATCCCATCACCATCATCCTTTGGACCAATTCCATCAATTAAGCAATTATTAATGATAATGTTTTGGGGAGGAGGATCAGGTTTACTTATGTCACGAGACATGATAAAAATTCCTCTGGAAACATAATGTCCACCCTTACTTGTAATTACTTTTGCATAGACATTTTGAATGGTGACCGAATCAATTGTAATATTTTTAGTTGTTCCTTCTAGTCGAATACCTGAAGAAATAGGGTAAACATCAATTGTCGAATCGGTGGAAGAAATATTTTGAATCGTACTATTTGTAAGCGAAACATTTTCTGAGCCGTGTTTAATGAACACCCCACTTAGAACACGATTATCTCCATCAATGAGCAGATTGGAGATAAAAATATTACTTCCTGTAATAGTGATGAGTTTGCTAGTATTCTTAATTGCTTTAATTGTAGCATCCTCTCCAACTATTTTTACATTGCTAGGAATGGTTAAAGAATTCACTAAGTAAACACCTTTTGGCAAAAAAATCGTTCTATCATTTGCACTATTAATTGCTGTTTGAATTGCAGTGGTATCGTCCGCTATTCCATTGCCAACCGCTCCAAAACTTTGTACATTAACAAGTGTTTCAGCGTGAGTAACGGAAGGCATGATAGTAACTAGAAAAAACAAGAAAAACATAGTAATCGTTTTATTTTGCAAAAAAAAATCCCCCTAACTTTGAAATCTATGATTTATTATGACACGTTTCATAGATTTTCTCAATTTTTTGGGGATATTCTCTATTTTATACGGTTTTCATACTCAATATCACATTTCCATATTTGAGGAAGAAAACAATAAAAAAATACAAACACGATTTCATTTGGTAGCATCTAAATACGATCAAAAACCAACAAAGAGAGAGTGTTTGTATGAATTCATTATATTACTTTTTTACTTGATTTCAACGAAACTTCTTAGCTTTTTCTTGTAATGTGGTAATACTTAATAATTTTGTCGCTCGTTGTCTGTCTAATGGCTTTGAAAAATAGAAACCTTGAATCAATTGACAACCGAGATCAGATAATATTTTGAGCTGTTCGCCAGTTTCTACTCCTTCTGCCATGGTTACAATTTTTAATTGCTCAGAAATTTTGATTGTATGTTGTAACAAAATTTCATCTTTAGAATTTTTGCCAATACAATCAACAAATTCACGAGCTAATTTTATTTCGTAAATAGGAAATTTTGTTAGGCTAGCCAATGAACAAAAACCTGTACCAAAATCATCAATGGCAATTAAGAAGCCAAAGCGACTTAATTCATGAATTCTCTCGACAATTATCTCATCTGTATAGAATGGATACGTTTCCGTAATTTCTAATATAATGTGTTCAGAATCTAAACCACTAGAGAGAAGAATTTGTTTTGCTCTTTCCACAAAATTTGCTTGTTGTAGTTGACGGACAGATACATTGATAGACATCGTTATTTTTTTTTGACCCATTTCAGTCCATTGTTTCAGTTGCATACAAGCCTCTTTTAGTATCCACTCTCCTAGACGTACAATCAAACCTGTTTCTTCGGCTACCGTAATAAACTCCGCTGGAGAAACACGTCCTTTTGTTGGATGATTCCAGCGAATTAATGCTTCAAAACTAACTAATTCACCTGAAATAGTGTACTGAGGTTGATAATATAGCTCAAACTCTTTATTTTCTAGTCCATTTTCCAAATCTTTTTCAATTAGTAAATTTTGCTCGATAGATGAATCAAGTTGTTTAGAATAAAAGGCCCATTGATTAGTAGGAAGTTGTTTTGCGATATCTAAAGTGATATATGCATATTTCAGTAAATCATTAACGGTTGTACTATGGTCAGGAAACACTGCATTACCAATGCTAGCTGATATTTTAATAGATTCATTTTTTATAGTAAAAAGTGTCTGGGTAGTATCAAAAATTTCTGTGCATAGATCTTCAATTTCATTCTGATCTGTGCTAGGAATAAGAAGAACAAAATTAGAACTACCAAGGCGATACATATACTCGCAACTATATCCTCCTGCATCCAATACTAAATGAAGTCTGTTAACAAACTCTAACAAAACCTTATTACCAATTTCGTTGCTGAATAAATTAATAATGTGTTGAAACCGATTTATATTTATTAAAGAAATTGTAAAGGGTACATCGATTTCTATTAAATCGTTCATATCATAAACTAATTTTCGTCGATTTGGTAGTTCTGTTAACTCATCATAGTGGGCAGCATGATCGAGTATAGATTGATTTTCTTTTAGTAGCTTTAGAGAGTCTTTTTCCATACTTCTAATGTGAAGAAGTCGCAACCAGACCATAAGAATAACAATAATAAATCCAAGACAGAAATAAATAGATAATGTGTTTGTGAAATAGCTAATGATGATGAATGACACAATAGAAAAAATAAGACAATGGATAAACAGGCGGGATATTTGTGGATACTCTGAGTATTCCGTTGTATTTAAACGACTACTATGATAAGCAATTCCATATTGCCAGATACCAATAGCTAATAAATGAAATAAATTTAACAAAGAAACATTTATCTGAAAATCTGCTATAACTGAATTACTAAGTGTGCCGATAAGCCATATAGAACAAGGAAGTGCACCAAGAAGATATAAATTAAAAATATTTCTTTGTACTAATACACGCCGTAGTTGTTTGGTAAAGAAATAAGAAATAAAAATAGTTAGATACGGAACAACATATAACATTTCTCCCTGAACAATACCTATCGTAGTATCATATCTTCGCTCAAGATATAAATTAATTATACCAATCGCAAATGTGAATATAATAGCAAAGATAATAAAAAAGATCAGAATTATATCATTTCTTGCACGTTTGCTGAGTTGAATAACACTTAAAGAAATAAACACGAGAAGCATTGTGCTGAGTTCAACATAATAAAATATACTATGTAGAAGATAGTTCCCATGCTCATTTTCTGTACGAAATAGTGTTGGTTGATACATTTCAAAAATAATATGAAGTATAGTAATAATTGTTGAGAAAATAGCACAAGTTAAAAATAAACGAAAATCTGCTCTAACTATTTCTTTTAATTGAATAAAAAAATAAAGTATAGCAAAAAGGATAATAATTTGAATGATGCCTAGTATAATGGATTGATTAGGTGCAGATTCACTCAGTGGTACAAAGAAAAATGAAAGAATAGTAACTAGTATAATACTAATCACTACATACACTGCCTGTCTTCTTATATGCATGATACGAGATGTTTGATCCAAGAAGGTCATCCCCTCCTTACGTGTGTATCTTCTAAATCTACCATAATATATATAACTATACAATGACAAAATAGGAAGAAACTAAAAAGCAACGAACGCATTATGCGTCAGTTGCTTTTACTCCTTGCTCTAGTGTTGCAAGCATCACTTCTTTTTTTTCCTCATCAGAATGATTCCAAATAACTTCAAACAAAACACCAAGTCCTGGAAGCATTTTTTCCTCACCGTTTTGAATGGCATCAACAATCGTATCTTCTAACTCCATTTTTGAGTTATTGGAAATATTATCCATGATAGCATTTCGTAAATTCAAGTTCATCATTTTCACCTCACCTATATATATTTGCTATAATAGCGAAGATTATACATACAAATGAGGGAAAATAAATGAAACGAATTGAATCCATAAAAAATGGACAAGTAAAACAATGGAAAAAATTACAAACAAAAAAAGAACGTGATGAATCAGGTTTATTTATCATCGAAGGTTTTCACTTAGTTGAAGAAGCATTAAAAAGCAATATAGAAATACGAGAAATTATCATAGACGAAAAAAAAGTTCCAAGCAATTGGGATATGAAAATTTCTTGCACACTCTCAACAGAAGAAGTTTTAAAATATGTGAGTGATACAGAAGCACCACAAGGAATTATAGCAATCTGTAAACAGTTTTCATCTAAAGCACCATCTATTCAGGGGAAAAATATATTACTAATTGATGCTGTCCAAGATCCTGGCAATATTGGCACAATGATTCGCACAGCCGATGCAGTTGGAATGGACATGGTTGTACTTGGAGAAGGGTGTGTAGATATATACAATCCAAAATTGATTCGTTCAACCCAAGGATCACTTTTTCATCTACCAATTATCAAAGGAAATCTACTGGTGTGGATAGAGGATTTAAAAAAAGCAGGAACAACTATCTACGGAACAGCTCTTGAAAATGGACATAACTATAAAGAAATAGCAACAAACCCCTCATTCTCCTTAATTGTTGGAAATGAAGGCAGTGGAGTAAACAAACAATTACTAGCAAGAACGGATAAAAATTTATACATCCCCATTTACGGAAGCAGTGAATCATTAAATGTCGCTGTTGCTACAGGGATTTTATTGTATCATCTTAAATAGATTAGAATGAGAAAAATTTTTAAAAAAGGTTTTAGTGAAATGA
Source organism: Caryophanales bacterium (assembly GCA_031546705.1). Classification (GTDB taxonomy): domain Bacteria; phylum Bacillota; class Bacilli; order Bacillales; family JAVBJX01; genus JAVBJX01. Next base: position 16,583 of record JAVBJX010000036.1, read on the forward strand.
ATGATTCACCAAAACTTTGATTTTACTGGACTTTGGCAACCATTCATTTTATGACTTTGGGTCAAAAGGGTTGTGTTTTACCCCTTTTCTCCAAAATTACTTTACAAAAGACGAATATTAATCTATAATCGTAAAAATAAATTCGGAATAAGTTAATTAGTGCATCACTCATATAGCAGCGAGAATAAGGCTCGCAAGTTTCTACCAAATTGCCGTAAACAATTTGAATATGAGTTGCAATGTTTTTGTATCTATCACAAAAAATACAAATTCAATTGCTCCTCATTATAGGGGCAATTGAATTTGTATTTTTTTATAAAGAGGGGGGATTGGATGAAGTTATTGCAAGAGAAGATCAAACAAGAAGGACGAGTATTAAAGGGGAATGTCTTAAAAGTCGATGCCTTTCTAAATCATCAGGTAGATGTGTTTCTCATGCAACAGATTGGAAAAGAGTTTGTTAAAAGATTTTCAACAGAGCAAATCACAAAAGTATTAACACTAGAATCATCAGGAATTGCTCCTGCGGCAATGGTTGCTCTGGAACTAGGTGTGCCATTACTTGTCGCAAGAAAATGTAAATCGCTAACTTTAACAGATGAATTAGTTACAGCAGAGGTCTACTCCTTTACAAAACAAGAAACAAATCAAATTATGATTTCTAAGCAATTTGTGGCAAAAGACGAACGTTTTTTAATTATTGATGATTTCTTAGCAAATGGAGAAGCAGCAAAAGGATTACTAGACTTAGTAGAAAAATGTTCAGCAACAGCAGTTGGAATTGGCATTGTTATCGAAAAATCATTTCAAAATGGACGAAAATGGTTAAATGAACAAGGAATTCATGTAGAATCATTGGCTAGAATTGCTTCACTAAATAATAATACAGTGACATTTGTCGTGGAGGAAATGAAATGAAGTCGTGGAAATTAACAACTCTTGGAGTGCAACATGTATTAGCAATGTATGCTGGTGCAGTAATTGTTCCGTTAATTGTTGGTGGAGCAATTGGCTTAAAGGGAGAACAAATTACTTATTTAGTTTCCATTGATATTTTGATGTGTGGGATTGCAACACTTTTGCAAATCATGACAAATCGTTTCTTTGGTATTGGGCTTCCTGTTGTGCTTGGTTGTACATTTACGGCAGTTGGGCCGATGATTGCAATTGGTGGGGAATTTGGTATTTCCGCTATTTATGGAGCAATTCTTGTTTCTGGTGTAATTGTACTATTGATTAGTTCAGTATTTGGGAAATTAACGAGATTTTTCCCACCAGTTGTTACAGGATCCATTGTAACCATTATTGGTGTGACACTTGTTCCTGTTGCAATGAATAATATGGCTGGTGGTTTAGGATCTCCTGATTATGGCTCAACGACAAATTTACTTCTGTCCTTTGGAACACTATTATTTATCGTAATCTTGTATCGTTTTTTTGACGGCTTTATTCGCTCTATTTCTATTCTACTCGGATTAATAGTTGGAACGATTGTGGCATATGCAATCGGAGATGTTAATTTAACTCCAGTAAAAGATGCATCATGGTTTCATGTGATTAAACCTTTTTATTTTGCTTATCCAACATTTGAATGGACATCTATTTTAACGATGACGTTAGTAGCAATTGTAAGTTTAGTAGAATCAACAGGCGTTTATTTCGCTTTAAGTGATATTTGCGGAAAAAAATTGAGTGAAAAAGAAATTACAAGAGGGTATCGTGCAGAAGGATTAGCCATTATTATTGGTTCACTTTTTAATGCCTTCCCATATACAACTTTTTCGCAAAATGTTGGTTTAGTTCAGCTTTCAGGTATCAAAACAAAAAAAGTTATTTATATCGTAGCTGGTATGTTAATTGTTCTAGGTCTTGTTCCAAAAGTTGGAGCATTAACAACGATTATTCCTTCTGCTGTACTCGGTGGAGCAATGGTTGCGATGTTTGGAATGGTTGTTGCGTCTGGTATTAAAATGTTAAGTAAAGTTTCCTTTGATTCACAAGAAAATTTATTTATCGTTGCTTGTTCGGTAGCAATTGGTTTAGGTGTTACCGTTGTTCCTGATATGTTCAAAGGATTACCCCCGTTCTTACAAATCTTAACAGGAAATGGAATTGTTGCGGGAAGTATAATGGCAATTGCTTTAAATATTTTATTTAATGTTTTTTCAAAGAAACAAAAACAAGTGTACGTACAAGATGAGGTTACTCAGATACAATAAAATTAGGAGTTGGGAAGATGAATCAACCAGAAATGATTGTTGTTTTAGATTTTGGTAGTCAGTATAATCAGCTTATTACCCGCCGAATTCGAGAGTTTGGTGTGTATAGTGAGCTGCATCCGCATACGATTACAGCGGATGAGTTGAAGAAATTAAATGTAAAAGGAATTATTTTTTCAGGTGGTCCAAATAGTGTCTATGATGAACAGGCATTCACTTGTGATAAAGAAATTTTTCATATGGGCGTTCCAATTTTTGGTATTTGTTATGGAATGCAATTAATGACGCATATGTTAGGTGGAAAGGTAGAGAAAGCAAACGAGCGTGAGTATGGAAAAGCAGAAATTACCTTGAAAAGTAATAATCAATTGTTTGAAAATACACCAGCAGAGCAAATTGTTTGGATGAGTCACGGTGATTTAGTTGTGGAAGTGCCAAAGGGATTTACAATTAATGCAACAAGTCCATCTTGTCATGTTGCTTCGATGAGTAATGTAGAAAAACAGTTCTTTGCTGTTCAATTTCATCCAGAGGTTCGTCATTCAGAATATGGAATGGATATATTAAGAAACTTTGCTCTTGATATTTGCGAATGTCTTGGTGATTGGACAATGGGGAATTTTATTGAACATGAAGTGGCAAAAATTCGTCAGCTTGTTGGTGAAAAAAAAGTATTATGTGCCTTGAGTGGTGGCGTAGATTCATCCGTAGCGGCTGTACTTGTCCATGAAGCAATTGGCGATCAACTTACGTGTATTTTTGTCGATCATGGTTTGTTGCGTAAAGGTGAAGCGGAACAAGTTATGCAAACATTTACTGAGCAATTTTCGATAAATGTGATTAAAGTAGATGCTAGAGAAAGATTCTTAGAAAAACTAGCAGGTGTCTCTGATCCAGAACAAAAACGAAAAGTTATCGGGAATGAATTTATTTATGTATTTGATGATGAAGCAACGAAGCTAGAAGGAATTGAGTTTCTTGTTCAAGGTACGCTATATACAGATATTATTGAAAGTGGAACAAAAACTGCCCAAACGATTAAGTCACATCATAATGTCGGTGGTTTGCCAGATGATTTGTCATTTAAATTAATCGAACCACTAAATACATTATTTAAAGATGAAGTTCGCAAACTTGGTGAAGAACTTGGTTTATCACACGAAGTTGTGTGGCGACAACCTTTTCCAGGCCCAGGACTTGGTATTCGAGTGCTTGGTGAAGTAACAGAAGAAAAGTTGCAGATTGTTCGGGAATCCGATGCCATTTTGCGTGAAGAAATAAAGACATCTAATTTGGAACGTGAAGTGTGGCAATATTTCACGGTATTGCCTGATATTCGGAGTGTTGGTGTAATGGGTGATACAAGAACGTATGATTATACGATTGGAATTCGAGCGGTTACTTCTATTGATGGAATGACTGCTGATTGGGCAAGAATTCCATGGGAAGTGTTAGAGAAGATTTCGATACGGATTGTGAATGAAGTGAGTCATGTAAATCGGGTGGTGTATGATATTACGAGTAAACCGCCAGCGACGATTGAGTGGGAGTAAATAATAAGAGCGTAAAATCCTTTATTTATGTAAACAATTTGTGAACTTTCATATATCCCTATTTTTTTTACTCAAAACATGAAATAATATACTAGTAACACCATAAATAAAAGGGAAGTGCTAGTGATGAAGAAACATGTTGTGTTTTTTGAAGTGGAAGGCGGAAATGACAAAGGGGAAGATGGTTATCGGAAAGATACAATGCCGATGGTGGAGTCACTAAAGAAACGTGACTGGTCGGCAGAAGTTATTTTTTATTCGGATGCGAAGAAAGATGAAATTTTTGAAGCTGTGTCTAAAAATGCAGATGCATATGTAAGTCGAGTTAATCCAGGGAATCTAAAAGATGAAAGTACATATTTTAAGATGTTAAGAGAACTGTGTGATTCGGGTGTAACAGGAATGCCACATCCAGCGGCAATGATTGGTTACGGTGCAAAAGATGCATTAGTTAAATTGCGTGATACACCGTTTGTTCCAGAAGATACATTTGCTTACTATACGATAGCTTCTTTTAAAGAAAATTTTCCAAAGTCTTTAAAAAATGGAGAACGTGTGCTAAAACAAAATCGTGGATCAACTGGCGAAGGAATTTGGCGTGTTCAATTGTTAAGTGATATTGGCGATGCAACAGAAGTTCCATTAGATGCTAAGTTAAATTGTGTGGAAGCAAAAGATAATCATGCCGAAGAACATACACTTGAATCTTTTATGACTTTCTGTGAGCAATATATTGTGGGCGAAAATGGAATGTTAGTAGATATGCCATTTCTTCCACGTATTAAAGAGGGTGAAATTCGTCTGCTCATGTTGGACAAAACACCAGTTAATGTTGTACATAAGAAACCAGCAGAGGGAGCAAATGCCTTTTCAGCAACGCTATTCTCAGGGGCACAATATCGTTATGACAAGCCAGAACAATGGAGTGAACTTGTAGATGGTTTCCTTGCTAGCATCCCAACAATAATGGATAAGTTAGGCGGCTATGCTCTTCCACTGATTTGGACTGCTGACTTTATTTTAGATACAGATGAAGAAGGAAAAGATTGTTATATTCTTGGTGAAATGAATTGCTCTTGTGTTGGCTTTACATCCGAACTTTCCTTGAGTGAAAATGTTGCAGATACAATTATTAGTATTTTGACTGAGAAAGAAGCGATTAAGCAGTAATGTGAAAGAAAGGCAAGGGACAAAACTGCCCCTTGCCTTCCATTCAAGTGACTAGACAAAACAAGCATAACTTTCTATAATAAGGTATATTTAAAAACAGTGATAGAGAGTAGTACCTTATTATTCACCATTCAGGGAAAAAATGTCATAGGCTGTAAACATTTTATGGTAGGAATAAGAGAATTCACCTCTTAAGTTGACGCTTAGACCATTTTACAATGAAAAGCGAAACAAGCCGCTTATATTCTGACGTAGAAAAGACTTCTGACGAAAAAGTCGCAGACTTTGACAGAAGAAGTAGTTCGTAGGAAGAATATGGCTTGAGTAGCTAGATCAAGAAAAGCGAAACAAGCCGCTTATATTCTGACGTAGAAAAGACTTCTGACGAAAAAGTCGCAGACTTTGACAAAAGAAGCCGTTCGTAGGAAGAATATGGCTTGAATAGCTAGATCAATGAAAAGCGAAACAAGCCACTTATATTCTGACGTAGAAAAGACTTCTGACGAAAAAGTCGCAGACTTTGACAGAAGAAGTAGTTCGTAGGAAGAATATGGCTTGAAGAACTGGACAAAGAAAATGTAAAGGCGTTCCGGCATGAGCCGTTATCTTTTAATGAAGTATGATTATTTCATGAACAATTTGTTTATAAATAATCATAAATCAGGGTGGTACCACGACAACAACTCGTCCCTTTTTTAAGGGGCGATTTTTATTTTTAGGAGGGAAAATGATGAAAGAGAAGTTACAACAGTTAAAGACAGAAGCAATTGAAAAAATTGAAACAACAACTGATTTAAAGAGCTTAAATGATCTTAGGATTATGTATCTTGGCAAGAAAAGTCCAATTACTGAAGCGTTGCGTGGAATGGGGCAATTGTCCGCAGAAGAACGTCCACTTATGGGAGCATTAGCAAATGAAGTGCGAGAAAGTGTGCAAACCGTACTAACAGAAAAACAAAACAAACTAGAAACATTAGAAGTAGAGAAAAAATTAGCGTCAGAAACAATTGATGTGACGCTCCCAGGTCGTCCCGTAAAAATAGGCAATGCTCATCCGATTACCCAAGTCATTGAAGAAATTGAAGATTTATTTTTACATATGGGTTATTCGATTGCTGAAGGGCCAGAAGTGGAACAAGATTATTATAATTTTGAAATGCTTAATTTACCAAAAGGACATCCTGCTCGTGATATGCAAGATACTTTCTATATTACTGAGGAATTATTATTGCGTACACATACATCACCAGTTCAAGTTCGCACATTACTAAGTGCAAAAGGACAAGGACCCGTAAAAATTATTTGTCCTGGAAAAGTATACCGCCGAGATACAGATGATGCGACACACTCGCACCAGTTCACACAAATTGAAGGACTTGTTGTTGATGAAAATATTACTATGAGCGATTTAAAAGGCACACTCCTTGCATTGGCGAGAAAAATGTTTGGAACGGACAAAGAAATTCGCCTTCGTCCAAGTTTCTTCCCATTTACAGAACCGTCTGTAGAAGTCGATGTTTCATGTGGTTGTGGTGGAGCAGGTTGTAGCACATGTAAAGGAACGGGATGGATTGAAATTCTTGGTGCAGGAATGGTTCATCCAAATGTACTAGAAATGGCAGGATTTGATTCAAAAAAATATGCAGGATTTGCTTTTGGAATGGGTCCAGAGAGAATTGCCATGTTGAAATATGGCATGGATGATCTCAGACATTTTTATCAAAATGATGTGCGGTTCTTATCACAATTTAATCGGGTGGAGGGATAATTATGTTAGTTTCCTATAAATGGTTAAAAGAATATGTAGATATTACATTAACTCCACAAGAGTTAGCAGATAAAATTACCAATAGTGGAATTGAAGTGGAAACGGTAAAGGTTTTAAATGAAGGAATCAGTGGTGTTGTTATTGGTTTTGTTAAAGAACGTGAACAACATCCAAATGCCGATAAACTTAGTAAATGTTTAGTAGATGTTGGTGCAGCTGAACCTGTGCAAATTATTTGTGGAGCAAAAAATGTTGCTGCAGGACAAAAAGTAGCAGTCGCAACAGTTGGAGCTGTGCTACCAAACAATTTTAAAATCAAACGAGCAAAACTACGTGGCGAAGAATCAAATGGAATGATTTGCTCATTAACAGAGCTTGGAGTGGAATCAAAACTAATTGCCAAAGAAAACGCAGAAGGAATTTTTGTTTTTCCAAGCGATACACCTGTTGGAGTCGATGCATTAGCACAATTAAATTTAGATGATGCGGTGTTAGAGCTTAGCTTAACGCCAAACAGAGCCGATTGTTTAAGTATGATTGGTGTTGCTTATGAAGTGGCGGCTGTACTTGGAACAGATGTCAAACTTCCGTCTCATCAAGTAGAGGAAGCAGGCGAACAAGCGAGTGATTACATTTCTGTTCGTGTTGAGGCAACAACAGAAAATCCATTGTACATGGCAAGAGTTATAAAAAATATCAACATCGCTCCATCACCATTATGGATGCAAACAAGATTAATGGCGGCAGGAATTCGCCCACATAATAATGTTGTGGATATAACAAATTATGTTTTATTAGAATATGGTCAACCACTTCATGCGTTTGATTATAACCGTTTGGATTCAAAAGAAATTGTTGTAAGACTAGCAAATAACGAGCGTATCACAACACTTGATGGAGTAGAGAGAACGTTAAAAGATGAATTAGTCATTACAAACGGAAAAACTCCAGTTGCCCTTGCTGGGGTAATGGGCGGAGCAAATTCCGAAGTTCGTGAAGATACAACAACTGTTTTAATCGAATCAGCGTATTTCTTAGGAAATATTGTTCGTAAGTCTGCAAAAAATCTTCAAAGCGAATCAAGCACTCGTTTTGTAAAAGGAATTGATTCTAATCGAACAGCACTCGCACTTGATCGTGCCGCACAACTAATGGCACAATATGCAGGTGGAGAAGTTATTTCGGGTGTTGTTAGCGTAGACAATCGTGATGAGAAAAAAGTGGAAGTTGTAATACAAACAGCTACCATCAATAAAAAACTTGGCACAACAATTACAGCAGAAGAGATTGCTAACATTTTAAACAACTTGCAATTTCCTTTTGAACAGAATGAAGATACGTTTACAATTCAAGTTCCATCTCGTCGCCGAGATATTACGATTGAAGAAGATATCGTTGAAGAAGTTGCTAGACTGTACGGTTATAACAACATTCCAACAACATTGCCAGTTACTCAAGCAATTCCGGGGAAATTAACGAGTGTTCAAGCAAAACGCCGTCAAATTTCTCGTTACTTAGAAGGAGCAGGATTACAACAAGCAATTACTTATTCATTGACGCATGTTGATAAAGCAACAAAATATGCTCTACAAGTAGTTGAGCCACTGAAATTGAAAATGCCAATGACCGAAGAACGAAGTACATTACGTTTATCTTTAATTCCAAGCCTACTTGAAATAGTTGCCTATAATCGTGCAAGACAAACAGAAAGCATTGCTTTATATGAAATTTCATCTGTCTATTTGCCAAAAGAGAATGTAGCTGATGAAAAGAAACGTCTATCAGGTGTAATTACAGGCACATGGCACACACATTTGTGGCAAGGAGAGAAAAAAGCTGCGGATTTCTATGTAGTAAAAGGGATTTTGGATGGCTTATTTGAAAAATTAGGCGTAACGATTACGTACAAACAAGCAAAAATAGAAGGAATGCATCAAGGGCGTACAGCGGAATTGTTTTTAAATAGTGAGTCTATTGGTTTTGTTGGACAATTACATCCAATTGCTCAAAAAAAATATGATTTAAAAGAAACGTATGTATTTGAACTAGATGCCGATGTACTATTAGAAACAGAAGTAGAAAGTATTCGCTATACAACTATTCCACGTTTCCCAACAATGACGAGAGATATGGCTCTTGTTGTTGACAAACAAACAGTTGCAGGAGAAATTCAAGCAACAATTGTTGAAGTTGGGGGAGGGTTGCTGAAAAGCGTTTCGATCTTTGATTTATATGAAGGAGAACGATTGGAAACAGGGAAGAAATCTATTGCTTATTCGTTGAAATACTTTGATCCAGAAAGAACATTGACGGATGAAGAAGTGACGAAGGTTCATAGTGAAGTTGTGAAAGCAGTAGAGAAGAAGTTTGGGGCTGTGTTGAGAGGTTAGATGTAAGGCTAGACAAGAGGAGAAGAAATTCCTTTTGTCTAGCCTTTGTTTTGTAGATTGGGGGGTTCATTTCTCAAAGGTAGGCTAAAAATTGAAATGTCTGTGAAACAAATGGAAGAATTATGTTAGTTTTCATTCCTCAAAGGTAGGCTAAAAATCGAAACAACAGATGTAATCGAAACAACAGATGTAAGTTTTCATTCCTCAAAGGTAGGCTAAAAATCCAAAAGGTGAATTCATCAAAGGATATGTTTATTCGTTTTCATTCCTCAAAGGTAGGCTAAAAATAAAGAGTATGGAGTGATTAGAATGAGTGAGCAAAGTAAGTTTTCATTCCTCAAAGGTAGGCTAAAAATCAAAACGGAAAGCCTTCTACTGATGATGAATTAATTGTTTTCATTCATCAAAGGTAGGCTAAAAATTTAGAGGAATGGGAAGGATGTTGGGATTTCGCTAATGTTTTCATTCCTCAAAGGTAGGCTAAAAATATGATCGAACGTGGGTTAATCAAATATTATATAAAGGTTTTCATTCCTCAAAGGTAGGCTAAAAATTTAGATTTAATTAGTTTTAATCACAATCTACAAGCGTGTTTTCATTCCTCAAAGGTAGGCTAAAAATAAAAACCTAAAGACAGATGATGAAAAAATAGAAGAAATGTTTTCATTCCTCAAAGGTAGGCTAAAAATTGAAATAAAACTTTAATCTAATGCACATTCCGTTTGAGTTTTCATTCCTCAAAGGTAGGCTAAAAATTAAAATCAAGAATGGAACAAGTTTTAGCGATTATCGTTTTCATTCCTCAAAGGTAGGCTAAAAATTTTCTTGATGGTTGCTATCTTGTGTATGTTTATCATGTTTTCATTCCTCAAAGGTAGGCTAAAAATAGAAATGAAAAAGCTTGGAGAAAAAGCTTGGAATAAGTTTTCATTCCTCAAAGGTAGGCTAAAAATCGACAATAGTCCCATAAAAAAAGGGAAAATATACCTATTTTTGTATTAGAGATAATAGGGAGTATAGATATAATAACTATAAATCCAACAATATAGGTAATTTATTATTATATTTACTAGGTCGACCCCATCTATCATAACAAATATATAGGTTTATATCAATCGATTTTCTAGGAGTCGACCTTGAAATTAAAATATAAATTGAATTGGATGTTTTTCTGTTCCGATATAGGTTCGTTTCATCAATTTGTTTGTTTCAAACGTATAAATAACCAAACTATCTGTTTCTGTTATTACTTCTTGTAATTCTTGTTGTAATTTCTTTAGTTTCGCAGCCGAAATTTCTCCTTCAAATAAAGAACGTTGTACAGAGAATAAATATTTACGACAAATTTTCAAGGCTTTTGCAACTCTTTTTTGATCACAGTCATAAGCAACAATAACATACATATATATCACCACTTCGATACAAACGGTTCAAATGTATTCCGTTTGCCTAATAAATAGCTTTGTAGTTTGTATAAGTCTTTTAAGATAATGTGTCGGTAACTAATAAAACGCTTTTCTATTGTAATAACTTGTTCGAGTTGTTGTTGAAATTCTGTTGTTATTTTTTTCATTCCATCCGTAGTTAAATAAACAGTTCCATTTTCTTTTTGGAAAAAATCATCTGTTCTCATCATTTGTCGATTAAATAGACGAAACATTGTTCGGTCGCAAAGAATAGGTTTGTATATTTCTGCTATATCAAAAACAAGTGAGTTACTTCGCTGATTAGTAGAGTGAAGAAAGGCAATATCACTAACTAATCTTGTTTGTAAAAGTAGTGTTGATATTTCAGTGTATAGTAAGTGATAGGTAAAGCTCATAGTTGTATTTACTTCATTTCGTGGTGGGCGATAACTTCGGCGTTGAAATTGAAAACGAGAGAATCTTAGGATTTTATCAAATTCAGAATAATAAGCCCGTTTTGCATTTGCTTCATAGGACATAATCGTTTTTAATGTTGATTTTGTTTGAATGGATTCTGTATTTTTTTCTATTACTGAAATGCTTGGGCATTCTAATTTGTGACGTTTTCGATAATAAGAAAGCACAGCTATCATATTATGTTCTGTTGATTTTAAGATATTTTTTGCAATACATAGCCGTTTTTCTTCATCAATATAATGTTGCATTTGTGCAATATACATTTGTCCGCTTGTCTTTTTGGTTGATGGAATAAATTGTCCAATAGGATTTCCATAATAGCTATAGAAAAAAACAGGGATTCTATATTGATTGAGCAATCCAAAAAAACGGCGATTCATTTTTAAATCACTCATTATATGAAGTGCTTTCACTTGATGGATAGGAATAATTTGTTCTTGCTCTTTGTGTCGCCATACAATAGTTTTATCTTTTAATCCTAGCTCATCACCTTGAAAGAAGAAAAAATGTCCTTTCATTTATCTTTTCTCCATTGAAACATGCCAAATCCTTGACTATTTTTTGCTCCTAATCCTGTGTCATACAGGAATTGTAGTATAGTTGGAGAGCCAGTAAGTTCGTAGACTCCTTTCCACCCTTTAATAATAAAGTCTTTATATCGCATAATTTTCTCATCTTTGTTATGAATTTCTATCCAACGAATATCAAAAGAGCAGTTTGTTTCGGATGTATAAGATTCGTATTTCACCCTAGCATTTTCAACAATTAAATCATGAAACATTGGGTCTAGTGGAGGGTAATATTTTGTATATTTCTTTCCCTCGTTCACAAGTGTTTTGTAGGCAACAATTGGTGTAATCATTTCAATTGTTATTTTGTCTTGTTGTATTTTTTTTTCTTCTAAGCGAATTTTTTCAATTTCGATGTGATTAGAAGCAATTCTAATAGAGTCTTGTTTTTGTAATGTTTCGCCCAGTTGTTCAATAAAAGTCGCAATAGGTGATGAGATAACTAGTTGAATAGTATCTTCAAAAATAATGAATGGTTTTTCAATTCGAAAATTTCCCATCAAAGATGAAAAAGTAAATAGGCGAAATTGCTTATTTCCACTAGAAAAACCTTTGTTATGAAGGAAGTTACGAAAATCTTCATTAATAGAGTAATAAATCATGGATTGAATATAATGATTGTAATGAATAGGGAGTTTCATTTCACCCTTTAGTGTAAGATGGATACGCATTTGACTTGCCCCATTCCTAAGTAATATGTTTTTCCAAGACCGATAGTTGCAAGTGTAACAGCATCTTTTCCTTCAATCGTTCCAAAATGTCCATAAAGTTGTTGTTTGTTGAATGATGGTGGGCGATAAGGGATAGACAATAATTTTTTTCTTTGCCACTGTATATCGTCACCAATTTCTAATTGAAGCAACTGTCTAGCTTTCTCCTGTTCCCACTTAATACATAAATCAGAGCAAGGTGTAATGAACTGCATTTGTAAACAAGTATTATGTATAAGTGGTTCACTAGTTTCTATATGAATTACTTCTAGTTTTTTAGAGCGTTCTGATAAAAGTTGAAAGGCAAAATAAAAAAGTTGTTCCCACATAGCACTTTGTGATAGAAGTAATAACTCCATAGTGAATACTTCACCTACTTCTAGTGTTCTTTTAAATAAAGATAAAGTTTGATTAATAAATGTTGGAAAGCCATGAATGACAATCTTCTGAAACATACATTGTCCACGTTCGCATAATATACAATGATTATCTACATAGGAACAAGTCATAGAGCGAAGTTGTTTCCACAAAAGTTCATATAAAAAAAGTTCCGGAGGGCAAGGAAGTTCTAAAAATTCTCTTGCCTCCACAGTAATAATCAATTGTTTCATTCTATACCCCGAAGTGTTGCGAAGCCAGGCATAACGTATTTGTTATTTATTTTTGTAATGACACGAGAAGTTGGATAATCATGAATCGAACCTTCCATTAGTGCATCTTTCACTTTTTTTTGTCCAGTGATTATATTGGATTTGTATTTCTCTAGTAATTGTTTGTTTTTAATAGTTGGAACAATTGTTTTTGAAAGCATAGATGTTCCTTTACCAATAATGATAATAGGTTGTTGTGGTGTATTAATTTCTTTCATTTGTTTTAGAAATTGTTGAACATCACGAACAATTTTTTCATTATCACTTCGAATAATAAGATTATCGAAATAATGAAGGTGGCGTTCAATAATGGCATAACTATAGTTATATAGTTGTTCCAAAACAGTGCCAGACTCTGTTATGTAATCTGAAATATCACGTAAGTTCTTTAAAGTAGAAGCAGTAGAAAGAAAGTTCACATTTGCTTGTGGAGTAATAGAAAAAGATTTAGATGTGCCACTAATTAGTGAGATAACAATAATTGGTGTTCCTTCTTGAACTCCTTTCTTTCTTGTGAAAATCTCTTGCTTCATTACTCGGACATTAGCATCTTTAAATTGAATATCTTCAGTCATAAATGTTTGTCCAATTTCTTTAAGTAACGGAAGATTATTCCTTAAATAAGAGTCTAGTAAGTTTTTTTCATCTGTTTCTATTTGATTTTCATCTGTTTCCATTGGATTATTAAATTCTTTATAAAGAAAACGAATAAAAGCTGTTTTTAATAGTCCCTTTAAACTACTTCCTGGAATATAGTACCCTTGTATATTTTGATATGTTTCTTGAATATCTTCATATAACAATGACTTATGAAGTGCATTTGCTTCTACTTTCCAACGTTCTATTGGTTGTATACTCCATGTTTTTTCATCAATAAGGTCACTAAGAGTAAGCCATTTCTTTTCTCTTTTGTTATTCATTGTCTTTAGTTGATTTTGTACTTTGCTGTACACATTTGTTGTGTGACTAATAGATGAGAGTACGTTATCCATAGAATAAATTTCTAATTCATTGTTGTTTTGTCTAGCACGTAAAGGGTCAAGCTGTGTTCCTGTTGATATATGAATAGGACTTTGAATCGTTAGTTCGTACATAATTTTACCCCCTTACACTAAAAATCCGACTGCATAATTACGAATAGATGAAGATTGCATTTTGATGAGCTGTCCGATATATGGTTGATTTGTTTCCATTTTCATTGTTGCTCCTTCGGCAATCAGTTTTGTGATTGTATCTTTCCGAATATTATCATTTGTTCTTTGTTCAGCAATAAGTGAACCTGTTGTAAATTGGTAAAATGATTTATCCCATTGAATTGCTTTGATTTCTTCTCTTTTTGGAATAAATGATGACCAAAGAAAACGATAAGATAAAGAATGTGTAAGTGGATCACATCTCTCTATATCAAAATGAAAATGTTGGAATCCTAATGATTTTTTCTTACCAATTCCACTATCTTCTATATAACGAAAAAGCGGTAGCAATTGCTTTATATTTGTTGTCTTTAAATAAAATTCAAATGTTTCATTATCTGTATACAATCGTTGTTCGTAAAATAATTGTCCTGTTTCTCCTGAAGCACTTCCAGTATAAAGGTCAATAGAATTTCTTGTTTCATCTTGGAAGAGTAGGGCAGGTACTTTTTCATTTTCGGGTAACCAAAAGTTCTGTTCTGCTTTTCCTGATGATTGTAACTTTCCGTCTGTTAAAAACTTTTGAAATAGGGAGAGATGAATATAGGAACATTCACACATTCTTTTTAGTTTTTCAAAAGTATCTTTTTGTTTTTCTGCATTTTTGACTTCCTCTTTAGGGAGAAGGAAATGTCTTATAATAAGAGGCATTGGTACATAGTTTTTTGGAAACACAGAAGATACAACAAAGAATGGTTTTGTTTCATATTCTTCTAACATACTTTCTAATGCTTGTTCTCCATAAAGGTCAGCATATGCCCAACAAAAAGCACCAAATAATGTTTCAGCTGTTGGAAGTTTTGTTATTCCAGAAAGTGGCGTTAATGTGATGCGATACCAATCCATTATGTTGCCTCCATGTATAGTTCCGTTACATCTTCCTCGTTTGCATTATTTGTGTAGTATGCTTTTGAGCGTTCCATTATTTGTTGTATGTTAACTTTTACTCGACCGTAGCCTCGTGAACCAGAACCGCCAAGATAATGATCCTCGATGAGTTGCAATCCATTTCTTACAGTTTGAAGAAACTTTTCTTCATCATCTCCATCATAAGTAGTGATAATTATTTCGCCAGCAAATTCTGCTCCTGCTGGAACTCGTTCTGTAAAGCGTGGGTTAGAAGCTACTCCTGAGAGTCTATTAATACTATTTTCAGCTTTCACTTCAGTAAATGTTCGAAAACCTAAATGACTTTCTAATTTTTTCTTACTTTCTTCTGTTAATATAGCATCACGAAAAATAAGTCTTGTTACTTCAAATGAGTTAATTTTCTCTTGTCTAGCCGCTTTTCCAAATAACTTAGTGATGAGTTGATTTTTTGTTGTTACCTCTCCATTATTTTTAATAAGTTCATCAGCGGCATATGCCATTTCAACAAGCGAACGCATTTTTCCTTTGATAGATGAGCCTGGAATATACGGCTCATTGGTAAGTGGATTTTTGATTACACCGTTATCAATTCCACCAATGGAGAAGTTATCGTTACTTCCACCAATATGTAATCCTGTTTCGAGTGTCATGTGATAGGAAACAATGTATTTTGCTTTCATTTTAAAACCTCCCCTTTGGCATAGGCAATAATTGTTTCAGTAAATTGAACAAGTGTTGTTAAATCATTTGCACATTGAAGTGTTTCTGGACGAATAAGAATATTGTAAATCTCTGATAATTCTTTGTTCATATACATACGTGCTGTAGCATAATTAATCTGTGGTAATAATAAATAAAGACGATTTCTGACTGTATCTGTTAATTGTTCTTGCGTTGGATCAGTCACTGCTTTAATCGCAATAAGTTGTTCATATGTTTTCCGAAGTTGTCGAACAGATTTCTTTCCAGAATCTACTTTTCCTCCAAAAGCAATATCTGCAATTTGTTTACTCCAACCTTCTGGTAAAGCAAATTGTTTTGGGGTAAGCCATGTGTGCAAGGCATTCTGTTTGTTCTCGTTCATACTTTTGATGATGTCTTTTAAGAATGAAGAAGTTTGATTGTTCTCTGAACGGTTATTTGGTCTTTGTTGATTGTTGTATGTTTGACGATTGTTTGAGCCTTGATAATGTCCTCGTTGTCCTTGAGGTCTTGAATTATCCATTGTGTTCATCCTTTCTAGCGATTTAATCGCAATATAATATAAATCGGGTATTGAATGTATGGAAGTTGATTATTTTCTGTTACAAGTAGGTGGGCTTTTAGCCACTTAGAGACTTTCTTATCTTTAATATTGCGTTCAATTTGATAGGAAATATATGGAAAGTATAGTTGAATATTAGGGTTATCCATTCCATATTTTTCTGCTTGTTGACTCATTAACATAATTTTGTATAAAAAGGTAGTAGATATTTTTTTCTCATCTACAAATTCCTTTAAAACATTTGCACGGTCAATTAAAATTTTCCATTCATCTAAAGAAAAATGCTGATTAAAAATAGAAATTTCTTTCGATGATTGTAATAATTGAGTCATTTGTTTTTCAATACACATATATGCTTTTCGAAGTGGAAATGTTGGGCTAATTAGTTCATAAGCAATACGTAAAGACAACTTGGCATTTTTACTATAAGAATGGAATTGCTCTAAAATTTCCTGTGATGCTTGCAGTGTTGTATACCATGAACCAATAAATACAGCTGAATGATTTGTAGTAAATACACTATATATATTGTGTTGTGCCAACACTGCTTGTACTTTGTCATAAATAAAGTAATCAAATTGTTTTTTTAGTGTAGCTAATCGTGAAACAGTTCTCTCGGATTCGGGCAATCCAAATTGAAAAGCGTAATCATAGTCAGGTAATTCTATTTTAACAATAGCTAACTTCTTATCGCCTTTTCCTTGATTGGCTAACTCATCTAATGAAATAACATAATCATTCTTCAATGGAACAGAAAGTTTTAGTGATTTCACAAAACCGTGATTATTTTTTCCATTGTAATCAAATGTTACATCTGCTTGTGTATCAGTAGTAGATGATAAAATAATTTCACCTAGTACACCAAATGGAATATGTAGTAGTTGCTGTGTTCTTTTATTATTTGTTGAATAGTAGTGAATAAATTGAACCTCTTCTTTAACAATTGTTTCTCCAAGTGCAATATATCGTTCACAACTACGACATTCTTCATTAATTAACGGAATATGACAATTCTGACAAATGGGCGTTTGACCAATTCGTTGAATAAAAAAATCTTGACCATATGTTTGAATAGCTTGAGTGTGTGGATGACACTTCTCTAGTTCACCTTGTTTCGTTAACTCTATTGATTTCTTGTGATAGTTATCTTTATCTGTGAAGCTAGTAGATGTGTACACACATTGAATCGTATCTCCATGATTATTCCATAAGTAGGAGTTAATTTTCTCTAAAGTATTTGCTAATAATTGTTGCATGATGTCATGATCTGGTAACAAAAATCTTAAAGATGTTGGTGAAGAAAATAATAAATGAACATTAGCAATCTGTAGTTCTGTTAGAATAAATTGCCCAATAACTTCTGGTAGTAACATAGCATAAGTGCTACGTCCACGAATAGTTTTAGCAAGTGATTGTACATCTGATTGAATGATATTAAAAATAAATGATTCTAATCCTGTTATATGAAAATCAACAAGCTGATATTTTCCATATTGATACCATTTTTTTGTATAGGAATTATATAAATAACTACTTCCTGCAATGGAAGCTGTTGTTTTTAAGTGATCGAATAAAGAAACATTTGGATGTTTAACATTTGTTGCTGATGGTACAAATGACAAGTAACGTTCAGACAGGGCGATAAATTGATTGAATTCCTGCATGGACTCAAGAGGTTGCAATTTCTTTGCTTGTTCTAAATAATTATCAACTAATTCTTTATATAAATCTTTCTGTTCTGTATACGCTTGCTCACAAATTTCAATAAGCGGGTTATTCCAGCCTCCATCTGGATAATGGGAAACAGGATAACCATATTGTGTGACCTTTTCACTGTGAAATAGATTAGGTAATAGAGAGGTTAACATAACCTTAAACATATGTTGCCAGTTACTACTAGACGATAATGTCAGTTCACTTTCTGAATTATTTTCTACATTTTCACGTTCTAATCCTGAGGAAAAATGATCGGCTTTTTGAATATAACGATGCCATAACCATATTTTTTCATCTTCCTGTTGTAGTCGAGAAAAGTAGTTTGGTTTTCCTGAGATATGATGCATAGCAGACACATTAATTACATCTTCTTCTATATTCATTTCTCTCAAAAAATAAGCAGTATATGCTGAGTGAATATGCGTTAAATAATTTCCTTTCTGAGAAATGGGGCAATATTTTTGTTTGTCTTTTTCATGAACTTGCTCACTAGAAGAGCTATTTTTCTCGGCTCTTTGCAGTAGCTTCCCAATGTCATGAGCAAATGCGGCAAATGCAAGTTTAATATATTCTGAATTTTCCACTGACACCCCTCCATATATTTTTTTATTTCAATTATACATTATTTTAGCTAAAAACAGGAAATTTTTATCAACAATAATGAACCTAAGAGAGAAATGTTTTTGACGTGTTTTTTATGAAATGTATAGCTCACAAAATATAGATTTTTACTCTTATCCAGTGCAATATAAATAAAAAATATATGGTATAATTACTCAAAAGCTATCATATACTGAGAAGGATGAGGAAGAAAGTGGTGAAAATATTGGACATACCACGTTTTGATGTGGAGAAAATGAATCAAAGCCAAATTACACCTGTATCTTTATTTCTTCAACAATTTAGTGAATTACAGAAAAAAGCCGAATTTGAACCTCAATTTATTTCAAATAATAATAAAATTGATTCTGTTCTTCTAAGTTTTTATGCTTATAAAAACTTAGAAGAATTAAAGGCATTGAGAACTTTAGTTTGGGAATATGAACTTGCTAGTCGTATTCATAGAGCCAATGAAAATCCAAATAACTCTCTTAGTTTAAAAGATGTTATGGGAGAAGATGAATTTTTAGAGTTTCAAAACATGGATTTGAACGATGTGAAAGATGAAGATCTTTTTGAATAGTCATAAATATAAATTGATTGTTGAAAAGTTAAACTAAGGAATGCTGGAATTAGGATTGTTTATCGTATTATTAAGCAAACTAAGACAGTTGAAGTTCTTGACATTGCTGAAATTATTACAATTGGAAAAAGAGAAGATAAAGAAGTGTATCAGTCAGCATATGAACGGTATCAAGAATTGATAGAGATGGATATTTTGACAGCTTTAAAAAATAAGGGTAGTTAGTTCGTGTTTAGATAACTATGTATTTCATGAGTTTGGGACGATTGGGGGTATTTTCTCCCCAGTCGTCCCGAACTCGATTTGATTTAATTTCTCAGCCCAAAATACTCCGTCAAAGACACTTTCCTACCTTCTTTATCCCACTGATGATATTTATCAAAAACCGATTTCACATCATTATTTGCCCGTTCCACTAACAATTTCACAGCGAGATAACTCCGCCAATAATCAAACATAATACTCGACAAACTTCCTTCATATGAACTAGTACCAAAGTCATCGAGTGAATGATGCCCATATTTGTCTTTAAAAACTTCTACTAATTCTGATTCAATCTTAGTTATTTCATCAAACTCTTGTTCACTTAGCAATATTTTTCTAGGTAAATACTCACACATTCCTTCTTCAAACCATATGCTATTCTCTCGGTCATCATCAAATTCATCCATAAATAAATCAGAGTGATGTGTTAATTCGTGTGCTAATATCGTAAATAAATGATTTTCAGAATAGTTTTCGTAGAATTTCTGAATGTGCGGGATGTCTTTTCCATCTAATTGCTTTACAAATAAATTTCTCCAAGTTATTAAATCTGGGGAGATATAAATCAAATCTTTATTTGTATAAGCAGGTATAGGAATAGTAGATAAAACAGTAGTAGCTAATTCTTCAGTTGTCCATATAATTCCTTTTGGTACATCAGCCAAAGTATATTCTTCTACTAATATTTGTTCATATTCTTTTAATCTGTTGCTAAATCGTCCAATAATACCTTGATATTTTTCGTATTCTTCTTTTGTTTCAAAAGCGTATATTTGTTTCATACAAAAATTCATCCTCCTTTATTTAAAACTTATTTTTTCTATAATTATACACTAACAACTAACATAGAAATTGTATATTGATACATTAAGACGTACAATTTGTATATTGAAACTCCAGTGATCCATCATATATAAAGAAAGGTGGTTTTTATTATGTTACCAAAAGAAAACAGAAAGTACACTTACGAAGACTATATGAATACACCAGAGGATGTGCGAGTTGAAATTATTGACGGAGAAATTTACAATATGGCTCCTCCAAGTGATACTCATCAAAAAATAAGTTCTTATCTGTTTGGTGAATTGTATATTTATTTAAAAGGAAAATCATGTGAATTACGTGCTGCTCCCTATGGGGTATTTTTAGGAGATGAATATCAACCATTAAAAGAACGTCATTGTGTAGAACCGGATATATCAGTCATATGTGATAAAAGCAAAATAATCAAACAAGGTTGCCTCGGATCACCTGATTTTATTATAGAAATTGTTAGCCCTAGTACACAAAGCCATGATTATATCCGAAAACTACATTTATATAATAGATATGGTGTAAAAGAATATTGGATTATTAATCCTTTCAGCAAAAGTATAGTAGTGTACGTTACAAATGGAGAAAGTTTTAGCGAGCCAGAAAAGCATGAATTTAATGATACTGTAACAAGTGCAGTATTGGAAGAGTTCTCTATTGATTTCTCAGAGCTTGAGTTAGACTAAAATGAAAGAGTCTGGAACGAAAATTAGCAAAACTGATTTTCGTTCCAGACTTTTTTATGACTCCACTGCTTGCTTACTAAATTGCCTATACACAAACCACAAAATAATCCCCGACACCACAATTAAACAGCTCATCGCAACATACGGATACAAAATAGGCATCCCAAAAATATTAAACGCCTTAAAATGATCCAATAATTCTTCCGAAACAAATTTACCATAACTAAATAAAGTCATTGTCTTCATCCATTCAAACTTATCACCAAAGTTTTGATACAAAATAACTGGAAGTGCATAAATAACACCACCAACAAAAAAAGTAATCATTGATGAACGACTAACAAGTGATAGAAGAATAATAACCAATCCAAACCCTAAACTCCCAATAAAACTAATAAAAAATTGCAGAACAACATATTCCCACACTTGTAAGTTATATGGAGAAAATAGAAATGGCAAAATGCTTTGGATATTCGTTGTTCCACCGTTGAATGTTCCCGCAAGAAAGTACGATGAAAGCCAAATAAATGCCGTAATAAAAATATTTACCACAAGGATAAAAATCGTGGAAGCTAACAGCTTGGCGGTAATGATTTTTTTTCTATTTTTACTACTTAAAATAAAGTTTGTCATCCCAGTAGAATATTCCTCCGCAAATATCGAAGCTAATCCTAGTATAACAAGAACAACCATGAGCGGAGTAGAACCAACTGATTTGAAATTCTGAATAAATAAGCTCCATGCTCGGTTGTTCTCATAACTTGGTTTTGCGACACTTTGGATCATTTCGTATTCCAATAATTTTTCTTTATAGGCGTAACTATCTTTTGATAATTTCTCCAAATCTAGTTTAACTTGTTGTGGAGAAAGTTTTTCGTTTGTTTTTATAAACTTACTCATCGAAGCAATTTTTCGGTAAGAGTCATATTGTTGTAGTTCCGTAGCTGTTAAAATTTCGTTTCGTTTGTCAACTTTGCTCTCAATTTTTTTTTCTAAAACTTTTAATTGTTCTAGCATTGGGGCAATTCTTTCCTCGGTAATCTCTCCTGATACATTTTTCCGAAATGCGACATCATCTTGTGGGTCAGGATCAATCAAAATAGGGATGATCATAAAAATGGCGAAAGCAAAAAACGTAATCAAGACGCTTTTTTGGATAAAAATTTTAAATAACTCATGCCTAAGTAACTCCATGTGTGTTCCTCCAACTCACGAAACGGATTGTTGTCTAAATCTATTATAAGAAAGCCAAATGATTGGTGCAGTAACAATAGATAACACTACTAAAGCAACATAAGGATATAAAACAGGTGTGCCAAAAATATTAAATGCTTTAAACTGGACAATTAAATTTTCTGAAACAAATCGATTATAGCCAAATAAAGTCACTGTCTGAATCCATTCTACTTTCTCGCCAAAAAGTTCGTCGAGTATAAGCGGAGCTTCGAAAATAACCAATCCAATAAAAAAGGTAAGCATGGAAGAACGAGTAATAACCGAGAGAAGTAATACAACCATTCCAAACGCAATAGAACCAACTAGGCAAGCAAAAAATTGGAAAATAAAATACTCCCATAGTTGTAAATGAAATGGTGAAAAAAGATATGGGCTAAAACTTTGTAAATTAGTTTCTCCTCCAGTTGCCCCACCGATAAAATAAGTTAAACCGATAATCAAGGTAAAGACAACAGTGGTAAAGATGATGAAAATAATGGAAACTAGTAGTTTAGCAGTAACTATTTTTTTTCCATTTTTACTGCTTGAAATAAAGTTAGCCATGCCAGTTGCGTATTCTTCTGAAAATATGGAAGACAAACCTAAAAGCATATACACAACAATACATATAGAAGCAAGTTCTTTATAATTGGAAATAAATCTTTTCCATGAATGATTATTTTCGTAACTTGGTTCTGGGACATTTGAAATCATGTCATACTCTAATTTCTTTGCTTTATAAGCATAACCATCTTCAGGTGTTAATTTGTCTAAATCAGCCTTCACTTGTTCAGGGGCAAGTTTTTTATTTTTAACGATATATTCACCTGATGAACGAAAGGAGTAATAATCAAAAAATTGTTTTTGTTCGGCTGGGCTTAATGTGCTTAATGAATTGTCCCCAAGTTTTTTATTAAGCACCTTCCATTTTTCTTCTATCATTTTTAATTTCCCCTCGGTAATTGGTCCGATTAATTCCTTTGGTGTTGTCACTTCTTTTTGTAGGGAACTGTTTATAAGGAAGATAGTGGCTAGAAAAAGAATAAAGGCAATGAGTGTAAAAAGTAGACTTTTTTTCATAAACAGTTTAAATAATTCATGTTTTAACAGTTCCATGTATGTTCCCCCCAGTCTATGAAACATCTTGAGATTTAAATCTATTGTAAGAAAGCCAAATAATAGATACTGTTGTAGCAAATAACACAACAAAAGCAACATAAGGATACAAAACAGGAAGCCCAAAAATATTAAATGCTTTAAAGTCAATAATCAATTCTTCAATAACAAATTTGCCGTAACTAAATGAAAGTATTGTCTGAATCCAATCAAATTTTTCACCAAAAAATTGATTAATAATAACTGGAGCTTCAAACACAACAATTCCAATAAAAAAAGTAATAAGCGGTGAACGAGTAACAATGGAAGACAATAAAATAACCATCCCAAAAGCAATCGTTCCAGCTAAACAAGCTAAAAATTGATATATAGCATATTGCCACAGTTGCATTTCAAAAGGAGAGAACAAGAACGGAAACAAACTTTGTAAATTAGTTGTTCCACCATTTGAGCCAACAAAAAGGTAAAAAGCCACACCTAAAGCAAGTACAACGGCAATATGAACAATAGTAATAAAAATGATCGATGCACCTAGTTTAGCAGTCACGATTTTTCGTCCATTTTTGCTACTTAAAATAAAATTTGCCATTCCAGTTGAATATTCTTGGGCAAACATAGGGGATAAACCTAATAGAGTAAGAACAAGAATAACCACCGTACCTAGTGTTCGGAAATTCATGATATAAATACTCCATGAGCTATTATCTTCATAGCTTGGCTTTGGAACGTTACTAATCATGTCATAATGTAGCTTCTTTTCTTTATAAGTGTAGCCGTCTTCGGGTGTTAATTTATCCAAATCCACTTTCACTTGTTCAGGAGAAAGGTTTTGATTACCTACCATATACTGCCCCATACGAATAAGATCATCATACACGTTCACTTGTTCTATTTCTGTTTCGCTCAGAACATCTTCATCATAAATATTAAAGTCAACTTCATCTGCATGTGCATCTTTAATTTGTTGTAACTTATCTGATGCTTCCTTTACTTTTTCTTCTGTAATTGGCCCAATCATACTTTGTTGAATGGAAGATACTTTATTTCTTTTATCTGGATCAAAGTCTATTGAAAAAGCAACGCCTAAGAAAACAACAAAAAGAGTGAACGTAATAATAACGCTTTTTTGCATAAATAGTTTAAATAGCTCATGTTTTAGTAGTTCCATGCTGCATCATCCTCCGAAAAGTAATGTAAATACAAGTCTTCGAGTGTTGGAGCTTGTAATGTTGCTGATTCACTAGGTTTTTCATTAGAAACCATCCGCACTTCAATTCCATCTGCTACACGAGCAATATTTCCAAGTTTTCCTTTTGTTTTAAGACTCGCTAATTCGTGTTCTTGGATGAGTACACTCCAAACGCTTCCTTCGAGTGCTCTTAATAGGTTTTGCTGTGTATCTTGTTTGAGTAATTGTCCATTTTCAATGAGCATCACTTCTTTGGCAATAAAGGCAATATCAGAAACAATATGGGTTGATAAAATAATAATTCTCTCACCAGAGATTTCCGATAAAAGGTTGCGAAAACGAACTCTTTCTTTTGGGTCTAATCCAGCAGTCGGCTCATCAACAATAAGAATTTTTGGATCATTTAACAGTGCTTGGGCAATCCCAATTCGTTGTCTCATTCCACCAGAAAAAGAATGAACTTTTCTCTTGCGATCTTTTTCTAAATTAACAAGATGTAACACTTCATCTACTTTCTGTTTGGCAAACGTTTTGTCGAGTCCTTTTAGAGCAGCAATATATAATAGGAAGCGTTCGGCTGAGAAACTTTTATATACGCCAAAATGTTGTGGTAAATAGCCAAGTAAATCACGATATTGTTCATCCATCACAGAAATATCTTGTCCATCAACCATTACTTTTCCGCTTGTTGGATGAAGAACATTAGCAAGAATTTTCATTAGTGTTGATTTTCCTGAGCCATTTGGTCCTACAAAACCGTATACTCCGTCTGTTAGTGTAGTTGAGAACTGATTAAGTGCTACTTTATCCTTATACTTTTTTGTGATGTTGTCGATTGTTAAATTCATTGAAAAATTCCCCTTTCTTCATTTAAGAAGTCATTGTGTAAAAATTGGTACGTTTGTCTTGCAAGAAATAATATGCCACTACAAAGAATAAGGGCATAGGTTAAGGCAGAAAGCCCCACAAAAATATTCGCCAGTTGTGGATAGTTCATCATAATGACATTTAGTACAATCCAAATAGATAGAGAAACAAGTGTTGCATACATGCTTCGCATTTTCATCGTTAACCAAAGAATAAATCCAGCGGCAATTGTAAATGGAATAAACCACATGAGAATTAGATTCCATACTGGCATATTCATGCGAGTGCTAATAATCACCGAAATTATTGTATTAAATAAGACATTGTATACACCAATTACCATAAGCCGTGATAATAAAATTTCAGCAATAGAAAATTTACAAGACATTTCAATTTCTATTACATTATCATCTCGTCCTTTTAATACCTCTAATAATCCCACCATAAATGGAACGGGCATTAGAAAGAATAAATAGAAGAAGAGACTTTCTTCATGGACACTAAAGGCAACAAATATCCCAATAACAAATAAAAACAAACTCATCATCCAAAAGGATGTTCTAAAAAACGGTACTTCTGTTAGTGAGTGACTGATTAAAGAAGTAAGTCGTTTATAGTAGTGTGTGGATTTTTTTGCTGGTACATATGCTTGTACCGCATGAATTGTTTCTTGAATTTCTGCTTGTGTTGGAAATTCCACTGAATAACTTTCTAACTCATTCCATAAATCATCTAATTCTTGGTCACTAAATTCTTCGATTTCAAAATCTACTTTTTGCTTCGACATCTTCTTCACTCCCTTCAAAATAAGTTCGTAGTTTCATAAGCCCTTGTTTTAATCGTGATTTCACTGTTGCTTCTTTACTATTGGTCATTTCGGCAATCTCTCTAATTTTTAGTTCGTGAAAAAACTTTAAGAGAATCACTTCTTTTTGATAATCTGGAAGTTCTTCGATTGCATCTCGCACTTGTTTTCTTTTCATATTTCGTTCTAAAAGTGACAATACATTCCCTTGTGGATCGGTAATATCTGTATCTAATTCATCAGTGTTTGAATGTTTAAATTGGCTACTGCGGTAATAATCTCGGCAGTAATTAACAGCAATTGTTAGTAGCCAGTGTTTAAATTTTCCTCGTTCATTGTAAGTTTTAATTGATTTCATCACTTTAATAAATATTTCTTGGGTTAAATCTTTGGCAAGTTCTTTGTCGCCACCGATTTTTCGATAAATATAGGCAAAAATGGCTTGATAGTGACGATTAATTAACACTTCGGCTGCAGACTTGCTTCCTGCTAGTATTTCTTTTACTAATTCATCATCTGTTTGCATGTGTTTCACCTCTCTATTAATAATAACGGAATGGGAGGGGAAAAAGATTTAAAATAAATGACTAAACCTGAAAATTTTTTAGTTATCTTTATTTTTTACGTTGAAAACAAATAGTATCTATTTTTTATCTCTGCTAATTAATGTTGAATAGAAAAAAACTTCCCCTTAAATGTTAGACATAAAACTAACATTTAAGGGGAAGTTCATCTATTGAGAGTTGATGAAGTTACAAATGACTTGTGTTTCATCTCTCTAGTTTTCAGACACACCCTAGTGTAAGATATCCACCTTCATGAACCTATTTTGTCACCAGAACTAGACCCTGCTCATTTTTGAGTGTTCCCCTAAAAAAATGTCGAATTTTATTAAAATATGTATTGACTTCTTTAATGAAAATGATTATCATTATCTTTGTTGCTCGAAATAATTCGAGGATAACAAATACAAAGGGAGATGTTTACTAAGATGAAAAAAAGAATACTAAGCTCAATGATAGCTATTTTTGCCGTATTATTAATTATTAGTGGTTGTACATCAACACCGACTGCTTCACCTACTAAAGAGAAGGAAGAAGCCAGCAAACAAGCCTCAACTGAACGTGTCATAAAGCACGATATGGGTGAAACAACATTAAAATCTGTGCCACAGAAAATCGTCGTGTTGGAATACTCTTTTCTTGATGCCCTTGTTACACTTGGTCAGAAACCAGTTGGCGTAGCGGACGATGGAGATTCAAAGAACCTTATTCCACCTGTGAAGGAAAAGCTTGGTGATTATACATCTGTTGGTTCGAGATATGATGTGAACTTTGAGTTAGTAAGCTCTACAAAGCCAGATTTAATCATAGCAGATTCTTTAAAGCATAAAGAAGTGTATGGCAAATTAAACGCTATCGCACCAACGATTGCCTTGAAGAGTCAAGGTTCTACTTATGAAGAAAACCTAAATTCTTTTTTAGTCATTGCAGATGCTATAAATAAAAAAGAAAAGGGCGATGAAATTCTAAAAACACACAGAGCAAACATGGCAGAACTGAAAAAGAAGATTCCTCAGAATGAAACAAGAACTGAATTGCCAGCTGTTGTTACGGCAAAAGGTTTCTTTGGTCATTCATCTCATGCATATGCTGCCTCTGTTTTGGAAAGTTTAGGAATTAAGCCTGCCCTTCTATTCAATGGAGATAACGCCTACCCTTCATTAACGATCGAACAGTTGATTGAAACAAACCCTGATATAATGTTTTTAATGGTTGACGAAGGTGCAACTATTTTGGATGAATGGAAAACGAATCCATTGTGGTCGAAAATAAATGCTGTTAAAAATAATCAAGTTTTCAATGTCGGCAGAGCGGAATGGTCTTATTCAAGAGGTATTATCTCAGCCGAAAATATAGCAAAACAAGCAATAGATATTATGTACAAAAAGTAAAGAAACTTTTAAAAAAGCAGCGTATTACGCTGCTTTTTTAAAGAAGGTGTAAATAGAAGATGGTAACTGTTAATAAGAGTAGAATAATTATATTGGTCATTGTAGGAATTTTTTTATTAATGATGGGGTTTTTATTAAGTTCGGTGGCTGGAGTATCTAAAATTAAAATTTCTGATGTGTTTGATGTAATCCAAGGAACTGTCGTTACAAAAGAGCAATTAATTGTGAAGGCGGTGCGTTTTCCCCGTGCATTTATGGCGATATTGGCTGGAGTGTCTTTGGCTATAGCAGGTGCTCTGATGCAAGGAATTACCAATAACAGCATTGCTTCGCCACAAATATTAGGAATAAATGCTGGAGCGTCTTTTGTTGTTGTTGTTGCAATTGTATTTTTCCAATTTACATCTACTTTCACATTAATTTATCTTGCTTTTATAGGTGCGGCTTTGGCAGGCGTGTTTGTTTTTATAGTTGCCTATGATAAAAACGGCATTCAAACGGTAAAACTAGGTCTTGCTGGTGTTACGGTTAGTATGTTGTTTTTTGCTTTGACCCAAGGAATACTTATTCAATATGATAACAAACTTAGCACCATTTTGTTTTGGCTGTCTGGTTCTTTTGTAAATGCGACAATGTCTCAATGTTTGACGATTTTGCCGTGGTGTATGGCAGGGATATTTATTTCTCTTCTTCTGGCACGAAAATTGAATTTATTTGCTCTAGGAAACGATGTTTCAAAAGGTCTTGGTGTAAATGTAAATGTTGTACGGTTTCTTGCTGGTTTTGCTGTCATTATTTTGGCAGGCTCTATTGTATCCGTTGCTGGTCCAATAGGTTTCATCGGGTTAATTGTGCCTCACTTGATACGGTTTACAATTGGAAGTAATTATGTGTATGTTTTACCTCTTTCTGCTTTGTTTGGAGCAAATCTTCTTCTATATTCGGATGTCTTGTCAAGATTTATTTCTTATCCATATGAATCTCCCGTAGGAATTATAACAGCTCTCATTGGAGCACCATACTTTTTGTTTTTGGTAAGACGGGAGGCAGCAAAGAAATGAAAAAAGGAATCATGATTGTTGTTTTTTTTATACTATTGCTTGTCGCTTTATTTTGTGGATTTCGTTATGGCTCTATTAATTTATCACTAGAAGAAGTATGGATAGGCTTGACAAATAAATCAGATTCACATCTTTATTTTGTTATATGGGAAAATAGGCTACCTAGAGTGTTTTTGTCTATAATGGCAGGGGCTATTATGGCGGTTACAGGCTCGATACTACAAGGAATTGTTGGAAATCCTTTGGCATCTCCAGACGTTATTGGTATTTCAAAGGGAGCTGGTTTTTTTGCTGTTATTTTTGTCATATTAATGCCAAATAGCCCACCAGGTATGTTGCCGATTGCTGCATTTTGTGGAGCGATGGTGGCAGGTGTTATACTTTGGTTTTTATCAAATAAAAACCAAATCAAAGGCTCATACTTGGCTTTATACGGCATTGGTATCAGCACTGTTTTTTCTGCCTTAATACAATATATAACAGTAAAAAACTCATATGATGCTAACATGGCTATGATTTGGCTAAGCGGAAGTTTATGGGGAAGAGGCTGGTTTCATGTAGCAGTGATTTTTCCTTTTTTTATTTTGTTACCGCTTATTATTCTACTCATTTCTGATAAGTTGGATGTATTGGCTTTAGGAGATAATGTAGCTGCTGCATTGGGGGTTCATGTAAAAAGAACGAAGACTGTTTTATTATTTTTATCGGTTCTCCTAACTGGTGTCAGTGTGGCAATGGTGGGAACGATTGGCTTTGTTGGTCTTATTGCACCCCATATTGCTAAAAAATTAGCAGGGCCAAAACATGTTCAAAATTTGTTTCTTTCGGCGTATATCGGTGCAATGCTTATTCTCGTTTCTGATATTATAGGCAGAGTCATTATTCAACCGAAAGAGGTTCCTGCTGGAATTATATGTGCAGTAATTGGTGCACCATACTTTATGGCATTGTTGAAAAAGAAACGTAACAAGAGTTAAGGGATGAAAAATATGGAAAAATTATACACAACAGACGTAACCATTACTTATAATACAACCGTCATTGTTGAAAAATTAAATGTCAATGTGCCTCTCGGAAAGATGATTGCTCTTATTGGCTCTAACGGCTCTGGTAAATCAACTATTTTAAAGACAATGTCAAGAATAATAAAGCCTGAAAGCGGAAAAATAATGTTAGATGGCAAGGCTATTCATGATTTACCAACGAAGGAAGTTGCAAAAAAACTGGCGATTCTTCCTCAAAACCCTATTGCTCCTGAGTCTTTAAAAGTTTCAGATTTGGTTTCTTATGGACGTTATCCACATAAAAAGAATTTTAGCCCACTGTCCAAAGAAGATAAGGAAGCGATTGCTTGGGCGATGGAGATAACGGGCATTAAAGAATTTGAAAATCGAGAACTGGACAGTTTATCTGGCGGACAAAAGCAAAGGGCTTGGATTGCGATGGCACTTGCACAGCAAACGGATATTTTATTTTTAGACGAGCCGACTACATTTTTGGACATAGCATATCAGCTCGAAATAATGGAACTATTAAAAAAATTAAATCAAAATCAAAAGAGAACGATTATTATGGTTTTACATGATTTAAACCAAGCGGCTCAATATAGCAACCATATAATTGCTATTAAAAAAGGCAAAGTTTTATATGAGGGCACACCTAAAGAAGTGATGCATGAAGAAATGTTCAAAGATGTGTTTGGCATTAAAGTGGATTTATTATCAAGTAGCAAATTTGATGTTCCGTTATTCGTTCCATATGGTTTGTGCGATGACATAAAGTGAGAATGAATCAAATTTGGATTATAGTGATAGGATGTGTCTGCACCCCTATTTTAAACAAAATTATTTAAACAACATGAAAATAGAAACAACGTAAAAAAAGTTAAAAAGGAAGAAGCTAACTTATCATACCGAGTAGAAAAACGTCTAAAATGCTTCAATTTATTGAAAAAGCACGCTATCAAATGACGCTCTGTATAAGTAGACCACTCATATTCTCAAGGGTTGAACCACCCCCAAAATGTTAGACATAAAACTAACATTTTGGGGGCGGTTTGTGTTCCGTAAGCGTTATCACCTAATACACTTCTATTTTCCAGTTTCACATGGGAAAGCACGTCCATAGCTACCTTAGAAGCAGGAATGTTTCCAGAGGGAAATTGAAAATAAAGAGGATTTCCTAATCCATCTACAATCGCATTCAAGATCATTTGGTTATCTTTTTCTGGTATTTCTCTGTCATTTTTTCAAACAAATAATCGAGTAGAATACACATCTTCTACTACATACTGTCCGTTATTCGGACAATTAACAATCCTGAATTTACTTTGTACACAACAATCTAAATGAGAAATAAAAAGTGCAAAGCAAGACTGGGTTAATCGCTATTTTTTCATCTTCTTCGCCTTCTCCGTATTCGCAAAATGCAATTTTGCAAACCCATGCAAATCTACACCTTTTTCCATTAACTGTGCGGCAACCCTATCAACTTGAGTAGCAGCTCCTTTTGGTAAAGTCACCCCAGCTTTCTCACTCAATGTATCCATTTCTTTTAAGAAAGCATACCTTGCAATAATTGAACTGCTAGCAACAGCCAAATGCAAACTTTCTGCTTTTGTCGCAAAGTGAACATTTTCTTTTACAATAGTAGATTGTCCACGAAGATAATTATAGTACGTTTTTTCTACGGCAAATTGGTCAATGATAATTGCTTCTGGTTTAATGGGCGATATTTTTTCGAGTAATTGGATGAGTGCTTTGTTGTGAAGTAGTGCTTTCATTTTTCCTTGTGACATAGTTGCTTGGATATCATTATATTTTTCATTACGTAAAATTTGTACGCTGTACGGAATGATTTTTATTAGTTTCTTAGCAAGAAGGATAATTTTTTCATCGGTGAGTTGTTTGGAATCTTTGATGCCTAGTTGTTGTAGTTCGGAAATCAAAGATTTATCCACGAAAGATGCAACAACGGTAATTGGTCCAAAATAATCTCCTGTTCCAACTTCATCTGAACCAATAGCTGAGAGAGTGGAGAGGAAGGAGTTAGAGACTGGTTCGCTTGATCTAACTGTTTTAGTTGCAGCAACTGGAGAACCCCATTTTGCCGCTTCTGTTTCGTGATTTCCTCCTTGAAATAATATTTTTCCAGATTTATAAGCAGTAATAGAGCAGGTTGGAAGTTTTGCTGAAAAAACCCCACCTTGTGGTACTTTTTCTTTTAGGAATGGAGTATAGGCGGTTTTTATTTGTTGCATTGTTGTTAAATCAACTTGAATGACAGTATTAGACATGTGCACGCTCCTTTATGAATTCCTTCTATTATAGGGGAGGTTTTCTTTTTTTTACAGTGTTATGCAAAGTTTCTTTTGAGTCTATCTTAATTCGTGGTATGATACATGGGTAGGAGGGATGAGAATTTGGAACAAAAATCAAGAATTATTGTTGATATATATGGACAACAATATGCTATTGTTGGGACAGAAACAACCGCACATATTCAGGAAGTGGCTAGACGGGTTGATGAAAAGATGAGAGCGTTTAGTCAGCGAGAGGATTTAGATACAAGTAAGTTAGCGGTACTTACGGCAGTTAATTTTGCCCATGACTATATGAAGTTACTGGAAGAATATGAATATGTTTTAGACCTATTGAAGAAGGAAGAAGCCAATGATTGATGTTATATTACTAGTGATATTTTTATTTGGATGTCTAGCAGGACTTAAACGGGGATTCATTTTGCAATTTGTGCGGATGGCAGGTTTTATTGTTGCTTTTATTATTGCTTATGCAAATTATGAAATGCTTGCCCCGAAACTAGAAATGTGGATTCCATATCCAAATATTGGAAATGATGATACAACGCATCTATTATTTCAAACGACACATTTAGATGTCGCCTATTACCGAGCAATTGCCTTTATTATTATTTTTTTCGTAACGAAAATAGTGTTACAAATTATCGGCTCTATGCTTGATTTTCTTGCAAGACTGCCACTTATTGGTGGAATAAATCGGATTGGTGGGGCAGTACTTGGATTTTTGGAAAGTTATCTTATTGTCGTAATTCTTTTATTTGTCGGAGCATTGGTGCCTGTTCATTCGATTCAAACGCAAATTCAACAGTCGGGAATTGCGAGTTTGATTATTCAACACACACCCATTTTCTCTTCTATGTTAAAAAGTATGTGGTTTGTGTAGTAAGGGAGAGATTTTTTTGCAAGAAAGAGTATTAAGAGTATTGGAATTTGATAAAGTAAAGAAGCAACTATTATTTCATGTTGCCTCATCACTTGGTAAAGATAAAGTAGAACGATTACAACCATCCACTAATTTTGAGGAGGTTGTTGACTTACAAGCACAAACAGATGAAGCAAGAACCGTGCTACGTTTGTATGGAGAAGTTCCGCTTGGTGGGATAACTGATGTGCGAATGCAAATTAAGCGGGCACAAATTGGTAGTACACTTGGAGCATCAGAGCTGCTAGATATTTCTGGTACGATGTATGCGACGGGGCAAATTAAGAAATTTATTGATATGCTGAGAAGTAAAGAAGATTTGATGCTTGTTTATTTAATTCAGTATGCCAATGAACTAGTAGCTTTGCCACATATTGACCAAGAAATTAGAAGATGCATTGATGAAAGTGGCATGATATTAGATAGTGCCAGCATGAAGTTGCGTTCGATTCGTCAGCAATTACGCAGTACAGAAGGACGAATTCGAGATAAGTTAGACAGCATGGTTCGTTCACAATCAGCACAAAAAATGTTATCAGATGCAATTGTGACCATGCGAAATGATCGGTATGTAATTCCTGTAAAACAAGAATATCGGAATTCTTACGGTGGAATTGTTCATGACCAATCATCATCTGGGGCAACACTTTTTATTGAGCCACAGGCAATTGTCATATTAAACAATCAACTACAAGAAGCACGACTCCAAGAGGAACAAGAAATTGAGCGTATTCTAATAGAATTATCGGCATCTATTGCTGAACATGCGGAAGAGTTGCTGCATAATATTTCGCTGTTAGCAGAATTTGATTTTATGTTTGCAAAGGCGAAATATGCCCACAGTATTCGGGGAACAAAACCACTAATGAATGACAAAGGCTATGTTCGTTTAATTCGGGCAAGGCATCCACTGATTGATGCCAAACAAGTTGTTCCGAATGATATGGAAATTGGCGATGATTTTACAACAATTGTCATTACAGGACCAAATACAGGTGGAAAAACGGTTATGTTAAAAACAATTGGTTTGTTTACATTAATGGCACAAGCTGGTTTGCAAATTCCTGCCTTAGATGATTCGCAAATGGCGGTGTTTCAAGCGATTTATGCTGATATTGGTGATGAACAATCCATTGAACAAAATTTAAGTACATTTTCTTCACATATGACAAACATTGTAAGTATTTTAAAAACCATTGATGATAATAGTCTTGTATTATTTGATGAACTTGGGGCAGGAACAGATCCACAAGAAGGTGCGGCATTAGCAATTTCCATTTTGGATGAAGTGCATTACTGTGGTGCAAGAGTAATTGCCACAACGCACTATCCAGAATTAAAGGCGTATGGTTATAATCGCATTGGTGTGATGAATGCCAGTGTGGAATTTGATGTGGACACACTTAGTCCAACATACAAATTATTACTTGGTGTACCGGGACGAAGTAATGCGTTTGAAATTTCCAAGCGTCTTGGACTGAGAGATCATATTATTAACCGAGCGAGAAATCAAGTAAGTAGTGATACAAATAAAGTAGAGAATATGATTGCTTCTTTAGAACAAAGTCAAAAACGGGCAGAAGATGAACAAAAAGAAGCGGAACAACTTCGCAAAGAAGCAGAGCAATTACACGCAGAGATACAAGAGAAGTTACTCCTACTAAATGAACAACAAGATAAATTATTAGAAGAAGCAAAAAGAAAATCGATTCGCATGATTAATGAATCACAAAAAGAAGCAGAAGAAATTATTCATTCTCTTAGAGAAATGCAAAAAGCAACAGAACTGAAAGAGCATGAAATTATTTCTGCTAGAAAACGATTAGAAGATGTCAAACCAAAACTGTCTACAAAGAAAAGAGCAAGACAAAAAGCTAATAGAGAAGCATTACAAGTTGGTGATGAAATTACAATTATTTCACTCGGACAAAAAGGTCAGCTTATGAAAAAATTATCCAATAGTGAGTGGCAAGTGCAAATTGGTATGATGAAAACAACGGTGAGTGAATCTAATATCGAATTTTCCAAACGTCCAAAAGAAGTAGAAACACGGATAATTACCATGATTAAAGGCAAAGAACATCATGCAAGCCTTGAACTTGATTTACGTGGAGAACGATTTGAATCGGCAATGGGCAGGGTGGATAAATATATTGATGATGCACTATTAGCAGGCTATCCTCGAATATCCATTATTCATGGAAAAGGAACAGGAGCATTGCGTATTGGTGTGCAAGATATGTTAAAGAAACATCGAGCAGTCAAGAATTTTCGCTACGGGGAAGAAGGCGAAGGTGGATTTGGCGTAACGGTTGTGGAGTTTAAGTAGGTGACAAGGTGGAAAAATTAGCAAAAGTATTGTTTGCTGTGTGTGGTGTGTTTTTATTAATTGGTGTTGGCTATATGTTTTTAAATTAGCAAAAATGGGACAAAAGGGGTGAAAAATACCTCAATTGTCCCATTTTAGCGTAATGAGTGTTAAGATAAAAATTTTAGTGAATTATTCAGTACACTAAAACTCTCTTCCTTCTCTTTATTTTTTTACAAAAATTTAGATACTCGTATGTATAATCCTATGTTATAATGATTCTAGTATTATTTTTTTGATTAATGAAGTAAATATATATAATAATCAATAGGAGGGTTTTTTTATGGAAATATCGGTAAAACCATGGCTAACAAGGTATCCGAAAGAAATTCCGCATACAATTGAGTATTCAGAAAAGCCGTTGCAACAATACTTAGAAGAGGCAGCGAGAGAATGTCCAGACAAAGTTGCTGTTCATTTTCTTGGGAAAGATGCTAATTATGCAGAGCTGTATGAACAAGCAATGACAATGGCACATTATTTGCAGAAACTGGGACTGAAAAAAGGTGACCGTGTGGCGATTATGTTGCCGAACTGTCCGCAGGCAGTTGTTGGTTATTATGGCACACTATTTGCTGGGGGAGTTGTTGTTCAAACAAATCCTTTGTACACAGAACGAGAATTAGAACATCAAATGAAAGATAGTGGGGCTAATATTATTATTGCCTTGAATTTGTTGTACCCTCGAATCATGAAAGTGAAAGCGGTAACAAAAATTAAACATATTATTCTTACAGGAATTGCTGATGCCTTACCATTTCCAAAAAATCTTCTATATCCATTTGTGGAGAAGAAACAAAATAAGATTGTTGTCCAAGTTGAACCAACAGATACGGTTCATTTATTTAAACAAATAATGAAGCACAAGAATAGCACGAAAATAGATTTAGAAATAAACGTAAGAGATGATGTGGCTTTGCTGCAATATACTGGCGGAACAACAGGATTTCCAAAAGCGGCGATGTTGACGCATTTTAATTTATCGGCACAAGCAGAAATGGTTGCAAAGTGGGTTTGTTATGACGGAAAAGACCGTGTTATTCTTGGAGCGTTACCGTTCTTTCACGTATTTGGTATGACAACAGTAATGAATTTAGGAATTATTGCTAGATACAAAATGGCACTTGTTCCAAAATTTGAAGTAGAAATGATGTTGAAAACTATTCAAAGTCAACGGACAAGTGTATTCCCAGGAGCACCAACAATGTATATTGCCTTGCTCAATAGTCCGCTTCTAAAGAAATATGACATTTCATCTATTGAAGTATGTGTAAGTGGCTCAGCACCACTACCTTTAGAAATACAAGAACAATTCGAGAAAGTAACAGGCGGAAAATTGGTAGAAGGATACGGATTAACCGAAACGTCTCCAGTTACTCATGCCAATTTAGTTTGGGAAGCAAAAGAAGATCGAATTACAAAAGGAAGTATTGGGTTACCATGGCCAGATACAGATGCAAAAATTGTGACGTTAGATGAAGCTGGTGTTTTAAATGAGGTAGCAATTGGCGAAATTGGAGAGTTAGCAGTTAAAGGGCCACAAGTAATGAAAGGCTATTGGAATCGACCAGAAGAAACGGCAACGGTATTACATGATGGCTGGTTTTTAACAGGCGATATTGGAAAAATGGATGAACATGGCTATTTCTATATTGTTGATCGGAAAAAAGATATGGTTATCGCAGGAGGCTATAATATTTACCCGAGAGAAGTAGAAGAAGTATTATTTGAACATCCTAGTGTATTAGAAGCAGCGGCAGTTGGTGTTCCTGATGCCTATCGTGGGGAAACGATTAAAGCATTCATTGTTTTGAAAGATGGAGCAACGTGTACAGAAGCAGAATTGAACAAATTTATGCGTGAACGGCTTGCAGTATACAAAGTTCCACGGTTGTATGAATTCCGTAAAGAACTTCCAAAAACAACGGTTGGAAAAGTGTTACGTCGAGTATTAGCCGAGGAAGAAAAAGAAAAACAAGCACGGTAAGAAAATAGAAGATATAGTTTGAATTTGATAATCATTCATTTTATTAGGATGGACAATTAAGGTTACCTTTTTTGTTCCATCTTTTTTTATGAATTAGCCGAGAACACTCATAAATTTAGTCATGAGAGGTTCAATTGATAGCCATAATAAAGATAAAAGACTAATTCTCCTATTTACTTCAAACCAGTAATTCTATATAATAAATAAGTATAAAGCAAATAAAATGATTTTTTTTTTATTACAATAAGGAGGGTTTTTCAAAGTGAAAAATTTGAAAGTCAGAAAAAAAATGATGTTAGTTGTTTATTTTTTTGTGATTGTATTAGCAATCACTTGTGTAGAAGGAATTACAACAGCACTACAGATGTCAAATAATACAGACAAAATATACCACGAAAGAATGGTATCTACTATGTTACTTGCCGATGTTCGTGTAAAAAGCCGAATTATTGATGGTCTTGTTTTAGGGATAGGTGCAGAAACAAATCCTGAAAAGAAGAAATTGTATGCAGAACAAATTACAGAGAAGTTCAATGATATAAATTCAGAGCTAACTCAATTAAATAAAATC
This sequence comes from Caryophanales bacterium, assembly GCA_031546705.1. Taxonomy (GTDB): domain Bacteria; phylum Bacillota; class Bacilli; order Bacillales; family JAVBJX01; genus JAVBJX01. Next base: position 54,858 of record JAVBJX010000036.1, read on the forward strand.
AATTTAACAGAAGAAGAACGGCAACTGATTACAGAGCTAGAACAATTGATTCCACCTTTTAGAGAAATGCTCAATGGATTTAGAGATGAGATAGGTTCAACAAAGCAAATGTCTCCAGAAAAAATCCATACAGTGAAGGATCTTGTTTTTGCAAATAGAGATAAGATGACGGAGATTACCATTAAATTAGCAAATATAAGTAAGACGCTTTCTGCTGAAGTAAATCAAGAAAATAAAGATCATGCAAAGAGCGTTGCGATAAGACTTATTATTGTTAGTGTTACTCTTGCGTTGTTGGGGGTTCTTTTGAGTCTATACATTTCTCACTTAGTTATTAAACCACTACAAGTAATGGAAACAGCAATGGATGAAGCAGCTACAGGAAATCTTACGAGAGAAGTTATTGCTTCTTCTACAGATGAACTTGGTAGACTTGCACAGTCTTATAATGAAATGAGAAAACAGCTTCAAAAGTTAATAACAGATATTATAAATGCAGCTAATGAAGTTTCGGGTGTTTCATCAGAGCTAGCAAATAATACAGATCAATCTATTCAATCAAGCGAAAGTGTTGCCAAAAATATTCAACAAGTAGCGTATGGTAGTAGTCAACAAATGAAAAGCGTAGAAGATGCTATTCATACATTATCAACTATGTCAAGAAGTATTCATAATATAGGAACAAATGCAGATGCTGTGTCTAATGCATCTATTCAAGCATCTGACCGTTCACAAAAAGGAAATGAATCTATTCAAACAGTGGTAAAACAAATGAGCTCTATTAGTAATGCGATTGAAGATTTAGGTGGAGTTGTAACGGGACTCGGAGAACGTTCTGCTGAAATCGGAGAAATTGTTGGAGTTATTACAGGAATTGCTAATCAAACGAATCTACTCGCATTAAATGCAGCAATTGAAGCGGCGCGTGCAGGAGAGCATGGAAAAGGATTTGCGGTTGTGGCAGATGAAGTACGAAAACTGGCTGAACAATCAGGTGAATCAGCTCAAAAAATCTCTAGTTTAATCACAAATATCCAAGAAGAAACGAATAAAGCCGTTGATTCAATGAAGTTTGCAACAAATGAAGTTTCTGATGGAATTAAGATGGTTCATACAACAGGAACATCATTTGAACAAATCCAACAAGCAGTTCAATTAGTAGCTACACAAATTAAAGAAGTTTCTT
>JAVBJX010000032.1:0-56088 GCA_031546705.1 Caryophanales bacterium
TTAAAAGTTATATGACTTATTATAACTACTATAGATACCAGTGGAATTTAAATAAGATGACCCCTGTTCAGTACAGAGATCATCTCAATCATGCTGCCTAGCCTTTTTTTAAATTGTCCTTGACAAAGGGTACACTTTAAATTCGGGGTGCTTTTTTTATAGTGTTGCTTGTCCAGATCTCCAGTTAATCGGGCATAGACCGCCTGATTGTAATGCTTGGAGAACACGAAGCATTTCGTCTACATTACGACCAATATTGTTATGGAACACTGCTTCGTACATCATAACTCCATCTGGATCAATAATGAACGTGCCACGAAGAGCAATACCTTCTTCTTCGATTAATACGCCATAATCACGAGCTGCTTTGTGCGTTGTGTCAGCACCTAGTGAATAATTAATTTTGCCAATTCCATTTTCATTACGCCCAGCATTTGTCCATGCTAAGTGAGAGAATTTAGAGTCTGTTGAAACACCAATTACTTCAGCATTTAGTTTTTTAAAATCTTCATAGCGATCAGACATCGCAATGATTTCTGTTGGACATACAAATGTAAAATCTAATGGATAGAAGAAAAGAACTGTCCATTTCCCTTGATTCATTATTTCTTTTAGTGATACTGTACCAAAATCTCCATTTGCTAGTAATGCTTCTAATTCAAACTGTGGAGCTGGTAGTCCTACTGTACGTTCAGCCATATGTGTAATTCCTCCCTAACTTTTAATAATTGCTGTTTAGCTTATCATTTTTTTAGCCGTTAGTCGATTCATTTGCTTTCTTGTCTAAATAAGCAGCAACAAGTCGAATAGCAATATCAATTGCTTTTTCATTTGGTGTGAGTCTGGCGTGATGTAAACCATATGGTGAGTCTACGCCTAACCAAAACATAAACCCTGGGATTTTTGCAACCATATAACCAAAATCTTCTCCCGTCATTGCTTCCTTACAACGAATGGCAAACACATCTTCATCATTATCAACAAATTGCAGAAATTCATTCGTCAATTCTTCATTATTCCACACTTGTTCATACATACTTCCGTAATTAATTGTTGCAACACATGAAAAACCTTGCTCCACGCCACTGACAAGTGCTTCAATCCGTGATTTCACATGATTCATTGACTCTTTAGAAAAAGTACGAATTGTGCCTTCTAAACGTGCTGTTTCAGCAATAATATTTTGGGCAGTTCCACTTGTAATTTTTCCAATCGTAATGACAACACTTTCTAATGGATTGACATTTCTTGCGACAATGGTTTGTAGTTGCATTACTAAGGAACAAGCAGCAACAATCATGTCATTGGCATTGTGCGGAAATGCCGCATGACCACCAGTTCCTTTTAAATCAATAAATAACTCGGACGTATTAGCAAATAGAAGCCCAGGCTTTGTCGCAATTGTTCCGAGTGGATACTCTGGAGCAATATGTAGAGCAATAATAGAATCAGGCATCCATTTTTTCATCGCTTCACTCTCTAACATCGGCTCTGCCCCGCCTGGACCTTCTTCAGCAGGCTGAAAAATAAATAATAAATCATCTTGAACTGGTTCGGAAACAAAATGAGTTAATACACCAAGTGCAATGCTCATGTGCAAGTCATGACCACAGGCGTGCATACACCCATCGTGTTCTGAGTGAAATGGTAGCTCCGTTTGTTCATCTATAGGCAGTCCATCCATGTCTGTGCGGTAAGCAATAATTTTTGTTGGATTTACTCCGTGTACTTTAACAAAAATACCTGTTTCCCACGTTTCTACTGAAATTCGTTCCGATGGTAATGTATCTAAATAAGCAAGTATGTATGCTTGTGTCTTAAATTCTTTAAACCCTAGTTCGGGAATTTTATGTAAATCACGGCGAATATTTATAAATGTTTCGGTAGCCATTCCATTTCTCTCCTCACTTTACAGTTGACGAAGTGCTTGGATAATTTCTGTTTTTGATCTCGTTTTGTCATCGACTGTTTTAATCACTCTTGCTGGTACACCTGCAACAATTGTGTATGGTGGTACATTGTCTGTGACAATTGCTCCTGCGGCTACAACTGCTCCCTTGCCAACTCGTACACCTTCTAAAACAACCGCATTTGCCCCAACAAGGACATCATCTTCTAATACTACTGGTTCTGCTGATGGTGGTTCAATTACGCCTGCAAGTACCGCTCCTGCCCCCACATGACAGTTCTTTCCTGTTGTTGCTCGTCCGCCAAGTATCGCTCCCATATCAATCATTGTGCCCTCACCAATAGATGCCCCAATATTAATGATGGCTCCCATCATAATGACTGCATTATCACCGATTTCTACTTGGTCACGAATAATTGCTCCTGGTTCAATTCGTGCTTTAATATTTTTCATATCTAACAGTGGAATTGCTGAATTACGACAATCATTTTCCACTACATAATCTTCTATGTTTTCTTTGTGTGTTTCTAAAAATGCAGAAACTTCTTCCCACTCTCCGAATAATACACCTGTACCATTCATCATAAAATGCTGAATTCCTCCAAAATCAACACCGTCCAAAGTTCCTCTTACATATACTTTCACTGGTGTTTTCTTTTTGCTATTTGAAATAAAAGCAATAATTTCATGTGCGTCCATTTTTTTCATTAATAAAACCTCCTTATATTTATTTTATCATACCTGTAACAGTGCAGTAAGTAAATGCTATTTTTCTAATAAAATCTTAACAAATTGCTGAACTTGATCTAATTGTAATACTGTTTCTTCAGCAATTAATACCGTTTCTCGAATAAACTTTTCACCATTTGCCGTGAACAGCGGAATTTTTTCGATTCCTTCTTCTCCAATTGTACTTTCTGGCAAAATTGTATAACCAACACCATGATAGGCTAACTGTTTACACGTTTCAATTTGGTCAACTACAATTGTTTTTTTGGGCAATTTTTGAAATGTTTCAAACCACCAATTTTGAATGTAATCGTCATAGGAAGAATCACTGTGAAAGCGAATGAATGGTAATGTTGTTTCGCTCACTTGACTTAAGCTTTTAATACTTGGTGACACGAGGTAAAAAGGATCGTCATGTAATCTCTGCTTCCAGCCATGCCATGTTACTTCTCCACGAATTATGCCAAGCTGTGCTGAACGATTACGCATAAGCCCAAGCATTTCACTACTCCAGCCTGTTGTTAAAGAAATATCAATGTTTGGTGCGAATTGCAATAAGCGTTTTAATTTTCGTGGTAACCAATACTGAGCAACAATCGAAGCTACCGCCAGTGACAATGTGCCGAAGCCTTGTAATTGTTTTAGTTGTTCACGTACTTCTTCCTCTTCTTGTAACATTCTTTTCGCTAATTCTACTATCTTCTCCCCAGCTGGTGTTAAATGTAACCCTTTTGTTGAGCGAAGAAAAAGAATAGAATTAAACCGTTGTTCAATTGTTTGTAGCCTTTGTGATAACGCTGGTTGAGTGACAAACAATTTCTCTGCTGCTTTTCTCATATTCAATTCTTCTGCTAAAGTAATTAACATTTCACTTTCAAATCGTTGCATTTTTCCGCCTCATAAGTTCCCCTTATTAATTGATAAAAAAATATCTTTATTTCCTAATGATACATGATTACGTACAATAAGAATAGAGGGAGGAATTTTTTAAAACAAGGAGTGGACAGAACGGAGAAAAATAAATTAGCGAGCTCTATCGTCACTGGCTGTATAATTTTAGGTGTTTTTATTTTCTTAGATTTCAGCAACCATTTCTAAACACGAGGATGGGTCGTCTGGGTATTCTTCACGCCGATGACCCATCCTTGCATATTTTCTAAGAAAATTTCTCATACTAAGAAACGATTTTCAACTTAAGGAGGAAATAAAATGACTGTTATTAACCAATTAAAACAAACTGTTTCAGGACTGAAAAGTGCCCAAGCAAGCTTAGAAGGATTTTCACTTGCTACAGATAATCAAGGTGCAAAACAACTGTACAAAACAGCGGCACAACAAACACAAACAATCATTGACAGCCTCAATCCACGTGTTACAGAAGTAATGCAAGAAGAACCGCAATATAACCAATAGAAAAATGGGGAGTCAAACAGAGTTTACTCTGGTTGGCTCTCCCCTCTCTACATACTAAATAAGCATAGTAAAGGAGTAAATTATGACAGTCGGAAAACAAGTAAAACAATCACTCTCCAGTTTAAAACACATTCAAGCAAGCTTCCAAAGTCTGGCATTAAAATCTCGTGATGAGACAACAAAACAAATTTTTCATGAATCTATGCTAGAAATTGATACAATGATTTCTGAACTAACACATAGAGTAAGTACATTAGAATTTGAAGAACCACAATACAGGGGGTAAAAAAGATGCCTGAGTGGCTACAAATTGTTCTTCGTTCTATATTATTTGTCATTTTATTATTTTCCATGACAAAAATGCTTGGTAAAAAGCAAATATCCGAACTATCTTTTTTCGAGTACGTTACTGGTATTACTATTGGTAGTATTTCCGCAGAAATATCAACGGGGCTAGAAACAAATATTTTTCATGGTATATACAGCTTACTTGTTTGGACAATTATTCCACTTGGTTTTGGCTTTTTGGCAATAAAAAGTAAAACGGTGCGAGATTTTGTGGAGGGAAAAGCTACTGTTTTTATTAAAGATGGAAAAATATTAGAAGACAATTTGAAGAAGGAAATGTATACGATTGATGAACTACTGACCCAGCTTCGTAGCAAAAATATATTTAAAGTAGCCGATGTTGAATTTGCCTTACTCGAACCAACAGGAGATCTTAATATCCTATTAAAAAAAGAAATGCAACCCTTAACCCCAAAAGATTTACGTATGGTTGTAGCTAATGAATCAGAACCACAAACAGTTATTATGGATGGAACGATTCTGGATGCCCCACTTGGGGAAACGGGATTAAATCGGGCGTGGCTACACAATGAACTAAGTAAAGCGGAAGTTACTTTAGACAATGTATTCTACGGAGAAATTGATGCATACGGGCAATTTACGTATGATTTATATGATGACAAAATCCAAGTGGCAGAACCACAAGAAAAAGCACTTCTATTTGCAGAAATAAAAAAATGCCAAGCAGATCTAGAATTATTTTCCTTGCAAACTGATAATACAACTGTCAAAGAAATGTACCATACTCTTGCGACAAATTTATCTACATTGCAAAAAAAAGTAGAACCTTATTTAATGTAAAAATGAGTCGATAGGGCTTAGCCCCATCGACTCATTTTTAGCTCAGTAAATCAAAAATCTCGATAGCAATCATATCAATATTATCAAATTGATATGATTTTGGCTTTTCACCTTTGTGAAACGTCTCTAATACAAACATTTTCGTTTTGTCATGATACGTTACTGTGCATTTTTTGTCGCCATTCACTTCAAAGTTACGTTGTGGTGGCTCGTCTGTTGTTTCAGTTGCCTGCAAACTTTCAAGACGACTAATAATTTTTACTAACTGTGACATATGTGTCCCTCCTAAAAAAACAGTACTCACTTTGCTTCAGAATACACTGTATCAATATTTGGAGAAAATGTAAATAAAAAGGCATAGAATATTACCAATTAGACGTATAAGTCATATATAAAACAATTCCTGCAAACACAAGAAACATTACCAAATAAGAAATAAAAATTGGATTCAAGAGGACTGGATGCCGTTCAATACTTCCATGGACATATGTGTTTACTTGTTGATGTCTTTGTTTTCTTCCGACAACAATCGTACCAACAAGACCAATCCCACAAAGAACGGCACTAATAATCAAACCTATATTCATTAATGATCACCTCTATCTTATTATCCCCAAGTAAAAAAAAGTAATTCATAGAAAAAATCTCTATGCATTTGTATGAAAATTACAATTTCCGACAAAAAAATACCACATTTCCTCTTTTATTCTATAAAAATCAAAAAAAAACAATATAACCCATTGGCAGTTAAACTATCATATAGTAGAATAGTAATGTGTAGAAGATTTGAAAGGTGGTAATTTAATGAGTGAACGTAAAACTCCTCAAACAAGAGGAAGAAGAAAACCTGTTCAAGATATCGTCAAAGAAATCGAAACTGGCACGCAAGAAGCTGCTGCTACAGAAGTTCTTGAAAAAGCCGCAGAAGCTGCGAAAACTACTGATAGAGCACAAGAAGTAGAAGATTATGTTGTTTCTAAAAAAATGGATGCAGCTAACGAGATTAATAGTACAGAACTCTCTGACACTTTAGTTCGTGCAGCAAACAAAAGCACAGATAAATTTGTTGAAGCATTAGAAACAGCATTGGACGGAACATCTCAAGATGAAGCAGAAGCTATTCGTATTGCATTACAGGGCTTTTTAACTGGTACAGTTAGGAAGAAGAAATCAGTTAACCCTGATGATGAATTAGCACAAGGCTGGCGTGATGGAGAGTATCCATACCGTCATCGCATGTCACGCAGAAATTACGAAAAACAAAAATTCCGCCTGCAAGCAGAACTATTGAAACTGCAAGCATGGGTAAAAGAAACTGGTCAAAAAGTCGTTATTATTTTTGAAGGTCGTGACGCAGCAGGTAAAGGTGGTACAATTAAACGTGTAATGGAACATATTAATCCTCGTGGAGCTCGTGTTGTTGCCCTTGAAAAGCCAACAGAAGAAGAACGTGGACAATGGTATTTCCAACGCTATATTCAACACTTACCTACAAGAGGAGAAATGGTTTTATTTGACCGTTCTTGGTACAATCGTGGGGGTGTTGAGCGTGTAATGGGTTTCTGTTCAAAAGATGAGTACAAGCAGTTCATGCGTCAAGTACCACAATTTGAGCGTCATCTTGTTAACAGTGGCATTCACTTAATTAAATTCTGGTTCTCCGTCAGTCGTGCAGAACAACGCAGACGTTTCAAATCTCGTGAAGGACATCCATTGAAACAGTGGAAACTTAGCCCAGTAGATGTTGCTTCCCTAGACAAATGGGATGACTACACTCGTGCGAAAGAAGTAATGTTCTCTCATACAGATACAGCAGATGCACCATGGACTGTTATTCGTTCCGATTGCAAAAAACGTGCTCGTCTAAATGCAATGAGATACATTCTTCACAAACTTCCTTATTCAGGAAAAGATATGGACCGTATCGGACCAATTGATCCATTAATTGCTGGACGTGCCCACATTGCCTTTGACAATCTTCATGATGATGAATACGATTTAACTGAGGAAAAAGATAAGAAAAAAATTAGATAGTAGTTAAGGCAGGGCATCTGCCCCGCCTTTTTCTTAATATGCAGTTTCTTGTCTGTGATAGTGGAAACATAGTTCAATATTTCGTTTAACTGCTTTCTCCAAATGTTTCTTATGTTTCTCAGCTTGCAGTTTTTCCATATGTGCTTGGTGGGTGCAGTACAAATGAATCCGAAGCACCTTCCCATTATCTTCTAAATGGCTATGACGCACGATCTTTTGTTTCGTACCATCTAAACTATAAGCAAACTTAAGAAGTGCACCAAGAAAGAGAATTTTCCTACGTTCCTTTGGTGTAAACCATTCAGAAAAAGGCTCAATATATTGTTTAAATGTTGTCTTGTTTTTAAACGATGCCAAGAGTGCAAGTTTCACACGTTCAATATGTCTAAGGCTTTCAATAGTACGATGCGTCAAAATATAGAAAGTATGTTGACTGCTTGCTACTCCATCGACATATTGCCCTAAATAAAATACTTGTGCCGCCCTTTTTACATCCGCAATGTCACTACTTCCGAGCGGAGAATATAAGCCTTTACAACGAAAATGCTCAAATAATTCAGTTGCAATTTGGGTCGTATGAAGCACATGCTCGATATTTACATCGTAGTCTTTCCCAAGCTCATAAAATTTTTCATCCATTTCACTTGGCAAAAGCATTGTTTCCCCTACCCGAATAAATTCATCATAAAAAACACCATCACGTAGCCCCTTAATACTAAGAATGAAGTGTGTTGCACGAACAACAGAATAAAGACTAGAAAATACGGTAAAAGCAGGGATAATAATGTCTGCTCGATCACTCGATAACCCTTGCACTTGTTGTAGTTTCTCAAAAGGTAATGATGTTATATGCTCTTGCACCTCTTGAATACTAAAATCATCCATTTCGTATTGATGTGTGCTCTGGAGTGGATAATTGTTTAATGCTTGATGAATTTTCACAAGATTGCGGGCACTTCCACCAATTGCAACAATCGGTAATTTTCTATTTTTTAGCCACGGCAATATTTGTAGTTGACTATCTAAAAACTCCTTGATTTTTTCCAATTCCTCTTGTGTCGGTAAATCACCAGCAACGAAATCTTTCTTTAATGATACCGATCCGAATGGAAAGCTATGATACTCTAACAGAACACGATTCTTGAAATACGTCACTTCTGTGCTACCACCACCAAGATCAATCGTAATCCCTTCCGTCACGCTTGTGGAAGTAATGACCGCTAGAAAACCGTAATATGCTTCTTCATATTCAGAAATAACTCGCATCGTAAAATCGGTTTTTTCAGAAACAAGTGATACCAGTTCTGCTTGATTTACCGCCTGTCTAATCGTTGCTGTTGCGACACATCGAACATTTTCAATCCGATGGTGACGAGTAATATTTTGAAATGATAACAACGTATCAATTAAAATTTTCTTTCCTGCCTCAGTTAATATTTTGTTTTCGTCCAAATAAGAACGTAGACGAGCCACAACTTTCACATTTTCAACTTCTCGTATTTTCCCTTTAAATCGTTCATATATAGCCAATCGAATCGAGTTAGAGCCAATATCAATAATCGCTTGTTTTTCTTCCATATTTTCCTCATCCTTTTTTTTACAATGTATTGTAGTAAAGCCCATTTCCACAGTTTAAAAATAGTTTTACCTATTTTTAACGTATTTATCTAAAATGAGCACGTTATTTTTACGAAATGTATTTAAAAAAGAGACCGTTACCTATTGCAACGTCTTGAAGTTAAGTTTAATATGGAAATTGACACATATAGAAAGGAGCTTCACCAATGAATGAAGTATGTATTGATTCAATTACTTGTGCCATTTTTACAGTGAATCGTCACGCCAAAACTGCGCCCAACCCTTCACATCTATATCTCCTCAAAAAAACAGCACTCGAAAAAATGCTCAAAGAGGGAACAGCAAAAAAGGTAGGTTTGCACTTCTCCAAAAACCCTAAGTTTAGTCAACAACGCTCAGATGTACTTGTTTTGGCAGGAAATTATTACTTTCATCTTCCACCAGTAAAAGAAGATTTTCAACTGCCCCATCTCGGAAATCTCGATGACTCTTACCGAAATCCAAACAACAAAATGTCCATCTTTAAAGCAAAAGCTATGTTGCAGCAGTTTACAGGCATAAAAGAAGAAACGGAGGTTAACGCTAGACGCTTTAACTCCCGATACTAAACAGTTCTTCTATTCTATGAGGTTGACGATAAATCGTCAACCTCTATTTGTTTATAAAATGATTGTATCAATTGTTTTAATAAGTTCTCCAATTTCTGGTTTACTTACTTGGGCATTCGCTCCAACTCTTTCCCCTTTATGACGAAGTTCTTCTGTAATCAAGGAGGAGAAAATAATAATTGGCAGATGAGATATACGATTATCTTCTCTAATTCGGCGAGTTAAATGATGTCCATCCATTTGTGGCATTTCGATATCTGTAATAACCAGTTGGACATGTTTCGTCACATCTCCCCCTCTATCGGCAACAGTACCTAAATAGTTAAGTGCCTCTTGTCCGTTCTCAAAGAAGTCAACAAGAACATAACCTGCTTCACCTAATGTATCATGAATTAATTTACGAAGTAACGCAGAATCTTCGGCAACAACAATTCGTTTGTCCGAGCGATCACGCTCACCTAATTTTTTCACTTGCCCTACATTAATACCTGCTTCTGGATTAATATCCAAAACAATTTTCTCAAAGTCAAGAAGAAGAAGCATTTGGCTATTCATTTTGATAACACCAATGATTTGTGTATCCAATCCTTGATACATTTGTGATGGTTTTTCAATTTGTGTCCATGAAATACGATGGATTTGCGTCACGCTATGTACACGGAACACAACTTTTTGTTTGTTAAATTCAGAAACGATAAATTTATCTTGACTTTGATCTACTGAATCAGGGAAGCCTAGAGAAGCTGCTATATTGATAACTGGTAATGCCTCACCACGAAGCTCAAGAATACCTTCTACATGCGGGTGAGAATGAGGAACTGGCGTTACCAAAACAGGATTAATAATCTCCCTTACTTTAATAACATTGATTCCAAAACGATTCTTTGCAATTCCAAATTCCACAATCTCCAGTTCATTTGTACCACTCTCAAGCAAAATGCCTCTATCTTTATCCATTTACAACGCCCTTCCTTCATGAGTACTTTACTTTTATTATATTACTTTTTCTATAAAGAGAAAAGGGAAATTTTATTCTATGCTATCTTAATATAAATAGGATATCACACGGCTGTCAAGTAAATTAGTATCTACGGCACACTCTTTTGCATCTCTGCCATACTGCCAAGCCCAAATATTTGCCTTACAAGGTAATTTTGTTGGTTTAAATACTGGTGCTAAAGACTGTTTTGTTGTCCCTGGTCTAGGGGTTGAACTCCAAAGAATCATTTGTTCACTGACAAAATTATCTTCCCTTACCGCTTCACAATACGCATCAGAAATTTTGACCATATTTGCATACATTCCTGATCTATATCCTGTTGGATAAATCGTATGAGCAAATGCTTTTATCCACTCGGCATCTATATGAAAATAATCCTCGATATTGGCAAATAATACTTTCCCTTTAGGAATTCCTAATTTACGTGCCTGATATACGGTGTTTCTTGCGACAAGTTGACCCGATTTATATCCAATAGCTTCTTTAAAATTATTATAGATTGGCATAATTTTTATCTGTTCACCGTGCAGGAAATTAATTTCAGTCGGTGACAATCCATCCGATACATTCGGTACAGTTGTTAAATATCTTCCCCAAGCAATCGGATTACCTAGTTTATTTCTCACACACGTCAACAGTTGCTGAGTTACTTTAGCAGCTGAATCTACGCCCCAGTTCTTCGCCATCCAAAAACCCCCTATTTGAGTTTTGATTACGTCCATAGTTTAAGCACTACTGATAATGTATAAATTGGTGGCTGTAATATTCTCAAAATCTGTCGGTGCTTTTGTAAAAAAGTATCCTGCTTTCAAAATATGCTGTATCGTGTTCACAAAGAATATCTATATATTTCAGATATATTTTTTAACATTCTGAAGGAAAATAATAATAAAGGTGAATCACTGGAAAATAATCCCAATACTTCACCTTTATTACATGAACAAATTTCTATGTTTAATGAGCATGAACACCTAAATAGGCTTTGACAATACTATCATTTTGCTTTAAATTTTCTGCGGTATCTTCTAATGTGATTTCTCCTGTTTCTAGGACATAACCACGGTGAGCAAGTTTTAACGCTGATTTTGCATTTTGTTCCACTAACAAAATTGCTGTTTTTTTCTCTCTATTAATTTGCTTAATAATTTTCATAATGTCAATGACAATAATCGGAGCAAGTCCCATAGATGGTTCATCTAGCATTAAGAGTTTTGGCTCTGCCATTAACGCCCGCCCGATTGCTAACATTTGTTGCTCCCCACCACTAAGCGTTCCTCCCATTTGTGAACGTCTTTCGGCAAGGCGAGGAAATAATTGACATACCATGTCGATATTTTTTGCGGTATCTTTTCTTTTAGTGAATGCACCAAGTTCTAAATTCTCCGTTACTGTTAATGCACCAAAAATCCGTCTACCTTCTGGAACGTGAACAAGACCTCGTTCTACAATTCTGTGTGGAGATTTCTTAGAAATGTTTTCTCCTAGGAATTCTATTGAACCTTCTTTAGGACGGATGATGCTAGAAATTGTTTTGAGAATTGTACTTTTTCCTGCCCCATTTGCTCCAAGTAATGCAACAATTTCCCCTTCATTTACGGTTAAAGTTACATCTTTGACCGCTTGAATTTTCCCATAAAAACTTTTGATATTTTTCACTTCAAGTACACTCATCCGATTTCCTCCTCATCATCATCTTTACCAATATAGGCTTCAATTACTTGAGGATTGCTTAACACTTCATCTGGCGTGCCTTCTGCTAATTTTTTCCCGTAGTTTAAGACAAGCACTGTTTCCGAAACAACATTTACAAGCCCCATATCATGTTCAATTAACACCACCGGAATACTGTATACATCTTTAATTCGACGAATAAGAGCAATTAAATCTTGCTTTTCATTAAAATTAAAACCTGCCGCTGGCTCGTCCAAAAATAAAACTTTTGGCTGAATTGCTAGTGCCCTGGCGATTTCTAAGTACCGCTGTGCACCATACGGCAAATTTTTTGCTTTACGGTGCATATATTTTTCGATTCCAACAAATTCGATACACTGCTTGGCTACATCTTTAATGAGTTGTTCTTCTTTTCGTTGGCTCGGAAAACGAAGCAACGCTCCAAACACACCTTGTTTTGTATTCGAGTGCATTCCAGCCATGACATTTTCAAGTGTTGTTAGATTCGGAAACACCCGCAAATTTTGAAATGTTCGTGCCATGCCTAGGCTTGTAATTTTGCTTGGTTTTTTTCTGAGAATACTTTTTCCACAAAATAAAATTTCGCCTTTTGTTGGTGTATAGAAACCAGTAATCATATTAAATAAGCTCGTTTTCCCTGCCCCATTTGGTCCAATAACACTCATAATAGTATTCTCAGGAATTTCAAAACTCAAGTCACTAATTGCTGTTAAACCACCAAATTGCAACGTTAAATCTTTTACTTCAATGATTGCCAAATCTCTCACTCCTTCTCTTGGCTTTCTGGAACTAACCCTTGTGGTCGGAAAATCATTAGAAATACAAGAGCAACACCGAATACAAGGAAACGATAACGGTCAATATCTAAGCCTAAATTAACGAATTTATCTACATCCCGTAACAATTCTGGAATAATAATAACGAGAACTGCCCCAATAATAACACCAGAAATTCGACCAATCCCACCTAAAACAACAGCAAGTAGAATCATAACCGATTGCATAAAGTTAAAACTTTCTGGAGCAATCGCTGTCATTTTTACTGCAAAAATAGAACCAGCTAGTCCACCAAACATCGCTCCTGTTGAATAAGCTGCTAGTTTCACTCGCACACGATTGACTCCCATCGCTTCAGCCGCATCTTCATCTTCACGAATATACGCCCATGCCCGACCAATTCTCGAATGCGTTAAATTTCTGGAAGAAATCATCGCTATAACAGCCAAGGCAAGAATCGCCCAATAAGAATAACTTAAATTATTTATCGTGATACCACCGATAGTCATTACATTTGGAAACGGACTCAAAATACCATATATTCCCGATGCTCCACCAGTGAAATCAAAATTCTTTGCTGAAATTCGTACAATTTCTCCAAATCCTAATGTGACAATTGCCAAATAATCACTACGCAAACGTAATGTAGGTGCACCAATAATAAAGCCCGATAATGCCGCAAATAGTCCACTAAGCACAAATCCAATAAGAAAATTCCCATTGTATTCTGTCATATAAATTCCTGTTGTGTACGCTCCCACAGCAAAAAATGCCGAATAACCTAAATCAAGTAAACCAGCATAACCTACAACAATATTCAGTCCAAGTCCGAGAACAACATAAAATACCGCAAGAAAACCAACATCTAACCAATAGGGCCCTGCATACAATGGCAAAGTCAACGCAAAAGCAAAAATACATAAGAGAGCAATAAATTTATATGATTTTTTCATCCCCTTACATCCTTTCCGTAACTTTCTCGCCTAAAATACCAGTTGGTTTCAATACGAGTAAAATAATTAAAATAATAAAAGCAAATACATCTTTCCACTCACTACCAATCATATATGTGCCAAATGTTTCAAGTACGCCTAGTAGCAGTCCACCAAGCACCGCACCACGAATATTTCCAATTCCCCCAATAACAGCCGCTGTAAATGCTTTTAAACCAAAAATAAATCCCATCATAAACGTAATACTTCCATAATACATCGCATTCATCATTCCAGCCGCTGCCGCAAGAGAAGAACCAACAAAGAAAGTAATAGAAATAATTTTTTTAACATTTACACCAACTAAATTACAAGCCGTCTGATCAATAGCAATCGCTCGCATCGCTTTTCCATAAATAGTTCGGCGAATAAAAAACTCTAAACATAGCATTAAAACGGCAGAAACAACAATAATTCCAATTTGGGCATACGTAATATTTGCTCCCAAAAGTGTAAAACCATCCATTGGTAATGTAACTGGCATAATATACGGCTTTGCTCCATATATCGCCATGACTCCATTTTCTAGGACAAGTGACATTCCTACTGCTGTAATTAATATTGACAGCCTTGGAGCACCAAGAAGTGGACGGTAGGCAACTCGCTCCATTCCCATCCCAAATAGTCCCGTTACAATCATTGAGATAAGAAAAGCGGCAAATATGCCTAATACACTTGACTGTGTTCCAGTTAACGTTGCGAGTACCGTATACCCAACAAATGCTCCAACCATAAATAAATCACCATGAGCAAAGTTTAATAGTTTAATAATCCCATAGACCATGGAATAACCAAGAGCAATTAACGCATAAAACGAACCAACAATCAAAGCGTTTATAAATTGTTGAACAAAAACATCCATTGTTAATTGAGCCATTTTTTCACCCCTTAAAAACATAGACTAAGGAAGTGACCGAATCAGAATAAATATCATCCAATTCAGTCACTCACCGTTTATAGCAGTTTCACTTATTGTGCGGAAAGTTCAATGGCTAATTTTTAATTATACTGTTTCAAAAACTCCTAGCTTGCCTCTAATAAGCGTCATCATTTTTTCATTGGCTAATTAAAAAATTTCTCCTAACCTTTTTCCGCATAATTTCACAAATGCTATAAAAACAATTCCTACTACGGACTGCTTATTTTGCAAAGCTTCCGCAAAAGATAATTTGTCCTACCTATTAATCATCTTTTCACTACTATTCTGCTGGTGCAAAAGTTCCACCTTTTACTTGGAATATTCTGAAATTCGTATTTTTTAATGTGTGATCCTCCGCAAACGAAACTTGGCTTGTTAATGCTTTGAAGTCTGTTTGTTTTAACGCTTCGACAATTTTTGCTTTATCTGTAGAGCCTGCCCGCTTAATGGCATCCGCTAATACTTTAATTCCATCGTATTGAAGAGCAGAATATGGCCCTGGCTCTGCATTAAATTTCGCTTTATACGCATCTACAAATGCTTTTCCTTCAGGTAAAAACTCAGCGGATGGTGTCATGGTAATAAATGTCCCTTCTGCCGCATCTTTTCCAATGATGTCAATTAATGTTTTGTCGTTTGCACCATCTCCAACACCAACGATGCCCGAAACGCCTTGTTGTTTAAATTGCTTAATGAACAATCCACCTGCTTTGTAATAAGCTGTCCAATATGTTGCATCTGGTTTTGCTTGCTTTAATTTAGATACAAGTGAAGAAAAGTCTGTTTCATCTGGATTTACTGCATCAAAGACAACAACTTCTCCGCCATTATCCGTAATTTCTTTCTTCGTAATTTCTGCTAAATCTTTTGCAAATCCAGAGTTATCATGGATAATTGCAATTTTTTTTGCACCTTTTTTATTCATCATATAATCCATTGCTGCTTTTCCTTGGTGCACAGTCGTTCCATTAATCATAAAAATTTCTTGAAATTTTTGGTCAGCAATTTTTTGAGAGTTTGCTGCTGTGACAACCATTGGAATTCCGTTAGAATGATAGACTCCAACTACAGGAATGGTTGCTCCAGAACAATAACCACCGACAACTGCTGTTACATTTTGTGAAACTAATTTATTTGCAGCCGCCGTTGCTGTTTGTGGGTCACATGCATCATCTTGAGCAACTAATGCCAATTTCTTACCATCAATTCCACCAGCACCATTAATTTCTTCTACTGCCATTTTAGCGGCATTTTGCATATCTTCTCCCATTTTTGCTTCATTTCCACTTAACGGAAACTGTAAACCTACCAAAATTTCTTCACTAACTGATCCACTGACCTCTTTATCACCACTTTTAGCTGTATCTGTTCCTCCACCACAAGCGGATAAAGCTACCATACTAAACAAAGCGATACTAAGTCCTGCCTTCTTCATCAATCCCATCACATTCTCCCCTTCCTATCCTATATTGAAAATTCTTACACCAATAATTATATACCATATTGTCGGAATTTTGTATATGATATTTTTAAAATAACAAGGAAGGGACAATCAGGATGTTTTTTATCCTTTTGTCCCTTCCTCACTTTTTCTCAAACTATAGCCGATAAAATTATTCCAATCCACAAATCTCTATTATTCATGTCCCAGTTACTTAACTAGTACAAATTCCCCATTACTTACTTGAAAAACCTTAAACTGTGGAGCAGACGATATATTCCCAAAGGTAAAGGAAACTTGCTCTGTCAATTTTTCTAATTCTGTTTGTTGTAGTGATTCTGTTATTTTTCTTATCCCTGTAGAATTAGCTCGTTTTAAAGCATCTGCAACTATTTTTACCCCGTAATACTGGCGAGTGGCAAATTCGTCTGGATTTTCTTTGTATTGTTTTTTGTAGTTTTGGATAAATACGCTTGGTTTTGGCAATTGTTGTATTGGTGTCGTCATCGTGACAAGCGTTCCTTCCGCATTTTTTCCAGCAGTTTCAATAAATATTTTGTCATTTGCCCCATTACTAAATAAGAGCGTACTCCCAATTTGTTGTTTGAACTGTACTGCAAACAAGCCACTTGTTTTAGGATAGCCCACAAAATAAGTCATATCGGGTACTGCTTGTTTTACGTTTGTGATAACTTCTTTGAAATCAGTTGCTTCTCCCTCAACTTTTGAAAAAACAACTACTTTCCCACCATTTTCTTGAATTGTTTCTTTTGTAATTTCTGCTAAATTTTTTGAAGCAGCACCATCCTCATAAACAATCGCAAGTTTTTTACTCTGTTTCTTGTTAAGTATATAATCCATTGTCACTTTCGCTTGTTGAAGAGCCGTCCCATCTAAAAGAAAGGTATCATTAAATCCAACTTCTGCCAAATTATCGGAATTTGTTGCCGTGACAACCATCGGAATACTATTCGCATGATACACATATGCACCTGAAGTAGTTGAATCTGAACAATAACCACCAACTACCAATAGTACCTTTTCTGAAATAAATTCCCTTGCTATTGTTGTTCCCGTTTCTTTATTACACGCATCATCTTTTATGCTTAATTTAATCTTCTTATCATTAATTCCACCTTGCTCATTTATTTCATTTACTGCAAGTTGTGTGGCATTTTCCATTCCTTTACCGACTTTCGCTTCTTTACCACTCAATGGAACTTGTACACCAATAAGAATTTCTTCCTCCCCCGAACAAGCAGATAACATGGTCATGGTCATGCTACATAATATGATTACAAGTCCTATTTTTTTCAAAATGTTGCCTCCTTATAAAAAATCTTACACTATCACTATATTAATCAACTGTTCTCATCAACAAGAAATACCCTTTCTCTAGTCTACGGAACACCATAACTACGAGCATCCACTAATTTATGATACACATTATATCCTACTGCTGAAAAATCTTCGACAATTTGCTTACATACTTCACCTTTACCTAATATCCACATTCCTTTTACATTCTCTGCAATAAAAAACATAGGTTGGGTTTGAACTAAACAACGGTTATATTCAGCGTCAATATCTTTAAAATAATTATTTTCGTTTTCACAAATTTAATCATTCTATCCACTCTTCTTTCCATTGATTACGAAAATTATACCACAGAGATTCACTAGTATGAAATGTACATTCTTACTTTTGAGAACAGAATAAAATTTTTGTTCCCATCCCTTCTCTCTCCATATATAATTCTACATAAGCTTATAATTGAAAGGAATGATTCACTGTGATTAATCCACAAGTAAAAGATATTCAGATTTCTGGTATTCGCCAGTTTTTTAACCTTGTCGCTCATTATCAAGATGTTGTTTCCTTAACACTTGGACAACCAGATTTCCCTACACCAAACCATATTAAAGAAGCGGCAAAACAAGCTATTGATAATAATTTTACGATGTATACACCAAATGCTGGAACGCTAGAACTCCGAGAGGCTGCAAGTACCTATGTTTCAAAAAAATATGGACTTACCTATCGTGCAGAAGATGAAGTAATTGTTACAGTTGGAGCAAGTCAAGCAATTGATGTTGCTTTTCGGACGATTTTGGAAAGTGGGACAGATGTCTTACTCCCCGGTCCTGTATATCCCGGTTATGAACCGATTATTCGGATGTGTGGAGCAAACCCTATTCATATTGATACAACAAACAATGAATTTCGTCTAACTGCCGAACTAATTGCCCCACATATTACTGAAAAAACCCGCTGTATTGTCCTACCTTATCCAGCCAATCCAACAGGTTCAAACTTAACAAGTGAGGAATTAAATAAAATTGCCGAACTTGTTAGAGGCAAATCCATTTGGATTTTATCAGACGAAATTTATAGTGAACTTATTTTTTCTGGAAGTCATGATTCGATTGCAACAAGACTTAGAGAGCAAACAATTGTGGTGAATGGACTAAGTAAATCTCATTCAATGGTTGGATGGAGGATTGGCTTATTATTCGCCCCAAAACTAATTACGGAACAGATGTTAAAGGTTCAACAATATAGTGTTTCGTGTGCTTCTTCTATTTCACAAAAAGCGGCTGTAGAAGCTTTGACTGTTGGGATAAATGATGCAGAAGTGATGCGAAAAGCGTATGAAGAAAGAATGGAATTTGCTTACAAACGACTCACAGAAATTGGGTTAGATGTTGTTAAACCTACGGCAAGTTTTTATATATTTCCTTCTATTAAACAATTTGGTTTGTCTTCATTTGAATTTGCTCATCGTGCTGTTCAAGAGGCTGGTGTAGCATTTGTCCCAGGAAGTGCTTTCTCGAGTTATGGGGAAGGTTATATTCGTTTGTCTTACGCTTGTTCGTTGGAAACATTGGAAGAGGGATTGAGTCGATTGAAGCGATTTGTTGATACATTATAAAAATTGGAAGTTTTGTTGAACAAGTTTTAAAGTAAGAGCATTTCTTTGTAATGAGAAATGCTTTTTATTTTTGTTGAAATTAAAGTGATATTTCAATAACGATAATAATATAATAAAAAACAATACGAATTTATTGCAAAACGATAAATCGTATGATAAAATCATGTTATCATTAAATAAGTGAGGTGTTTTAAATGAATGTTAAACGAGGTTCAACCACTTTCTTAAAGGTAATTATTTTTCTGGCTGGAATTGCAGTGCTTGCTGTGTGTATAGTTTTGTTGCCTGAAGCAGCCAGAAGAGATGCGATAGAGCGTCCGGGTGATTATTCGCTATATCCACTTTTGGTATGTGCATATGGAATATGTATTACGTTTTCTGTGGCGTTGTATCAAGTATTTAAACTTTTAACCTATATCGAAAAAAACAATGCTTTCTCTGAATTATCCCTTCAATCTTTGAAGGTTATAAAAAAATGTACTTTTACTGTCATTTTCTTCATTTTGTTAGCAATAGTTTATTTAGGGGTGCGTGCTCAATTCACAGGTGATGATGCAGCAGGTCCAATATCTCTAGGTCTAATGGGTATTTTAGCAACAAGTATCATCGCAGCCATTGTGGATGCACTTCAAAAGCCATTAAAAAATGTCCCAGATATTAAGCCAAAAAATGATTAACGCTTTGAGAAAATTTAATGAAAATTGACTCTCCTATTGAATTACTGGGACTCATCATCATTTTTGCTTCGTTGGTTATCGCTGTTTTTGCTGCTATCCTCCAACGGCTTCTACAAGAAGTGATTAACATAAAATCAGAAAATGATTTGACGGTCTGAGGTGGAGGATATGACAATTATTATTCATATTGATGTTATGTTAGCAAAACGAAAAATGAGCGTAACGGAGCTTTCGGAGAGGGTTGGAATTACTATGGCAAATCTTTCCATTCTAAAAAATGGGAAAGCAAAAGCGGTTCATTTTTCAACATTAGAAGCGATACGTAAGACTTTGGATTGTCAGCCAGGTGATATTTTGGCGTACAAAAGCAACGAAGACACTCAATAAAAACAGACAACAAATTTATTTAACTAAGAGTCGAATAGAGAATTTAGGGGATAGCCATTAAGCTATCCCTTCTTTTTGTTTATTGATGTTATTTACTCAGAGAATTGCATGGGTATTAGTGACAAAAGATATGATGTGATTTACAATGTTTGGACCTCAAAAGGGAACCTGCTAGGAATTTTCCTTCCTCATTTTTTCAAAAATATTTTGACTCCCTATTTTTTATGTGATATTCTTTTTTATATTAATATTTCTTATACGAAATATCAAAATGCGAATAAAGGAGGTCACCATGCAAAAAAGGAATGATGATATTATTCAGAGTGTTGGTGGGATGCGTCGTGCTTTTCTTCGAGTTCTCCAACAAGATGCGGAACGAGTTGGAATTACGCAGATGCAACTCATTATTTTATCAAGAATTTCTAAACAACCAAACATTAATTTATCCGACTTAGCCACTCAATCTATGCAAAGTGCTAGCACTGTTAGTGGGATTATTGATCGGCTTGTTGCAGCTGGGCTTGTTCACAGAGAACAAAATAGCAAAAACCGCCGAGCAATTATTCTTAACTTAACGGAGCTTGGAAAAGAAAAACGAACAGAAGCTTTTTCTGAAACTTCTTTTGTGAACAAGCGGATGCAAAAGCTCGAAGCGGAAATTAGTGAGGAAGAATGGCAACAATTTTTTACTATTAATCATAAAGTTACACAATTATTGGAGGAATCATGATGAACATGAAACGAATTGTTATCATTAACGCTATTTTATTAATTATTTTACTAGGAGCTGGAGTTGGTGGGTATTATTATTTCTACCAAACAACTAATTTTATTAAAACCGATAATGCCGCTATCAGCGGAAATGCCATTTCTATTGTTTCTCCTGTTGCAGGAAAATTAATTTCTTGGGACGGTTCCGTTGGAAAGTCATTTAATGCAGAGGAAAAAGTTGGCGAAGTTTTTGACGGAAAGACATCTGTACCAATTACTGTTCCTGTGTCTTCTACAATTGTTCAAGACAGTGCAGTGAAAAATTCTTTTGTAGCCCCTGGTGTTCCAGTTGCTCGGGCATATGACTTAAACCATCTGTGGGTAACGGCAAACATTGAAGAAACAAAAATAAGTGACATCAAAATTGGTCAAGATGTTGATGTATATGTAGATGCTTTTCCTGATTCCACTTTCAGCGGTAAAATTTCCAAATTAGGTTATACAACTGCTGGTACATTTAGTTTACTCCCTAGCTCTAATACAACAGGTAATTATACAAAAGTAACTCAGGTCATTCCTGTGACGATTTCATTAGATGGATACAAAGGTGATTCATTAGCTCCAGGTATGAGTGCTACTATTCGGATTCATAAGTAGGTGGGAATATGTCAACATTTATCGTTAGCTATATTGGCGTAGTCATTTTATTATTTGCTGTTGTCAATATACTCATTTCTCGCAAAAAAAAGCAGAAATCATTGACACAAACACCGTCTATTCCATCTGAAACATCAATTAAAGAAATAGCTCAAGAAATAGAAACTCAAGAATTTCATTTAGAAACACCATTTGTAAATGATGCAGTTAATGAAGAATTAGCTCATCGTGTGGAAGAATTAGAGGGAATTAAACCAAAAACATCCATAGAAACTTCTACACTCATTAAAACCGTTTGTGCTGTCATGCTTGGGGCTTTTATGGCTATTTTGAATCAAACACTCATTAACATTGCCCTTCCGCATATTATGAATGATTTTGGTGTAGCGGCAACGACTTCTCAATGGCTTGTGACTGGTTATATGCTAGTTAATGGAATTATGATTCCAATTACACCATTTTTAATTGCTAAGTTTTCAAACAAACGACTATTTCTTACAGCAATGTTTTTATTCGCCACTGGTGCAATTCTTTGTGCGATTGCCCCATCATTTTCGGTTATGCTGACTGGACGGCTTGTTCAGGCATCTGGTGCAGGGATTATTATGCCACTGATGATGGTCATGATGCTCGATATTTTTCCACCTGAAAAACGTGGGATGGCAATGAGTCTAGTTGGACTGGCGATGATGTTTGCTCCTGCAATTGGCCCAACACTTTCTGGATATATTTTAGTTCATTTTTCATGGAGAGTTTTGTTTAGTTCTGTTCTACCTGTGACGATTTTAGATATTATTTTAGCGTTTATTTGGATTAAAAGTGAGCCGAAACATGGAAATCCTGTATTAGACTTTATTGGTTGTGTTTTTTCAACGATTGGTTTTGGATTTACATTGTACGGATTTAGTGAAGCTGGAAGTCATGGTTGGGGTAGTAATCTCGTTATCAGTTCTCTAGTTGTTGGTGTCATTTTTATTATTTTGTTCATTTGGCGTTGTTTAACAGCAGAGTATCCTGTGGTGAACATTCGTGTATTTAAATATCCTGTGTTCGCTTTGACAACACTCATTGGTTCTATTGTTAATATGGCAATGTTCTCTGCAATGATTTTGTTGCCTGTGTATTTACAAAATATTCGTGGCTTCACTCCTTTAGATTCAGGTTTACTTATGCTTCCTGGTGCTTTAGTTATGATGTTTATGATGCCTGTTGCTGGATTTATTTATGATAAAATCGGGGCAAAATTGCTGGTAATAGTTGGTCTATCTATCCTAATTATTACTACATGGGAGTTCTCGCAATTAACGTCTGACACATCTTATGGACATTTAATGCTTCTATATGTAGAAAGAATGTTTGGCATGTCTTTAATTATGATGACCTTAACAACAGAAGGAATCAGCGAATTACCTCGCCATTTATATAGTCATGGAACAGCAGCAAATAACACCGCTAGACAAGTAGCTGCTTCTCTTGGCACAGCTTTTTTAGTTACCGTTATGTCCAATCGTGCGGCATTTCATACAGCAGAATACGCAAATAATATCACAAGTACAAATTTTGCGGTGATGGATCAAGTTGCTAAATTACAACACGTTCTTCCAAACAATGTGGTCACACAAATGTTATATGGAATGGTTGTCAAACAATCAACAATTGAAGGAATTAATGATGCTTTTATTGTGGCAACTGGTTTGGCTATTCTTAGTTTACTTATTTCCTTCTTTATTAAAGGGAAAAAGAAGGCTTCAACTAGTTAAAAATAATAGATTAGCATAACAACATGTGGCTTGGGCAAAAAGGGTAAAATACCTGATTGACCAAGCCACATGTTTAGATTTACTTTTCCAGAACTCATTTCTAAATAAAAAGAATGGGTCAATCGGTATTTCCCCTCCGATTGACCCATTCTCTTTTAAAAATTATTTATATAACGTATACAATGCTTGTGTTCCACAATTTCCATCGCCTTGTTCCACAAGTTCATCGTACAATTTCTTTACAGTTTCAAGCCCAGGTAAATGTATTCCCATTACCTCTGCTTCTCTTAAAGCAATCGCCATATCTTTAACAAAATGTTTGACAAAAAATCCTGGAGCAAAATCGCCACGAACAATGCGTGGTGCTAAATTGTTGAGTGACCAACTACCTGCTGAACCAGCTGCAATACTTTTTAATACCGTTTCTAAATCAAGTCCAGCCGCTTTTGCATAGGCAAGTGATTCACACATCGCAATCATAGCACCAGCAATTGCAATTTGATTGCTCATTTTTGTATGTTGACCAGCTCCTGCCACTCCTTGGTGGACAATATTCGTTCCCATACAAGCAAATATCGGTTCACACACAGCTACTGCTTCTTGATCTCCACCAATCATAATCGTGAGTTTCGCATCTCTTGCTCCAATATCACCGCCAGAAACTGGAGCATCTAAGGAAGAAATGCCAAGTTCTTTTGCGACATCATAGATTTTTTTTGCAAGTGACGGCGTAGACGTGGTCATGTCAATCACATAGGATTCTTTTTTGATATTCTGTAAGACACCCGATTCACCAAAATAAACTTCTTCTACATCCGCTGGATAACCAACCATTGTAATAACTACATCCGCTTGCTTAGAAGTTTCGGCAACCGTGTCACACCATTTTGCCCCTTCTATTATTAAACTCTCCGCTTTTGTTTTTGTTCTTGTATAGACAAACACAGTGTATCCTTTTTTCATTAAATTACGAACCATACTTTGTCCCATTACACCGAGTCCAATAAAACCAATGTTCATTTCTATATCCCCTTTAAAAAACAAATGTTTGCTTGACAAACTCTAGCACTTCATTGGCTGTGCTCATAGATAAAATCGTTTCCTTCAAACTAGTTGTCTGTTCATATGATAATTTTTTCAAAATAGATCGTGTCTGTAAAATAGACGTTGCACTCATACTAAACTCATCTAAACCAAGTGCTAATAGTAGAGGAATAGCATTCATTTCTCCTGCCATTTCTCCACACATTCCCGTCCATTTTCCTTCTTTATGTGAAGCTTCAATTACATGGCTAATCATTCGTAATATACTTGGATTGTATGGTTGATACAAATAAGATACCCGTTCATTCATGCGGTCCGCCGCCATTGTGTACTGAATCAAATCATTTGTTCCAATGCTAAAGAAATCAACCTCTTTGGCAAATTGATCGGCAAGTATTGCCGCCGCTGGAATTTCAACCATCATCCCAACTTCAATATCCGCAACAGCTACTTTTTGTTCTAAAAGTTTTGTTTTTTCTTCTAGTAACATCGCTTTTGCTTTCCTAAACTCCTCCAGTGTAGCAATCATTGGAAACATAATACATAGATTCCCAAAAACACTTGCTCTCAGTAACGCCCGTAGTTGTGTGCGAAACATCTCAGGCATTTCTAAACATAGGCGAATGGCTCGATGCCCTAAAAATGGATTCATTTCTTTTGGAAGCGGCAAGTAAGAAAGTTCTTTATCTCCACCAATATCCAGCGTCCGAACAATAACACGTTTTCCTGCCATTTTTTCTAATACTATTTTGTATGCTTCAAATTGTTCTTCTTCGGTTGGAAATTGCTCACGTCCCATATATAAAAATTCTGTTCGGTACAGACCAATTCCTTCGCCACCATTAGCAAGTACGCTTTCGACATCTTCTGGTGTGCCAATATTTGCCGATAGCTCAACATGATGACCATCACTAGTCATTGTTTTTTCGTATTGTAATGTTTGCCACTCTGCTTGTTGTACTTCAAATGCTGTTTGTTTTTGCATATATGTATGCTTTTCTTCTTCGGTTGGATCAATAATGACACGCCCATCTAAACCATCAACAATAATAAAATCATTGTGCTGAATTTCTTTAGTCACATTAATTGTGCCAACAACAGCTGGAATTTCTAAAGAACGTGCCATAATTGCGGAATGGGATGTTCTTCCGCCAATATTTGTTGTAAATGCCTTGACATATGTTCGATTGAGTTGGGCTGTATCAGACGGTGTTAAATCTTCAGCAACAATAATTACTTCCTCTGAAATAAGCGTCAAATCAGGCAAATTCACACCAAGCAAGTGGGCATGGATACGCTTGATAACATCACGAATGTCAGCGGCTCTCTCTCTCATATATTCATCTTCCATAGATTCAAATATGGAAATAAATATCTTCCCAATTTCTGCAATGGAGAATTCAGCATTTACTTTTTCTAAACGAATTTTATCTTCTACTTGGCTTATTAATTCGGGATCACTTAAAATTTCTCGATGGGCATCAAAAATAGCCGCTTTATCTGCACCAAGTTTTGCCAAAGCATGTTCTCTTATTTTTGTTAAATCTTTTTTAGATGTATCAATCGCTTGATGAAAACGAGCAATTTCTTCCGATACATCCTCTATCATTTTTTTTTCAATTAGTAGTTGTGGTGACTGTAAATGAAACGCTTTTGCCATGGCAATTCCATTTGAAGCGGCAATACCTGTAATAAAGCGTGACATTAACCTATAACTCCTTGGGCAACAAGGGTTTCTTCAAACGTTTTCATTTCCTCTTCGTTATCTGGTTGGATGGTTATTTTTACTTCTGCCCCTTTAGGAATACCAAGTGACATCACACCCATAATAGATTTTAAGTTCACACTTCTTTCTTTGTATGTAATCGTGATTTCCCCTGTTACTTTGCTTGCTGCTTGAACAATTAGTGTAGCAGGACGAGCATGTAGTCCTGAGTCTGCGACAATTTTAAATGTTTTTTCCATGATGTTGCTCCTTTATGTGTTTTTTTGAAAGCGTATTCAATGATTGTACAATTATATAGTAAATTTTATCAGAAATAAAGGCGGCTTACGAATAATACATGACAAAGAAATAGGAAAAATAAAAAAAGAAGATATTGAATGAGGTTTTTGAATGGTTCACTAAATTTCAGTAATTACTCCTAAACAAGAGTTTGGGGCAAACGGGGTATTTTTTACCTCATTTACCCCAAACTCTATTTTTTCTTGGATATTTGAAATGTTTTTAGTTTATCTACTTTCAAAGGCTTCCATCCTTGTCCGTCCATCCAAATTAAATATACATAATAACTTTCTGCTTTATCTAGTGATGAGGCTGTAATGACCACTTCATTTTGATTGCCATTATTTCTTACATACCACATCCGCATATTTTCTTTCGGAAGATTCGTAGCATAGCTTGTTGCATCAGTCATTTCTTTCCAGTCAACCGATTTTTGACTATATTGAATCACGTGCTGTCCCGATTGCGTTGTGCCGACTGGCTCCCACTTAGAATCAACCAATGTTTTTTCCGTATTACTACTTGCTTCTCCTTGTGTTTCAGTGACTGTATTTTCTGTTGGTACAGGTGTTGTTGTTTCCGTTGTTTGATTCGGTGTTGGTTTAGTTGTTTGCGTATTTGTTTCTGTATTTGTATTTGTTTCTGGTTTCGTTATGGGCTTATTGTTTGGTACACTTTTCACTTCTACATTATCCTTAAAAAAATAATTACCAAAGAAACCCATAGCTAGTGGTGCTCCAATAACAAGAATTAACAAAATAACCAGCCCTAGAAGCACATTCAATGTTCTATTTGCTTTTCGTTGTTTGGATTTTTTTGAAAAACGTCCGCCAACATAAATATTTTTTGACACCCCTGCACCCCCTTTGTAATTTTTCTATTGTAACATAGTTACTTTATTTTTTTAAGCATTAACCCTCATGTTCTAATTCATATATTTTTGTTACAACATCCGCAAATACATCATTTGTCACATATTTTTTCTCTGTCTGGTCCAAATCAACAACAACGAGAGCATATCTTGGTGACTCTTTTGGAAAAAATCCAGCAAACCATTTATTATATAATTTTTCATTACCAATCATCTTTTCTGTTTCCGCTGTTCCAGATTTCCCTGCTACTTTGTATGGTAATTGTTGAAATCTCCTACCCGTTCCGATATCACTTTCTACTACGTCACTCAGTAGTTGTTGTAACTTGCTTGCCGTAAGTGTAGAAATACTCGCATCTGTTAACGAATGGTTCGGAAAGTTAAGCAATGTCCCACCATTTTTGTACAAAATAGAATCGGCTATTTTTACTTGTCTAGCTTCACCATTTCGAGCGAGTGTTGCCATCATATTTGCTACTGCTAGTGGGGTGACTCGCACATTTTTCTGTCCCATTGCCGTTTGGGCAACTGCTTTTGTTACATATCTATCTTGCTTTTCATTCCAGATAGTTCCTTCGTATTCATTGGCTAATTGGCTAAAATTATCAATGTGGTACACTTGTCCACTCCAACCTATTTGTTGGACAAGACCTAACTTAGTTGCATATTCATCAATAAAAGTAGAATTGTTTTTTGCCATCTGGTTGGCTAGTGTCGCAAACGTATAATTACAACTTCTAGCAAAACTTTCCGCAAAAGATAATTTACCTTCTTGCTTTTCTTTCGGAAGCGGATTTCCATAAGCATCCAAATTACAATTAAATGTTCCATTATCTACATTATTTTCAATTGCTGAGGCGGCTGTCACTATTTTAAAAATAGAACCTGGAATTTGCGGCTCTATCATTTTATTTTCTGCACCTGTATTGACCATTGCCAATACGCTATTTTTTTCAATATCAATAAGAACTAGTCCGCCTTTTTGTAAATGATGTGCACTTACAATATCTTCCGCCGTTTGTTGTAATTTCATATCTAATGTTGTTTGCACTTGCAGTGGATAATATTCATTTGCTGGATCGGTGTATTTTATATCTGCTCCAAATAAAGGCCCACCTATGGCATCAACATGGTATAAGATTTTCTTTTCTCCTTCAGGCATTAGAAATTCGTCAAAACTTTTTTCTAGCCCTGAAACACCAACTTGTAACCCCGAAGTAAATAATTTATCTGGATAACGCTGTTTAAAAATCATTTCATTTTCACTAAGCACACCAATGAGCGATTTTGCGTACATTCTCTCCAGTGGATAGCGAACATCTTCCGCCATCACCCCAGGAATATGCAAACGATTAATTTCCTCTGCTTGTTTTAAAGACAATTGGAGTGGCTGTTCATTATGTAAGAAAACAAAGGGGTTCTCAGCCTGATTAACTGCTAATCGCAAATCATCCTCGTCTATCTGAATAATATTTGCTATCTTTTGACTAGACCAGTCCATTTTTTTGAGAAATGGGAATAACAGAAGCGATTTTTTGTACTGAGCTGTTAACGGCTCACCATTTCTATCAATAAAATCCCCACGCCCATCATCTAACACAAGTGAGTGTACCCGTTGCTTTACACTTGCTTCTATTAAATTGATTCCTCTATCTGTAAAGTTTTCTGTACTAACAAGTTGTACTTGGATAAGTCTACCGAGAATGGCGAAAAAAAATAGTTGAATAATTATCATAAGTGTCAGCATTCTTTTTATCATGGAAATGCACCTCACTATTTTAATAAGATAAAGGGAATCTTTCACTTCATTGGCACTCATCCATCAAAATGAGAGAACACCTACTAGCATTATTTCCTATATCTTCTATTTTCAATCGAATTTTAGTCAACATGGGTAAAATAAACCCTGATTGATCAAAACTCGATTGAAAATACAAAAAGGAATGTGACTGAAACAAAAGGGGTAAAAAATACCCGAATTGATCCCGCATCATCCCTCATACTCATCTAATTACACACATGATACAAAAACACTATCCTTGGAATTTCTCTGTTGCTGCACTCAATTGTTGGGTGAATTAATATCCATATACCTATTGTATAAACATACAGTTATATCAAAAAATTCATCGTTCTACCATCCAGATTTTTATCATGTCTTCTTGTTACAATTTCTTGTTGATTACTCATTTATATGTTAATCTATTGTTAAGAACGGTGCAGATAAGATTTGAAATTTCTTTTCTACATTGATACTCTTTATTTTTGTAAATAAAATTCATCCATATAATAAATATCTATTGTAATAACTAGTATAGAAGGTGCTATATGAATAAAACGCCATTTTTTATAAACTTATCTACAAAGGCTATGCTCATTACCGTAACAACAGGTTTAATCATTGGTGTAGTAGTTTATCTTATTGTTTATACTTTATCCTATAACCAAATGATAGACTCTTTTAAAAAACATAGTGAAAAAGTGTTTGAATATACCACGGAAATTCTCCCCGATTCGAGCTTTGAGGAATTAAATAACAAAAGTGATGAAAAAAAAGAGCTGTATATAACTTTACAAAAGAAACTAAATACAGTTAGACATCTTGCCGATGTACAATATTTATACACTGTAAAGTATGATAACTCTGGAACATTGATTTATCATATTGATGGACTAGACCTTGATTCAGAAGATTTTCGGCATGTTGGTGATCCAATGGAAGATGAATTCATTGAACCTATCATTCCAGCTTTGAAAGGAGAACATTCTCATAGCTTGAGTATTTTAGAGACAGAATGGGGACCTGTTTTCACTTCGTATTTACCAGTCTATAATGCTCATAAGAAAATAATTGGAGTCATTGGGATGGAATTTGATGCAAGCATACAATCTACATCATTTCACCATATCCGCAGACAAAGCTTTATCACTATGTTCATTATTTTAATGGTAGCAGCATATGCTTCTGATGCTGCATTTAGAAAGGCCTCCAATCCTTACTTTAAAAAAATTGCCTTTACGGATTTTTTAACGAGTTTAAAAAATCGTACAGCTTTTGAAATGGATTTAGCAAGGATAAACAATGATCCGAACAAAGATGGTAAATATGTGTTGGTCGTACTCGATTTGAACAACTTAAAACTGGTAAATGATTCACTTGGTCATGGAGCTGGAGATGAGTATATTAGGCAAGCGGCAGTAGCTATTTCAGAGTCATTTAATGACATTGGTACTTCTTACCGTATTGGTGGAGATGAGTTTGCGGTTATTGTAGCAGACTGTGATGATTTCCAAATAGAAGTAGCTTTAGAAAATTTATCTTTTAGACAACTATCCTTTTCCATTGATGGTAGTTCTGATTTCGATTTTCAAATTGCGTATGGCTACTCTCGTTATACAGCAGGAATAGATAACAATATGCACGAATTATATGTTCGAGCAGACAACAGCATGTATATAAGAAAATCACAGCAAAAAGGGCTAAATAAAACTAGATTGGAACAATAACAGAAGAAAAGGACAATTGGGGTGAAAACACCTCAATTGTCCTTTTCTTCTTGAAATGAATGGTTGTCAGAATCCAGCGAAAGAGCCTGAGGTGGAAAGGTTTTTGTTTGGTTTTTAGTGAAAGTTTGGTTCGCTAAAACATTGATTTTCTGGAACTTTGGTAACCAAACTTTCACGAAGTTTTTGCAATCGAGGTGTTTTTTGCCTCTTTTGTAAAACCATTTTCAATAAAAACACTTCAAAAAAATCTATTATTGAATCGTTTCAATTCTTACTCGCATTTCTCCACCTGGCGTTTGAACAGAAACTTCATCGCCTACTTTTTTGCCAAGTAACAACTGAGCAATTGGTGAATCATTAGACATTTTCCCATCAAATGGATTTGCTTCAGCACTACCAACAATCTGATATGTTTCCTTATCTCCATCTGGAAGTTCAATAAATGTTACCGTTTTTCCGAGAGAAATAACATTGATATTCTTGTCTTCAGCAATAATTACAGATTTGCGAACCATATTTTCTACAGCTTGAATACGTGCCTCCACAAATGCTTGCTCATCTTTTGCTGCATCATACTCAGAGTTCTCTGATAAGTCCCCAAAACTACGAGCTGTTTGAATACGTTCTACAACTTCTTTACGTTTTACTGATTTCAAAAATTCCAGCTCTTGTTCTAATTTCTCTTTTCCTGCTAATGTCATTGGAAATGTTTTTTCTGTTGGCATCTTCTCTACCCCTTTTTTTAGAATCTTTTTCGCATCATATTGGAAGTAAATAACGGTTTTTCTACTTTAAAGGTTACAGTTTGCAATGGGTGACGTGCAGCGTCTAACTCGTTACCTTCTTCATCCCAAATTTTTTCAACAACGGTTGTAAAGTTTTCAATCTCTGGTCCAAAAAACTCCACTTCATCCCCTGGGCGGAAATGATTGCGTTGTTGCAAGGTAACCATCTTTGTTTCCGTATTATAACTCTGTACAAGTCCAGCAAAATCGTACGTTGTTTTCTTGCCATGAACACCATACATTTGCTCTTTAAAACTTGGCTCTCCTTCAAAAAAAGCTGGTGCAGTGTCCCGATTGGCACATTTGTCTAGTTCATCTAACCACTTTTGTTGAATGGTAAAACCAGTTGGGTTTTCTAGGTATGCATCAATCACTTTGCGGTAAGTACCGACAACTGTCGCAATATAATGAATGGATTTCATTCGTCCTTCAATTTTTAGGCTATTCACGCCAAGATCAATCATTTTTGGAATGGAGCTAATTAAATTCAAATCTTTTGGACTCATTGAAAAAGGTGCATCGGATTCTTCATAAAGATTAACTTCACTCTGATTTTCGATTTTTTTTAGGTCATAATCCCAACGACACGATTGGCAACAACCACCACGATTAGAATCTCTTGCAGTCATATGATTACTCAGCACACAACGTCCAGAGTAGGCAATACACATTGCCCCATGAATAAATGCTTCGATTTCAATATCCACTTTTTCTTTCATTTCTTTGATTTCTTCAGCAGTTGTTTCACGGGCTAATACAACACGCTCTAACCCTTCCTCCTTCCAAAACTGAACCGCTTTCCAGTTAGAAAGCGATTGTTGTGTGCTTAAATGAACTTCTAGGTTTGGAGCTAAGCGGCGGCACGTTTCAATAATTAATGGATCAGCAGCAATAACTCCTGCTACCCCTGTTTTTGATAACTCTTGAATATATTCATCAAGTCCGTCCATATTCTCATTATGAGCAAAAATATTTGTTGTTACATAAATTCTTGCTCCGTAGTGTCTTGCAAATTCTACACCCTCTGCCATTTCTGCAAATGTAAAATTATCGGCATTGGAACGCAAACCATATTCTTGTCCGCCAATAAATACGGCATCAGCTCCGTAGTGTACCGCTATTTTTAGTTTCTCTAAATTACCAGCAGGAGCAAGAAGCTCTGGTTTTTTCATAGACATCCTCCTAATAAACCGTTTCTTTAAAGAAAAATCCTGTGTCTAATGGTCTTTGCTTAGGTTGGATTTCTTTTATTTCTGCTAAAAGTTTACCTTTAGACTGGTTATACTGTTCACGATTATGTATACATAAATCAATGGCATGACGGTATTTCTTTGTTATTTCTGTGATATAATCTTCTGTATGTAATACACCATCAATTTTAAAACTATCTATCCCAGCATCAATCATTTCTTCTAATTCATCAATTATACACATATCATTTGGACTCATAATATGCGTACCATTAACATCTTCAAAAATCGGATATTTATTGTCACGCTCTTTATCATGCAGAAGCATTCCACGTTCTTGTTTCCGATTTTCAATTTCCATGACACTTCCCTGGTATTCAAAATAATTTCCAATCAGTGAGCGTTTGGATTGAAACATACAAGTTGGACCATATACTTGCACTTCGATTTCTACATTTGCCTGTTGTTTTGTTTCGATAATAGCTTCCATACTTATTTCTCTTGCGAGCACAGCACGCTTTGCCCCTTTTCGTCCCCAATAATTACATGTATACCAGTTGGTAGCAATTGTTTCGGCACTCCAGTGCAGTGAAAATGGACGAGCCATCATTAGTACGGCTGGATCTCCAAAGATAATCGCATCAGCGTTAAAACTTTTTATTGTTTGAATATAGTCTTCTAACGATTTAATTTTATCATTATGAAAAATGGCGTTCATCGCCACATATGCTTTCATGTTTTTTTTGTGAGCAAGAGAAATTGCCTCTCTCACTTGTTCGGTTGAAAATTCACCTGCAAGCCGTAAGCCGTATTGTTGTTCACCAATAATAACAGCGTTAGCTCCTGCATCAGCTAGTTCTGAAATATGTTCCATCGAACGTGGGGTTACTAATAATTCTGGACTTTTCATTCTTTCACCTCTTTTTCGATACAGCAATTCCATCACCAATTGGCATGATTGTTGTATGATAATTCGGATGATTCATTAACCATTCGTTGTATTGTTTAATTTTTCGGACTAAGGCACGGATATGTCGCTTCTCTATTCTATCCTCTGCCACAAGCCCTTTAAATAATACATTATCGGTTATAATCATTCCCTGTTTTGTTAATGGTTCATACAATTCAAAAAATCGTTGATTTTGACCTTTTGCCGCATCCATAAATAATACATCGAATGGGGTAAAAGAAGCAACTTTTTCGCTTAGTTCTAGGGCATCACCATATAAATAAGTAATTTGACTTTGTAAATTCATTTTTTCTATGTATGCACAGGCGAGCTTATATCTTGATTCTTCTCGCTCAATTGTTACGATTTTGGCATTTGGAAGTGCTTTTGCAATCCGAATGGCAGAATAACCAATGGCTGTCCCGATTTCCAAAATATTGGTTGGGTTTGTTAGACGTAACAATTGAATCACTGTTTCGATACTCACTAACTCCATAATCGGAACGTGATTCATTCTGGCATATTCTTCCATTTCCTGTATGATTTCTGATCTAGCAGGAGTAAGTGATTCCACATAGTCAATAATTTTTTCATTTGTAATCATTACATCGCCCCTTACTATCGAAATGGAATAATGAATCTCCGTCAGAAGTTTTTTGACATGGTTTAGTGTTTAGAAATGGTTTAGCCAACCATTTCTAAACATCCCTTTTGACAAAAACCTCAGTTTGCGTTCGTAATATATTTTGCTTTTAAGCGGTTATGTTCCTTTAATGTTTTGGCAAAGTACACTTTTCCGTCCTGTGCTGCTAGGAAATACAAGTAATCTGTTTTATCTGGATGTAACACAGCCTCAATAGATGCTTCTCCTGAACCAGCAATTGGTCCTGGTGGTATTCCAGTATATTTGTATGTGTTATACGGAGAATCTACTTTTAAATCTTTGTAGAGTACCCGATCTTTATGTGCTCCTAACGCATATAACACCGTTGGATCCGTTTGAAGTGGCATTTTTTTCTTTATTCTGTTATTAAATACACTCGTTATTTTCTTCCGATCAATCGTGGCTGTTGCTTCTTCTTCCACTAAAGAAGACATCGTTAAAAGTTCATGAATGCTCATTTTTGATTTTTCTATGTCTGCTTGATACTTTGTCACAACCGCTTCTGTTTTATCTAACATCGTTTCAATCATTGCTTCAATAGATGGCACTTCTTCTTTGAAAGAATATGTTGCTGGAAATAAGTAGCCTTCTAATGGATAACGAATTTTTTTAGCCAAAATATCATTTGTTAATATCTCAGGATACTTTTCCATTAATGTTTTAATGTATGTGCGATCATTCATTTTCCCAAAAACTTCTTTTTCTGTTCGATTCGTTTTTTGAGCAAGTACATTGGCAATCTGTTCAAGACTCTTTCCTTCAGGAACAGTAATTTTCAATTTAATTTCTTCCGCTAGACGTCCTTTTTTTAATGCTTCTACTACTTGTTCCATTGACATGGCTTTTGTTAATTTGTAGTTACCTGCTTGAAAATCTGTATGGTTTTTGAATTTAACGTAGTATTTAAAAATCTTTCCGCTTTTTACAATCCCTTTATCTTCTAAAATCTTTCCTATTTTCGATGTAGTTGAGCCAATTGGAATTGTAATATTAATGGAAGTCTTATTCTTTTCATCTACAGGTTGTAAGGCAGATTTCACATAATTAACACCTAACAGACTACCGATGATGATTGTCACAATACATATGGATGCAATTGCAAACACAACTACTCTAATCAAACGTAAATCTTTTGTCCCTACCAAAAAAATCCCCCCTCATGCAAACAGTATACTACAAATTTCTCCATTTTTCGCTAAAAAAATAAGTCTGGGTCAATCGGTGTAAAAAATACCCCGATTGACCCAGACAGCGTTCAGTTACCAAAATCAATGTTTTGATAAATCAATCCTAAACACTAAAATCCTTCAAAAAGACGTAGTCCCAACATGGAATAATTATTCTTCGTCTTCCTCTTCGTCCTCTTCATCTTCTTCAAGAAAAGCTGCAAGCATTTCTTCTACCATATCCCATTCTTCCTCGGTTTCAATCGGTAGAAGTTCGCCGTTCTCGCCATTTCCTTCATCAATAAAAGAAGATGCTTGAATCTCAATTTCTTCATCTTCATCCGCACTAATTGGATAATACAAAACGTACCATTTCTTAAATTGTTCCGACTCAAATGTAAATAATACTTCACATAGTTGTTCATTTCCTTCATCATCAACTACTGTAATATGTCTTTCATCCATCATAATCACCTCACGCTATCTAAATATGATTGTAAAATTAATATTGCTGCTGTTTTATCAATAACTGTTTTTCTTTTTGCTCGTCTAACATTTGCAACTTCAACGAGAAAACGTTCTGCTGCCATTGTTGTTAACCGCTCATCCCATAATACAGAAGGGATATTGAACTCGGCAAAAAGTAATTCAGCAAATTGCTCACTAATCTCTGCTCGTTCTCCGATTGTTCCATTCATATTGAGTGGGTAACCGACAACGATTTTTGATACTTCATACTCTGTTAGTAATTCTTTTATTCTCTTGAGTCCAAAGTTCGAATTTTCTTGATTAATTTTAATTGTTTCTATTCCTTGAGCTGTCCATCCAAATGCATCACTAATCGCAACACCAATTGTCACAGTTCCAAGGTCAAGACCCATTGTCCGCACTATTTTCGATTCCTCTTTAAATAATCTTTTACGAGTTGTTCAATAATCTCATCTCGTTCAATCATCCGAATCATCGACCTTGCATCTTTATGGCGTGGAATGTAAGCTGGGTCGCCTGACAATAAATAGCCAACAATTTGATTTATTGGATTATAACCTTTCTCATGCAATGCATCATGTACAGAAAAAAGTACTTGTTGAACATTTGTTTCGAGTGAATCGTCCGAGAAATTAAATTGCATTGTTTTATCTAGTTGGCTCACTTCTACACACCCCACCTTCAAATTCAGAACTACTACCTTTTTCCTATTGTACACTATTTTTTATGGAAGAACAACTGAATAAGATGTTTTGGGTGAACGGAGGAAATTCCCCTTTCATCCAAAACATGAAATAAACGGTTACTATTAATGAAATTCTTTTCTATTTATAGCGAATACTATGAAAAATTTTCATGTGTATTCTTTCGGATAGCATCTAACTCATGCAAGATTGATGCATCACTATTTCACACCATCATTCTTTTATCTTTTCATTCGTAAAATACTCATCAAACCAGCTTCTTATTGCCGATTCTTATAGCATCCAAATGGGCACAAGCAAATTATCCTTATCGATTGCACCAAGTCGTTCTGCCATGCAAATGATAGCCCCAGTACCACGTTCCATACTAGATTTATCCAACACCTTAAATACTTGCGTTAATTGACTACCAGGAGTGGCAGTTTTTTTAATTTCAATAGGAAATAGCTTACTAAATCTTTTCAACCCATTCTAAAGCAAATTTTAACGCTTCATCCACTTTATTTGGATTTTTCCCACCTGCTTGTGCCATATCAGGGCGACCACCGCCACCGCCACCGCAAATGGTTGCTACTTCTTTAATTAATTTACCAGCATGATATTTTTTCATTAAATCTTCGGTTACTCCAGCGATTAAGTTTACCTTTTCTCCTTGAACAGAAATGAGTAAAATAACAGCTGAACCAAGTTTTTGTTTTAGTTCATCTAGCATTGTGCGAAGTTGATTGATATCTGTTGCTTGGACTTTGCTTGCGACAACTTTTACACCATTTATTTCTTGGACACTACTCGCTAAGTTTGCTGCTTCAATATTTCCAAGTCGTGCTGCTAATGATTCATTTTCTTTTTGCAGTCCACGCATTTCTAACGTCAATGTTTCGGCACGAGTGACGATTTCTTTTGGAGAAGTTTTTAATTTCTCTGCCGCTTCTTTAAGCCATGTAATTTGTTCGTTCATAAAATGGTAAGCATCTTCACCAGTAACTGCTTCAATACGGCGTGTTCCTGCTCCAATACCGCCTTCTGACACAATTTTGAATAAACCAATGGATGCTGTATTTCTTACATGACAACCGCCACAAAGTTCAAGTGAATAATCGCCAATTTGCACAACTCGGACAACATCACCATATTTCTCACCAAATAATGCCATTGCTCCCATTGCTTTTGCTTCGGCAATTGGCTTTGTTTCGATTTTCAAGTGAGTGGATGTCCAAATATGTTCATTAACAATTATCTCGATTTTTTCTAATTCTTCTTCCGTTACTTGTCCAAAATGCGAGAAGTCAAAACGCAAACGATCATGTGTCACAAGTGAACCTGCTTGATTGACATGCGTTCCAAGTGTATCTTTTAACGCTTGATGTAGAAGATGCGTAGCTGTGTGATTTTTAATTATTGTATTTCTCCGTTGTGAACTAACGGTTGCTTGAAAAGTTGCCCCTTTTTGTAATGTGCCAATTTCTACTGTCACAAGATGCAAATGTTGTCCATTCGGTGCTTTTTGCACATCTTTTACGATTAAACGAACCCCATCTGCTTCTAAAAATCCACGGTCGGCAATTTGTCCACCGCTTTCAGCATAAAAAGGTGTTTCTGCTAAAACAATGCGAGCATCTTCCCCAGCTCCAACTAAATCAATTAATTCGCCATCTTTAATAATTGCTTCCACTGTTGTTGCTATAGATAATCGGTCATAACCACTAAATTTACTAGCCACTTTTAATTCACCAAGCACCGCACTTTGTACTTGCATCGAATCCACATCTTGACGAGCTGATCTTGCACGTTCTCTCTGAGAGGTCATTTCTCGTTCAAACCCTGCATGATCCACTTTCATTTGCTCTTCTTCGGCATATTCTTCTGTGAGTTCCACTGGAAAACCATATGTATCATATAGACGGAAGACATCTTTTCCAGAAATTGTATCATTTCCTTGCTGCTTTTCTTTTTCGATAACGGTAGATAAAATCGCCAGTCCATCATGCAATGTTTCGTGGAAGCGTTCTTCTTCATTTTTAATTACTTTTTGAATAAATGCTTCTCTACCTTTGACCTCTGGATAGTAAGCAAACATAATTTCACCAATAATCGGCACAAGTTCGGACATAAATGGACGTTGAATATTTAACTGCTTTGCGTAACGAACCGCTCTACGAAGAAGACGGCGTAATACATAACCACGCCCTTCATTAGAAGGTAATGCCCCATCACCAATCGAAAAAGCAATCGTCCGAATATGGTCGGCAATAATGCGGAAAGCAATATCTTTCTCTGCATCTGTTCGATAGACCTCACCCGAAATTTCCTCTACCTTTTTTATGATTGGTAAAAATAAATCCGTTTCAAAATTCGTTTCACCATCTTGCAAAATACAACACATTCTCTCCAGTCCCATACCTGTATCAATATTTTGCTTTGGTAGTGGTGTGTATGTGCCATCTGGATTATGATTAAATTCAGAGAATACAAGATTCCACACTTCTAAATAGCGATCATTTTCCCCACCCGGATATAATTCTGGATCATTCTCATCATTACCAAATGCCTCACCACGGTCATAAAAAATCTCGGAGTTCGGTCCACTTGGTCCTTCACCAATATCCCAGAAATTCCCTTCCAAACGAATAATTCGCTCTTTCGGTAATTTCACTTCTTCAATCCACAAGTTATATGCTTCCGTATCTTCTGGATGAACCGTCACATACAAATTCTCAGGATCAAAACCAATCCATTTGTCACTCGTCAAAAATTCCCAGCCCCACACAATCGCTTCTTTCTTGAAATATTCTCCAATCGAAAAATTCCCAAGCATTTCAAAAAAAGTATGATGACGTGACGTTCTTCCAACATTCTCAATATCATTTGTCCGAATAGATTTCTGGGCATTACAAATGCGTGGATTATCTGGAATCACTCGTCCATCAAAATATTTTTTTAACGTTGCGACACCGCTATTAATCCAAAGCAAAGAATTATCATCAATCGGTACAAGCGGTGCACTCGGCTCAACTGCATGACCTTTTTCCTGAAAAAAATCCAAAAACATTTGACGTACTTGTGCAGATGTAAGCTGTTTCATAGTAATCTCCTCCTAAAAATAAAAAAATTTCACCCCTAAAAAATTCAGGGACGAAAGAATTCGTGGTACCACCCCGCTTACAGGGCTTGCCTGTCACTCGGAAACTGTAACGTCGTTTTTACGGCAAAGTTATTGCACTCAAGAAATAGCTTTCTGTTACCCTTCATTTAAAGCACCTTTCAGCCGTGGGTGCTTCTCTCTGAAAATGGTCTGTAACATACTCATTTCATCATCGTATTACATATTATACAAAAATTATAGAAAAACTACCGTTATTTGTCAACGCTATATCGCTTGGCAACTATGTATTTTTTCAAATGAACAATAAATATCGTCAGCACTGCCCAAAGTGGTATCCCAATAATTAAACCAACAAAGCCAAACAGTTCTTCACCAAGCACTAAAGCCAGCATAATGATAATTGGATGCATATGCAGACTTTTTCCAACAATAAATGGCGATAATATATTTCCTTCCAGAAACTGGATGACAAGAATAAAAATCGCCACAAACAACAGCATTTTCCATGAGATAGTTGCCGCAAGC
This sequence comes from Caryophanales bacterium, assembly GCA_031546705.1. Classification (GTDB taxonomy): domain Bacteria; phylum Bacillota; class Bacilli; order Bacillales; family JAVBJX01; genus JAVBJX01. Next base: position 40,367 of record JAVBJX010000032.1, read on the forward strand.
AGTAACGCTGGCAATGAGCCAATCAATGGTCCAAAAAATGGAATAAAATCAGTGATGCCAATAATTACACCTAAAAGCAACGAATAATCCATCCCCATAAACCAAAAACCAACTGTCGCTATACTTCCAATAATCGCTCCAATTAACAACTGTCCTCTAATATAACCGCCTAAAGTGCCATCAACATCGTGAAAAAATGCCGCTCCCGGCTCATGCCATCTTTCTGGAGTAATATGTACCAATGCTTTTTTTATGTCTTTAAAATCTTTCAGCATATAAAACGTAATAAACGGTATCATGATTAACACCATCATCGAAGTGAGCGAAGATTTTGCCCCATCAAAAATAGTAGAAATAAAGACGCTCACATATTTTTCGACTTCTCTAATACTTTGTTCTACTTTTTCATGAATAATAGTTGGAAAATGTTCTGTGCCGTCATGAATTTTTGTCGTCCACGCTTCGTACTGGTCTACAAGTTCTGGAATATCTTTATTGAACTGCTCCATCTGTTTCATGGCAACAGGAATACTTTGATATACTAAGTAACCAATTCCACCGAAAAATAACGTATAAATGAGGAGAATTGCTAGCCAACGAGGATAATTTTTTTTATATAACCATTCAATGACTGGATGAAGTAAATATGTAATAAAACCAGCAACAGCAAATGGAATAAGTGCTTGACCGATTATTTTTAAGAGTGGTAACCAATAAGTGGATAGTTTGGCGATGAGAAAAATGACAACAACAATGATAGACCATTTTAGTAGTTTTTGCATGGCAGATTCCTTTTTTCATTTAGTGTGGCTAAATGTTGGGGGTGCTATGCATGCGAAGAAAAATACGTACAAATAAAATGAGTCTGAGACATCACTATGATTTTATTTGTTTGACCTGTTTTTTATGACATGCATGGTTCAATAAAACGTTGATTTTATGGGATTTAAGTAACCATGTATTTCATGAGTTTGGGACAATCGGGGTGTTTTTTACACCGAATGTCCCAAACTCTGAATGATACACTATTCTTCAAAATAACGATCACTTACATAATACATTTTCGGTTTACTTCCATTATCATCCACTTTTCCTATCCTAATTAATTCTTTCAATGCTTTTCGAACAGTTTGCTCACTGATTTTGCATATACTAGATAAATTAGATACTGTTAGCCCCTTACTAGAAGAAAATAATGTATCCTGTCCTAATACAAAGAACATTTCAGTCATATATTTGGGCTTACCGTTGAAATATTCATCTTTAACTACCAATTTCTCGAATTCATCAAGTATATATTTTTTTTCTTTTAATTGAACTATCACATCTTCTTGGGAATCTTTTAGTATTTCTAAAAAACTCTCTATAAAATAGTTAAGTTCGCCTCTATTTGTCATTTTATTCGTTAGTTCAAACGCTTGAAGGTATTTATCTTTTTGGGCATTACAACCTTTAGATAATGATATTGTAGTGAGTGGTGAAAATTGTTGCTTCAAATACATACTACTAATAAATCTTGAACATCTACCATTTCCATCATAAAACGGATGTATATATCCGAAATAATAATGAGCAATTGCAACACGAATCAATAAGTTATCATTTGAGTCATCATTTATATAACTAATCAATCTGTTAATTTTTTCGATAATCCTACTTTCTGGTTGAACACCTTTATGAATTACTTTTTGACTTCCACTCTTTTTTATAACTTCACACTGACCATCACGGAATATTTCACCATCTGGTAAGTCACTCTGCTCGATTTCTTCATTTAATAATAAATCATAAATCTTTCTTATATCTTTTGCATTTTCTATTTTTTTTAATTCACTTGATATTAATTTAAAGTATGAATTCACCATACTAGAAAATCTATCTTTAGAACCTGTGTTACTATCTACATTTTTTACACTTCTGACGATTTCTTCTCTTGTGCTTCTGACACCTTCTATTTCATTTGTATGTTGAAGTTCATCTGCAATATTTTCCAATAAAAACTTATGTTGTGCAATAGTTGGTAAATTTGATATGTATTCTGATATTACTGTGTCATTTATATGCATATCTGATATTAGATTCGTTATCTTACGATTGGGTAAATAATACAATTCAAATTGCTTTGGGTTATTTAATGGTTTAATGGATAAATTTATTTTCACAGTTGTAGGGAATTTAATTCGTAACTCATACTCATTTTCAAAATCTGCTGAGTTACTTTTATTAAATATCTTGTATAAAGATTCCATTTTATCACCTCGAAAATTATATTTTATCTTATTTTTATTATTTAATACATAGTATATACTTTACATTTAATGAAATTCAAGTATTTTATTAAATGCAGCTACTTTTTTTGTTCATTATTCGATCTTTGATTTTGTTTCTTTGTATTTCTATTGTATGTACGTCTATTGCTATCCAACCAATTCCTTTTGTCGATGCAATTATATAGTTCAGACAACATAGATTCCTACGAAAAAAGTCATAAATAACGATAACCTCACAAAGAAAGCAACTAGAAATTTTTCCAGTTGCTTTCTTTACTATGCTATAATAGTAGAGTAATTATTTATCTAGGGAGTTGGTTCATTTCTCTTTCTATCAAGGCTTTTGATAGAGGAGGAGGTGATTCAATTGAAAGACGCATTTTTTCATCTTCTTGAAAATGACACTACTAAAATTGCAGTTATCTTTGTGACTTCGGTGATAACTCAAATTGTGAGGGGGATTTTCAAATTGGCATTCCTGCTAATTCGTTCTCTCTTAAAAAAACTTGCAACTTGGCTTAAAAAATGGTGGAATCGTTTGAGAAACGGGAAAAACGCCCCTAGATCTCGGAAAAGGCAGGGACGTTCTAAAAGAAAGTAAATTTTTTTGATGAACCAACTACTCTATGAGAGTAATTGCACTGACCTACCATTCCAGTGGTAGGTCTTTATTTATTATATGCTTAGTATACCAATCTTTATACTTAATATCAATGATAAAAAATTTTATTGAAAAATTAAATAATCATTCTAACAGCATAATTTTATCCTTTGGAATATACAACATAAAACCCCTTAATGTGTCCTCTTTCCATTCATTCTTTGGTACTTCATAACGCAATTTATTTTCAAAATCATTATGATCCTTATCAAAAGAAAACACAATAATTTTTGCAAATGGCTCATCTATAATCTGGTGGATATAAACCAAATATCGGTTATCCCCCACTTCATCTACCATCTCAAAATGGTGGGCACGGATACCAACATATTTAATATTGTCTGGCACTTTATTTGTTTGTAGCGTAATACCCCAGTCCGTTGCTTTCACTGCGTAATCACTCACTTTTTCCGCTTTCGAGATATTCTTACATCCAGTGATTAATGCTGAAGTCAATGTCTTTGGGTGTATAAAAATATCTTCTTTGCTACCAGTCAACTCAATCTTCCCACTGTTCATCACCGCAATATTATCACTCATGCGATACACTTCATCACGATCATGCGATACAAAAAGAGTCGTTCCCTCAAAACTCTCCAAAATAGACATCATTTCCTGTTCCAAATTCCATTTTAAATAACTATCCAATGCGGAAAATGGCTCATCCAACATTAATAATTTAGGCTTGGAAACAAGTATGCGTGCAAGAGCAACCCGCTGTTGTTGTCCACCAGAAAGTTGCTTGGGATATAAGTATTTTACATTGTCTAGGAAAAAAGTTTGAATCATCCCCTCTACAACGTCAACTTTTTCGTGTTTGGGCTGTTTAATCACACAAGCAATATTATCCCAAACCGTCATATTCGGAAAAAGGGCATAGTTTTGAAATAAATAACCAACATTTCTTTTTTGTGGAGGAAGGTTGATACGTTTTTCACTATCAAACATGGTTATGCCATTTATAACAATTCGTCCTTTGTCGGGGCGTTCAATGCCTGCAATACATTTTAGTGTAATACTTTTCCCACAGCCTGATGCACCTAAAAGAGCCAACACTTCCCTATCCCCTTCTAGTTGTACAGACAGCTCGAAATCAGGAAATGATTTAACAATATCTACAAATAACGACAATTGCGTCACAACCTACTTTTTATATTTTGTCTAGCTGACCAATAATTTAGAAGCATAATCATACAAAATGACAACGTACATAATATGGCAACCCATTGAAAAGCTAAAACCCTTTCACCAGCTTGAACAGCTGAATACACAGCAATTGCCATCGTTTGCGTTTTCCCTGGAATATTTCCTGCAAGCATAATTGTTGCCCCAAACTCTCCCATTGCCCTGCCAAAACCTAGAATTGTTCCAGCCAAAATACCCGGCCATGCCAGCGGAATTTTTATTTTCCAAAATATGTTAGCATTAGACAATCCGAGTGTTTGAGCAGCATAAATAATATTTATATCCACCTGCTCTAATGCCCCTCTAGTTGTCCTATACATTAAAGGAAACGCTACAACTGTGGATGCAATTACTGCACCAACCCACGAAAACACAACAGAAATACCCATCGTATGTAAAAAACTTCCAATAAAACTATTCTTTCCAAATATCAGTAACAAGAAAAAGCCAACTACGGTTGGTGGTAAAATTAAAGGTAGCGTTAAGATAGAATCTATAATCCCTTTCCCTCTTTTCATTTTTACAACCATATTAGCGGCAAATATGCCAAATACAAATGTAAAAACAGTGGAAAGTAATGCTACTTTTAAAGATATAAAGAACGGTTGCATATCCATATCATCACATCTTTACTTATATTTTTGAGAGTCGGCTGGGGTAAGCCCCGACCAACTCTCAATAAAATGCATGGTTTTAAAAATCCTGCAAAATCAATAGTTTATAGCAGTTTCACTTATTGTGCGGAAAGTTCAATGGCTAGTTTCTAATTATACTGTTTCAAAAACTCTTAGCTTGTCTCTAGCAAGCGTCATATTTTTTTCATTGTCTAATTAAAAATTTTCTCCTAACCTTTTTCCGCACAATTTCGCAAACCGCTATAGTGAACCATGCATTTCATTAAAAACTTTTATTTCTTAGGCTCATTCATTACAAAACCACTTTTCTCAAACAACGCCTTTGCGTCATCAGAGGACAGAAAATCAATAAATTTTTGTGCTTCCGCTTGGTGTGTACTTGATTTAATAATCCCAACTGGATAAATGGCTGGTTTATGACTGTTTTCTGGAGCTGTTGCAACAATGTTCACTTTGTCTGATTTACGTGCATCTGTTTTGAAAACAATACCACAATCTACTTCATCCATTTCAACCCATGTTAATACTTGGCGAACATCACTTCCTAAATTCGCTTTTTCATTTACTTTATCAACAATCTTTAACGTTGTAAATACTTCTTGAGCATACTGCCCTGCTGGTGTTGTTTTTGGATCACCAAAAGCAATTTTTTTTACTTTATCCGTTCCAACGTCTGCAAAACTTTTTATATCTACTTTACTTGTCTTAGGAACAATAAGCACCACATTATTTATTAATAAATCTTTAGCCTTCCCTACAAGTAAACTTTTATCTGCTAACGCTGTCATCTGTTTTTTACCAGCTGACATAAATATATCCACTGGTGCACCTTCTTCAATTTGTGTTTGGAGTGCTCCAGAAGCACCATATGTAAAAGTAAGTGTTACACCTGAATTTGTTTCGTTGTATTTCTTTGCTAATTCTTTTGTCACATCTGTTAAACTTGATGCTGCCGAAATGACTAATTCTATCTTTTCTTTTTGCTTAGAATTTTTTTCTGAGTCTTCGTCTTTTGGACTGCACCCCGCAAAGAAAGCCATTACAAGAATCAATAAAATAACGGTTAATTTTTTCATACCTATTCCTCCAGTCTAGTTGTTTCATTTACTTTCAAGAAGACAGACCATTTTATTATTATAACAAAAAAATCTTAATGTACACCAATACAATGAAACTTAACTCCGCATTCAGGCAACTTACCCTTACATCTATTGATGGCACAAATACATAATGATACTATTATCACATAAGAGAGGTGAAGACATGAAGATCACAATAGAAGAAGGGTTTCTACAAGAAGATGAATTTATATTAAAGTGTAGACAACTAAACAACTCACTTGAACATATTGTGTCCTATATAAAGAATTATAATGACAATCTCCATGTCCAACTAAATGGAGAAATTCACCGTATTCACCCTGCTGATATACTTTATTTCGAGGCAGAGAAATATTACTATTTTTTTACGGGATAAGTCAGCGGTGTTTTTCTCATTTCTAACGGTGTTTATTATCATTGGATTGTACGCTTTATTTCTAGCGGATGGAAATGTGTCTGCTATAAAGGAGAAGGTAGGAGATATAGAAGGCATACGATTTTTAGTAGATTCATTGGTGATTGCTGGCATTATTATTGTTATTCCAATTACTGTTTCACTAGGTTGTTTTGGGTTGATGAAATAAAAATCAGTAGGGACTTCATTCCCCTACTGATTCATTTAAAGCAAACGATTGCGTTTATGAGGAAGGAACAACTGGACAATTAAAGCATGTATTACTAGAAGGGGAGGAGACAAAAGTGTTTTTGAAAAGTTTTTAGTGAAATGAATGGCTTGCTAAAATGTTGATTTTACAAAATTTTGATAACCGTTCATTTCACGAGGCTTGGACAATTGAAATGCTTTTTGTCCAAGCTTCCCTTTTCTCTTACACGATTAAAGTATATTTTTTTCATCAATGCTTGAGGTGGTTTTTCTTTTTTTGTTCATACATAGCCTCATCTGCTTTTGTAATTATTTTTCTGAGTGTATCATCTGCTGCATCCCATGTGCTTTCGTATATTCCAAAACTGATACCCAAATTATATGGTTTAGTATATTGCTTTGTTAATAGATTTAATTCACTCTGCATATGCTCCATCATCGATTCAACATAATCAAGATCATAACCTGATAGGGAAAATATAATTTCATCTCCACCGTATCTGACTGTGCATTCATCGACTGGAAGGATGGAAGTAATTGTTTTTGTTACGTTTTTAATATACCAATCCCCTTCATCATGACCGTATTTATCATTTGTTTTCTTTAATTTATTGATGTCAATAAAACAAAGGATAAAATTCCTTTGCTCTTTTTTGGATTGCTCCAACATTCGTTTCATAAATGATATTCCAGCCCTTCTGTTTAGAAGACCCGTCAATTCATCATATTTCGCTTGTTTTTCCGTATCTCGTTGTTTTGTAATATCAACAAAATTGATTAATATAGATGGTTTAGACCAAATATCTATTTTATTAGAAGACATTAAAAAAATATGAGCCCGATCTTTTGAATCATATAAAATAAGCTCGATATTATCCATACTCGCTTTATTTTTGATTTCTGAAATAACTTGTACATTATTAGGATGAATTTCTTCTAATATCTGTGGAAGATGAAGAGGCTCGCCCTCCTTCACATGTACATTTAATAAATTCTCTACATATTTATTCATGTACATAACATCTAGTGAATCTTCACTGATTACTATAGAAGCAGGTAATACGTCAAATAATTTTAGTAAATTCCTTTGATTTCTTTCCACTTCTTTATAACCTTCTTCTAATCTTTTGAAGGAAGGATAGAAAACAAAAATAATTTCTATTGTTATTGTAAGCAAGGTTATCATTAATAGAGTAAACTCTATTCGTTTCAGCGTTTTTATTTTCTGTTTCGATTCTAAATCATATTGATAGACAATCTTATCCATTCCTTTAAGAAATTTATCTTCACTCATCTTCAAATCTTCTATTTGTTTATATAATTCATTTTTGGTAAAGTTATTGCTTATTACCATTGCCCTTATTTTTTCGGAGATACTTACAATATGTTGATATTCTGAATCTATATTATTAAAAAGCTGAATAATTTTCTCACTGTTTTTATTTGATAAACCTAAAGTCTCATCTCCATGTAACAATCCATTGTATACTTTTCTAAAATCAGTTGTTGCTGATTTCATCTTGTTCACACTTGCCTTTAATTCATCATTATTTTCAGTAGTATAGATGATGTACGCATATTTTGTGATGAGTTGACTCAACATTCTTTGTCTACCAGATAAATTGATTGTTCTTGCATCACTTTCTTGATTACTAATCGTAACTTGCAGAATAATTTGCGTAGATACTGTAAGTACAACTAACAGACTCAGTGCAATAACGTATCTTTTCAAGAGACGCTTGATGTTTGTCCTTTCTATATACTGGAATGGGTTCAATATTTAACAACTCCTAAAAATTAATTGTACAATCCGAAAAAAATATTATTTTATTTCTTCACTACCTTGATGATACTTCTTTTTTTGTTCATACATAACTTTATCTGCTTTTGTAATTATTTTTTTGAGTGTATCACCTGCTGCATCCCATGTGCTTTCGTATATCCCAAAGCTGATACTTAAGCTATATGGTTTATTATACTGCTTTGTTAATAGATTTAATTTACTCTGCATATGTTCCATCATCGATTCAACATAATCAAGATCATAACCTAATAGGGAAAATATAATTTCATCTCCACCATATCTAACTGTGCATTCATCGACTGGAAGGATGGAAGTAATTGTTTTTGTTACATTTTTAATATACCAGTCTCCTTCATCATGACCGTATTTATCATTTGTATGTTTTAATTTATTAATGTCAATAAAACAAAGGATAAAATTCTTTTGTTCTTTTCTGGATTGCTCTAATGTTTCATTTAGAACTAGCATTCCAGTCCCTCTATTTAAAAGACCCGTCAATTCATCATATCTCGCTTGTTTTTCCATATTTCGGTTTTTTGTAATATCAACAAAATTGATTAATATAGATGGTTTAGACCAAATATCTATTTTGTTAGAAGACATTAAAAAAATGCGTGACTGATTTTGTGGGTCATGTAAAATAAGTTCAATATTATCTAGGCGTTCTTTATTTTTGATTTCCGATATAATATCTGTACTATCCAAGTGAATTTTTTCTAGTAAATCGGAAAGATAAAGATTGGCATCACTGGCTTGTACATGTAATAAATCCTCTATCTGTTGATTCATATATCTCACTTCTAGTAAATCTTCACTAACCACTACAGACGCTGGAAGAATATTAAATAGTTTCAATAAATTTTTCTGGTTATTTTCAATTTCTGTATAGCCTGCTGCTAACCGTTTGAAAGAAGGGTAAAAAATAAATATAATTTCTACTGCTAGTATCGCTAGTATAAAAACCAGTAAAGAGATTTCTAATACTTTCACCTGTTTAATCTTTTGCTTTAATTCTAAATCATATTGATAAACTACTTTATCCATTCCCTGAAGAAATTTATCTCCACTTATTTTTAACACTTCTATTTGTTCATGCAATTCATTTTTTGTAAAATTATTACTTACTGCCATTGTACTTATTTTTTGGGAGACACGTATAATATGTTGATAATCTGTTTCTATACTATTAAAAAGCCGTATAATTTCCTCACTATTTTTAGTGGATAACTCTAAAGCATCATCTCCATCTAACAATCCATTATGAACTTTTTCAAAATCATTCTTTGCTGCTTGTATACTGTTTGCACTCGTCTTTATTTCATCTTTATTTTCGGATGTAAAGATGATGTATGCATGTTTTGTGATGAATTGACTTAACATTCTTTGTCTACCAGATAAATTTATCGTTCTTGCATCACTTTCTTGGTTTTTAATATTCATTTGCAAAATAATTTGAGCAGATACGATAAGTACAACTAAAATACAAAGTGCAACAACGTATCTTTTCCAAAGGCGTTTGATATTCGTTCTTTCAAGATATTGGAAGTGGTTCAACTTTACAACTCCTAAAATTAAATTTATATCTGCTTAGATGGTTCAAAAATAGAACTCTCTCAATTATATGTGACTGCCCTGTCAAAATCTAATTTACATTATAGCAGTTTCACTTATTGTGAGGAAAGTTCAATGGCTAATTTTTAATTATACTGTTTCAAAAACTGCTATAGTTATTAGTTTTACAAAAAATAAGCCTTTTGTTCGTTCATTTTTTGTAAAACTATCTTTTGTGAACTCTATATGAAATCAGTTGTGTAAAACATATACCCTTCTATCTTTATAATACAGAAATAGCGAATTTATTTCTTCCACTATTCTTTGCTTTATATAATGCCATATCGGCTTGCTTAACAATCTTTTTATAATCTTGAGCTTTATCTGGAACAGTTGTTGCTATACCAATGCTTACCGTTACCACTTTATATTTAGAAGCATGATTAGGGATTTGGAGTCTTTCTATATTTTTACAAATAGTGTATGCCAGTTGTAATGCTTCATCTTCACTTGTTTTTGGCAAAATAACAGAAAACTCTTCTCCACCATATCTTGCGACAAAATCTGTTTCTCGAACAGATGAAAGGATAGTACGTGCTACCATTTCCAAACAATAATCCCCGCCTTGATGTCCGTATACATCATTGTAGCTTTTGAAATAATCAATATCTATCATCAACATAGAGATTTCGGCTTCTTCCACTAATGCACGTATCCATTCTGTTTGGATTTTTTCATCGTGGTGACGGCGATTGGCTATACCCGTTAGTTGATCTGTAAGTGATAAACTCATTAATTTCTTATTTACTTCCAGCAGCTTTGCCTCTAGGTCTTTTTGAATGGTTACATCATGAATAATTCCAAGTAAGACAGTCTCTCCCTCATATTCAATACATTCCATTGAAATACGCCCTTTTACAATAGAATTATCAAACCGAATAAATCGAATATCATCTAGCCCATGAGAAAAATTCTGTACATGTTGTTTGATATTCTCTGCCTCATTTGACATAGAAACACCCATGTATTCAAAAACTCTTTTTCGGTCTTGTGGATGAACAAAGCTAATAATAGATTTTCCCGTAATCATTTTGTTCCGATCTGCTTTTAAGAAATCATTGATTTTGTCATTCATAAAAGTAACTTCCCATTGTCTCTCCACAAAAATAACTTCAGGAGATAATTCAATTAACATTCTATACCAATTTTCACTTTCCACAATTTGCTTTTTGATACTTCTTTTTTCAGTCAGACCTTTAAATACCGCATAAAAACCTCTTAATGTTTCAAGTGTTAATATTTCACCATCAAAGACTGGAACAATGGTCAATACTCCTTCTCTCCTTGTTCCATCCATTGCAAGTAGGATTATTTCAAAGTAGCCATCTTCTATACCTATTAATTGTAATACATTGTTACAGATTTCATAATAGTCTGGGTGAACAATAAGAGTAAAGTGTTGGTTAATCAATTGTTCTTTTGTAGCTTTAAATAGTTTAAGCGTTGCTATATTAGCATCTACTAAGATACCCTCTGGCGTAATAAGAGAAATTGCATCTAAGTGATTATAAAATAAGGATTGAAAATCTTGCTCCCGTTTCATTTGTAATCTTTTATTAGTCATATCTTTGATTACTGCATATATGCCAACTACTTCATCATGTGCAAAAACCGATAAGAATGCTGTACTTGTGTACATAACATCCCCATCAGCTTTAAGCATCCTCAAATCAATAGATAATTTCTCATTGTTTATCGTCTTCTCAAAAGCACGCATAGCAATGTCTACATCTTCCGAAATAATCAATAGTGAGAGATGCTTCATGATAAGTTGTTCTTCATTATATCCAAATAATTTACACGCTTTATTTACAGTTCGAATATGACCATCTATAGACATAAAAATAATTGCATCTGGATTATTTTCAAATAGTGTATCAAGATATTGGTTTTCTAGTATCTCTTTCATATCTATTCCCCTATCTATTAGCAATATCTTACTCCAAAAATATATAAAATAAATCTCTAATTGTATAAATTCTATGTTTATTATACACGAAAAGCGAATCTTGTGTTACTCTTTTTAAAATAATTCCGCCTATTTATTCTTACAGGAATAGGCGGAATTATTTGATTTACCAAAAATTTGCATTGGGGAATAAAAATAAGGATAGGACTATGTCCTACCCTTATTTTTATGAAAACATATTCGTGACTCGTTTACGCATTCTTCTCATGGATTTATCATTAACCATATCCGTCCGTTGTGCCATGCGATAAGTTGCCGCACCTAGCCCAAACGCAACTAAAGTTGTCATCATTTTACCCATAGTATCCTCCTTATTATTGAATCATTCGATCATCTTCTGCAAATAAATCATCAAGCGAACTGAGCGATCCGTCTTCTTCCACTTGATGCGTATTAATAATCCCATTAGAAACAGATAACTCAATATAACAATTCCAGCAATAAAAGTGGTTCGGGCTAATTTTCCCAAGATTACTACTTCGGCAATTTGGACAATGAATCATCTCATCATACTCCCTTGAATGTTTTTATGATTATGTCCATTTTGCCTAAAAACTAAACACTTACTTGTATCTGACTTCACAGCCATACAGTTATACTTTGTATTTTGCAAGAAATAATACAGTGTAAGGTTTTCCAAACGAATTTGGGACAGTCGATGAAAAAAACACACCGATTGTCCCAAATTCCTAAATTCCTTCCATTCTAAAAAAATCGCTAGTCACATTCAACGGTTTTTTCTTTTCAACATAATTATTCCACCACCATAAAATCATAAGGCGTAACATTCCTCATCCCAATCATCGCATCCTCATCAGGGATTGTTCCCTCTGTAAACTGATTGTCTTTCTTCTTCCCAAGCCGTATCGCCAATGTCGTTTGCCTTGAATTATCACTTTGTGAAACGCTAAACTGCAAGGCATCTTCTTCCCCACACAAAATTAAAAATTGCTTGCTTCTTGTAATCGCTGTATAAATTAAATTTCTCCGAAGCATTCGGTAATAACTTTTGACAATCGGCAAAATAACAATTGGAAATTCGCTTCCTTGGGATTTATGAATGGAACAACAATAAGCATGGGTAATATTTAACATATCTTGTCTAGTGTAAGTCACTTCCAACCCATCAAACGATACAATCAACAAATCCTGTTTCTCGGTATTTTCTTTGGCAAAAAAAATCGAAACAACTTCGCCAATATCTCCATTAAACACATTTGCCTCTATTTGATTCACCAGTTGCAAAATCTTATCGCCAATGCGGTAGGTAATATCACCAACAATTAATTCTCTTTTCCCATCGGATGGTGGATTAAATAATTGTTGCAGTGATTTATTTAACGCATCAATGCCCGCTGGTCCTCGGTACATAGGGGCAAGTATTTGAATATCTCGCACCCGATATCCTTTTCCTTTAGCACTGCTACTTACTTTTGTTACAACATCAATAATTTGCGAGGCATTGCACGAAATAAACGAGCGATCTTCTTTTTGTTTTCTTATATCATCTGGGATTTTCCCATTTTTTATAGCGTGGGCAAGTTCAATAATAGATGAGCCATCTGCTTGACGATAAATACTTGTGAGTTGTACTGTTGGAATTATTTTTGCATCTAATACATCCTTCAATACTTGTCCCGGACCTACAGATGGCAGTTGATCTTCATCGCCAACAAAAATAACTTGAATTCCTTCGCCAATTGACTGCATTAACTGAAACATTAACCATGTATCAACCATTGACACTTCATCGACAATTAATAAGTGACATGCAATCGGAAGGTCTTCATCATGAGCAAAACCGCTACCATTATAGCCAAGTAAGCGGTGAATGGTCATCGCAGGTAAGCCAGTTGCTTCACTCATCCGCTTGGCTGCTCGACCAGTCGGGGCAACTAATTGGACGGGAAAAACTTCTTCTTTTTTATAATCTTTCACATCCAACGAAACGCCATGTAAATCAGCATACACTTCGACAATTCCTTTAATAACAGTCGTCTTTCCCGTTCCTGGTCCACCTGTCAAAATAAGGATTGGAGAAGATAACGCTTTTTCAATCGCATCTTTTTGTGATGGGGCATACTGAATAGACATACGTTCTTCTAAGCGACCGATAGACATCAAAAATTCTGATTGCGGAAACGCTTGTTCAAATTGTTCTTGTTTTAATATTCTTTTGATGTGCCTAGCAATTCCTTTTTCTGCTCGAAATAAAGTGGGAGAATACATCCGATTTTCTTCCCGAAATAATTTTTTATCTGTTTGTAAACAGTTTATTTCCCGGAAAACATCGGACTCTTCAATCACATTTCTCGCATCTAATAATTGTTTTGCTCCTGTCACTAATTGTTCTTCGGTTATGTATACGTGCCCTGCTTGAATGCTGTCATGCTCTAGTATATACAAAATCCCCGCCCGAATTCGGTCAGGATGATTACCCGCAATACCAAGTTGCAAACCTAATTCATCTGCTCGGATAAAGCCAATCCCAACAACATCTTCGACAAGTCGATATGGATTTTGTAAAATAATTTGTAACGCTTCTTCTTTATATGTTTGATAAATTTTCATAGATAACTGCGGTCCAAAACCATATTGTGACAACGTAATCATCACTTGTTCTAAACCTTGATGCTCTTGCAGAGAAGTATACAAAGCATCTGCCACATCTTTTTTTAATTTTGGTACGGTGTCTAAAGCAGTTCTGTCTGTTAGAATTTTGGAAATAGCCCGTTCTCCTAAAATATCAACAATTTGTGTTGCTGTTTTTTTGCCAATTCCTTTAAATAAATCACTGGACAAATACTGGACAACACCTTGCTTTGTTTCTGGATAATCTTTGCGAAACTGTTCGACCATATATTGCTTACCAAACCTCGGATGTTCTTTGAACTTGCCAAAAAATACATACGTTTCGTGTTCGTGCATAAGTGGAAAATAACCAGTGACTACTACTTCCTTTTCTTCTAGCATTTCACTTGCTTCGCTCGATAGAATCCGCACAACCGAATACAAGTTTTCATCATTATGAAAAATCGTAACGAGATGCGTTCCTTTTATATACGATTGTGTCGAATTCGGTTTCTGTTCCACTGGCAATCATCCTTTTTCACTCAATTAATGTAAAGCAATTATGATAAAAAGTATTACAAATATAAATATAAAAATACTCACCGCACCTATTATTCGTTGATTATGTGTACTTTTACCTTTATGAAGATTTTTTAAGAAAGTTAAATGATTTAAATAAAAACATACACCAATGATAGATACAGTAATTAATGCAACTATAAAAATTACATTCACCTCTTTTATTCCCCTCATATTATTTTAGAACAAATATTCTTCTATTTCAATCAAAAACCATTAAGCCATCTGTTCTACCGTTGCTTTTCCATGATGAGCAAGTACATGGTCTGGCTGGACTTTAATTGCTTCTGTGAACATGTCCAAAGCTTTCTCCCGATTATCCAAAAAAGCATACGCCACGCCTAAATTATAATAAGCATCAGCATGAGTTGGATTTAAGGTTACTGCTGTTGTTAGCGGAACAATCGCTTCCTCAATCAATTCATTTTGTGCCATACAAAGTCCATACTGAAAAAATGCTTCATCGTCCCCTTCGTCTAACTCCGTTGCTCGTTGTAAATACGGCAAAGCACGCATGGATTTTTCTGTACACAGTAGTGACATCCCAAGCATAAAGTACACATCACCATCGGCTAATCCATATTGAATGGCTTGTTCAAAATGTTTGACTGCCTCATCCCACTGCTCTAACTAATAACACAAAGTCACAAAACTATAAAAAGCCGCTGGATAACTTGGTAATAGTACAATTGAATTATTAAAAAAATAAAAATACCAACAGTGAAACCAAAAA
>JAVBJX010000006.1:0-62193 GCA_031546705.1 Caryophanales bacterium
CACAGGAATCATTTTTTGGTCACTTCAAGGATGAAGCTTCCATTAAGACATGTGAAACATTGGAAGAGCTAAAACGCGAGATTAAAAGTTATATGACTTATTATAACTACTATAGATACCAGTGGAATTTAAATAAGATGATCCCTGTTCAGTACAGAGATCATCTCAATCATGCTGCCTAGCCTTTTTTTAAATTGTCCTTGACAAAGGGTACACTTTAGAAATGAAGATGCTTTTTATGCGTTGTTTGACCAGCATAAAGAGCAGTTGTATAGAACAGCATATATGTATTTAAAAAATGAGCATGACTCACTAGAAGCGATTCAAGAAGTTGCTTATAGGTCATGGAAAGGAATAAGCTCTGTAAAATCCCCTGAGTATTTCTCTACATGGTTAATGAAAATTATGATGAATTATTGTGTGGATGAATTAAATAGGAAAAAACGTATCATTGTTCAAGATGAATTTAGTGATGTAACTTCTATGGAAGATATACATACGCATGAGGAATTAGAAGAAGCGATTGATACATTAGATGGTAAGTGCAAACAAGTAATCATTTTAAAATATTTTCATGATCTAAGAATTTCCGATATTGCTATTATGTTAGAGTGTCCAGAAGGAACAATAAAAACATGGTTAAACAAGGCACTAATGGAATTGAGAAAGTACTTTAACTCGAAAGAAGGAGAGAATCATGTTTGAGAAAGAAGATCAACAATTGGCAAAAATGAAAGAGCAATATGAGCAAATTGAAATTCCATCAAACATTGATGATTTCATTCGTGCGGGTGTAAAAAAAGTTGGAAAGAAGAAACGAGACTACTTTAAATGGGGAAGTTTGGCTGTCACAGTAGCTTGTATAGTTTTTATTACATCTATTCAAGTATCGTCAACATTTGCGGATTTTGCTAAAAATATTCCGGGATTTGAAGGGATTGTTGAATTAATTAGTCATAACAAAGGGCTTCAAACGGCTGTGAAAAATGATTATATTCAAAAAGTAAACGTAACAGATAAGCACGGAGGAATACGATTTACTGTGGACTCTATTATTGTGGATGAAAATGGTATGGATGTGTTTTATATAATCGAATCTGATAAAAGAATAGAAGATGTTCAGTATAATGAGATGTATTTTTTCGTAAGGGATAGTTCGTGGTCAATGATTGATCTAAACTCTAACTATACTTTGATTAATTCACCGCTATTACCAAATAATCCTACGACAGGAAGGTTACAGATTTCTTTTAATGATCTCCAATATATCCCAGATGAAATTACCTTTTCACTTTTTATTAAATCCAAGCCACTCATTACGAAGGAAGCATTTACACTCCCAATTAAAATTGATCGGAAGAAATTTAATGCTTTTAGTAAAGAGTATATGGTAAATAAAGCAATTTCTGTTGAAGGACAAAAAATATATGTTCGTAGAATAGAAGTTTTTGCAACAAGGATTGCCTTAGAGGTCAGTTTTCCAACAGAAAATACGTATAAAATTTTTATGATGGAAAATATGAAACTTGTGGATGAAAATGGAAATGTTTTTAATCCTATTCAAGATGGGACGAGTGCAACCTGGGGTGATAGTACAGGAGATAGTAAGACATTCTTTTTTCAAAGTAATTATTTTGAGAAATCGAAGGAACTTTATTTAGAATTTTCTTCTGTGCGGGCGTTACCGAAAGATAAACTAGAAATTGTGGCAGATATGGATAAAAAAATAATTTTGAAAGCTCCTGATGATCGTGTGGAAGTAGCTAAAGAAACGTTTGGACTAGAAGACCCTAAACAAGGAACGTCACTTGCATTTAATGTAAGATATGACAAAAAAGATAAGGGCACAAGTGGATTCGAAATTTTTGACTATAAAGTGAAAGATGCTACAGGAAAAATAATCAAGTCTAATGGAAGTTTTCAGGGTGGAATGTCTGATGGTGTAGTGGGAATAGAAGGAATTTACTTGAAGGATAAGCATTATGTTAACCCACTTACGCTCACAATTATTGATTATCCCAACTATTTACATGGAAATAATAGTTTGCGTTTGAAGTAGAATAATCTCTGCTTAGGTTAAGTTTCATGATTTTCTTCAAATGCTAAATTAGGATAGATTACCTATTTTAAATGAAATGTAAGAATTTGAGATTATTTATCGCATAGCTAAGGGGTTTATCGAATTGGAGCATTTTCTCCTGTTTGGTAAGCTCTTTTTGATATAATTTCTGGATTTAACAAAAATACACACTATTCCTTATTTATCATCTAAAAAACATTTGCTTTGCTTGTGTTTTTTGGAAAATATGTGATATTCTAATGTAAAACAAGTTAGTTTTTTTTGGTAGAAAAATGAAAATTATTTATCCAAAAAAAGTACGATAAAAACCAAAAGAAGGGTGGTGAAACTGTTACTGAAAATGTAAGTATATGCATTTTTGGGAGCAGTTTATGATGATTAGAAAGGGATTTGTTACCGTTAAACATAATATTAATAATGAATCAACATTGGGATTTGAGGAATTTAAGTTTGATTTTGCGGAAATTTTAAAGCGAGAACACGACATTTTATACCAAGTAATGGCAGAGGAAGATCAGGAGTTGAAACGTGGGATTCTTGTTGTGTATGATTGGATTAGCCTTTTTGAAGAAAAGGTTCCAAAATTGTTAGATGTACGAGATAAATTTAATCAGTTGATAACAGAGTTCATAGATGAATCGAGCTATTATTATATGAACACAGTTCTTTCAGAAGTATACAATCTTCCAGAAGGGGCAGAAGTAACAATTGAGTTTAGTAAGAGTACAGAAAAGTATGGTACAAAGAATTTAACAAAAGAATTTATTGACAAGATTGAAACGTATTTGAAGGATGAAATGAACACATTCCTTCAAGAAAATTGTAAAGTGCTCAAGATAGAAAATATAATTCAAGAAGATGATATAGAAGGATTACAAAACATCAAAAAAATTCTTGATGAACGGCATCTTCATTATGTGAATGATTTTGATAACCAGTAATGCATATAAAGCAAATGCGAGGATGGGACAGTCGGTGAAAAAAACACCCCAATTGCCCATTCTCCTGTAGTGTTTGGCTACTAAAATTCTGTAAAATCAACATGTTAGTGAACCCATCCTAAACACCAAAAATCATTCAAAATGATTTATGTTCCAACTTCATCAATGCACTCGCTGTTGTTTTTTTCTATTTATATGAGTAATCGTTGGCAATTATCTTGCTTGTTTGCATACTATAAGATAATAACTAAACACCCTCGGTGAAAAAAATATAATAGGAGGGAGAGCATTGAACAATCACTTTGTTGTGTCACAAGAAAATTGGTCTCTCCATCGTAAAGGGTATGACGATCAAAAACGTCATCAAGAAAAGGTTAAGGAAGCGATTCAAAATAATCTTCCCGAATTAATAACCGAAGAAAACATCGTCATGTCTAATGGACGAGAGGTTGTTAAAATTCCCATTCGTTCTTTAGATGAGTATAAAATACGTTACAACTACGACAAAAATAAACATGTTGGGCAAGGAACTGGTGAGAGTCAAGTCGGAGATGTTGTTGCAAGAGATGGATCAAGTGATGAGTCAAGTAGTGGTGCAGGTGATAAGGAAGGGAATGATTATTTTGAGGCTGAAGTTTCCATGCTGGAGCTTCAAGAAGCATTATTTAGTCAGCTAGAACTTCCAAACTTGCAAAGAAAAGAAGCAGAACAAAATCTTGTTGAACATATTGAATTCAATGACATACGCCGAACAGGGTTAATGGGTAACATTGACAAAAAAAGAACAATGATTTCAGCGTTTAAAAGAAATGCAATAACTGGAACGCCCGGTTTTCATCCAATTTATCGAGAAGATTGGAAGTTCAAAACATGGAATGATGCAGTAAAGCCAGAATCAAAGGCTGTTGTATTAGCAATGATGGATACTAGTGGTTCAATGGGTTTATGGGAAAAATACATGACAAGAAGCTTTTTTTTCTGGATGACTCGTTTTTTACGCACAAAATATGATGCGGTAGAAATCGAATTTATTGCCCATCATACAGAAGCGAAAGTTGTAACGGAGGAAGAATTTTTTTCAAAAGGTGAGAGTGGCGGAACAATTTGTTCTTCGGCATATCGGAAAGCATTAGAGTTAATTGATGCCAAGTATATCCCTTCTCGCTATAATATATATCCTTTTCACTTTTCAGATGGGGATAATTTAACATCGGATAATGTTAGGTGTGTGAAGTTAGTAGCGGAATTGATGAGTGTGGCAAATGTTTTTGGATATGGAGAGGTTAATCAATATAACCGAAATTCAACGCTCATGTCTGCCTATAAAAATATTAAAGACGAAAAATTTCGTTATTATATTCTCAAACAAAAAGCAGATGTTTTTCATGCAATGAAAAGTTTTTTTCGTAAAGACACAGAAATATATAATTGAAAGCTTTTTTAAGTGGTTGACTGATGGTTGCGATTTTGAAACCATCAGTCAACCACTTTTTTATAGAAACATCAAAGTAATATGAGGATGGGATAGAAGTTTTTTAAATTGTTTTTAGTGAAATAAATAGTTTATTGAAATGTTGATTTTATTCTGCTTTGGTAACCATTCATTTCACTAGTTTAGGGCAATTAAGGTGTCTTTTATCCTTTTTGTCCCAGACTCGCCCAACAGTTTTAATTGAAACTAAAGCAGAAATTCACTACAATAGAAGTAGATAACTTAGAGAAGAGGATGAGGACATGAATCCAGAAACACTACAACTTTTTAAAACACTAACAGAATTACCTGGAGCATCGGGAAATGAACATTTTGTTCGTGCATTTATGCGTGAACACTTAGAGAAATATAGTGATGAGATTGTACAAGATCGACTTGGAAGTATTTTTGGAGTGAAAAAAGGTGAAGGTCCAACGATTATGGTTGCTGGGCATATGGATGAAGTTGGATTTATGGTCACATCCATTACAGAAAATGGAATGATTCGTTTTCAAACACTTGGTGGTTGGTGGAGTCAAGTGTTGCTTGCCCAACGGGTTCAAATTATTACCGATAATGGTCCAGTGATTGGAGTAATTGGTTCGATTCCTCCGCATTTGCTTAGCGATGAAATGCGTAGTAAACCAATGGATATAAAAAATATGATGATTGATATTGGTGCAGATGATAAAGAAGATGCAAAAAAAATTGGCATTAAACCTGGACAACCTATTGTTCCAGTTTGTGAATTTACTAAGATGGCAAATGAAAAGAAACTACTCGCAAAAGCGTGGGATAATCGTTATGGTTGTGGATTAGCTATTGAGCTATTAAAAGAAGTGCAAAATGAACAGTTACCTAATTTGTTATATTCAGGAGCAACAGTTCAAGAAGAAGTGGGGCTTCGTGGGGCACAAACAGCGGCATCAATGATTCAACCAGATTTATTTTTTGCATTAGATGCAAGCCCAGCAAATGATATGACTGGAGATAAAAATGAATTTGGGCAGCTTGGAAAAGGAACATTACTTCGCATATTTGATCGCACAATGATTACACATCGGGGTATTCGAGAATTTATTTTGGATACAGCTGAAAGCAATAATATTCCGTATCAATATTTTATCTCACAAGGTGGTACGGATGCAGGGAGCGTTCATAAATCAAATAGTGGTGTTCCGTCTGCTGTTATTGGTATTTGTTCTCGCTATATTCATACACACGCATCTATTATGCACGTTGATGATTATGCAGCGGCAAAAGCATTGATTGTAGCATTAATTAAAAAATGTGATCAATCAACTGTAAATACAATTGTAGGGAATGTATAAAAGAAAAAATGTATAGTAATTAGGATGATATTGGGACAAATTACCATGAACCGATGCTTATCATCAAAAATGAAAACGAGAAATCTTCGTATATAGCAGTTTCACTTATTGTACGGAAAGTTCAATGGCTAATTTTTAATTATACTGTTTCAAAAACTCCTTGCTTGCCTCTATATAAATGAAGTTTAATCTTTCGACATGATTACAAGGCACATTTCTCTTTTTCTAAACCTTGTGTCTCAACGTATCGGTGATATAGCTATGTCGAAGAATCATTCTTGATTTATATAGCAAGCATCATAGTTTTTTCATTGTCTAATTAAAAATTTTCTCCTAACCTTTTTTCGCACAATTTCGCAAACTGCTATAAAATATGTTTGGGCTGTTTTTTAGTAAAATGAGTAGTTCGTCAACATATTGATTTTATGAGATTTTGACAATTATTCAGCTCACGAGTTTGGGACAATTGGATGTTTTACCCTCTTTGTTCCAAACTCATTTCAATGAAATATTAATAGGAGGTTATGGATTGTCAAGTAAAAAATTAATAAAAGAAATAGAAAAAAGGTTTTTAAGTTTGGAATGGACATATAACTATAACGAAGAAAAAGATACACTTAGAATTGAAGATAATGAAAAACGAGGCGTTTCTCTACAATTATCAAATACATTAGCAAAATGGAAAGAACAAGGAGATACAGCAATTGATGCTCTTGTTTATTATATAGAACAAACACTTCTAGCGATGCAACAAACGATTTTACTTAAAGAACATACAAAAAGTATTTATCAAGTGATTCGCTCCACCTCTTTTCCAACCGAATCCAATGAAGGAGTGCCGTTATTGTATGAAGAACATACTGCGGAAACTCGTATTTATTATGCGGTAGATATAGGTGCATCTTACAAACTTATTGACAAAAATATGCTTGATATAGATGAAATACAAGTGAAAGAAATCGCAAAATTTAATGTGCGGAGCTTACCTATTTCTTATAAAGAAGATACGGTTGCTGGAAATACATTTTATTTTGTTAATACAAATGATGGTTATGATGCGAGTAGAGTGTTAAATGATTCATTTTTACAATCAATGAAACAAAAAATAACTGGAACAATGGCACTGGGGATTCCGCATCAAGATGTATTAATAATCGCTGATATTCAAAATGATGTCGGTTATGATGTACTCGCCCAAATGGCAACAGGATTTTTTATGAAGGGAAATATTCCAATTACCGCTTTGTCCTTTATATATGAAGAAGGAATCTTAGAGCCTATGTTTATTTTAGGGAAAAGAAAAAAATAATGTACGAGGAAAAAATAATGAATTGGGAAAATGAAAGAGAACAGTATATCGAAATGTTGGAGAAAGTCAGTAAAACAATGGGAGAACTATCACTTTCTAAGCTTTCCTTAGAAAAACAAACAACATTTCAACAACTCATTCTACAAGCAACTATATTGAAAGAAAAATTAAGTAGTGGTGAATTTGAAATTGCGATTGTTGGTTTGGAAAAAGCTGGAAAAAGTACATTAGCTAACGCTTTAATTGAAAGCGATATTTTTCCATCTGCATCTGACCGATGTACGTATACACAAACAGAATTACGTTATGGACAAGACATTGCCACTATTGAATTTTACACAAAATTAGAATTTGAAAACATTGTACGTTCAATGCTAGAAGAAGTTGAATTTCCAATGAAAGATATCAAAAATGTCATGCTTATTCCAGCAAGCAAATTTGCTTCACATTTTAAAATGTTAGAAACAACAAATCCAAGCCTGTACAAAAAGCATCATGGGAAAACAGAGTATGACCTTATGGAAAGCTTGGAAGGAAAAATTACCATCGAACGCTATTTAAATGAATCTGTACTAGAAATGAATGATTTATCAACCGAAAACTTTAAAAAATTTATTACTGACAAGCATCAATCAAGATCAGTAAAAAAAATTACTATTTACTCATCAAAATTAAAAGACATGAGAAGTACCGTTATTTTTGATGTGCCGGGATTTGATTCACCAACAGGCGTGCATGAGCAACAAACGCTGGAAAGATTGAAAAAATCGGATGGCATTATTTTAGTAACAAATGTAGGAATTACACCTAATTTAGTAAAGACACA
Source organism: Caryophanales bacterium (assembly GCA_031546705.1). Classification (GTDB taxonomy): domain Bacteria; phylum Bacillota; class Bacilli; order Bacillales; family JAVBJX01; genus JAVBJX01. The sequence goes on from JAVBJX010000006.1 coordinate 7,959, forward strand.
ACTTCGGATTTTGACAAATGAAGTGGATGAAGATGGCATTTCTTTAAATGATAAATTATTTATCTTTGGAAATCGTATGGATGCAGCAAACTTTAAAGAAGATGCTTATAAAAATCGAGATGTCTTAATTAGTGATGCTGTATATCAATATAAAATCGCCAAACTTCATCGTGTGTTCACTGGTTCTGCGTATGCGTATTTAGCAGAGAGAAAAATTGTGAATGATTTAGATGCAGTAAATAAATTGGACACATGGGGAATAGACACAGGCATTGAAGCATTGAAGGCAGAACTCACTAATTATTATCGTACAGAACGATTTATGGTACTAAAAAAGCGGGTAGATCACATAATAAACGAGGTGAAAGAGTTGTCTAGACAAATCGTAGGAGAGTACAATTTAGAAACAGATGGTTATTATGTATCCTCTATAGATGCGATGAAGGCAATGGAATTGTGGGCAAATGCTGAGAAGAAAATTAGCTTTGCCTTGCATAATCTTCGGGATCGTTTGCGTGAACAACTACCGCAAGAAAAAAGTTTCACGCATAACTTTATCAGTTTTGTGGATGAGAAACTAGTAGAAATAACAAAAGTAGAATTAGAGAAAATGCGGATTACGCATCAGCGAGGGCATGGGAAAAGTACACCTGCTGAAAATGTCAATCAAGAGCAACGAAAGTATTTATATAGTTGTCTTATCAAAGAACAAAATCACATGATAAAACTAGTTGCTGAAAAATTAACGGATATATTACGTGAAGAAGTTCGTACTATTTTCTTACATGCTATTTTTGAAGATGCAACTAATCCACATAAAGAAGAAGTTTCCGGTGAAATAGAAAGTTTTATTGATTATCATACCCACATTGCTTTTCAACCAATAAGTTTTGTGCATTTAATTGAACGTTTCACATCGGATATTATTGAATTATTAGTACTCTGTCCTGTTGGTTCAACAGAAAGAAAGAATAAATTTTTTGAATCAGAGCGAGATTTTTATATGTTAGCGATGTATGATGAGGAAAATATTTTGAGTAAGCCGGCACATATGCAACCGTTAATTGCAAAAATTTTATCACAAAATAAGCAAGAAAAACAAAGTGTTCAACAAGTGAAAGCAGGATTAGTAGAGTCTCTAAAGAAAGCACCATTTGTTTTTGAAGAACTTCAAACAGATGAGTTATCATTGAATACTACATCTGAGAAAATTCTCCAAGAAGAAATTCCATTTGAAGAATTTGCGGAAGTATTAGAACCGGTATTGGAAACTATTACAAGAGAATCAGCGGTATCTATGCGTGAAGTAGCGATGGGACGAATTGAAACAACGATTAAAAACTTAACGATGTTAACCACATATGACTCTGACAATCGCCAATCATTTATTCCAAAGATTTTGTCGCAAAACAAACGAAAAGGGGAAACGTTTGAACAAATAGAAGAGCAACTAGCTAAGGCATTAGAAAAAACACCACTTATTTTTCGAGAGCTAAAAAAAGACCCAACTTTATTAAATTCTATTGCTCATTTAATTGTCCATCGAGAAATTCCTTTTGAAGAACTAGCGACACCACTTGAAACAATTCTAGCAGAAATGAATAGAGAGTCCATCAACTCAATGAAAGAAAGAGTAGTTGAAAGTATAGAATCCACGATAAAAATTTTTAAAACTAGTCATAGTCACAATAAAAAAGAAAATTATTTAGAGCGTATTTTCAATCATGGACATCGTTCAGCTACGCTAGATGATGTATTGAATGAGATTAATACAGACATCCGAATTTTACAAGAAATATTAAAAGGAACTGTATTACAAGCAATGTCACTAGAAAAATCATTTTTGTCCATGATGAACAAACAATTGATTATGCTTGTCGAAGCACTACATGATGAACAATTTCAACGTCTAATTTCTAAAAATGTTGCTAAAATCAACTATCTAGAATATGAAGAAGCAGAAAAACAACAGATAGAAGTACAACAAAAGAAACAAATGGTTGGGAAATTAAACGTACTATTGAATGTGTAATTAAAAAGGTGAGGATGAAATAATTGGGCAAAATACCCTGATTGTTCCATCCTCATCTCTTTATTTTATTTGACAAACTAGTTCACTATTTATGTTTCACAGATGTTATTTAGAAATTTTTTAAGCTAATCATCCAAGATTTTTTCATTTTGTTATATTTATGCTAGAAAATTCTTGAATAACTGGTACAATAGGAAGAGATTTATAGAAAAATATTTGTAGTTGAAAGAAAGAGTGATGAGAATGAGCTGGTTTAAAAAATTATTCTCCCAAGGTGACGAGGATAGTTCTGAATATGATGCATCAGAAATGGGCATTTCATCCGTCACTAACCAAGAAGTACATACAAAAATGAAGTATCAACATGTAGACGGGAAATTTCAATTTCCGTTTATTCCAGATGCACAAAAAAAACAAGAAGCACCGAAACAAACCGAAACAGAGCCGATACAACCAATTAGATTTGGAAAAGAAGAACAACCCAAACTAGAAGTAGTGCAACCAATCAGTAATAGAAGACTAGAAGAACAGTCTAATTCTGCTGAAAAGTATGAACCATCTTTTTTACGAAGAGATCGCCGAATGGATCAAGGAAACAGTAGTCCGTCAGTTGGAGCACAAAATAAAATTACACCTATTACACAATCGAAGCAAGAAAAAAAAATCGTTTCGGTAGAACCGAAAAAACTGGACCAGTCTGGTATAAGGCGTTCCTTTACACCATCAAGAGTACCATCACCTGTATTTGGTTTTCAAACACCAAAACAGTTGACGGAATTAACTATTGCTGAAGTGATTGAATTTGAACTTGTAACGACAGAATTCAATCGATATATACCAAAACAGAGATTAGAGAGAGAAGTAAGTGTACTTGAAATAGAAGAAACTATCAATAATGAGCATCAAATAAAGACAAGTATGTTAACGGAAGAAGTAGCGAGTGCTTCTGAACTGATTAATGAAGAAATCACTAAAGGGATTTATACACATACAGTTGAAATGCATAATCCAACTTTTGGTGCGGTAAATATATTTGGTTATCCAGACCAGAATAGTTGGATACAGATTGATAAGGAAGAAGAGACTTTTTTAGAAAATGAGAGTCTTCTAGAAAAGAAGTCACTAGAAGATGAAGAACAGACGAAAGTCTTTGAAGAATTTCTAAGTCAACCAGAAGAACAATTGAGTGGGTCAGGAAATCTTCAAGCATCTATTAAACCGATACTATCATGGGCAGAGCAAGCTGAAAATGAATTGATAGAACAACCATTGGAAGAAATAAATGTGATTCCAAAAGATGAACAATCCAATGAAAAAACTGTTCATACATCGGAGAATCTTGAGGTTGAAGAACCAAAATTAATCTTCAATAACAACAGCACTGAAGAAGTTAATCCATCTTTTAATGAAAATGAATTTGTAGAAGAGAAGCAAGAAATCCCTAAAAACATTGCAAGAGAGCGTCCAACTTTACAGCAAAAAATAAATCGTATAGACAAAGAAGCGGTGCGAAATCTACCAATTAATGTCATGATGCTTCGTTCAGATAGAAAGAAATTAGAAATAAAAAAAGAACAACAGTCTATTGCAAATGAAGTAGATTATGAATTACAGCCAGTAGTAGATAAACTAAGACCAGAAGAAGTTGTACATGTAGAAGTAGATAAGCCAGAGCAAGAAGGAACATTACACCTAGAAATAACTGAGTCAGATCATGAAGAAGTTGTACAAATAGACATAAACCAGAGAGAGCAATATGAGTTTCCGCCAATTTCTTTTTTACAAGAAATACCTGAACAAGCAGAAGAAGATGATGGGGTCGAGGAACAGCAAATATTATTAAATGAAACGTTTCAAAATTTCAATGTTGGTGCATCGGTTGTATATGTAACGAAAGGACCAACAGTTACACGTTTTGAAGTGCAACCAGAACCAGGTGTGAAAGTAAATAGAATCACCAATCTCTCTGATGATATTAAATTAAGTTTGTCGGCTAGAGATATTCGGATTGAAGCACCAATACCAGGGAAAAATACAATTGGGATTGAAGTACCGAATAAAAAGAGCAGACCTGTATTTGTTCGAGAAATTATCGAGCATCCCGTGTTTAAGGAAAATCAATCGCCATTAACGGTTGCGTTAGGACTAGATATTTCAGGAACGCCAATTGTGACCGATTTACGGAAAATGCCACATGGATTAATTGCTGGATCAACAGGCTCAGGGAAAAGTGTGTGTATTAATACAATGCTAATTAGTCTTCTATATAAAGCCGCTCCGCATGAAGTGAAACTTATTTTAATTGATCCAAAAGTAGTAGAATTACAACCATATAATCATATTCCGCACCTTGTCAGCCCAGTTATTACCGATGCAAAAGCGGCAACTGGAGCACTCAAATGGGCAGTGGAAGAAATGGAACGTCGTTACGAATTATTTGCTCATACAGGGGTTCGTGATATTGGGCGATTTAATGAGTTAGCAAAAAAACATCAAAAGCCGGAACAACATATGCCGTATATCGTCATTATTATTGATGAGTTGGCCGATTTAATGATGGTTGCACCAGGTGATGTAGAGGAGTATATTTGCCGTATCGCCCAAAAAGCACGAGCATGTGGTATACATTTGATTGTTGCAACCCAACGTCCGTCTGTCGATGTTATTACGGGATTAATTAAAGCAAATATCCCAACACGGATTGCTTTTTCTGTTTCCTCACAAATTGATTCAAGAACGATTATTGATACGAGTGGAGCAGAAAGATTGCTTGGACGAGGCGATATGCTTTTCCTAGAAAATGGAACGTCTAAAGCTGTTCGTCTGCAAGGAAATTTTGTATCTGATGATGAAATTGAAAGTGTTGTCGATTTTGTTAAGCAACAATTACCACCTAGTTATTTATTCAATCAAGAGGAGCTATTAAAAGCATCCTCAGCAGTTGGTAGTGATGGGGATGAACTATTTTATGAAGCATGTGATTTTGCAGTGCAACAAGGAAGTGCTTCCACATCAAGTGTTCAAAGACGTTTTCGGATTGGTTATAACCGAGCGGCACGTTTAATTGATATGATGGAAGAACAAGGAATTATTTCCGGGGCAACGGGAAGTAGTAAGCCTCGAGAAGTATTAGTAACAGAAATGGAACTAGCCAACTTACGAGAAGGATAGTTCTTATAAGGAGAACAAATTGTGAAGGAAATTGAGTTAAAACTACAAGGAAAACTAAAACGCTTAACAAATAAAACATTTAAATTTGATGAACGTGTTGGAGATGGTTGGTTTTCTGCGGTCTATTTTTTAAAAACACGTGAAATCATTCGAGAATTTCAAGCAGATCATATTGTTACGATGCAATTTTTTCAAAAAAATGAAGCGGTACTTTGTGGAACGGATGAAGTAATTGCTTTGATTCATACATTTGCAGATGAACCGGAAAAATTAGAGATTCATTCGCTCAAAGATGGAGATATGATTGAGCCATTTGAAACGGTATTGACCATAACAGGGCCATACCAAAATTTTGGTTTTCTGGAAGGAATTATTGATGGGATATTTGCTAGACGGACATCTGTCGCAACAAATGTCTATAAGGTAGCGAAAGCGGCAAGTATTTCTGGCGTGCAAAAACCAATTATTTTTATGGGTGATCGGGATGACCATTTCAAGATGCAAGCAGGTGATGGCTATGCGGCATTTATTGGTGGTGCAACGGCTCAAGCAACGCACGCAATGAATGAGTGGTGGGGAAAGCAAGGAATGGGTACAATGCCACACGCTTTGATTCAGTTATTTAACGGAGATGTTGTGGAAGCTGCAAGAGCATATCATAAGAAATATCCAGAAGATGATTTATTAGTGCTGGTTGATTACAATAATGATTGTATTACAGATGCCTTGAAAGTTGCTCGTGAATTTGGTTCTAAATTAAAAGCGGTACGTGTGGATACGGCTCAAATGATGATTGATAAACATTTCATTCGAAATTCTGAGGTATTTGGCACATTTGATCCTCGAGGGGTAAACCCACCACTGATTTTTGCTTTGCGAGAAGCGTTGGATAAAGAAGGATTTCAAGATGTTAAAATTGTAGTGAGTGGTGGTTTTACTGAACAACGTATTTTAGATTTTGAAAAACAAGGTGTGCCTGTGGATATGTATGGAGTTGGTGGGAGTTTATTAAAAATAAATGTATCTTTTACAGGCGATAATGTGTTGTTGGATAATGAACCAGCGGCAAAAGTTGGACGTTCTTATCGTCCTAATCCTCGCCTTGAGAAGGTAAATTAGTGAATAAATTTCATCTACAGCATATAATAGCAGGTGAATATGAAACGTTGGAGGTTGCATAATGAACAAAGGAATTTACCACCTTGTTGGTATAAAGGGTACTGGAATGGCTCCGTTGGCACTTGTGCTTTCTGATATGGGCTTTCACGTTCAAGGATCAGATGTTACAAAACGATTTTTTACACAAGCAAATTTGGAAGAAAGAGGAATTACGATACTTCCATTTGATAAAAATAATATAAAATTAAATCAAACAGTTATTCAAGGAAATGCTTTTCCTGATACGCACGAGGAAATTATTGCAGCGAAAGAATTAGGAGTCCCAGTGATTCGCTATCACCATTTTCTTGGAGAGCTTTCTAAAAAATTTACAAGTATTGCGGTAACTGGTGTGCATGGAAAAACGTCAACAACAGGCTTGTTGGCTTATGTGTTAGAAGGTGTGAGTAAAACATCTTGCCTAATTGGTGATGGTACAGGTAGAGGCGTAATGGATAGTAAATACTTTGTATTTGAATCATGTGAATATCGTAGACACTTTTTGTCTTACTATCCAAGTTATGCCATTATCACTAATATTGATTTTGATCATCCTGATTATTTTCCAAGTGTTGATGATGTTCAATTAGCGTTTCAACAAATGTCGAATCAAGTGAGCAAAGGAATTATTGCTTATGGGGATGATAATTATGTTCGACAAATCAAAGCTGATGTACCAATTATTTATTATGGATTTGGTGAAATGAATGATTTCCAAGCACAAAATGTTGTAAAAACAACCGAAGGAACGTCATTTGATGTATTTGTTCGTGATGAATTTTTTGCATCATTTATGATTCCACGTTATGGAAATCATCATGTCATGAATGCTTTGGCAATTATTTCCTTTTGCCATCATGAGCAGATGGATGTTGCCGTCATAAAAGAACGACTGCAAACATTTGAGGGAGTAAAACGTCGCTTTAATGAAAAACAAGTAGGCTCTCAAGTAGTGATTGATGATTATGCCCATCATCCAACAGAAATTAATGTCACCATAGAATCGGTACGACAAAAATATCCGAATCGTAAAGTTGTGGCGATTTTCCAACCACACACTTATTCACGAACCAAAATGTTTCTAACTGAATTTGCCGAAAGTTTAAGTAAGGCAGATGAAGTATATTTGTGCAATATTTTTGGTTCTGCACGGGAAGAAGATGGCGACTTGTCCATTAAAGACTTGCAAAATAGAATTCCCAATGCTCATTTTTTAGAAGAAAAAAGTGTAAATGAATTAACTGTCTATGATACAGGTGTATTAGTGTTTATGGGAGCTGGGGACATTCAGAAGTTTCAAGAAGCTTATGAAAAGACAATATGAAAAAGAGAACGAGGATGTGACAATCGGTGACCCCCCTGATTGTCACATCCTCGTGTAGTAGTTGGTTAATAAAATTCTGTAAAATCAATGTTTTAGTGAACCGTTTATTTCACTAAAAATCCTTCAAACAAAATTCTTTCCTAGCCTCTAATTTTTATTTTTGTGGAAATTTTCGGAGTCTGTAACAATTCATCGCTGTTTCCCCTAAATGATCGAGTAGTTGATAATTTGCATATGCTCCAACAGCTGCCCCGATCCAAGGAACTAACTGAAGCATCTTCACTAAATCAATATGGTCACGGTATTGTTGTTGAAATGTTTGCCAATCAATTTCAGGATGCTCTGTTTTATCCCACGTTTCAATAATTGGAAGAATATTTTTTCGTTGTTTTTCATCGGAATAAGCTAATTGAAATACATACAAAATAAATAACCGTTCGGAATAGTTTTGGACATTATGACCATACAAAGCAGCAACATGAAAAAGGAATTTTATTTTGATGGACAGAAGCAAGGGGAAATCTGCAAGACCTACAACGATTCCACCAGCTCCTGTACCAGCACCCTCAAGTGTTGCCACTTTTCGATAAGAAATAATTTGCTCCTTAACAAGCGTTTCTTGTTGCTCTAAAGATAAATGTCGTACATCTTCGTGTTTTGTTAAAAATTTTGAACCTGTTAAGACAGTTTCGGTCATTTTTTTGATTGCTTCTGTTATTACGGTGTGGACTTTCTCTGGAATAAATGTGTTCATTTTTGTTTGTGTTACGTTAGCAATCCGTTTAAAAGCTGTTTGCTTTTGCGTTATTTTAATTCGCCATTTCCACATGTCTTGGATGGCATTTTTTTCATATTCATTCAATGTTGCTACCTCTTCTTGTGTATAATTTTAGGTAAAGATAAGCGAAACAAATGGAACTTCCGAATATAAGAATTGCTGTTTGAAAATTAGTCCAAGTAACAAGACTAAATACACAACTTTCGATCATAAGTAATGGAAATAATAAGCGGAATAAGGCTTGCTTTTTCCAGACCGATTGCAAAGGATAGAGAGCAAGCATTCCATGCCTTTCGTGATGTTTTGCTAGTGGGAATAATTGAAAAGCAGTGGCGTAAATAAAAAATAAAGCAGCAATAACTTTTCCAATCATAACTGGAATAACATAGACAAAAAAAGCCCCAATGATTAATAGCCGTAAAAATAGCCATAAATAATCTCCACTACGCAAAAAAACTCTGACATACATATACAAAAAACTATTTTCTTGTTTGTAAGAAATAAGGGATAGAAATACATCCAAATATTTTCGGCGTTTTGCTTTTTCCTTTACTTGTGGGACGTCAGTAAATAAATTAGCCAAACGGTAGAAAGACATCATGTGTTTCGACTCTCGTTCAATTAATAATTCCCATTGGAGTAAAGGCGTTGTTTTATGAATGGCATATCCTTGGATAATAATGATGACGGTAATAAGAAACCATGCATGTTCAAGCATTATATAAGTAGCAAGAGTTGTACAAATAAAACGCAAACTTAGGCTAATATAGTTTGGAAAAATAGTTGGAAATCGTTCATCCATAAATACATTCCAAATAGCTATGACAAAGAGAAAAAGTGTAAACGCCAAAAAATGATTATGAAAAAATGGAGCAATAATAATAAGAGCAAAAACAACTCGATAAATAGAGATAAAAAAACTAAATAAAAACGCTTGTTGAAAATAAGGAACTTTAAATTGTGATTCAGCAGGTAGTAAAAATACTTTATCTGGTTCTTTTAGTAATGTCCGAAAGTGAATACTTGATAAAATGATTCCACAAATAATTGCCACGCCAACACTAGAAGGAAATGTTTCAGGCAACGTATCCACCCATTGTTTATAGTACACAAATGCGGTACTCCCAAGAATAATGCTAACGAGCAATAAATTTGGATTGAGAATGTATCGTCCATAACGCTGTACTTCTTTCATATAAGCGGTTGAACGATTATTCCATAATTTCTTCCCGTCAATCATTGGCTTCTTCCTTCGTTAAAGCAATATATATTTCATCCAGTGTGGCATTTGGAAGAGAAAAAAGTTCTCTTAACTCAGGTAAAGTTCCAGTTGCCCGCACTTTTCCGTTATGTAAAATAATAAATGAATCACAATATCTCTCAGCAGTTGTTAAAATGTGAGTGGACATCAAAATCCCTGCCCCTTTTTCTTTCATATCTTTCATCAGTTCAAGCAATGATTGAATACCAAGCGGATCAAGTCCAACAAATGGTTCATCAATTATATAGAGAGATGGCTCGACTAAAAAGGCACACATAATCATTACTTTTTGACGCATTCCTTTAGAGAAATGAGCAGGGAACCATTTTAATTTCTTTTCCATGTGAAATTGTTTTAATAAAAAAGCGGAGCGTTCTTCTAATAATTGTTTGTCTAAACCATAAGCAAGGGCAGTTAACTCTAAATGTTCTTGTAATGTCAGTTCCTCATATAACATAGGTACTTCGGGAATATATGTAAATTGTTTGCGGTATGTATCTTTACTTTCTGCAAATGTTTTTCCATTAATCGAAATCCTGCCTGCTTTTTCTTTCATCAATCCAATAATATGTTTAATAGCTGTACTTTTTCCTGCACCATTTAACCCAATCAGAGCAACTATTTGCCCAGGTTCAACTGAGAATGTTACATCTTTCAAAATAGGACGTTTTGTGTATCCACCATATACATTTTTTATTTCTAGTAGCATCATCATCTTCCTTTCTTATTCATTGTAACAAACAGCAAGGATTTTTTCCAAATAGCTGATTAAAGAATATTGATTTAGAAAAAATATTTTTTGAATGTTTTTCCATGAAATACATGGTTCACTAAAACCTTGATTTTACAGGGCTTCGTAACCATGTATTTCATAATTTTGGAACAATTGGGGTGTTTTTTACCCCTTTTTGTTCTAAATTCATGTGTATAGAAGTTATCACTGTGGGCATGATAATGTTTAGAGAGGGACGAAGTAACTTTCACTCTTATGGATTGATGGTAACTGATGGATCGCAATTGCTTAGAGAATCAAATTTTCATTTCAAACAAAGATTGAGCGTTTGCGGTCGTGTATCGTAAAATAACGTAAATGAGGTGTTTGTCGCAGACCTATCAACGAAGTTGTAGAAATTACTAATTACTACGATGTTTAGGGGATGGTAAGCTTGAACAATGATAATGATTTTGGATAAAAACCACTAAAATAAATGAGGTGTTTATCAAAGGCACATTTGCATAAAAATCAATCTTCGTTCCCTCTCTATAAAATGAATATGGAACAACAAATTCCATATTCATTTATCAAGGTAGGCGGTTTGCTCTTGTAGCGAACCGTCTACTTTTTTTGAGTATGAAACGAGGTGAAAAATACCTCAATTGCCTATCCTCATGAATTAAATGGTTGATAAAATCCTGTAAAATCAACATTTTAGTTCCAGTTTCTTCACTAAAAATTCTTTACATATATTCCTCTCCCAATCTTTTTGATATAATAAAGACTACATAGGAAAGGTGGGGTATTTATGGACAATTGTATTTTTTGTAAAATTATCGCAGGAGAAATTCCGTGTGCAAAAGTTTTTGAAAATGAGCATATATTAGCATTTCTTGATCTTAGCCAAGTGACAAAAGGGCATACATTAGTTATTCCAAAAACACATGTACAAGATATTTTTGCTATGCCAGCAGAAGTAGCGAGGAACTTCTTTGAAGCTGTTCCAAAAATCGCTAAGTCAATGGAAAAGCAACTTGATTTGCAAGGGTTGAATATTTTAAATAACAACAAAGAAATAGCAGGACAAACAGTATTTCATTTTCATATGCATCTTCTTCCACGTTATGAAACAAATGAAGGTTTTGATGTGAAATGGCAATCTCATCAAGGAGAGTATACATCTGAACAATTACAAGAAATAGCACTGAAAATTAATAGTGGAGTCTAAGAGCATTTTCAATGAGTGAAAAAAGGCAACAGAGGGGATTATTTTCCTCAGTTGCCTTTTTTCTATTGATACAAGTTTTACTTTATTTTTGTGCTGCTGGTGCTACTGGAGGAGTAAATGTATTTTTTAAGTCTTCATCCAATACTTTTATACCAGCATCTTTTAAGATTTTGTTGATGGCATCTGCTTGTGCTGATGGGTTTGTTTGTGCTTCTGTTTGTGCTTTTTGTGATTTTAATTGATATTCAATAGATACTTTCATTTTGTCAAAAGCTGGTAGTTGTTTTTTCTCGATGAGTTTAATGATATGGTAACCAAACTCAGATTTAACAGGTTTACTAATTTCATTTATCTTTAGTGCATAAGCAGCTTTTTCAAATACTGGAACCATTTTTCCAGGACCAAAGAAACCTAAATCACCGCCACTTTGTGCTGAACCATCTGTAGAATATTGTTTTGCTAGGGCAGCAAAATCTTCGCCTTTTGCTAATTTAGCTTCTACTTCTTTTGCAGTTTTTTCATCTTTAACTAAAATATGGCTTGCTCTAATTTGTTTTGATTCATCCTCATAAAACTTCTTCATTTCTTCTTCGGTAATTTTTATGTTTTGTGCTGTTGCTTTTGTACGAAGAATAGTTAATTTAATCATGCTATCAATAGCATTTTTTTGACCATCTTTAATGGCATTTGTAATAGCTTCTTCCCCGTATTGTTGCTTTATAGCGTTCATTTCAACATCAATCTCTTCTTGAGATACAGTGAATTTTTTGCCTAACACTTTTTCTTCAACTAAGTCAGTAAGAACTTGCTTACCAACACGTTGTTTTAGTGCTTTGTAAAATTCATCTTTTGTGACATTACCATCTTTTGTTTCAACGACATTTGTAACATCATTAGCAGCATTATTATTATTACATGCAGTTAATGTCAATGCGATTGTTGCGGCTGAAACGATTTTTACCCATTTTTTCATTTGTTACAACTCCTGTTACTTATTTTTGAAAGCCTCGCTATACTATACCACAAATAGGCATATTTAAAAAATGTTAGATGTAAAAAAGCCCAAACCCTTTGGAGATAGTTGCATACAATACAGTGTATCGTTGTCACCAGAGAGAAAGGAGGTGTCAAGGATGGGAGGAACAGGGAATTCAAATAGCTTTGCGTTAATTGTTGTATTGTTTATTTTATTAATTATCGTTGGAGCATCATTTTTGTATTAAATGAAGAAAGAACAGGGGAGAGTTCTCCTGTTCTTTTTTATGTATACAGTATTTCTACATAAGATGAAAGCAATAAAATAGTAATGAGTAAATTAATGGTTCGAAATAATTGTGGTTGTTTTTCTTCGGGAATGCTGCGTTGCTCACAAAGAGTTGTAGTTAGTTTGTTCATAGTATAAAGAATGGCGATAGCAAAGGGTATATACATATAAATAAGTATCATTGTGATTTTCTCCGTTTTCTTAAAGTTTCCCCTTCTATTATGACAGCAAACGAAACGTAAATAAAGATAAAAGAATTCAATTTGTATTGATTTTTTTTGAACTTTTTCCGTAGAACAGTTATTCAACTTAAAACGATTACATATAGTGGAGTGAGGGGGAAATGAAATGAGTTATGCACTTATTTTTTTCTTTATTGGTATTGTTTTTTTGCTTCTAGCTGTGAACACAATATTTCATTTGCAGAAGGCACGAATGTATCCGCCAAAAAGCGTAATTCGTCGCAAATGTTACATATATATAATAGTTTGTTTTTTTTGTTTTTTTATGGGGATAATTTTTCGTGTGTGGTGAAATGTGGTAGCAATAATGAAGGATTTTCATATGGTTTGATAAAACCTGTCTGTGTATCATAACAGCAGGTTTTATTGTTGGGATTTTTATGTGAAGTATCTCTAAAGAAAGTTATGAAAAATAAAACGGATATCATAGCCTAAAATTAACAACACAATTTCTTTGCGTTATAATTATTTTAAGAAATCTCTTTGTTATCTGTAGACTATAGTCTTGATACTTCTAATTTAATCCCAAGTCAGGTTAGTGAACAGGTTGTAAAATATTTACGTGAGAGTGAGGTACGGTTATGAAATATATTGATTTAAGCCATGAAATTACTGATAATATGTCTACGCATTCATATGATAGTCCTGTTCGATTGTTCCAAGAAAAATTTTTAGATAAAGATAAATTCAACGGATTTCGTCTAGAAGCAGGTATGCATATAGGGACTCATATTGATTGTGCATCGCATTTGACAGATTCAAAACTCCGTATGAGTGACATACCAATTGAAAAATTTTGTGGGAATGGTTGTCTAATTGATGTAAGAGGAAAAGCGATTATAAAAGCAACGGATATAGATGAAAAATTAATACAAAAAGATAGCATTGTTTTAGTTTTTACTGGTTATGATCAATTTTATGGTCAAGATAATTATTATAATGCTCATCCAGTAATAGATGAGAGTCTTGCAAATTTACTAATTGAGAAAGAAATCAAAATGATTGGGATGGACATATTTTCACCAGATAAATGCCCATTTCCAGTACATAACCTTTTCTTTAAAAATGATATTTTAATTCTTGAAAATTTAACAAACCTACATTCTCTAACCGAAATTAATAATTTTAAAATCTATGCATTTCCATTAAAAATAAATGCAGAGGCTGCGCCTGCCAGAGTGATTGCTTGTTATTAGCAGAATAAAAAACTGATACGATAGAAAAAGAAATTAGTGAATAAAGCACAAAAATAAAGCTGACAGGTGACTGTTAGCTCTACATATGAAGCAAAAAAATATATTTAGACGGTCAGCAAATCTCTAAAAAAGATTTTGTTTGACCGTCTATTTAAAAACCTCTTGAATTATTTACTAGAAACATTTTTACGGCGTGTTTTTTCAGCATGGATACGTTCCATATATATTTCGCCTTCTTTTTCAATAAAATGCTCGTCCACTTGTATTTCTTTTTCCACTTTCGCAGAACGAACCGTCATCAATGCACTAAATCCAATTCCAAACACAACAAGATACATCCACCAAGGCATGTAATCACTCCTTCTAGTTTTTTACTATATTATGGTACAAGTCAAACAAAAATGACAACAAATGCTAGACTTTGAAAAAAAATATGCTATAATAAAAATAGAACGTATGTGTGATTTGTTTGGTGGAATTATACATATAATCAATACATAATAATGGGGGCAACAAAATGTTTCTTACAATTGAAGGATTTTTAACAACTTGGAAGCATGAAGTAAATTCTACGCAAAAACTATTAGATGTCTTAACAGATGAGTCGCTAGCTCAAGAAGTTTCTAAAGAAGGTAGAACACTAGGGCAAATTGTATGGCATATTATCGCTACTATTGGAGAAATGATGTCACACACAGGTCTTAGAATTGAATCACCAACAAATGCTCCCGCTTCTGCTAAAGAAATTGCTGATAGTTACAGAAGAGTAAATGAAGCATTTATTCATGAAATTCAAACAAAATGGACAGATGAGTCTTTAAAAGAGATTTCTGATATGTATGGAGAGAAGTGGGAAAATGGGCTTACTTTATCGATTCTTATTTCACATCAAACTCATCATCGTGGACAAATGACTGTATTAATGCGACAAGCGGGTCTTCGTGTACCGGGAGTATGTGGGCCATCCCGTGAAGAATGGGCAGAGTTTGGAATGGAAGCACCTGTAGAATAGGGAATTATTTGTTAAAAAATAGGCATGGTTTTATGGGTAGATATTTGGAGGGATAGGGATGAGAGAAGAATTTTTATTCAATACGATGACACTTGGACGAGATTCTTTACAGCTATGTTGAAAGTACTTGAATATGATAAATAAATCTAATATAAAAGGTGACAGATGCTAAAAAGCATAAGTCACCTTTTCTTATTTTAGAAACGTAGGTTTGTAAAAACTCCGATTTTCTAAAGCAAATACTTTTTCAGTAAATTCACCTGGTTTTGTGCGTGTTAATGCTCGTTCCATCATGTTCATCTTTGCATCTAAATTATCAATGTAATGAAGAACTTCGGCTTCTTTAATCATTGGTGCTTTTGGGCTACCCCATTCCGCTTTTCCATGATGAGAAAGAATAATATGTTGCAGAACAAACACTTCTTCTCCATCAATTTCCAAATGCTCAGCCGCTTTGCCAACTTCATTGACCATAATTGAAATGTGTCCAAGTAAATTCCCTTCAACTGTGTAAGTTGTTGCTACTGCCCCAGAAAGTTCAATTACTTTTCCTAAATCGTGAAGAATCACACCAGCATACAATAAATCTTTATCTAATGATGGATATAATTCGGCAATTGCTTTTGCGAGATCAAGCATAGAAACAACATGATAAGCAAGCCCCGAAATAAATTCGTGATGGTTTTTTGTAGCAGCAGGGTAATCATAAAATGGTTCTTGATATTTTTTGAGTAAATGGCGAGTAATTCGCTGAATAGATGGATTCTTCATTTCAAAAATATACTGTGTGATTTTGCCAACCATATCTTCTTTGCTCATTGGTGCAGTCTCCAAAAAGTCAGAAACACGAACAGAATCTGTTGGATTAGTAGGACGAATGGCACGAATTCTTAGTTGCATTCTTCCACGATAATTGGTTACTTCACCAGCAACCTTGACAATTGTTTGTGATGCATAAGTTATTTCATCATTTGGAGCGACATCCCATAATTTTGCTTCAATGTCACCCGTTGTATCTTGTAGTATTAAAGTTAAAAAAGCTTTTCCATTACTTGCTGTTCCCTTTGTTATGGACTTCACCAGCAAATAAAGATCGACTTGTTCGCCGACTTCATATTGAGTAATTCCCTTATTCATCTGCTCCACCGCCTCATAGTCATTTCTTTAGTATAGCATATTCAAGTAGTTTATCCAAAAGCGAAGGTTGATTAAAAAAAGAAAAACTGTTCCAGTTAGTAGATTTTTTTTGCACAATTATTCGCTACTGTTATTTGTCCATGATATAATTACGAGGAATAAAAACAGAAAATTTAAAATGAATTTATGAGAATATAAGAAAGAGGAGTGATTAGTATGTTAGTAGGTTTTTTAGTGAAATAAACGATTCACTAAAACGTTGATTTTATAGAATTTTGGCAATAAAACCGTCAAAAAGATGGAGCAATTGAGGTGTTTTTTATCCCTTTTGCTCCATCTTCTTTCTTTATTTTTTCATTAATTGTAACGCTTTTCCAATATCCTTCCATGAAGGAGCTTTGCCATACATTAACACACCGCCACGATAAACTTTTGCCCCAATGTAGGCAAAGAAAACGATAGAGCCAATTAATATTCCAAATGACAGAAGGATTTGCCATGTTGGTACGTCTAACATTCCAATTCTAAGAAACATAATCATTGGTGAAAAAAATGGAATGAAGGAAGAAACCGTAAGGAACATAGAATTCGGATTTCCTAATCCAAATGAAGCAATAAAAAATGCTACAATAATAATGAGTGAGATTGGTAGAACAAGTTGTTGGACATCTTCCAAACGACTAACAAGTGAACCAACCATAGCAAATAATGTAGCATATAAGAAATATCCTAAAATAAAAAATGCTAAACCGTATACAAGTAAAGACGTTGGAACAGTTAAGATTAACTCTAAATAATCAGCACTGCTTCCTTGGGCAAATAAACGAAATGCTACAAAAAGAATAACTAAATGCGTTACGCTAAGTAAAGCAATCCCAATAATTTTTCCAAACATTTGTTGAATCGGAGAAACACTAGAAATTAAAATTTCCATCACCCTAGAAGATTTTTCAGAGGCAACTTCTGTTGCAATCATTGAGCCATAAGAAATGACGGAAAAATAAATGAGATATTCAATAATCATAACAATAATCCTAGCTTGATCTAATTGTTGTTCCGTTTTTGCCCCTTGTTCAAGAGCGATTTTTTCAAATGAAATGGGTGCATACATTTCTGTAAGCTGTTGCTCGGTTAGTCCTATTTTTTGTGTAACAATTGTTAATTTTAACTGTTGCAGAGCTGTTTGAATCTTTGTTGGAATTTTACTCTCAGCAACGGTAAGTGATTTATATGTTCCTTTTGGAAATCCTTTTTCATCCTGAGAAAGAATGACGTAGCCATCCCATGTTTCATCATGTACTTTTGTTTCTGCTTCTTTTTCTGTACCATTGAAAGGAACAAGAATAATATCTTTATCTCCCTGCTGTTTCCAATGCATTTCAAGAGGAGAAGCAAACTGTTTTGTTTTATCCAAAATAGCAATCGTTTCTTTTTTATCTTTATCAAAAAAATCAATAATCTTATTAAAATTTGTACCTGCCCATACAAGTAAAAGGGTTGCAAGTACAGTAATAATAAATCCTTTTGCTTTAAATTTGGAGAAATATGTATGGGAAACAATAATCCAAAACTTATTCATATGCCGCACCTACTTTCTCAATGAAAATATCATTTAAGGACGGTTCTTCTAGTTCAAATTTCCGAACAAATCCTTTCCCAGTAAGTTCTGCTAAAATACGTTGAGACACTGTTTCATGTTCAATTTGTAATTCAGCTCCTTCTGCTGTGTGGCGAATTTTTTTGACTCCAACAACTCTTTCCAAATCATTTAATGGAAAATCAGCATGAATAACGACATTTTTTCTACCAAATGACCGCTTAATATCACGTAAAGAACCATGAACAATAGGTTTCCCACGATGCATAATACATAAAAATTCACAAAGCTCTTCAACGTGTTCCATACGGTGACTCGAAAAAACAATCGTCGTTCCTTGTTTCTTTAAATCCAACACAGCTTCCTTTAACATTTCAACATTAATTGGGTCTAAACCACTAAATGGCTCGTCTAAAATAAGCAACTTTGGTTTATGAAGAATAGCAGTAATAAATTGGATTTTTTGTTGATTTCCTTTTGATAGCTCCATTACTTTTTTATTTGCATACTCAGGAACTTTAAATCTCTCTAACCAAAGATGTAATTCTTTTAAAATTGCATTCTTCTCCATTCCACGAAGTTTCCCAAGATAAACAAGTTGGTCGGATACTGTTAATTTTGGATATAACCCACGCTCTTCAGGCAAATAACCAATTGAACTACTTTGAGCGTAGGAAATTTTTTCACCATTCCAAGTGATTTTTCCAGATGTTACATCTAAAAGCCCTAGAATCATTCGAAACATTGTTGTTTTTCCAGCTCCATTTGCCCCAAGAAAACCAAACATCTCTCCTTCAGGAACTTCTAATGAAACATCATTGACTGCTATAAAATCGCCAAATTTTTTGGTGACGCTTTCAAATGTTAACATAGCTGTACCTACCTTTCTTTTTATAGTAATACGTTCATTATACAGGAAAATTTCAGAAGTTGGCAGAAAAAAGCCAGAATGTTAAAATATACATATAAAAAATAGAGAGGAGAATGAAAATGTACGTATTAACTGTATTTGATAAATCAGGAGAAACATTATTAGAAGAAACATTTGAGGCGGCAACAGAAGCAGAGGCAAAACAAAAGGGATTGATCCGTTTGCAAGAAAAAGGGTACACAGAACATACACATCGTTGTACGTCTAATAAAGGGAAATTGGTGTTGTTTCATAGCTAAAATGAGTTTGGGACGAAAAGGGGCTTTTGCTCCAATCGTCCCAAACTCGTTTTTATGCAGTTTCAGTTTTTGCAACCATTCAAGTTCTACCACTATTTATTTTCCAAAAACAACTCCGCCAAAACCTTCAATTTTTCTTCGGTATAATGCTCATAATTCTCATTATATGCTTTCGGCTCTTTCGGATTAGCAAAGCGAGTAATTTTTCTTGTTATTGGATTAACAAATTTACTCGATGCTCCACAACCAAGACCAATAATCGTTTGTTGTTCTTCCATAATCATGATGTTATAAATACTTTCTTGATTAGGTAGGGAATAGCCGACATTTTCTAAATTACCAAGAATATTTTTTTGGCGGTATAAGTAATATGGGGTGTAACCATGAAGTTTTGTCCACTGTTCGGCATTTTTCATCATCTCGGTAATTTCTTCTCGGCTTGCAACACGGTATTTCTCTTTATTTTTTGTCATTTCTGAGGCACGTTTGAAAGAAAGCGTATGAATGGTTAATGATTCTGGCATGAGCTTCTCTGTTTCACTTAGTGTATAGTTAAATTGTTCAATTCCTTCTCCGGGCAAGCCAATAATTAAATCCATATTAATATTGTTCATTCCTGATTTCCGTGCAAGATGAAATTTTTCAATCGTTTCTTCTACTGTATGATGACGACCAATTACTTGGAGTGTTTCTTGGATATATGATTGTGGATTAATACTAATGCGATCAATGTTCCACTTTTTTAATATCGCTAATTTTTCAGGAGTAATTGTATCTGGTCTTCCTGCCTCTACGGTAATTTCTCGAACGTGTTCTATATATGGAAATGAAGTGTTCATTATTTCGTATAGGTAGTCCATTTCTTCGGCTGTAATACTCGTTGGCGTGCCACCACCGTAATAAATCGTTGTAATACGAATATGATGTTTTCTTAAAAATTCACCAATTTTTTGTATTTCATAGTGTAAGCCTGAAAGAAATGATTGGACTGATCCTTGTCTTCCGCTAATGGCATAAGCAGGGAAAGTACAATAGGCACATTTAGTTGGACAAAATGGAATACCGATATAAATACTAACTTCATTTGCTAGAGAATATAAATCTGGAACAACTTGTAATTGACGATCAACAATTTGTTGAATGAGCGTGATTTTTTCATTTGCTAATAAATACTCATCGTGTAGTTGTTTATGAATTAATTCACGAGCTGTTGTATGTAACTTTTGATGAAGTAACTTTACTGGACGGATTCCTGTAAGAATGCCCCACGGTTGAATTAATCCTGTATAGTTTTGTAGAACAGTAACATATACATGAGAAATTGCTGTTTTTTGTAAGCCAGTATGCTGTGCTGTCCATATTTTTTCGGTGTGTATATCTATCAACTGTACATGTACAGTTGATAGTTCTCCAGAAGTAATTGTGAATATGGCGATAAGGTCTCCGTTATTTTTGTTAGAAAAAATTAGACTATATTGCTCAAAAAACAAATTCGTTAATACATTTAATTGCCGTTTAAAAACATCTGTTAATCCATTTATGACAATGTGCATCTATTCATTTTTTGCATATTGAATAGCTGCCATACCAAGTGTGTGTGCGGCAACTTTCATTGCATTTTCATCAATATCAAACTTAGGGTGATGGTGCGGATATGGATTTTCTACACCTTCTGCTTTTGCACCAGTGAAGAAAAAAGTTCCAGGAACGTGCTGCAAGTAATAAGCAAAATCTTCTCCACCCATTACAGGTTTCATCTTAACTACATTTGTGACACTAGGGATATCTTTGGCAATAGCAGCTAAAAATTTTGTTTCTTTTTTATGATTAACAACTGGTGGGTATCCATGAACATAATTGTATTCATATGTACAATCAGAAGCAGCACAAACACCTTTTACAATTTTTTCCATTTCTACTTCTAAAATTTTACGAACATTTTCGTCAAATGAACGAGTAGTACCAACTAATTGCACGGAATCAGCAATTACATTAAATGGATTATCGGAAACGAATGAACCAACAGACACAACTGCTGAATGCAGAGGATTTATACGTCGACTTACGACTTGTTGAAGTTCAACAACAACATTGGAAGCCACCACAATCGCATCTTTCGTTATATCAGGGAATGCTCCATGACCACCCGAACCGTTAATTGTAATTCCAAATCGATCGGCAGCTGCCATGATTGGTCCTGTACGATATTCAATTGTTCCTGTTGGTTCAGTTGACCATAAATGTGTTCCAAAAATAGCATCTACTCCATTCAAGCAACCATCTTCAATCATTAATGTTGCCCCACCAGGAGCATATTCTTCAGCATGTTGATGGATGAGGATAAATGTACCATGAAGTTCATCTTTTATTTCATTTAATATTTTAGCTAAGACAAGTAATGTAGCTGTATGACCATCGTGACCACAAGCATGCATAACACCGGGGACAGTTGATTTATATGGAACATCTTTCTCATCTTGAATAGGTAAGGCATCGAAATCAGCACGAAGAGCCACTGTTTTACCAGGGTTTCCACAAGAGATAGTTGCGACAATTCCATTCCCGCCAACAAAGTCTCGATAAGGAATATCAAGTCTATCGTAATAGTCAGTGATATATTTGGCAGTATGAAATTCTCTAAATGAAACCTCTGGATGTTGGTGCAAGTAACGGCGGATTTCTACCATTTCTGGGAAAGCATTATTAATTTTTTCGTAAAAATGTTGCATTTGAAAACACCTTTCATTGTGGGGTTAGTGAGGCTACTATTTTTCTGTTACACTAACAAGAAAAATTTTTTCTTTAAAACTTCCTTTTTCTAAAACTTTTTGTTGTCGAATATGATTAAATTCATCTATTGTTTTTCCACTAGCTTCTACAAGTCCATAAATTACTTCTACAATATCTGCTAACTCATAAATGTCATTGTTGCTAGTCATATATTCGTCAACTTCTTCGAGAAGTTTCTCTTGCAGTTTCAAAAAGAATTTTTCATTCCCCAGTATTTCTGTAGTACAGTCATTGCCTGTGTTTTTAATAACTGTTGGGATTCTATCTCTTACTAACTTGTTATAGTAGATATCTTTCACTCTTGTTCATCCACGTGATAAGTTATTGTGCAAGAAGGTCCAGCAAACAATTCCGCTGATGATACTTCCAATGTTTTTTTATACGCTAGTTGGAAGGTGAGAGATTCTTTCCAATTTATATAGTTTTCTTCCGTTTGCCAAATTAAGATAATTAAGTATCTATTGTATGTGAGTGAACGTAAGACACGCAGGGTGACATAATCAGAGGAAAGAGCCGTTAAACTCGCTCTTTGTCTAGATTGATGTTCAAATATTTCACGACCTTTTTCTGTAATGAATACATGGTCACAAACTGCGAATCCAGATTTTAAGGCTCCTACTAATTCTAAAATTCTATAACTATGAGAATTAGAACCATCAAAAAGAGTTTTTTCTTCTGTTTCATGGACAAGTAGTGATTCTTTACTATCTGTTTGGAAAATCCACATCACTTCATTCTTATAGTTTTCCATTATCGTCTTTAAGTAATCAACTGTACCAGTGATGATATGTGCGTACATAGCTTATTATCCTTTCTTGTTTATGTAAGTTTTATTATAACCGAAAAGACAATAAATCCCAAATATAGATTTTTTTCGACACTTACTGTTTGAGGGTGTACATCACAACGAAAAATCGGTATAGTATGCTTAGAGTTATTATAATTAGACAAAATTCGTCAGAGAATAATGTCAAAAGGTGGAGAAATATGAATAAAAAAAATTTTAACGATACATTTTTAAAAGCGTGTCGTGGTGAAAAAACAGAATATGTACCAGCTTGGTATATGCGTCAAGCAGGAAGATCACAGCCAGAGTATCGCAAGTTAAAAGAAAAATATTCGCTATTTGAAATCACCCATCAACCAGAAGTTTGTGCCTATGTTACACGCCTTCCTGTTGAACAATATGATGTAGATGCAGCCATTTTATATAAAGATATCATGACCCCACTGCCTGCACTTGGTGTCAATGTGGAAATTAAAAGCAATATTGGTCCAGTAATTGATAATCCAATTCGTTCACTTGCCGATGTGGAGAAACTAGGTGAATTACATCCAGAACAAGATATACCGTATGTATTAGACACAATTAAATTATTAACAAAAGAACAATTAAATGTCCCATTAATTGGTTTTACAGGTGCGCCTTTTACCTTGTCTAGTTATATGATTGAGGGTGGCCCGTCCAAAAACTACAACAAAACAAAAGCATTTATGTACACCGAACCAAAAGCATGGTTTGCTTTAATGGACAAGTTAGCTGATATGGCAATTACGTATGTTAAAGCACAAATTCAAGCAGGAGCAAGTGCTATTCAAATTTTTGATTCATGGGTTGGAGCGTTGAATGTTTCGGATTATCGCATTTACATTAAACCTGTGATGGAGAGAATTTTCCGTGAGTTACAAAAAGAAAATGTGCCACTGATTATGTTTGGTGTTGGAGCAAGTCACTTAGCAATGGAATGGAATGATCTTCCGTTAAATGTTATTGGTTTAGATTGGCGGTTACCAATTACTAAGGCTAGAGAAATGGGGATTAACAAAACAGTTCAAGGAAATTTAGACCCTGCTGTGTTACTTTCACCATGGGAAGTAATTGAAGAACGAACAAAAGAAATTTTAGATGCTGGTATGGATGGGAATGGATACATTTTTAATTTAGGACATGGTGTATTTCCTAGTGTTCAACCAGAAGTATTAAAGAAATTAACATCGTTCATTCATACTTATTCAGGGAGGAAATAAATATGACAATTGGACTCTTGGTCATGGCATATGGCACCCCAAATAAAGAAGAAGATTTAGAAGCGTATTACACACATATTCGCCATGGAAGAAGGCCAAGCGAAGAACATTTACAGGATTTAAAAGAAAGATACAAAGCTATTGGTGGTATTTCTCCGCTTGCAAAATTAACCACTCTACAAGCAGAGGGTTTGGCAGACCAATTAAATGAAATGCAAACAGATGTGGAATTTAAGCTATATATTGGCTTAAAACACATTGACCCATTTATTGAAGATGTAGTCAAACAAATGTACGAAGATGGAATTACTGAAGTGGTAAGCATTGTGCTTGCACCACATTTTTCTACATTTAGTGTGCAATCATATAACAATCGAGCAAAAGAAGAAGCAAACAAACTTGGAATAAATATCACTTCTGTAGAAGATTGGTATAGCGAACCAAAATTTATTGCCTATTGGACGGAAGCAATTAACAAAGTAGTAGATGCTATGTCAGAAATAGAACGTGAAAATGCGGCAATAATTTTTTCCGCACATAGTCTTCCAGAAAAAATTATTGCCCTAGGTGATCCATATCCAAAGCAACTCCAAGAAACAGCGGATTTAATTGCCAAACAAACAAAGGTGAAAAATTATTTTCTTGGATGGCAAAGTGCAGGGAAAACGCCTGAGCCATGGCTTGGGCCAGACGTGCAAAATTTAACACGGGAATTATATGAAGAAAAAGGTTTCACTTCTTTCATTTATGCACCCGTTGGATTCGTATGCGATCATTTAGAAGTATTATTTGATAATGATGTAGAGTGTAAAGTGGTAACTAATGATCTAGGTGTGAGTTACTATCGCCCAGAGATGCCTAACGTAAATAAAAAATTTATTGCAGCTATGGCAGATGCTGTATGGAAACAACTGTGAGGATGGTGCAAAAGGGGTGAAAAACACCCCAATTGACCATCCTCGTGAAGGTTTGGTTGCCAAAATTTCTGTAAAATGAATATTTTAGTAAACTATTCAAGAGACTTTTCAAACACATACTAATGAACAGTTTTAAAACTACATCATAGTTCTTACTAACTGCTCATTCCTAAGTTTTTTATGAAAGGAACAGACAAATGAAAAAAAAAGTTATTGTTATTGGTGGCGGAATTACAGGGCTTACGGCGACGTATTATTTACAAAAACAACAAGAAAGTATTGATTGTGAACTGATTGAAGCAAGTGAAAGACTCGGAGGAAAGATTGAAACTGTTTGCCGTGATGGATTTGTTATTGAACGTGGACCCGATTCTTTTTTGGAAAGAAAAATAAGTGCCACACGTCTTGCGAAAGAAGTGGGACTAGAAGACAAACTTGTCAATAATTCAGCTGGGAAATCCTTCGTACTTGCTAGAGGAAGACTTCATCCAATGCCAGACGGTGCGGTAATGGGAATTCCAACACAAATTGCCCCATTTGTCACAACCAACCTTTTTTCATTTAAAGGAAAGATGAGAGCAGCATTAGACTTTGTAATGCCACCAATGGATGTGGAAGGGGATATCTCACTAGGTTATTTTTTCCGTGAACGTCTAGGAGAAGAAGTGGTTGAGAATTTAATTGAACCATTATTATCAGGAATTTATGCAGGAAATATTGACAAACTAAGTTTACAAGCAACTTTCCCACAATATTTTGACCTAGAACAAAAGCATGGAAGTCTTGTGTTAGGCATGAAAAAAATGATGCCACCACCATCCAAAATACCTATACCGAAAAAAGGAATGTTTCAAACATTAACAACAGGTTTGCAATCTCTTGTCGATGCAATAGAGGAAAAATTAATTCCGAATACGGTGTTAAAAGGTGTAGGTGTTGAAGAAATTACGAAAAAAGAAAATCAATATGTATTAACATTAAGTAATGGTGAGGAACGAATTGCAGATGCCATTATTGTTTCTGCACCACATCAAGTTGTACCAACAATGTTTCCAACATATGATTTCTTTGCTCCATTTACAAAAATGCCATCAACATCTGTTGCCACAGTTGCCTTAGCATTTGATGGAGATATAGAAATGACTGAACTAGACGGTACAGGCTTTGTTATTTCTCGAAATGAAGAGTATACGATTACAGCTTGTACATGGACAGATAAAAAATGGGTACATTCTACACCAACTGGAAAAAGATTACTCCGTTGTTTTGTTGGGCGTGAAAGTGATGATTCTATTGTGGACTGTTCCGATGAAGAAATTCTTGAAATAGTTCTTTCTGACTTAGAAAGAATTATGGGGCTTACTGCCAAACCAGAATTTTCGGTTATCACACGCATGAAGAAATCAATGCCACAATATATGGTTGGTCACAAGACTCGTATGGAAATGATTGAAAAAAATATGGCAGAACAATTGCCAGGTGTTTTCTTAGCTGGAACTTCTTATCACGGATTTGGTATACCTGATTGTATTAATCAAGGAGAAGCAGCGGTTACGCATGTGGTGAATTATTTAAAATAGGAGGGGGAAATGTTGATTTATCCTGAACCGCTAAAAAAAGGTGACTTGATTGCCATCACAGCTTCTTCTAGTGGAGTAGAGAAACATCTTCATCCACTACTGAAGAAATCAAAAAGTTATATAGAGAAGTTAGGTTATACGGTTATTGAAGGCGAAACCATTTGGACAAATGATAAATGTGTTAGTAATAAGAAAGAAAAAAGGGCAGAAGAACTACAAAATTTTTTATTAGATGATAAAGTAAAAGCAATTATTCCGCCATGGGGCGGAGAATTTCTGATGGAGATACTTCCACTTATGGATTGGGAACTGTTGAAAACAAAGAAACCCAAATGGATATTGGGATACTCAGATACAAGTACGTTTCTTTTTGTCTATACATTACTTACAGGTTATGCCACCACACATGGAACAAATTATATTGATCTTGGTATGGATTCTTTAGATGAAACAACGGCTCGTTGGCATGATGTTTTAAGAACAGCAAAGAATGAAATTGTAGAGCAAGTTTCATCAAAAAAATATCAGTCAGCGTGGGATTTTTCTAAACCATACTTGAATTTGAACACACCAACAAACTGGATAATTCTTGGTAAAGAAAATAGTAATGAGGAAGTACATTTTTCGGGAAGATTAATTGGAGGATGTTTAGATACATTATCTATTCTTGTTGGAACTCCATTTGCTTCTGTACAAGAGTTTTCCAAGCGTTTTTGTGAAGATACAGGAATGATTTGGTACTTGGAAAGCTGTGATATGACAGCCGCAGAGATTTATAGAAGTCTATGGCAAATGAAGCAGTGCGGTTGGTTTGAAAATACAAATGGTGTGCTTTTTGGTAGACCAGCAGGATATGGACCATCGAAAAATTTTGAATGTGAAGATGCCTATCATCGTATATTTGACGAGTTAGACATTCCTATTGTTTACGATGTGGACATTGGGCATGTCCCACCACAGCTTACATTAGTGAACGGAGCATTTGCTAAAGTGTCTTCGAGTGCTGGAAAAGGAAAAGTAGTAATGACGTTTTGCTGAAATTTAGAATAAAAAAAGTTTTCAGCAACAAAATATTTTATGAATTCGGGGCAAAAAATCGCCCCAAACTCATGAAATACTCGAACACTTTTCGCAACGATTACTATAAGATTCATGTTGTTCATTTATCTCTTTGCCACACTCCACACATTTTTTCTTAGGTAAATTCCGAAAAAAGTCAAGAATTTTCACAAGCATATACTCACCTCCCTGTATCACTGTGTGTTTAGTATATGTAGTATGAACACATAATGATGGAGCGTTGGCGAGAATATTTTTATACAATGGAGGGATATTAATGAAACTAACAGTTGTAGGATTTTGGGGAGGATTCCCACAAAAAAATGAAGCAACTTCTGGCTACTTATTAGAGTGTGATGGATTTAAATTACTTGTTGATTGTGGAAGTAGTGTCTTGTCGCAATTACAAAATTACATATCCCCATCGGAATTAGATGCGGTAATTGTTTCACATTATCACCACGATCATGTGGCGGATATTGGTGTATTACAATATGCTCGGATGGTTGGAGGAGCAAAAATTCCGCTACCAATTTATGGTCACACATTCGATCAAGATGGATTTTCCAAACTTAGTTATAGAAATATTACAACAGCGATTGAATATAATCCGAATGAAGTAATAACGATTGGACCATTTACAATTAGTTTTATGAAAACACATCATCTAGTCCCTTGTTATGCAATGAGAATAGAAGCAGGGAATACTACTGTGGTATATACAGCAGATTCTAGTTATTTGCCAGAGTTTATTCCATTTTCTAAAGACGCTGATTTACTTATTTGTGAATGTAACCTTTATGCAGGAAAAGAACTTGTTGGCGTACATATGAATAGCGAAGATGCAGGGAACATAGCAAGTCAAGCAAATGTGAAAAAATTATTATTAACGCATTTACCAAATCGTGGGAATGTGAATGATTTAGTGAAAGAAGCAGGGCAGATATTTCAGGGGAGTGTCGAGTTAGCTTGTTCTGGGTATGTGTTTGAGAAATGAGTTTGGCAGTCGGGGCTTGCCCCGACTGCCAAACTTATGAATTTTTCTGTTCCATCTGCCTGTAATATGTTATCGAAAGTTCCTATACTAAGCTCTACTTTTGAAAATGTTTATGATGGTGGTCTTCAATTAGTGAGTAAAGAAGGGCTATCTCAAAGGCTAAATAAAACAGTTACTAATAACAAAATAAAAGTAGATGTTACAGACGTTTTTTATGACGGCTCACGCCTTGCAATTGGTTATCATGCAACAGCATTTGTACCTGGAGTTAATATATATGAGATGACTAAAGAGCAGTTAAATGCAACCAGTTTGACTGCATTTGAGATAAAAGTCAATGGAAAAAAAGTCAAAGTAGGTTCTTCAGGAAGCGGTAGTATTATTGATATTTTGCCTTATTACAAAGGAAAAAAGTTAACAGATGTATTACCTGATTCATTTAACCTTAACTTGAATATTACAAAGGTAGGAAAAATAGTTGGGAAGTGGGATTTTGAGATTCCAGTAAAAAAAGTGGAAATAGGAGTAAAAACCTTCCATCCGACAGAAGTCAAATCTTATCGTAGTGTGACTTTTACAGTAAAAGAAGTAGAAGTGGGCATAACAAGAATAAAATTGACATATGACATATCAATGCCTATTAATCAACTTCCTTTCGATAAACAAGATTTATTTGTTGATTTAATAAGTGATAAAGGGGAAGTTATTCATATTAGAGAAGGTCATGGGGATGAGGAAATAAAAAATGGGATGATTACCTATCATTATGAAAATTATTTCATTCGTTCTGAACAAAATCTAGGAAAATTTATCATTGTCAGACCATTTATCCAAAATAACATGACAAATATAAATCAATATTTGAATGACTTACAAATTAAGATATCGTTGAAATAATGATTTAAATCAAACCAAAAGGACAGAATCAAAGGGATTATTCCCTCTGACCCTGTCCTTTTTCACGAAATTTTACTACTACCTTCTTTTACATCCATCCCACTACAACAAGCATTTGCCACTGTACAATTTTCATTTTGCGAACAACCTGCACATACACCTTCTTTACTCTTCTGAAAGAAACGAACTAATGCCCAAGCAGTGTAACCGAAAATAGCGATTCCTATTAGAATACTAAAAATCATCACAGACACATCCTTTTAATGAAATCCTAGTAATTTTCCACCTTGATAGAAAACAAAACATAGAACATAAGCAACAACGAATGAATACAAAATAACAAACCATGTAATTTTCATTGACATTGTTTCTTTTTTCAGTGCTCCAACAGTAGCAAGACATGGAGTATAAAGTAAGACAAAAATCATAAAGCTATATGCTTGTAAAGGAGTGAAGAAAGTGGAAATAACTCCTTGAAGTTGTGCTGTATCAGGTGCAGCATAAATAATATTCATTGTTGAAACAACAATTTCTTTTGCTAGAAATCCTGTAATTAAAGCAACGCCAGCTTGCCAATTGCCAAAGCCAATTGGTGTGAAGAGTGGAGCAATCACATTCCCAAGTATTTGTAGAAAGCTTTCATCTAATGGCACATCAAATCCTTTTGGCCCTGCATAACTTAATAACCAAATAATAACAGAACCAGCAAAGATAAATGTTCCCGCTTTTCGAACAAAACCTTTTCCTTTTTCCCAAGTACTTCTCGAAAGTGTTTTCCATTGTGGAATTCGATATGGTGGTAATTCAATCACAAACAATGATTCTTCTTTTCTAGCAACGGTCATAGAAAATATTTTTGCGAGTATCAGAGAAACAACAATACTAAGTATATATAACGAAAGAACAACTTCCGCTTCATTTTCTGCAAAAAATGTTGCCGCAAATAAACTATATACAGTGAGTCTTGCTGTACAACTCATTAATGGTGATAACATAATCGTTACTAGCCGTTCTCTTGGTTGTTCGATTGTTCTTGCTGCCATAATGCCTGGAACATTACAACCAAAACCAATAATCATTGGAATAAATGCTTTGCCATTTAAGCCAATCCATTCCATTAATTTATCCATAACCGTAGCAATCCGAGCCATATATCCAGAGTCTTCAATTAAGGAAATAATAAAGAATAAAATAAAAATTTGTGGAACAAAAACAAGAACGCCACCGACACCTTCCAAAATTCCATCCAAAATAACTGCTCGGATTACATCCGCTGCATTTACTACATCAAGAAAAGTAGTCAGTCCATTCGAAATAGGCCCATGTAAAAATTCGTCTAATAAATCAGAAAGTGGACCACCTAACCAATCAAAAGTTAGTTTGAAAGTCGCATACATAGCAAGGATAAATATGATAATCCCTAACAGTTTGTGCGTAATAATAGCATCCATTCGCTCAGAGAAAGAAAGTGATGTTTGTCTTGTGGAATCCACACAATTTTCAATGAGCTGATTAATTGTATGATTTCTTTGTTTGTGTATCCATTGATGAAGTGTCTGGACACCCTCTTTTGCTGCTATTTGTTTCTCTGTTTGTTGAAAAAATTCATCTAGTTCTTCTTTAGCAATTAATGTTTGTAAGTATTCAGTAACAGCAAAGTTGCCTTCAAAAAATTGTAAAGCCATCCAGCGTTTGGAGTGTGTGTTATCTGGCAATTGTGCAACCAATGATTGAATAGCTGTTTCTAAAGTTTCACCGTAATTAATTTGAAATGAATCACTTTGTTGTACAGTCATCACTGTTTGGAGTAATTCCTCAGATCCAGTTTTGTTGCGGGCAATAACAGAAACAACAGGAACATGAAGAGAATGAGCTAGCTTGTTAGCATCAATAATAATATTTCTGCTTTTTGCCACATCAATCATATTTAAGGCAACAACCATTGGTTTGCCAAATTCTAATAGTTGAATGGTTAAATGTAAATTTCGTTTTAGTTGAGCAGCATCAATAACATTTAATATAGAGGAAAAACTTTCGGTTAATAAAAATTTTGTTGTAACACTTTCATCTTTTGATAGTGGATTCAAGGAGTAAATACCAGGTAAATCAACGAGATCACCAGACTTATTCTTTAATTTACCAACTTTTTTCTCAACAGTTACGCCAGCCCAGTTGCCGATGTATTCATAAGAACTTGTTAATGTATTAAAGAGAGAAGTCTTTCCAGTATTTGGATTCCCTATTAAAGCAATATTTAACATGCTTCTGTAACTCGAATATTTAATGCTTCTTTACGACGGATGGCTATCCATTGACCGTCAATCTCAATTGTAAATGGCCCACCGAAGGGTAGGGCTTTTTTTAGGGAAATGATTGCACCCTCTACGACACCGAAATCAATTAAACGCCGGCGTACAATATGGTTAACAGAAGTTAAATCAGTAATCATTGCTTTTGCATGTATGGAAACATCTGTGAGTTTCATAAAATATTCTCCTTTATTAATAATTATTCTCATAATTATAGTATATGATTATCGTTCTCGTTTAGCAACTATTTTTTGTCGAAAAAGAGAGGAAAATAAAAAATATTGTAATATACTTTGTGGGAAATATGACAAATGTGTGGAAAGACGGTAAAATAAAAAATAATGTTATAATTACTGAGCACAGAGTGAGTTGTAAGTAACAAAAGAAAATCGAAGTGTTAATTTAATGTTAGATATCATAGAGATTATGGGAGTTAAAAATGAAGATACAAGCGATTCAAAAATCATTTAAATATCTTATATTTATTTATATAATTATTATAGCAATTATTACACCTGTACAAATAAAT
The DNA here is from genome assembly GCA_031546705.1 of Caryophanales bacterium. Lineage (GTDB taxonomy): Bacteria > Bacillota > Bacilli > Bacillales > JAVBJX01 > JAVBJX01. The sequence continues at coordinate 40,350 of JAVBJX010000006.1, forward strand.
AGCGATAGAACGCTGGCTTATTTTTCACCTATTCGGATTGTATATATATTAACGGCAATTTTCATGTTGTATTTGCTTGTTTGTTTGAAAAAGTGTGCGAGAGCTGAATTTTCGACATTTCTCAATGCGATAATTGTGACTATTATTTTTTATGCACTTAGCATTTTATATGTATCGTTGTTCAATGTACAACCTTTATATAATTTAACATATGAAGAGTATGTTTTTTCTGTTCATGGAAATATAGTACGAGGAGAATCGTTTGTCTTTATTGTTTCCCTATATTTTTTAACAATTATTGGTACAAGTCGACGAGTGAAAACAGATTCATTAGTTGTATTACTTGCGATTTTAATAAGTGTTATTACAGTATCAATAGGGGTATTAGATTTGTTTGGACCTATGCGTAGAGAAATTTCTATTTCCGATCTTGCACTTCTTTATCCAGTTATGTATTTTTCTGTATTTATTTATTTATTTTTCTCTACTTATTTAAAAAGAATAAGTGTCAACAAAGGTATATTTAGATTGCTTTTTTTATGTGTCATTCTCTCTGTTGGTTGGAGCAGTTTATTAGTAGTCAATTTTCTTTGGTTTAATATCCAGATTTCGCTAAATTATTTGGATAGTATACGTGTTTTATCTATCTTAGTTTTTTGTTATAGTAGTTCTTTTATTGTGACGAATAGAAAAGAAATTTCCTATGTGGAAACACCTGTTATTGAACGAGCTTACTTGTATTATTTTATGGTTTTTTTTATTATTGTGTCTATTATTACAAAGAACGAATTAACACCAACTCAATATTTTTTTATCGGAACGATAGCTTCCATTGTTTTATTCACAATACGTCTTATTTATTTAAAGGATGTTGAGGAACAGACGAAGGAATTATTGCTAGAGAAACAAAGAAAATTAATGAAAATTGTTCATTATAGTGAACTCACTCATCTAGCAAATCGGCGTAAATTTATAGATGATGCAGAGGAACTAATCAAAAAAGGAATACCATTTGCTATTCTTGTTATAGATATGGATAAGTTTAAAAATATTAATGATTTGCTTAGTCATAAACATGGAGATGCATTATTGATTGAGTTAGCAAAGTATTTTCAAGCCATTATACAATCCAACCAAACAGTCTATCATTTAAGTGGAGATGAGTTTAGTGTATTGATTAAAAATCCTCAATCAGAAGAAGTTATTCAACTGTGTAAGCAGATTTTAGATATACAATCTTCTCCATTCGAGATTTATAAAGAAGTTATTCAAGTTAGTTTGAGTATTGGAGTTGTTGCTTATCCAGTAAATGGAACTACACTAGATGATTTACTAAAGTATGTAGACACCGCTTTGCACGAAGCAAAAACGTATTTAGAAAATAAATCTTGTTTTTTCTCTGAAGCATTGTACGAATCTATTGAGAAAAAATTAAATACCGAGAGAGAAATACTTGCAGGAATAGAACGAAATGAATTTGAACTTTTTTATCAGCCGCAATATACGGTTAATTATAAATTGATTGGATTTGAAGCACTCATTCGTTGGAATCATCCAGAACGTGGACGTGTTTCGCCATTTGAATTTATTACAATTGCGGAAGAAACAGGAACGATTGTTGCACTAGGAGCATGGGTATTAAAAACTGCTTGTTTACAGCTAGCAGAGTGGATGGAGATTTCAAATGAAGAATTAAAAATGTCAGTTAATGTATCTGTTCGTCAGTTACAACAAGCAAATTTTGTGGAAACGGTAAAAAATATTATTCGTTCTGCTAACGTTCCTGCAAAGCAATTGATGTTGGAAATAACAGAAACGTATCCATTTTATGAGGAAAAAGAAGTTGTTGATCGAATGGAAGAGTTACACAATTTTGGTTGTCGTTTGGCAATTGATGATTTTGGAACAGGTTTTTGTTCATTAACCAGTCTGACAAAAGTTCATATTGATCAAATTAAGATTGCTCGTGAGTATACAATTGCTGTTGGAGTACATGAGCAAGAAGAAACGCTATTACGCCATATCCTAAACATTTCACGTGAATTAAAGTTACAAACAATTGCAGAAGGTGTTGAAACAAGAGAACAATTGCATGCTATGAAAAAAATGGGATGTGAGTTGATTCAAGGCTACTATTTTTCACCTCCTGTGGATAAGAAGAAAGCAACAGAGATGATTTCTGTTTAGCAAATGGAAAAATAAAAAAAGAGGATAAAGCTAGGTGGAAATCAAGCAAGCATTTTTATTAATGTTACTTTAGACAATGCAGTAATTACCAAGGAAGTTATAAGCTACATACACAAAAATATCTGATAAAATCAGTTTTTCATGATTTTATCAGATATTTTTTTAGAGAATTAATGCTTCAATTTCTACTAATTTAGTGATTTTTTAAATAAACGGAATGGTTTAGCAAAATATTCATTTTATAGGGTTTTGGCAATCAAGAAAAAAAGTTCTTGCAAATTCTTTTTTTTATGTTATGATTTAATACATAAAAGCGTTTAAGCGTTTAAGGGGGAAAATGAATGAAAAAGAAAGTTAAATTTATAGGTGTACTTTTAGCGAGTATGTTATTAGTAACTGGTTGTAATTCCAAAGACACAGCAAACACAACAACAACAAAAAGTGAGAACGCTGAAAAAAAATATACAATTGGTGTCACACAAATCGTTGCACATCCAGCACTAGATTCTGCAACAAAAGGATTTAAACAAGCGTTAGCAGATAGTAAAGTAAATGTAACGTATAATATGCAGAATGCTCAAGGGGATCCGAGTAATAGCCAAACAATTGCAACAAATTTTGTTGGTGATAAAGTCGATTTAATTTTTGCTAACTCGACACCAAGTGCATTGTCTTCACTAAATGCGACAAAAGAAATTCCAATTATTTTTACATCGGTAACAGATCCAGTAGCAACAAAATTAATTAGTTCAATGGATAAGCCAGGTGGAAATGTAACAGGAACAGCAGATACACATCCAGATGCTATTCCAAATACATTGGAATTTATTAATAAGTATATGAAAGGCAAAAGAGTGGGGATGATTTTTAATTCTGGTGAGCAAAATTCTACAATTCAAGTAGCAACAGCGAAAAAAGTTGCAGCCGAAAAAAATATGCAAATTGTGGAAGCAACGGTAGCCACATCAGCAGAAGTAAAGACTGCGGCAGAATCATTGATTGGTAAGGTTGATGTGTTCTATGTGATTACAGACAATACAGTAGCTTCCGCAGTAGAATCTGTTGTTAAAGTATCACAAGAACAACACATTCCGCTATTTGTTGGGGAATTTGATTTATTAAAACGTGGTGGTTTTGCTGCATATTCATTTGATTACTACACAATTGGTTATGAAGCAGGAGAAATGGCTGTCCAGATTTTGAAAGATGGAAAGAAACCAGCAGATATTCCTTCACACTATCCAACAAAATTAAAATTAATGATTAATAAAGATGCAGCGAAAGAAATGGGAATTGAAATAAATTCAGAGTGGGATAAGATTGCGGAATATATAAAGTAAACTTTGGAGGAACAAAGTATTCGATTACAATGTAACTTGTATAGATTTGACGGAATTTTGTCGAAAATTGTTTTGAGTCTGTTAAATACTCTTGTGAACTTCTAGTTTTTGTGAGAGAATAGGTTAATTGAAGTTTGAAAGGTGGCGATAATCAATGAAGGTAAAGGTTAGGTGTTATTCGATAGAGCTCCTTCTTCGAGAAACAAAAACCAACTTCATCGCATTTAGCTAATATCGAAAATGGTGGTTTTGTTTTAATTTCGATTTAGTGCATAAAAGCGGGCTTGTGATGAAGGGGGATAATATATAATGAAACGAAAAGCGAAATTGTTGGGAGTTCTTTTGGCAGGAATGATGTTAGTAACAGGTTGCAGTTCAAAAGACAAAGAAAGTACAACTCCAAATGATGGAGGAAAAACAACAACAGCAACAGAAAAAACATATACGGTTGGAATAACGCAAATTGTGGAACATCCATCTTTGGATTTGGCAACAAAAGGATTCAAACAAGCATTGGCAGATAAAGGTGTAAAAGCAACCTATGATATGCAAAATGCCCAAGGCGATCCGAGTAACAGTCAAACAATTGCCAATAATCTTGTTGGTAATAAAGTGGATTTGATTTTTGCTAACTCTACACCAAGTGCGATGTCAGCATTAAATGCGACAAAAGAAATTCCAATTATTTTTACATCAGTAACTGATCCAGTAACGACAAAATTAATTAGTTCTATGGATAAGCCGGGTGGAAATGTAACTGGAACAGCAGATATGCATCCAGATGCCATTCCAAATACAATGGAATTTATTAGTAAGTACATGAAGGGCAAAAGAGTTGGAATGATTTACAACTCTGGCGAACAAAATTCAATTATTCAAGTAGAAGCAGCGAAGAAAATAGCTAGCGAAAAAGGACTTGAAGTGGTTGAAGCGGCAGTAGCAACATCAGCAGAAGTGAAATCTGCGGCAGAATCATTGATTGGAAAAGTAGATGTGTTCTATGTAGGTACAGATAACACGGTTGTTTCTGCATTAGAGGCCGTTGTTAAAGTAGCGAATGAGCAACATGTTCCGTTATTTTCAGGAGAATTTGATTCGGTGAAGCGTGGTGCTTTTGCGGCATATTCATTTAATTATTATGATATTGGTTATGAAGCAGGAGAAATGGCTGTGCAGATTTTGAAAGATGGCAAGAAACCTGCTGATATTCCAGCTCATTATCCAAATAAATTAAAATTGATGATTAACAAGAAGGCAGCAAAAGCAATGGGGATTGAGTTAAATCCAGAGTGGGACAAAGTCGCAGAGTACACAGAGTAATTAATTTAAGAAAGGTGACTCCATCGGGGGAGAGTATTTCGGTGGAGTCACCTTTCTTTGAGAAAGGGAGTGAAATGAATGTTTACGGCAATATTTGGCTCAGTGGAACTTGGCATTATGTATGGAATTATGGCACTTGGTGTATATATTTCATTTCGAATTTTGGACTTCCCTGATTTAACGGTAGATGGAAGTTTTGTAACTGGTGCATCAGTGTCTGCTGTACTTATCATAAATGGAGTGAATCCTTTTCTGGCATCGTTAGCAGCAATTATTGCTGGGTTCTTTGCTGGATGTATTACAGGGATTTTAAATACAAAAGGTAAAATTAATCCGCTTCTTTCAGGGATTTTAATGATGATTGCTTTGTATTCTATTAATCTACGCATTATGGGGAAATCTAATATTCCTTTATTACAAGATGATACCATTATTACAATGCTTACAAATGCTTGGCAAAAAACAGGTATTGATGATGTGTTTACGTCCATGTTTGAGTCAATGGGTGTAGGAGATGATGCCCCTCGCACATGGGGAGTTTTATTTTGCGTAGCTATTTTAGTTATAGTGGTTAAATTGTTATTAGATGTATTTTTGAAAACAGAAATTGGTTTGGCACTTCGAGCAACTGGCGATAATAAAACAATGCTTGCGAGTTTAGCTGGTGATACTGATCGTTATATTATTCTTGGGCTTGGACTTGCGAATGGTTTAGTAGCACTTTCTGGATCAATTGTCGCTCAATATGGTGGTTTTAGTGATATTGGGATGGGAATTGGGATGATTGTTGCAGGACTGGCATCTGTTATTATTGGTGAAGCACTGTTTGGTACAAAAACGATTGCCAGAACAACATTTGCTGTTGTTGGTGGAGCGGTTATTTATCGGATTATTATTGCTTTGGCATTGCGTGTTGGATTTTTGGAAACAGGAGATATGAAATTAATCACTGCTGTAATCGTAATGATTGCCTTGATTGCTCCTAGAATAATTAATACACAAAAAGAAAAAAGACGTAAAAAAACATATACTTCCGATGGAAAGCGAGGCGACACACTTGCTTAATTTACAACAAATTCATAAAGTATTTAATGAAGGAACACTAGATGAAAAGATTGCTTTAGGTGGAATTAATCTTAAATTAGAGCGTGGCGATTTTATGACGGTAATTGGAGGTAATGGTGCAGGGAAATCAACATTAATGAATATGATTTCTGGCAGACTAACTCCAGATTATGGAACGGTTTCTATTAACGCTACTAATGTAACGAAGATGAATGAACATGGGCGTTCTCGTTTTATTGGTCGAGTGTTTCAAGATCCGATGTTTGGCACAGCCCCAACGATGACAATTGAGGAAAATTTAGCGTTAGCATTAGGAAGAAAAGAACCTCGCACATTGCGGTTTGGTGTCAGTAAAGAACGTAGAGAATTTTTTAAGAATACATTACAGTCTTTGCATCTTGGATTGGAAAACCGTCTAAATGCAAAAGTTGGATTATTATCAGGTGGAGAAAGACAATCGCTGTCCTTGCTTATGGCAACATTTACAGGTCCAGATTTACTGTTATTAGATGAACACACAGCGGCTCTTGATCCTGCGAGAGCAGCATTAGTAACGAATTTGACCGAAGAAATTGTAACAAGTAATCAATTGACCACATTAATGATAACACACAATATGGAACAGGCACTTAAACTTGGAAATCGTTTGATTATGATGGACGCTGGAAGAATTATTCTGGAAGTACATGGGGAAGAAAAGAAAAAATTAACTGTACCTGGATTATTAGAACAGTTTCAAAAAATTCGTGGTGTACAATTCAATAGTGATCGTGCTGTATTAGCATAAAAATTTTGACATAGGGTATCCTGTGTCGTTTTTTTGTAGGAAAAAACAAGAAAAAAGAATTTTTTTGTCATTATGTAGTATTTTATTTCTCAAATGAACAAAAAACGTATAGAATAGGAAAGTAGAAAAAATGAGAAATAATTGAGGGCGATGGAATGGAACATGAAGCGGTTAAACACATAGGTGTAGTTGAACATATTTTACGCTTTTTAGATCAATATCAAGATTTTGGCATTTTGCCAAGTTTGCTTTTGACTATTCTTGAAGCACTCATTCCAATAATACCATTGTTTGCGATTGTTATGGCAAATGCAGCAGCTTTTGGTTTATGGATAGGTTTTTTAATTTCGTGGTTTGGGGCAAGTGCAGGTTCTTTACTTGTGTTTTGGATTACTAGAAAGATTGGACAAAGATATTTTTCTAAATTTTTAGACCGCTATGAAATAATAAAAACAATGATTGTTTGGATTGAGAATCATGGGTTTGGACCGTTGTTTTTAACATTTTGTTTTCCATTTGCTCCATCAGCAGTCATTAATATTGTTGCAGGTCTTTCAAGGATGACTTTTCGTCAATATGCACTTGCAGTTGTTTCAGGGAAAATGGTCATGATTTTTACAATGAGTTTTATTGGTCATGATTTAAGAGCGATGTTTTATAAGCCATTTAAACTTGTATTATTAATACTGGCTATTTTTCTATTATGGTATGTTGGAAAATTAATTGAAAAACGACTTGGTTTGAATAAAAAGAAAACAATAGTCTAAAAATGGCTATAATTTAAACTGGAATATATTGGAAGGGATGGTGTGCGTATAGCATTTCCATCCTTTTTTCGGATAGAATAGAGAAAAACAAACGAGGTGAAAGGCATGATTCATTTTTTTATTGGACGAGCAGGAACGGGAAAAACAACACAAATTTTAGATGAAATAAAGCAGGAGTTACAAACGAATCCACAAGGAACACCAATTATTTATTTAATTCCTGAACAAATGACGTTTCAAGTGGAATACGATTTAATCAAAACACCAAATCTTGGTGGGATGATTCGAGCACAAGTATATAGCTTTACCCGACTTGCATGGCGTGTATTACAAGATACTGGTGGAATGGTGCGAGAGCATATTACTAATCTTGGTGTACAAATGTTAATTCGGAAAATTGTTGATGAAAAAAAGAAAGAGCTAAAATTATTTGCTCGTGCGTCAGAGAAAAAAGGATTTATTGAGCAGTTAGAAACAATGATTGTCGAATGCAAACGGTATTGTATTTCACCAATGCAATTGTTGGAACAAGAAACAATATTTCGTGATGCAGAAGCCCATATACTCGCAGATAAAATTCATGATTTAGCTATTATTTATGATGAACTACAAACAGTCCTTTTGCAAACGTATGTAGAATCAGAAGATTATTTACGGTTGCTTGCTGAAAAAATATCAAAATCGGATTATCTAAAAGAAGCAGAGATTTATGTAGATGGATTTCATCATTTTACACCGCAAGAATACGAAGTATTAAAGCAATTAATGATTTATGCCAAACGGGTTACATTTGCTTTAACGGTTGATAATTCATCTAATAAAGGGGAATTATTTCACTTAACGCAAAACACATTTGCTACGTTAAAACAACTAGCTTTAGAGCAGGATATTTCAACAGAAACAATAGAAGTGTTTCAAGAAAACCACCGTCATGTAAAAAATTCAGCCCTTGCCTTTCTGGAAAGTCATTTTAATAGCTATTCTCCACCAATATATCAAGGTAAAGAACGGGGGATTGTTATTTATGAAGCAACAAATCGAAAAGCAGAGATAGATGGGGTTGTGAGAGAAATTAGGAAGCTTGCACAATCTGGTGTTCGTTATAATGAGATTGCTGTGCTTGTTCGTAATCCACAGGATTATGAATTTGCGAGTAGCTTTGATAATGCGGAAATTCCGTTTTTTATAGATGAAAAACAACCAATGGTTCATCATCCACTCATTGAATTTATTCGTGCTGCATTAGAAGCAGTCACGACTAATTGGCGATACGATACAATGTTTCGAGCAATTAAAACTGATTTTTTTGCTCCATTAGTTGCAAATATAGAAGTTGTTTATGAAGAAGTGGATATACTTGAAAACTATGTATTAATGTGTGGCATTCATGGGACAAGATGGACAAGTAATTGGAAATATCAGCGTTCTCCACTACTTGACAGCTTTCAAGTTCCACAAACGGATGAAGAGAAAGAAATAGAAGATATATTAAATGTGTGGCGGGAACGAATTTCTACCCCATTGCTTATTTTACAAAAAAATTTAAAGAAATCTACTGGACGAGAGAAATGTGTAGCGGTCTATGAATTTCTTGAGCATCTGCAAATTCCTGAAAAAATAGAAAGAATAAAACAGGAAGCAAAAAAACATGGGAATTTACGAGAAGTACGCCAACATGAGCAAGTATGGAATACAATTATTCAATTACTTGATGAATATGTAGCATTACTTGGAGACACAAAAATTTCGGTGAAAGCATTTTGTGAAGTATTAGATGCAGGAATGCAAGCCATGTCATTTGCTCTTGTGCCACCTGCTATCGATCAAGTATTAATTGCTAATTTTGACCGTTCTCGCTTATTACATATTCAATATGCCTTTGTTATAGGTGTAAACGAGCGAATTATTCCGAAAAAAATTGTGGAGTCAGGGATATTAACGGATACAGATCGTGAAAAATTACTTCAAGCAAATGTTACACTTGGCGTTACCAGTCGTGATCGTTTATTAGATGAAACATTTGCAATTTATATAGCACTCACTACACCAGCAAAGCGTCTATATGTTTCTTATCCAATGAGCGGAAACGATAAAGAGGGAACAACTCCATCACCACTCATTAAAATGTTAACAACAATGTTTCCAAATAAAATAGGATTTTGGTCAGAACAACCGAACAGTACAGATGCAACAGAATATGTTACTAACCCTCGTTCTACGCTTTCCGTACTCGCCAAACAACTAGATTACTGGAAACGAAATGATGGAATAAATAATATTTGGTGGAGCGTGTACGATTTTTTTGCAATAAGCGAAGTGTGGAAACAATCGGCACAACGTGTACTCAGCGGACTTGCTTATGAAAATAAGAACGAGATGTTAGATAAATCTTTGCGGGAACAGTTATACGGGAAAAATATCACTACAAGTGTATCACAAATGGAAAAATTTCAAACTTGCCCATTTTCTTATTTTATGCAATATGGCTTACGTCTTAGAGAGCGAAAAGTATTTAAGTTAGAATCATTAGACATCGGCAATTTATTTCATATGGCATTAAAACATATTTCCGAGGAAGTAAAAGCAAAAAATTTAGACTGGTCTAGCTTGACGTATGAACAATGTAAAAATTTAACAGAAGTAGCCGTAAGTGAAATTGCTCCATTACTTCAGCAAAATATTTTATTTAGTTCAAAAAGACAAGAATATGTCAAACAGAAATTACAAAATATTATCCTCCGAACAACATTTGTACTAAGTCAACATGCCAAAACAAGCGGATTTGCTCCAGTTGATTTTGAATTAAAGTTCGGGAAAAATGGTCGATTGCCAGCATTATCTATTGTTCTACCAGACGGAACAAAGATGGAATTAGTTGGACAAATTGATCGGGTTGATTATGCGGAAAATGAAGATGGTGTGTTTCTACGGGTTATTGATTATAAATCTGGAAAAAAAGATATGGATTGGACAGAAGTTTTCTATGGATTAACATTACAAATGTTGACATATTTAGAAGTTGTCATTACCCATGCTGAAGATTTGATTGGAAAAGAAGCGAGTCCAGCAGGTGTATTATATTTTCATATGCATAACCCAATGATTAAAGGCACTGGGCAACTAGAAGATGATGTATTGGAGCAAAAATTACTAGAAAGTTTTAAAATGACTGGTTTACTTTTAGATGATGTAGAGGTTACTAAATTAATGGATGAAACATTAGAGCCATTGAAATCATCCAAAATAGTTCCAGCAAGGGTAAATAAAGACGGAACACTTGGAGCAAGTAAAGCACGAATTTCTGACGAACATTTTGCATTGCTTAGTAATCATGTCCGTCATACATTCAAAAAAATTGGAACACAAGTAGTAGAAGGTGTTGTTTCTGTTACACCGTACAAAATCGCTGGGAAAAATGGGTGTCAATATTGTTCATTTCAAGCAATTTGCCAATTTGATGAATCACTACCTGAAAATAATTATTGTGAAATAGAAAAAGAAACGAAGAAAACGGTATTAGAATTATTAGGAGGAAGTAGCTATGTGGAAGCCAAAGCCAATAACAAGCCAATGGACAGATGAACAGTGGCAAGCAATTACTGAAGATGGACGGCATATTCTTGTTGCTGCAGCGGCAGGCTCTGGAAAAACTGCTGTTCTTGTGGAACGGATTATTGAAAAATTACTAGATGAACAACCAATTGATATTGATAAACTATTAGTTGTAACGTTTACAAATGCTGCCGCTGCAGAAATGAGAGCAAGAATTAGGGCAGCAATCGAAAAAAAACTAGTAGAAAATCCTGATTCCATTCATTTGCGAAGACAATTACTTCTATTGAATAAGGCATCTATTTCGACCATTCATTCTTTTTGTATTGAAGTCATTCGCAAATATTATTATATGATTGACATTGACCCAATGTTTCGGATTGGAAACAAAGGGGAGATGAGTTTGCTCAAAGAAGAAGTACTAAATGAATTACTTGAGGAACAGTATGAAAAAAATAATAAAGAATTTCTTGAGCTGGTTGAGGCATATACAAATGATCGGAATGACGAAGCATTACAAGAAATGATTCTTGGTATCCATGAATTTTCTATTTCCCAACCACATCCAGATGAATGGGTAAAAAATCTCTGCCAAGCTTATGAACTAGAAAAGAATGCAACAGTCGAGAACTTGCCTTATTTTGATTTTCTACGTGCCTATGTCACGAAAAAATTACAGTTAGCGAAAGCAACAACAACGAAAGGTAAAAAGATTGCTCAGTTACCTGATGGTCCTCATCCAAGAGTTGCTAATTTTGAGCAAGATGCAGAAATAATTGATGGGTTACTAGATGCACTAGAAGAATCATGGGAATCATTATATGAAAAAATGAATGTAATTAGTTTTGGAAGACTTGCACCAAAGAAAAAGGAATATGACGAAAATTATGTCTTGAAAACACAAGAACTTCGTGAGAGTGTCAAAGAAATTATTAGTAAATTAGCAGCAGAATTATTTTTTACCCATCCGTATGTGATGATAGAAAATATAAAAAAAATGTTCCCACATGTTCAAACTATTTCAGAGCTTGTTCGTGCATTTTCTGCTCGTTTGCAAACAGAAAAAAAAGCGAAAGCACTCTATGAATTTTCTGACCTAGAACATTATGCGTTAGAAATTTTGCAAGTAGAAAATGGTTCAATTGCTGAGCAGTATAAAAAGGAATTTGCTGAGATACTTGTAGATGAATACCAAGATGTGAATAAAGTGCAAGAAGCAATTGTTCGAGCTGTAGCAAAGGATGAAGAAGAATCAGGAAATTTGTTTATGGTAGGGGATGTAAAACAATCTATATATCGGTTTCGTATGGCAGAGCCTTCCTTATTTTTAGATAAATACGCAAGGTTTACAGGCGAAAATCATACTGGTTTACGAATTGATTTAGCAAAAAACTTTCGTAGTCATAAGGAAATAATTGATGGGGTTAACTTTATTTTTAAACAGATTATGGATGAACGGGTCGGCGAAATTAATTACGATGAGAATGCGGAGTTAAAGTATGGAGCAACACATAATCCAGATCGAGAAGATTGTGCGGTGGAATTAGTTTTGCTTGAAGGGTTAGCATCTGCAGAAGAGGAAATAGAAACTATCCCAGATGAAACAAGCAGCGAAGAATTAGGAACTGCCGATGCAGAAGGTAGATTTATCGCTATGAAAATCCGTGAATTAATGGATGCAAAGTTTCCAATTCATGATAAAAAAGGTGTGCGGCCAATTGAATATCATGACATTGTTATACTTGTTCGTTCCAAACCATGGGTTCCGCAAATGGTTGAGCAGTTTCAAACATATGGAATTCCTGTGCAAGCAGAAAGTACAACAAATTATTTTGCCAAAACAGAAGTAGCGATTATGTTATCGCTTTTAAAAATTATTGATAATCCGAGACAAGATATTCCTCTCGTTGCGGTGTTACGTTCTCCACTTGTACAGTTAGATGAAAATGAATTAACAAAAATTCGTTTGTATGATACAAAAAATGATTATTATTCGGCACTGAAACTATTTTTAAATGAAGCTGTACCAGATAATTTGTATGAACGAGTACAAAAAATTTATACAGAATTGCAAATGTGGAGAAAGCAGGCAAGAAGTTGTTCGTTATCAGAATTAATCACAACGATTTACTTTGATACACAGTTTTTAAATTTTGTCGGAGCAATGCCAAATGGTGAAGAACGGCAAGCGAATTTACAATTATTGTATGATAAAGCAAAAAACTATGAAGTAACTTCATCTAGGGGATTGTTTGATTTTCTATTAATTATTGAACGAATGGAAGATGAATTTCAAGTAGCATCGCTTGGAGTGACCCATGCAGTTAAAATTATGACCATTCATGGAAGTAAAGGGTTGGAATTTCCAGTTGTATTTGTATCAGGGCTTGGACGGAATTTTAATATGCAAGATTTACGGAGTTCGTATTTACTTGATAAGGAACAAGGGTTTGCTTCGTATTATGTTGATACAAAAAAAAGAGTGAAGTACGATACATTAACAAGAGTTGTCATGAGGCGAAAAAAGAAATCACAAGCATTAGCGGAAGAAATGCGAACATTATACGTTGCATTAACACGCCCAAAAGAAAAGCTCTATTTAGTAGGAACGGCAAAAGATATTAGTAAAAAGTTAGAAAAATGGACACATGAAGAAACAAGTTGGTTATTACCAGATGATGTTCGAGAATCAGCAAATAATTATTTAGATTGGATTGTACCAGCAATTATTCGTCATCAGTCAGGAGAAGAATTTGTTTCTTGTTCGAGAATGCCGGAGATTGCTAGTTATTCTGCTCGCTTTAAAACGATAATGCTACAATCAAGTGATTTAATCAAAGCAAACATTGTACGAGAAAATAAAAGTGAACTAATTCAGAAAATCAGTAAGCTAGAACGGCTAGAAGATTTGGGGCGATGTGATGAGCGGATGATTGATAATTTTAATTGGCTCTATCCACACAGCACAGCAACTTTTAATAAAGCAAAGCAATCTGTTTCCGAATTAAAACGACAAATGATGGTGGATGATGCGGATAATACTTTTAATCCACAACAAAAAAAACCCATTATTTCACGACCGAATTTTATGCAACAACAATCATTAACAGCTAGTGAACGTGGAACAGCTATGCATATGGTCATGCGTCATGTTCCTCAAAACAGTAAAATAAAAGTAGAGAACATCAAAGAATTAGTTGCAAAACTTGTTGGAGAAGAGCTGTTAACAAGTGAGCAAGCAAAAGTGATTGATGCACCCGCAATTGTTGGTTTTTTTGAATCTTCACTTGGAGAAAGATTTGTGATGTCTGCAAACATTGAGCGAGAAATACCATTTAGTATGGCAATCAGTGCTTCTGAATTATATAATGACTCTTCATTTGAAAATGAAACAGTTCTTGTTCAAGGCGTAATTGATTGTTTAATAGAAGATGAAGATGGACTTGTATTAATTGATTTTAAAACAGACCGTGTAGAGAGTATCGAAGAAATCAAGCAAAGATACAACTTGCAAATCAATTTATATCGCCGTGCAGTAGAAACAATTTACAAACGAAAGATAGCCAAATGTTTCTTATATTTATTTGATGGACAACACATAGTAGAAATGGGGTGAGTTTGTGCGGATTTTGCATACAGCCGATTGGCATTTAGGAAGAACGCTAGAAGGTCGAAGCCGTTTAACGGAACAAGCCCAATTTTTGGACGAGCTTGTGAGTATTGCTGACAAAGAAAAAGTGGATGTTATATTAATGGCTGGAGATGTATTTGATAGTGTAAATCCACCAGCACTAGCAGAAAAATTATTTTATGAAAGCATCAAAAGACTTTCTAATGGCGGAAAACGTCCTGTTGCCGTAATCGCTGGAAATCATGACAGCCCTGAAAGATTAACAGCTGCTAAACCTCTTGCTGATTCACATAATATAACATTGGTTGGTTTGCCAATCGCTCAAGTTGTGCCAATTATCGTTCCAGAAAAAAATGAAAAATTAATACTAGCGGCATTATCTTATCCATCTGAAGCCCGTTTGCATGAGCTATTAGAAAAAGAAAATGATGAATTACTTATTAGAAATAGTTATGATGAGCGAGTGCGTGGATTATTTGAAAAAATGACAACGTCTTTTACAAATGAAACAATTAATATTGCAATGAGTCATTTATTTGTTGCAGGTGGAAATAGTTCGGATTCAGAACGCCCAATTGAAGTCGGTGGAGCATACACAGTGGCGGCAAATAGTTTGCCCGCCACTGCTCAGTATGTAGCATTAGGTCATTTACACCGCCCGCAAACAGTAAAAAAAGCAAATACAATCGCTCGTTATTCTGGTTCACCACTTGCCTATAGTTTTTCAGAAGCGAACTATACAAAATCAGTGAGCATTATCGAAGCAAAAGCAAATGAGCCAGTCAGTGTCACAGAAATTCCACTATCATCAGGTAAGCCACTTGTAAAATGGCGAGCATCAAGTCTTACAGAAGTGTATCAATGGTTGGATGAAGGACGAGATCAGAATGCATGGATTGATGTAAGTATTCATTGTGATTTTGCTTTATCTATGGAAGAAATTCACCGCTTACGCAAATTACACAGCGGATTTATTCATATCACACCAATTTTTAAAGAGCTAGAGTTTACAACGGAAAAAATATCAAACATCCCACTGGATGAAATGTTTCAGAAGTTTTATATCAGGCAAACAGGCGGAAGTGTAGCAGAGCCAGAAATCTTAAATTTATTTTTGCAATTAGTTGGAGAGGAGGAGAATGAATGAAACCGATTCAATTAACAATCAAAGGGTTACAAAGTTTTCAGGAAAAACAACTGATTGATTTTGAGAAATTGTGTGAGGGTGGCGTATTTGGTATTTTTGGTCCAACCGGAAGCGGAAAATCGACAATTTTGGATGCAATGACTTTAGCATTATATGGAAGTATAGACCGTTCTAGTGGCACAAAAGAAATTATGAATCATGCAGAAAATCAGTTGGCAGTAACCTTTACATTTGAACTAGAAAATGCTAACGGAAAAAAACAATATATGATTGAGCGAAGTTACAAACGTAATAATAAAAATGAAATCCGCCAAGCTACAAGTAGATTAATTGAAGGAGAGCAAGTATTAGCGGATAAAACAACAGATGTAAATAAAGGAATTGAAGCGTTACTCGGACTAAAATGCGAAGATTTTATGCGGGCTGTTGTTTTGCCACAAGGGAAGTTTGCTCAGTTTTTGTCATTAACAGGAGCAGATAGACGAGCAATGTTGGAGCGATTATTTCAACTAGAAAAATACGGCAAACATTTAAATGAGAAATTAAAAAGTAAGTTAGATATCGTTAGAAAAGAATTAGCAGAAGTAGAAGCAGGACAGAGAGAATTAGGCAACGCTTCAAAAGAAGCATTAGATCAAGCAACAAATGATGTGCAAGAAGCAAACATTCTACTCGAAAAACGAAAAAAAGAATTGTTTGATATCCAAACATCGTATGAAGAAAAAAAACAAGTTCGTCTATGGCAATACGAGAAAAGAACGATTGAAGGACAGCTACACAAAGCAAAACAAGAAGAATTTCGTGTAAAAATGCAACAAGGTATAATACAACGTTCAGAACAAGCAGAGCTATTAGTTCCATATTTCCGCCAGTACGAACAAATAAAAACAGACACAGAAAAAAACACACAGAAACAACAAACACTAGAAGAAGCATTTTTAAAAATAAAACAAGAACATGAAGAATTAGAAGAACAGTTCAACATCGCTCGTCAAACAAGACAGCAACAAGAACCAGATTTGTTGGATCGTAAGCATCTTTTACAAGTAACAAAAGAAACAGTTACAAAACTAGAAATAATAGAGCGTGAAGTTGTTCAATTACAATTGGAAGAAACAAAGTTAGCAACTGAAAAACAAGAACTAGAAAAGAAACTAGACCACTTGATTCATATGAATGAAAAAGCCGTGCTCAGACAAATAGAGTTAAAAGAGGAATTAGTGGCAAAAAAAATGACTTCCGAAACAAAAACGCTTATCCGAAAATCATATGAACTAAAACAATTCGTTGTAAATTTAGAGAAAATCTACGAAGAACAACTAATGGATGCCACAAATAAGAAACGTAAATTCTCTATTATACTAGAAGGAAAGCGGATAAGTGAAGAAAAAAATGAAGAAATAAAACAAGAGATTTTCTCTATTTTTGAGCAAATAGAAGAGTTATATAATGATATATGTAAGAAAGAAAAACATTTTCGCTGGGCATATGAGCAAGGAACATTAGCATTAATAAACTTAAAACAACAGCTAGAGAAAGAGCAATTACATTCTCTCGCTCAAAGACTAGCAAAACAGTTAAAACAAGGAGAACGATGTCCTGTATGTGGCTCAACGGAACATATTCATGTAGTGTCTGAAATACCAACGGAAACGGAAAAACAAATAACAGAACTTGAAAAAATATTAAAAAATAGTCAGCCTGAAAGTACTGAATGGCAATTATTAATAGGAAAAATCAAGCAATATGCAGAGTTTATTTGTGAGTTAGTAGAAAAAACATTGCCTATTCCAAAACAACAAGAAACAAATGGGAATTTCCTTGAATTGCTTCCGGTGTTGTCTAGTGAATTACTTGTGTTACAACAACAAAATACTACTATCCAAACAAAAGCCACACAAATCATCAACAAACAAAAACTACTAGAAAAAGAACTAACCGAAATCACTCATCATTTTCGATATGAACAAACAGCACTAGAGCAGTCACAACAGAAAAAGAAAGAGTTAGAGGGAAAATGGCTAGCTTCCAAGAATAATTGGTTAGAGCAATTTCCTTATGATTTTGATGAAGTAGAGAAGTTAAATGAACAACTAGCACAATCTGAACGTGAACTAGAAGAATTGCAGAAGAAACTTGATACAAGTGTAGAATATATGAACAATAACAAAACAGACGTAGAATCCACAAAAGAACAAAACCAACTATTAATCAATAAGCAAACGGAAGTAGTAACAATACTTCAAGCAAAACAAGAACAAGTGAATGAGTTAAATCAACAAGCAAAGATAGTATTGCAGAATCGCAGTCTTCATGAATGTATGGCAGAAACAATTCATTTCTTAGAGATTCTACAAAAAAATGAAGACAATTCTTTCAAACAATTAACTGAAAAACAAAAAGAACGACAACAAGTCGAAATAGATCGGTTCACATTAATAGAAACGGTATCAAATTTTACCATTCGTTTGCAACAAACAAAAATAGAATGGGAGAAACAGTTACAAGACAGTTCATTTATAAATGGTGAAGAAGTCCAGCAATCTTTATTGGATAAACAAAAACAATCGGAAATTCGTTCGTACATCAAACAATATGAAGAAATGGTTATCCGCTTACAATCAGAACAAGAAAGATTATTGAAGAATTTGCAAGGACGAATGATTACAGAAGGAGAATGGCAAGAAATTACCAATCTATCTATTGAAATAAGTGCAATGTTTATGGAAGCAGAACGAAATATTGGGGCGGTTTTAGAGAAATTAAAAACAATTTCCGCACAACATATCCGCTTTAATGAATTGGAGATTCAACGTGTAGAAAAAGCAACACTTGCAGAACGGTATGGAAAACTGCAACAAGTGTTAAGAGGCAATAGTTTTGTTGAATATATGGCTGAAGAACAGCTTGTCCAAGTAGCTCGGATTGCTTCAGAAATACTAGGAAGTTTAACGAGGCAACGCTATGCAATTGAAGTTGATTCACAAGGAGGATTTTTAATTCGTGACGACTCTAATGGCGGTGTTCGCCGTGCCGTTTCCACTTTATCAGGCGGAGAGACATTTCTAACATCACTATCATTAGCACTTGCGTTATCCACACAAATTCAATTACGTGGGGAATATCCATTACAATTTTTCTTCTTAGATGAAGGTTTTGGCACGCTAGATGCTGAGTTATTAGATGGAGTAATAACATCTCTTGAAAAATTACAATCGAAGCAGTTGTCTATTGGTGTAATTAGTCATGTTCAAGAACTTCGAGAGAGATTACCAAAACGATTAATTGTAGAACAAGCAGAACCTTCTGGACGTGGAACTGTGGTTCGCTTAGAGCGAATGTAGGGTTGTTTTGATAAAAATAAGTGTTTGAAGAGGTTTTTAGTGTTTAGGAATGGTTTACTAAAATATGGATAACCATTCCTAAATACAAGACTTCGTCAATCGGAGTTTACCCCTTTTGATAAAGCTTATCTTTAATTATTCCCAAACACACTATTATCAACAACATCAGTATCTAATGTATTAGTCACACTTAAACCATTATTTACAATAATAAAATCCCCAGTAGCAACACTCCCTGATCCAAGAAATGCTTTACCAGTTGATTTTGGTGATACATATAACGAATCACCAAAATGAACAACCGCACTGGAATCAACATCCGTAATTTTAATTGGTCCAACAATAGCTGGCATTAATCAACACGTCCTTTTTCATAAACTAATTGGCGAATATGTTTTGTATGTGCTTTTGCATCAACAAAGGATGTCGAGCCAATATGAACAATCGCAGAAGATGATACCCCTATGACTCGCACTCCATTTACTGAAATGGTAGGGCATTCATTTCTTCGTGCAAGAAAAAAAGGTTCTGTATCAGAAGTTGGCATTGGAATCGGCTCTGAAAAAAAAGGAATAGGAGTATCTGCTTCTTTCGCATAAAAAAGTTCCAATTGACGTTGGACAGCTAAAGCACTTGACCTAGGAATAATTTGTTTAGAGTCCCCAATTTGAACAATCCCACTTAGCCCAACAGAATTAATATACAACCAATTTAAATAAGATGTACGTTTCATCGTGTTGTTAGTTTCGTTGCAGATGTGAGTGGAACAAAGAAAGGTCTAACAATAAGAGATTCTGGAGGTGTATCAAAAGCAGAAGCTAACGTTATAGAATCTGCATCGCCAATAATAAAAAGAGATGCGTTAGCAACTCCGACCATTTGAATATCCCCAACTTGAATATCTCGATTGATAACAGTAAAATTCATTTCTCCACCATCCTATTCTGTATTGTTATCTAAATTAGTTTGCGGAAGATGTTCAATAAATGCCATTAATGATTGCTCAATATCTCCTTTTACTTGTAAAAATAATTGTTCCACTGCTTCATCTGTATTTGCAGAACGATTATTGTTCGTTGTATTCCAATGCTCTACATAATAACGAATGCGTTCATCCAATTGATTTTCAATGTCTTGTAAAATAAACAAGCGATACGGTTCATCCAGCGGATAATTATGTAGCGTTTCTAGTCGCTCTATAACCCCACTACATTCTTCTTTTAAATATGTTTGCACTTTATTTCGCACTCCTTGAAATAAAGGTGGAACAGGTTGTGGAACAACAACTTTACTTTTATTCACTGAAAAATCTTCTAGCGATTCTGAACCAGCAGGTATTAAACCAATATTTAATGTTCCATCTAATTTTTCTATTTTTAGCTGGTCAAAATTGTATTCAATTTTATCAATGTGTGTTTGTGGGATGTTTTCAATTTCTTGTATTTTTGCTTCGAGTGCAATAATTTGTTGTTCAAGCTGGATTATTTTTTGTTGTTGCCAGTTTAAATAATTCGTAAGGTTTGAGAAATATTCGTTCATATATTCGCCTACTTTCTTTTTAGCAATATATGAAAAAAAAAACACCCTCATCACTCTAAGTAGTTGGCGGTTTCAGTGGAACGATTGATTTTGTTGCAGTTGGTGCTGGTTCTTTAAAGTTGCCAGTGTTAGCTAAGGTTGCTTGTGCTTGGATTTTTCCAGCACTACCGATTTGTAAAATAGATGAGTTAGCAACTGTGCCAACTTCTAAATGTTGAATCCAAATACTTTGGTTAATGTAGAAGTTCAAAGTAATTCCCCCTACAAATTATTAATGACGCTTGAATCTACAAGGTCACGATCATTTGTGTTTGTGTTGCTTATTTGATTGTATATACGTAAACCATCACCTGTATTAAATGAGCCAGCTCCCGCAAACGTTTTTGCAACAGCGGTTGGCGACATCGCAAATACATCCCCAATGTGGAAGATGGCACTGTTTCCAAGACTGTTAATTTTTACAGCTCCAACAATAGCAGGCATCATGTCACCTCTTAATTATTTCCAACAACATTTGCATCTTTAATATCTGGATCAAAGACATTTGTTAAACTGACAAGTGTATTCGTCTGCAAAAAATCGCCTGTATTTCCACCACCTGCACCAGTGTTTGCTTTTGTTGATGATTTAGGTGCGATCTGTAGGGTGTCGCCGAAATTCACGGTTCCATCACTTCCAACGCTTGTAATATTAATCGAACCTGCAATATATGAAGGCATTTTCTTCCGCCCTCCTCCTAATCTTAAAATAATATATGTTATGATGTGGATTAAGTGATATAGGACTATATACACAGACTTATCTTTTGTGGATGTTCTATGGTGGTCATAGAGATGACTGAGGATCAGGTTGCATATTGACGAGTGATGTGAAATGAGATTCAAGTAACAAGTGGAAAAATCCGTACTTATACAAATAGTAAATTTTAATAAAGTGGGTAGATTTTTTTATTTTTGTAATTAAGATTCAATTTGGGAACTAAGAATTTTATAACAAGGATATGCATAGGCTCTATTATGTGCTAATTTAACTCGTTGTGCTAGTTGTTTTAGCCCTTTTTCAATAAAAAACGCTCAAAATTTATTAAATATAGCATGAATAATTGCAACAAATAGACAAAATTACAGTTTTTGTTCAAAATTACTAAGCACAAATTTAAAACTCC
>JAVBJX010000035.1:0-17799 GCA_031546705.1 Caryophanales bacterium
TAGGAGTTTTAAATTTGTGCTTAGTAATTTTGAACAAAAACTGTAATTTTGTCTATTTGTTGCAATTATTCATGCTATATTTAATAAATTTTGAGCGTTTTTTATTGAAAAAGGGCTAAAACAACTAGCACAACAAGTTAAGTTAATGGCATTTTTATTTAAAATATCCACATGTAAAAAGCCTTTTTTAGCTCCTTTGTTAACGCCGTAACTAGTAATAATTACTTGTCTATTTATCCATATATAAAAAACTGAGGATTCAATCATTCAACCTAAAAAAAGCGACTGGTTATAGTCGCTTTTTTTAGGTTGAACTTAGTTTACATAAACATTACTTACGAGAATATTTCGGATCGCTTCAGTAGGGATTTCAAACTCGACAACTCCCGATGATCCTGGAGCAATTTCATACTCGTCAAAGGAAATAACTAATTTTCCATTTTTGTTGATATAAAATTTCTGTTCAGCGTTAATTTTAGTGAATTCAAATTCAATTTCTTTCTTAAATTTAGGATCATACTCCTTGCTAGAAGGGTCAGATTCAGGGTGATAGACTGTAGAGTACTTGTCAGGATTTTTCTTCATTTGCTCAAGAATATTTTGGCTGATAACATTGATATAACTATCGTCAATAAATAAACTTGGTAATGAGATTAGTTGTTCTTTTTTTACATCGAGTGTTGTGTACTGAACTGTTTCTGTAGCTGAAGCACTCGTTTTGGTAGTGTAATTCTTCAAAACTAATAATTTCCCATTATTCACTATAACTTCATACCCTGCATTCATTGATCGGTTTACTAGTTGCCCAGCAGCAATATCGCCAATCTCTTTGGTAAATGTAGCATATGCTGCTTTCGTTTTATCCATATATGCTTTATTGATACTCTGTTCGAGTTCTTGATTTCCCAAACCTTGAATGCTTGGTGTTTTAATGTCGACTCCTACACTATGTTTTGTATCGTTTATATAAACCCCTTCAAGAGCGACTATATTTGCCATCGTCCCTATTACAGGAATTTTCGACACCATTTCCGCAAAAGCTGGTAGAGTATTCACCGATATAATGAAGGTAGCAATGGAAGCTGCAGCCACTCCCGTTGTCCATTTAACCCATGAATGGTTATTTTTTTCTACTACTTTTTGTTCTTCTATAATACTTTGTACCATTTTATTTAACTCCTTCGGGATTTTCACGTCCATGTATTTTTTTTTCAATTTGTTAAGTTCCACATCATTAATGTTTTTAGGATCTTCCATATCCAACAGAGACCTCCTCTTAATTTTATGAACGGGGCAGGAAATGAATTAAGCACTGTACAATATACGGAGTTTCTTCAAGGCGGCATAGAGCCTTGTTTTAACACTGTTTACATTTTCACCTACTACATTTGCGATCTCTTCGATTTTTAAATCCTCAAAAAAACGCAGGATAACAACTGTTCTATATTTTTCTGGCAATCCACCCAAAGCCTCATATAACTCAAAATCCTTATAGTTATCTTCTTCAACATTCGCATTAAGTTCTAATATTGAATCTGGAAGATAAGTAATTTTCTTGTTTTTACGAATAAAATCCACGGATGTGTTAATAAGAATCCGATAAAACCAAGTTTTTATTACCATTGGATCATGTAAAGTTTTTTCATTTTTGATGGCTTTGTAAATGGATTCCTGTATAATATCCAAGGCATCTTCTTGATTTTTCACGTAGCTGTATACTAGACGATAAAACATATCTTGGTTTTCTACGATATACTTTTCTAAAACAGAATTCATATGTCTTTCACATCCATCCTTTATGTGTAATCAAAAATTAAGGCTCTTTGATCTATTTTATAGATTTCTTCGATGCGCATCGTTTTATACTTTCTATAAGAAATCTTTTATATAATATATATACAACTGATTTATATTTTCAACCTAAGCATTATAAAAGTTCAAACCTATGAATAATGGCTTGCGGAATTGTAGCAATATGTGATTTTCATCTGCCCCTTTTTCAGTCATTATGGACCTAGTTAGAGCATGATGACTTTATTAATCAGTTATATATAGACGGTTCACCAGATGAAAAAGTTTTAAATTATTTTTAATAGATTCCTGATGGAGTGATACAATCTGGGTCTAGTGATTCTCGAAGTTTCTCCTCGTGAATTTTTACAAAAAAAAGATCTGGCGGATTAATCTACATTAGCTATATCTTTCCTACGATCCCTCAGAAAAACTAAGCATATACAACATTGAAATAATCGTATTAAATGTTTGTTATTTTTGGATTTGTTTCAACAGATAATAATTTAGCTGATTAAACTGAATTAGAAAAAAATCAACAAATCCCCATCAATTTCTCTCCTCATGACACACAACCGTAGCACTACACCCCACTCATGAATAAGAATAATAAATAAACATAGCGAGGTGAACAATCATAGACAAACACATCTTAGTCATTGCCTCCCATCCCGATGACGAATTACTTGGTGTCGGTGGAACATTAAAGAAACTCATAAAAAACGGCTTCACCGTTGTTGCCGTCATCACCGCATGGGGACGCAAAGAGGAAGCACATCATATGAAAAAATTTACCCAAAAAGCACTCGAACATTTAGGAATCAATCAGTTAATTTGCTTAGATTATCCTAACTTAGAAATGGAAACAATCCCCTTACATCTCATCAACAAAAAAATGGAAACACTCATTCAAACATACAATCCTGAAATGATTTTTACCCATCATTACGGTGATCTTAATCGTGATCATCGTGTTACTTATGAAGCCGTTCTGACCGCTACAAGACCACTTCCAAATACAAAAGCCATAGAGATTCTCTGTTTTGAAACCGTATCTTCTAGCGAATGGACACAATACAGCGATGACAAAACATTTAAACCAAATTATTTTGTAGATATTACACATGAAATAGATGACAAACTGGAGGCTCTTCGCCATTATGATGTAGAAATGCGGAGTTTCCCCCATCCACGCTCCTATGAAGGGGTGAAATATTTAGCAAATGTCCGTGGTATGTCTGTTGGCGTTCCTTATGCCGAAGCTTTTGAAATTATTAGGAGAATTTGGAAATGAGAAGCATCACGACATATTTGTCAGATGCCCTTGACCATCACTATGGCATGTCTTATGCTAAGAAAAGAATTCGCTCCTTCAAACCAGAAATTATCAAAAAAGAACACTTGCACATTTTACTAGCAACCTTCTTTAATTACCCACATGTCGGTGGCTTGTCCAATTACATTACAATATTAAAAAATAAATTACAATCACTCGGACATCATGTAGATGTTGTGGCAAGAAGTCAATTTGATGAAAAAAAAATTAACAAACTACATCGCACCTATAGCGAACAACTAAAAGAATTTTCCATTGAAAGATACGGAAGCTATAACTCCAAAATTGTTAAAAACTCAGTCAATCTATATGTGTATGAACAACTTTTAAATGAAATAGACTTAACAAAGTATGACGTATTTCACGCCCAAGATTTATTTACAGCTAATGTTCTTGGACGTTGCTCCACCAACCAATCAGTTTTCTTTACCCCACATGGAACATTTACAAACAGTCGCTTAAAATTTGGCAAAATCGAAAAAAATTCCATCGAAGAAAATTATTTTCGTTATATTGAAGAACAAGGAATTGCTTATGCCGATAAAATTATTATGATTAGCGATTCCTTCCGAAAGCCACTACTAGAATTCGGAGCAAAAAAAGAACAACTCTACACCGTTCATACAGGAATTGAATGGGTAGATATTCCAAAACAGCCAACTGGACAGATCATCATCACTATTGTTTCACGCCTTTCCCCACGCAAAGGACACACGTACTTATTAAAAGCACTCGCCATTCTTGACCTAAAGAATGTGAAAGTCTGGATTGTTGGCGATGGTGAAATGCGAAAGGAACTCGAAAAAGAAACAAAATACTTGAAACTTTCCAATGTCACTTTTTTTGGAAGTCGCTCAGATATCGCAGATATTTTGAGCAAATCGGATATTTACGTATTGCCAACCATTAACGATAACTTCCCCCTTTCCATTATCGAAGCCATGTTCAGTGAACAAGCAATTCTGACAACAAATTGTGGTGGAATTCCCGAAATTATCATAAACAACAAAACAGGTTTACTTGTCGAGCCAACCGATGTCGATGAACTTGCCTACAAACTTTCTTGTTTAATTAAATACAAATTTATTCGTCAACGGCTTGCCAAAAATGCCAAAAAATATGCCAAAGAACATTTAACCGCTGACGAAATGGTCAACCAAATTATCAACCTCTACAAAAGTCAGAAAGGAGAGTTGTAGTGACTGCCGTTGTCTTAGATTTAAGTGCCAATGGAATTGGAATCATCCGCAGTCTTGGACGAAAAGGAATTAAAGTATATGCCTTTGATACTTTTAAAAAATATAAACTCGGCAAAACCCGCTACGCCACTTGCAAACCTTGTCCTGATCCAACAACAGAAGAAGAAAAACTACTTTCTGTACTAATCAATTTAAGCAACACCCTAAAAACAAACCCAATTCTCTACGCTGGATCAGATGACTTTGTTTTTTTTATTTCCAAACACCGAAGCCTGCTTGCAGAGCACTACCACTTCCTCATGCCCGACCATCAAACAATTGAAGATGTACTAAACAAACAACGCACAGCAATACTCACTGAACTTCACCAAATTCCTAGCCCAAAAACATATATAGTTGACCAACTATCCACCCTACCAACAATCACATTCCCTTGTATTCTCAAACCAGTACACGGACATGAATTTCGCAAAAAAATGAACAAAAAAGCAATTGTTATCCATAACGAAATAGAACTTCATGAACAATTTGCTTTCTATAACCATTTTGGCGAACTATTAATCCAAGAAATTATTCCTGGAACAGAAAAAAATATTTACCAAGTTGGCACATTGTTTGATGAACACATGTCTTTACGTGGTGTTTTTATGGGACAGAAATTAAATCAATTTCCCCCGTACTTTGGGGCAGGAGCACTCGTCCAAAGTGTTCATGATAAAGAAGTATTAGAAATGGGTATATCCGTCTTAAAAAAACTACAGTTCAAAGGCTTATCTGTAGTCGAGTTTAAGCGAGATGCCCGTGATGGTCAACTGAAATTTATTGAAATTAATGCAAGAACATGGCTATGGCACAGTCTATCTGGTAGATGTGGTGTTGACTTAACCCACCTCTACTACCTACTTCTGACCAACCAAAATCCTAAGCCAATCCTCACCCAACAAGAAGGAATCAAGTGGATCTATTTCATTCGCCACTTTTTATCATTTAAAGAAAAGAAAAAACATACTGACCTGACATGGAAACAATGGTTTCACACACTAAAAGGAAAAAAAGAAGATTCCTTATTTTGTTTGGATGACCCCATGCCATTTTTTAGAATCACTTGGTCTCATTTAACCTACACATGGAGAAATAGAAAACAGGAGGACAACACATGACGGAAACATACAAAAACCCCGATTGGTTTAAAAACGTAACAACCGAGGAAACAAACTGGAATATTCTTTGGCAAGAAAAACTAACAAAAAACGGCTGCCCAGCCATCTCCAGAAACTTTCAAGAATACGCTTGGATCAAACCTCGTCGTGATGAACCTGATGTTCCCGCAAGAGAAAAAATGGCAAGTGACTTAGCCAACTTTTTTGGTCTTCCCATGTCATCAACACTTCTCTCAAAAACAGACGGAAAGCTAATTTCTATTTCCAAATACTCCATCGCACCAAACCATGAAAAATGGTCACGCTTAAAAGTAAAACAAAGTCAATTCCCCCAAGTCATTCAAGAGGTCGAACAATATTTTGAGCAAAACACCGACACAACCGCAGCCATTTGGGCATTTGATACATGGATTCGTAATCGTGACCGAACAGACCGTAACATTATGGTTGGATTTTTCCCTGACAAACTAGAAAGTGTGTACTTCTACGATTTCGATATGAGTCTAAGTTTCCGAGGAAGTGAAAAAGAAGGCAATTGGAAGAAACTATTTATCGCCAAAACACCTCCGCATATCGCAAGTACCGTAACACTTGCCCAAGTTCTAACATTCGTCGAAAAAATCGAATCCACGCCAAAAGAACAAATAGATTTTTTCATTGATCGCATTCCTACTGAGTTTTTACCAGAAAAGCAAAAAGAAATGTATAAATCCGCACTAGACTACCGTAAAAAACAACTCCGATCCCTATTCAAAAACGAGTGGCAACAATGACCGTTGAGCAAGAGATAACTAGACAACTATCTTCAGAACCTTTTTCCAAACACTTAAAAAAACATTTCAGCTCAGATAAGATTTCCGCTATAGAATCTCTAAAAAAAACGGACCGCAGCCAAATTTGGAAATTAACCATCAACCATCAATCTCTTATCCTAAAAATTTACACATCACCGACCAAACACAAAAATAGCGTAGAATTAAATGTTTTTAAAAATAACGCTATTTTATCAGACTTTATGCCAGAGATTTATTGCCTTGAAGAAAAAGTAAATAAGGATGAAACGTGGGTATTAATGGAATTTATTCCACAAATAAGAGGGCAAGTTATAATGAAACCCGCCTATTTTGATTACATTATCCCAACTGTTGCCAAACTACATGCAACTACTTCCAAGCATCTAGAACTAAAAAATATTGTTCCCGTTAATACTTCTATTGAGAAACGGAAAGAACGTCATGAATATCGGGATATCACAAAAGAATATTTAACAAAAGCCCTGAAAAAGAAGGATTTATATGAAATGATTGAGCCACATTACAAAATAGCTATGGAGCTTCTAAATAATTTCTCTCCTACCTTTGAAACAGAATGTGTCATACATGGTGATATGCACATGCAAAATATTTGTTGTTCGGACATAACAAAATCCGAATGGGACATTAAATTTATTGATTGGGAAACCGCACGCTTTGCCTCTGGTTGGACGGATTTAGCCGTGTTAGTAGAAATTCTAATGAACTTTCGCAAAGATTGGCAGAAAGATAGTGAGGAAATTAGAAATCACTGCGTTTCATTATACGCAGAAAACTTAAGAAAAAATGGTATGACAATCAAAGAAGATCCAATGAAACTTTACAAGATGGCGTACCTTGAACGAACCATTGAGAAAGGACTTTATAATCATTTACGCCGAGTGTTAGAAGGACGAGAAGGAAAATTACTTGGCATTTATTTAGAACATATTGGCTTGTGGGGAAAGGATTTCTTACATTAATAAAGATGTGTCAATTGGGGTAGAAAACACTCCATTTGCCACATCTTTATTAAAGAAATGGTTGCCAAAATCCTATAAAATCAATGTTTTGCTGAACCATTCCTAAACATTAAAAATCATTCAAAAAACTTCCGTACCATTCTCATTCTTTAAGTACAATATTTATTTCCAAATATTGACAATTTCATTATAATAAATTACTTTAAATATATAGGAAAGCTAACTATGTCAACAATAAGCTTTTATCAAACACAAAATAAGAAATTCCAATCAAAGACAATCTATTCTCTACAGGAAGGAATGCCCAACAGATATTGAGCATGGTAATTTTTTATGGATTCATTCAATATCCCTGACAGTTCTAGTCCATTTTCCTCTATGTTATTTGATAATCCAATATTCGCCTTCTTTTTTCTAGGTATACTTACCATTATTGTTGTGACTTTTCTTGCTATGATTATTAAAGGATTATCTACTTGGACGTCCAATAATGCGGCAGAAATTATTACAGCTTCTTGTACAGTTGTCTCTAAAAGGACAAAAGTTTCAGGCGGGAGTGGTGACTCCAGTGCAAGCACACGGTACTACATCACATTTGAATTTGAACGTGGTGAAAGAAAAGAAATACCAGTAAGTGGAAGATATTATGGAATGATTGCAGAAGGTGACATTGGGCAACTTACGTATCAAGGTACACGTTTTAAAGAGTTTAAAAGAAATAATAGATAATAGAAGGCTGATGGAAATAACTTCCGTCAGCCTTCATTCATTACGCTATAATATGATACCCAGAGTCCACATGAATATTTTCCCCAGTCACCCCACGAGATAAATCACTCATTAGAAATAATCCAACATCGCCTACCTCTTCTTGTGTTGTAGCCCGATGAAGCGGAGCATTCTCTTCAATTTCTTTTAAAATCGAATTAAAATCACCGACCGCTTTTGCGGAAAGTGTGCGGATTGGACCAGCAGAAATCGCATTTACCCGAATGTTATATTTACCTAAATCATTTGCTAAATATTTTACACTTGCTTCTAGTGACGCTTTCGCTACACCCATAATATTGTAATTTTTTAAGACACGTTCTCCACCTAAATAAGTCAGTGTCAAAATTGAACCGCCTTCTTTCATCACAGATTTCGCCGCTCTGGCAACTGCCGTTAATGAATAAGAGCTAATATTATGGGCAAGTAGAAACCCATCACGGTTCACATTCAGATATTCTCCTTCCAAATGCTCTCTATTTGCAAAAGCAATACAATGAGCAAGTCCGTGAATTACACCAACTTGTTTTTCAATTTCCGCAAAACAATCAGCAATTTCTTCATCTTTTGTTATATCACAAGGCATAACTAATGTTCGTGCATCTTCCAATGAATCCGCCAATTCTCGAACATTTTTCTCCAACCGTTCCCCTGCATATGTAAAAATTAATCGTGCCCCTGCGTTATGTAGTGAACGAGCAATTCCCCAAGCAATACTTCGTTTATTTGCTACACCCATTACGACAAATGTCTTATTTTGTAACATGAGTTGTTCCTCCTAATATATTAAAACTTGTTATTAGTACCTAGTATTAATATATTACGTTTAACCGTCTTTGTAAAGAATCATGTTTCGATGAATAAAATCTGTATCAAAAAAATTATACTTTTCATTTTTTAATGAAGAAGTATATTGGTTTCTATAAATAGATTTTTATGATATACTTTCCATAAATTATGAAAAAAAATGTAGATTATTATTGAAATAGATAAATATTTATCAAAGAATACTGACTAAACTATCCTATCTCATTCGTAATATTCTATGTGGTAGCGGTAAATGCTTGTTTGATAAAATTTATTTATTTTGATATATTCCCTACAAAATCTATGAATCTTTTAGTATCATAGAAAAAATATTTTTAATAGAAAAGAGGAGAACTAGATGAATAAGAAAAAAGTAATTAAATTAACAGCAGCTACTGCACTAGCAACGAGCGTTCTTGTTTCGGCTGGACAGACTACATCAGCAATGTATAACGAAAATGCACCTAAACCTGATCCAACATCACTTACTGCTCAAAATAAAATGTATATTGAGAATGCTGCTAAACCTGATCCATCACAAGTAACAACACTTACTGCTCAGAATAAGTCTCTGCTGCCATTGAAAGCTCAAACTGTTCAAACTGTCGGAACATCGAAAGTTGTTCTTGTTTTTAATCAAGCAATTGATGCTATTTCACCAATGAATTTTTCTATTTCAGGTGTATCTATATCCTCTGTAACTTTCCTTGCAAATCGGAAACAAGTAGAACTTTCTATTACAGGAGTAGATGCGAAAAAACCATACACATTGACTACTTCTAACTTAAAAGTAAATGGTATTACACAAAGTAAAGTAAACCAAGCTCTTACATTCGGATATACACAATCTGAAGTAATAGTAGGAAATGAAGCTGATTTAAGAGCAGCAATTGAAAGTCCAGAAGTAAAAACTATCGTATTAAGTAAAGATATTACATTAAATTCATCACTTTCAATCAATCGTTTAGTAGATCTTAATTTAAATGACAATAGATTAACAGGTGATGTATATCTCACAAGTGATTCTAGTGGTACAGCAAGTATTCGTGGCGGAGCATCCAAAGGAACATTAACTGGAACAATTACAGTTGACACAAAAAATGCTGATTTTACTGTGAATCAAGGTACTACAATAACTAACGTAATAATTAAAAACATAGCATCAGACAAAGCATTTACAAACACTGGCAAAATCACTAATGTTACTATTCAAGATGCAGATAGTTCGACTTTTAATAACAAAGGAACTGTTTCCTTAACAACACTTGATACATCAGCAAACGTTAAATTGATGGGAAATATTGGAAAAGTAACTGCAGCAAAAGCGGCACAAATAGAAGTTACCACTGGAACAAATATCTCCAGTTTAACAGCGGATGCTGCTGCTACTATTAAACTTGCTTCTTCTTCTTCAATTAGTGATTTAACATTAAATGCCGCTTCCTCAGTAACAATTAACACAGGAGCAACGGTTACAGACTTAGATGTAAATCAAGCTGGAGCAAATATTGATGTTAGTTCAGGAGCAAAAATCACAACTGCAAAAATGGATGCGGCAGCTACAATGAACGTAGCTAGTGGTGCAACCGTTACAACCTTTACAGCAACTACTCCAGGAGTAAAGCTTACAGGAAATGGTAAACCAACAACTATTAAAGTTGAAGGCACTGGTTCGATTGTTGATGAAAATGGTAATGCTGTAAATGGGTTATTAACAGGCTTTAATTGGGCACAAGGT
This sequence comes from Caryophanales bacterium, assembly GCA_031546705.1. Classification (GTDB taxonomy): domain Bacteria; phylum Bacillota; class Bacilli; order Bacillales; family JAVBJX01; genus JAVBJX01. The sequence continues at coordinate 10,574 of JAVBJX010000035.1, forward strand.
ACTTTATATGGAACAACAAGAACAACAACATTACCATCTGGATCATTAAAATATTATGTTGGTTACTCATGGCTAACGCAACCAAGAGTAGGTGACTATCCAACAAATTCTTCCAACTACCTTTATGCTAATACAGATATATCCGTTTCTAGTGGACAGCATATTTTTATTGTTCGATTAGATGCAAGTGGAAGAATTGCTGAGTGGGCAGATGTTCCAGTTTCTGCTGGAAATATTCAAACATCAGGGTATGGATATTCAAATTTATCTAACTTATCTTGGAGTACAGGCTCAACTACTGGAACAATTAGAACATATTCTTTACCATCTGGAACTTTCAAATATGCGGTTGGGAATGGAAGTTCTTACTATCCATCGACTATTGGAAGCTATGCAACTGGATATACAGGTTATATCTATAACGGTTCAGATATTTATGTGAATACTGCTTATGGTCAACATCTATACATTGTTCAAGTAGACGCAAATGATAGAATTATGAACTGGGTAGATGTACCATCTTCTAGTTGGAACTCTGGATATGGAAACGGAGTAGTAGCTGATCTGCCTAGTGTGTATCTATCACAAGGTGCATATGGAACAGCAACAGTAACTGGCTTGCCAACAACTGGAACATTCAAGTATATAGTAGGAAATTCTTATTCAAGACCAAGTTATGGAAGTAGTGCTGCATATTATACGAATTACGTTTATAACGGGGCATCTATTACTGCTACTTACGGTCAATACGTATACATTGCTCAAGTAGATGCAAATAATACAATTACAGCGTGGACAGCTCTACCAGTTTCTTATTCTTCTTCGGGAGTAGTTCCAGACATATCTGTGTATCTGTCGCCGGGTTCAGCGTATTCAACAACAAGTGTATCTTACTTACCATCTGGAACGTTCAAGTATATGGTAGGCTATAGTTCTACAAGACCAAATTATGGAACTAACATATCTTCATTATCAGGATACAATCCCCTATATTCTAATACGAATATATTTATTGATAATCCTTATGTAAGCGGACAACATCTTTATATCGTTCAAATAGACCCAGCAAACAACCAAATTACAGGTTGGACTGATAAGCTGCTCATTCCTACTGAAAATATTAGAACATATCAGTAAATCTATTCACCAGAATTGAAAAATATTTGACAGTAATCTTTTTTCAGTCAAATAGACAATAAAAAAAGACTCAACCGATTGTGATACGTTATCCTAACGAAACACACCAGTTGAGTCTTTTTTATTATCCTAAACTCGTATTCATACTTCATACTTCATACTTTTGCATTCAATGTAGCAATACACATCAAAAAGAGAGCAGACAAAAAAATCTGACTCTCATTCTAGTATATCTGCACGTATATTATAGTAAACAGCACCCAACAAACTTTCACACATCTCGAAATCCACTTATTTGTATAACGTTTCTTTACTATTTCTTCGATGCATCCCAAACTATACAAACCAGTCATAAAAACCAAAAAATCTTGCCTTCCTCCTGCTAGAAAAAGAATCCCTATAGTTAAAAAAGTAATACCATAACTACTTAGTTGCACCCAGCTATGTGTACTTCTATACTCTCTAAATTCTTCAAACAAAGAAGAACATTCCACAAATAAAGAGACTGCAATAAAAATACCGATCATCAACAATATTGAAAAGTTATTAACCACTTGAAAAGATAACAAAAATAAAAGTAAAGGAACAAATAAACCATAAACCAACAATGATGCTCTTGTTATAGTCTTTTGAAAAACTCCTGCCATTTTAATCTCCGCCTTACATTCTTTTATTGGTACTCTACGTGTGTAATCTACTTCTTATCCGAAATCTCCAATATTATTTTCTGAAGTGCAGGAAGGGATTTCTTTTTTTGTTTAATTAAATATTCAGATATATTATGTAGGTTTTAGTTCTTTTTTTAGCTAAGATACTCCGTTGGAAAATTCGGTATACATGTCCATATTACTAGAGTGAGATGAGCATCCATTCAAAAGAAATATATCCAAAATTAATAGTTCTTATTTTTATCATTTTTATTAGTATCTGTGTATTTAAATTTGTAAACCATCAAGCAAACAAGAAAAACTTAAATTAATCAATGACAAATATATAAAAAAACTGTATAAATTAAGAAATTATAAAAATATAACAACCAAAAGAGCTAAAGACTGCACAAAAAATGATGCTTTTAAATCGTAAATGTAACAATTTTTTTATGTCTAATCAACATAATTGAGACTGTAACATATTTTGTAATAATACCTAGAACTAGAATGTCAAGAAGGAAAAGTATAATTAAAAAGGTGATACAGGTGGGTAATCCAGATAGTATTTCATTACTCGAAGGATACCCATTTTTTGTGTATTTAAGCTCATCTTCAGAAAGATAGCCCGCTGTGCTAGAATCATATCTCAGCTATCATATAACTGATTTATATTTTCTACATAAATATTACGAGAGTCCAAGTTTACGAACAGTGTCTGGTAGAATCATGGAGATATGTGTTCTTCATCTGTGCTTGAAAAGGACTTTCAGGGATTAGTTGGGATATGACTACTCTATTAATCAGTTATATAGAAGCCCTTCTAAAAACAGGAAACATACCATATAATTTTTTATCAAATTTTTGGATGGTATGCTTCCTGTGACTATTCTCATTATTCAAACCTTAAAATCATCTTCATATCTTCATTAAAATAATAAAACTAGGAAAAATGACACACTACAACCCAATTGTTCTAGTCTTATAGTTATCAAAAATTACTATTAATGCATATAATAATTTCTAAAAAGAAAGAAATCATTTAAAATTATTTTGACAACTTTCTTGAGGGGAGTGTATGGGGGACAGGGAGGTAAATTTCTCCATAAAAATTGCCTACAGAATTTCTACAGTAAAAAATACTTTTGAATTGACAATAATTGTAGTAACTAAACTTCCCAAGTAGTTCCCAAAAATAGGATTTATCTGCAATTTAACTCTTAAAAATAGATATTAATTGGGAGTTTCTAATAACTGCGATTAGATTTTAGAAAACACTTTTGTTATCATTATCTAATGATTTAGAGAATATTGTGTTTCCTAAATCCATAACAAATACATAACATGCAAAAAATTCTTGTCCTATTCTTTCAGTAAGGATAGATTCAAATGGTCGATTTGGCTCATTATGTAGTAAATGAAATAATGCAGAATGAATAATATCTCTTTCAAAATGTACGATATTAGGAGAAGTAATAAACTTTTCTGTATGTAATTCACAAAAAATATCAAGTATAATCTGAAAGGATGAATCATCTAAACAAGCGATACCTTGTATAAAAGCCAATTCTTGTTCCGTTAGTACTCGATTTAAGTAACTTTCAAGGGTAGATTTTAACAACATTAATTTATTCATCCTTCTCCCCTTTCTTTTGTAACTCCTCCCAGTAAGTATATATGTTAGAAACGGATTGATAAAGCTCTAGTGATTTATAGCCAATTTCTTCCATCATAAATTTTTCTTTTATCGCATGTGATGGATTAGGATGTTCTGCTATCTTTTTTTCAATTCTTTTTACCATAGGATCCATAATGCGAGGACTAGATAGTGTTCCTATCACACTTCTATCTATTTCTCCTATTAACCACCTAATAAAAGAAAAAAATTCGCTATTTTGTTGTAAGGATAACAAATGAATAACTTCTTTTTCCTCCTTTCTTAATGTTCGATTTAAGCGACTCTCTAATGAATTTATTAAACTAGCATAGTGTATAGATTGTTCATTTCCCCAAATAGCACCTTCGACGGTGAATGAATCTGTTAGTTGTAAGTATTGTTCAATTTTTTCCCTATCCATAGTATCCTCCAGCTTTAAAAATTTAAATTCCGAGAATACTTATTATGACTAAATAATATTCACATAATTTAAATAATATTTCCTCTTTTTGCAAAAAAAGTTTGACTGGTTTTCCAGATTAGAGCTATTTTTTTATCTTTTTTCGTTTATCTACTACCACGGATAGTTATATATAATATGTAGCGAATGGGAGTAAGATGATTGGAAAAATATATAGATTTTTATTGCATTTAATAGAATTATCTGTTTTCAAAGTGTATAAATAAAAAAAGCAATGTATTACTTTATAGATTTATCGTAAAAACCTACTTGATGTTTGTATTGTTTTTGAATTGGTTTTATTATAACACTTTTTTAGATATTATTGAAGTAAAGTGAGTTGCTACATATTCATAGAAACTCACTATTATTCTCTAACAGTCCCTCTTAAAAAACAGTAAGCATACCATACAATTTTTTGTCAAAAATTCAGATGGTATGCTTACTGGAATTATTCTCGTTGTTTAAACCTTTAGAATATCAACAATTACTACTTGTGTACCATATATTGACTCAAGTCCAAACATCATTTAGTTTTGTATTAATAATCAAGTCCTGATCTTCCAATTTTCTTCATTAACTTTTTATAATCTTCTGTTTGAAGAACGATTTGGTTGTTACTATCAAAGACAATATATGATAAAAATTTTTCTAATTGTAGTTCAGGAAAATCTTCTTGTGCTTTTTCTAAGGATGGATAAAATATAACAGCTTTTACATGTTCATCTAAATCTTCTGGAGGGGGAGGATTTTTTCCAATAGAAAGTACTAATACTCCGTTCTCAAGAACGTAAGGAGAATTTTTTCTAGAAGCTCCTTCATCAATAAAATTTAGTAATTCCCTCACGTCTTCCGTTTTAAGAACTATTCTCTTATTATCAAAGACAAGAAATAATGGAGATGTATTTAATTGTAGTGTTGGAAAATCATTTTGAGCCTCTTTTAAAGAAGGTATTTGTAAATTCTTATATACTTTACTTATTCTTCCCGTAACTGTAAGTTTCTCTCCAATTGTCAGGACTGAATACTGATCTTTCTCTTTTGCAAGTAATTCTTTTGGCACATCGTCTACAGCAATCTTTTCCATTACTTCCGATGGATTTTTTGTTTGCAGTACGATGTGTGTGTTATCAAAAATAATATATTGTTCATCTGTTACTAAGAAGTCAGGATATTTTTTTTTTGCTTCTTCTATAGATTTAAAGAAAATAATCTTTGTTGCTTTGTTTATTTTATCAAAACCATAAAGTTCTTTTCCTCCAATAGCTAGTAATGTATATTGATTTTTATTTGTTGAAAGTAATTCTTTTGGAATACTATTTTGCTTATTTTTCTCATCTATATTTAGATAGACAACTATCAGAATACAAATGAACATAAGTATAAAGGAAGGAAAATGTTTTTTTTTCATGATGTCTTTCATGAAATCTCTACTCCTTACTCATTTATTTTTATTAATATATATTTTACAGCAGTTTAGATAGAAAGTCATAAAGATACAAACACCTCTTTATTTGATATGATTTATTTACAATCAAAGAAGAAGTGTTTGTATAAATTTAATATATCAGACTTTTATTTTTCTACCTACTATGGGAATAATATACGAAAAACTTACGATAAGAAATATATTCATAGGTGATTTTCAAAGACCTGTCTCCAAGTACTACTATTTCGCTTGTAAGTTGTATCCATAACACATCCTGCTATAAGACCTATCTCTACTGGAAGTAATTGCCAAGAAGCTGGTGTTGTATAATCAAAAGAGTCTGAAGTAGGTGCATATTCAATCGTTTGAGTTTTTTGATAATTCGTAGAACCAACACGAACTAGACGACTTTGTATGAAAACAGTAGAATCTAATTTTGTCCAACCACCTGTTACTCGGGTTACTTTTTTTGCATCCATTCCACCTACAGTACCAGTTGTATAGTAAACAGTAGAATATGCTCTATAGCTTATAGAATTGTCGGTAGCATTATCCGATTGTTGTCCAGTTGCTCTAGTTTGTATTACGGAATCTAATACTGTTACATCTTCAAATGTTGTTACAGCAATATCTTGAACAATCTTATTTTGCTCTTCTCTTGTTTCTAAAATTTGAGTTGTTGCAAATCTTTCTGTTTTTACGTTTTCTTTTATGTCAATGTCGTGTTTATTTAATTTTGCTTTTTTGTAAAGTTCATCAAGTGATTTAACTTCTTTTTGTTTCTCAAGAATTTTAATTGTTGATTTCTCCTTTTGTTCGGCATAAGTTGTAGAAATAACAGGGCTTGTTAATGTAAGTACTACGAGTGATGAAACTAGAATTTTTCTCTTCATGGTTCTTCTCCTCTTCCTTAATTTTGTATACTCTCAACTAATGGTACTAATTAAGAGTTATGCACCAATCCTAAAAGCAAAGTATCTTATAAAATCAGCATATAAACGACTCCAAACAACAATTACTACCTGTTTGTGCTTTTCACACACTTCCTAAAACATTTTGAAACCATTCTACCTCAGCAACCTAAAACTCTATCAACTCCCCTCCCTCTCTAGCTATTATCTTGCCGTAACCAAATCCTACCACCAATCCTTATGAGACACAACAGGCGTACAAGTGCCATTTTTTAGCCGAAAATTTGCACTTGTACAGCATCAAGTCTCATATTCAATTACTAAATAATAATGTATACTGACTACAAGATTTAAAAATCATATACATTTTGAAGGGAGTTTACATGAAATTATTAAAGAAAGTTATTTTACCAGTTTTATTGTTAGCTTTATTATTTGTATCTCAGTTTAACTCTCCTATGTACTCATTAATTTCTGAAGAAAAAGGACCTGTTGGATTTGGATTTACTCATTCTCATCACAATACACCAAATCACATAAACCAAAATAACCAATTATGACATCCAAAAAGCAATTCAAGAAAACTTCTATATCTTGAATTGCTTTTGTGAGTCAAAGAATTTTCTATATTTTACATTAATATTTGCTGTTGCTCCGCTTCATCGACATACTTTATATATATTTGGTAATACTTAGTCGCTCGTTTTGTTGCCCCTATTTCTACTAAATACTCGGCAAATCTTCTTGATAATGAAATCACACTATGTATTCGCCCAAGTTTAATAGAGTGTTCAATAATTTGTTGTATTTCTCGCTCGTATGCACGATTATCTTGTAAAGCCTAATACATACGCAGTTTTATTATCCGAAATTCTATATGTAACTGATTCCGTTTATGAAGACTTGATATCTCTATTGCTTCTGGTAAATATTTTTTGAGTAACTCAAACTCTTTCTGTTCCAAATACACTTCTCTTTATTTATT
>JAVBJX010000005.1:0-118729 GCA_031546705.1 Caryophanales bacterium
CGGAAAAAGGAAAGGAGAAAATTTTTAATTAGACAATGAAAAAACGATGCCGCTTGCTAGAGGCAAGCTAAGAGTTTTTGAAACAGTACAATTAAAAATTAGCCATTGAACTTTCCGTACAATAAGTAAAACTGCTATAATAGTCCAATGTTTGGAAGTAAAAAAACACACGCTCAGAGCTTCATACTTAGCTTCTGGCGTGTGTTGGTGATAAAAGTATAGCGTCAAACGATTTATTATCGAAGGGCTTGGCGTATCATTTTTACCAAGTACAACCGTTAGACGAGAATTACTAGAAGGCTGGCTTGTGGAAGTTCCGTGTACATTCTCGTTACCAACCGCAAAAACATATGCTATTTTGAAATATGAACATCCACAAGAAGTGGAGTTCTTACAGTTTTTATCACAGTTTCGATTGTAAAAATTATCTTTAAAGTTTTAGTTATGAAAGATTGCAATATTAACTAGATTTAAAGTATTCTTAGTATAGATATATTCTCACAAGGAGGAATAAAAAGTGAAAAAAACATGGTGGAAAGAAGCGGTTGCCTATCAAATTTATCCCCGCAGTTTTATGGATGCAAATGGGGATGGAATTGGTGATATACAAGGAGTGATAGAGCGACTTGATTATTTAGAGAAACTTGGAATTGATGTTATTTGGGTTTGTCCGATTTTTTCTTCACCCAATGTAGATAATGGTTATGATATTAGTGACTACCGAGGAATATTAGCTGAATTTGGAACGATGGCAGATGTGGACTCGCTCATTAAAGAAGTACATAAGCGGGGGATGAAAATTATTTTTGACCTAGTCATCAACCATACGAGCGATGAACATCCTTGGTTTATGGAGTCAAGAGTATCCAAAAGAAACCGAAAACGGGACTGGTATATTTGGCGTGATGGTGTAGATGGAAAAGAGCCGAATAACTGGGAAAGTATTTTTGGTGGTTCAGCATGGGAATATGATGCAAAAACAAAGCAATATTATTTGCATCTATTTGATAAGAAACAACCTGATTTAAATTGGGAAAATAATGATATGTGTCAAGCCGTCTATCAAATGATTAATTGGTGGCTAGATAAAGGAATTGATGGCTTCCGCATTGATGCCATTACCCATATTAAGAAAGAAGAAGGATTTTCTGATTTACCAAACCCAAACAATTTGGATTACGTCCCATCATTTGAAAAACATTTAAATCAACCGGGCATTCTTGATTATCTGCAAGAACTCCACACCCAAACATTTGCTAACTACGATATTATGACAGTTGGTGAGGCGAACGGGGTGAAAGTAAAAGATGCCAAGGACTGGGTTGGAGAGAAAAAAGGTGTCTTTGATATGGTATTTCACTTTGAACATCTTGGACTATGGGATAGAAAAGATTTCGACCTTCGAGATTTAAAAAAAGTGTTAACCAAGTGGCAAAAAGGGTTAGAAAAACATGGCTGGAATGCCCTGTTCTTAGAAAATCACGATCAACCTCGTTCCGTTTCTACATGGGGAAATGATTCCTTTGAAAGTGCCAAAGCATTAGCCGCACTTTATTTTCTAATGAAAGGCACACCATTTATTTATCAAGGGCAAGAAATCGGCATGACCAATGTTCGGTTTGAAACAATGGATGAATACGATGATATCGCCATGAAAAATCTGTACGATATTGAAACAAAGAAAGGTGTTCCGCCTGAAGAAGTGATGGAAATCATTTGGAAAAGAGGGCGAGATAATTCACGTACCCCCATGCAATGGTCAGATGACACCAATGCAGGATTTTCTAAGAACACACCATGGATGGGTGTCAATGAAAACTATGTCCATCTGAACGTAGAAAATCAGTGGAATGATAAGCACTCCGTCTTACATTTTTACCAAAAAATGATTCGTCTAAGAAAAGAACACAAAGTATTAAAGTATGGACGTTACGATTTAATCATGAAGAATGATAAGCAAATCTATGCCTACACAAGAACACTGAACAAAAAGAAAGCAGTGATTATTGTCAATATGAGTGATAAAAAAGCAACCTATCACGATGATAAATGCAAAGTATCCTCCAAACAACTCGTACTTACAAATTATGATGTATCTAAACATAAAAAGACAACAAGATGCAAACTAAAACCATATGAAGTGCGTGTGTATTTGCAGGATTAAAAAAGTAGTTATATAGAAGTCTGGTTGCTAACATGTTGATTGGATTATACTTTGGCAACTATTCATGACAAGAGGTTTGGTCAAAAGGTGTTTTTCACCCCATTTGACCAAACCTCTTACTTGAATGATTGTTTATGATTTTCCCTCTAAATCATCAATCCTCTTTTCAAGTTCTTTTATTTTATTACTATTAGTCAATGCCGTTGTAAAAGCAATAAGTCCAAAAACAAATCCCATCATTCCAAAAACATCCATATAATCCCCTCTTAAAAAAACTAAAATATCCCTCTTAGTTTTTTTATTTATCAAATTTATTAGATAATACCGTATTTTACTTCTTGGATAAATAATATCTTCCATTAACAAAAAATATACTCTCTAAGAGAAATAATAATAAGTGTCAGTGTTTATACAGCAAATTTAGTTAACCTTATTTTATCATAAGTTGACTCGCGGTGCTATTTAAATGCACGCCAAGAAGCTGTACATAATACATTTTCATTTGAAAGTTTATGCCCGATAGCTTTGTCTAACTGGTATTTCGTTAATGATAACCATTCTTGTTTTTACGCTCAGATATTTCGTGAAGAACAGTTCTAGTCGAACTTGATGCAGTAAGTGCATCAGTTAAATATTCACGTAATCGGTGTTTCTCTGCTGGATTTAGTTTTTGAATGACTTTAAGGATATCAGTTGCTCTCACAATCATCACCAACCCTAATGTAGTTGGTTCAATTATCAACAACTAAATTTAACAGAGCCATTATGGTAAATAAAACAGTATTATCAGCAAAATCAAGAAGATAAATTTTTACAAATAAATTCATCTGTTGTTCATAAACGGTCTGAACAAAGCAATGTACATCCAAGCTAAAAAATATATACTTGAATACAAACTTATTTTACGTATTTTGGAATAGTTAGAGGTTATTTATGAGGAAAAAATTTCTTGTCATTGTATTACTATTATTTATAGTAGCATTAGGAATATTAAGTTCTTTTGTAATTTACACTACTTATCAAAATGAAACGAAAAATATTGAGAGATCACATAATTTGCTTTTAGATTATGCAACAAAAAACATGAAAGAAAAGGTGATTGAAGTATCGAGAAACATAGAAACGATTTTCCAAAATTTTACAGCACTTTCCGAACGAGAAAGCCCATCGCCTTTAGGGATGAGAGCGAGGTCAAATGCGGTATAGTGATAAAAAAATCGAAAGATTTTATCACTATACTAAGCATTTGACATGTGATACATTTGTTCTACAGACAAGTACAAGTCTTTAAAACGCCTTTGTGTTCATTGAAAATTAGATATAGTATGAGGTTGCACGAACTAATTCGCTTCGTGCGTAAAACTATATGTGTCGTCAAGAACAAGACGCTAAAACATGTAGAACACTCACATCTATACGGGTATGGTCATAGTACATAGCCCACGAACCTATACGGTCTGTCGTGGGAGGGGTAATGGCATACCCTAATCTTGAAGGCTGTTCAAAACAGAAATGGACTGAGAACGCTTAATCATTCAGGAATCCCATCCGTTAAATCGTAAGGTTTAGGACTTGCCCCTTTAGGGGTGGGGGTGTCAATTATGTGAAAAACGAAAATTACCTGTATTTGTGAGAACATGTAATGAATTTTCTTCCTTACCAATTGCCCCTTGTAAAATGTGCGGTGATTTAATAGAGAAATCTACAGGCACACTTACTACCTCACTTCTTCCTTCTTTGCTTTTAAAATAAAGGTCTAAAGAAGTTGGAACAGTTACCACACCAACGGCTACTTTGCCGCTATACGTTTCAATATGTATATCGTGATGAATAGAAGCTAACTGTAAAGATGTATCTGCCCCATATGTTTTTACGTGCATATTTCCCTCAATCATTTTACCAGTGACTAAACCTAACTGAGAAATTATATGGACATCACCAGTAATATTTGCTAGAGAAACCGTTCCTAAATTGCTTTGGAGTTCCACACTCTCAGCGTGTACCCCTGAAACGGAAAGTGTTCCACTGTCTGTTTGTACCTTTATTTTTTTAAAAAGTTTCTCAGGGACAGCAAGATCAAGCCGAATATCATTGTAGCGTAATGCGGTGAAATTCCCTGTGTTCGCTATAATATGTAGTGTGCCCTCTGCTTGAACTAGCGAAAAATCAAGAGCATTTAATCCCTTCAATGTATTGGAGGTGCGATACAAATATACCTTCAACCCGTCACCAGCTATGGAGAAAAGTTTCACATCAATATGGGTTGTGTGAATATTTATTTTATGCATCTTATCCGTAGAAAATTCTTTCTCTAACTTTGTAGCAGGCAGCTTTTTTTCTTCAGGAGCCTCCACTTCCGTCTTACTTCCGCCTTTTCCATTCGTTTTTCCCTGTTCGTGTTTTAAAGAACTACTTGTGGAAGTTGGCAGGGGCATTCTGGCATTTTTATCTAGTAGAGAATCAGAAGCATTAGTTCCTAGAACCGCAAGAATAATAATAACAATCGTTGAAACCAAACCAATAATAACTGCTCGAATCTGTTTAGGCATATTCACCTTTTTGATAGCTTCCTGTATGCGTGTAAGTAGTGACTTTAACTGCTTGCTACATACAACAAGCATGGCTTTGAAAGATGCTACCAACTTTTTAAGAGATTCCAGTAAAACCCCCTTTACCTTTTTGATAGATTCAAATAGAGATATGGTAATTGATTGGAGTACAGTAAGAAAGGCAAGCAGATTTTTAAAAAAAGATGTCAATACTTTGATTATCACACTTTCTTTTGGCATGCTCTGAATAGCTGCTGCTTCCTCCAAGCTTTTTTCATAGTCTTCTATAATTTGTTTGGCAAGTTTCTTTGATGAGCCTAATTCTACACAAATATCATGTTCCCGTTCTCCTTGGATTAATTTCTTTTCAAAGTGTTTTTCATAATCAGCAATAATTTCCCCCCTGTTTGGCTCAGGGATGGATTCAATTGCTATATCTAATTCTCGAATATACTGTGCACGTTTCAAACAAAATCGCCTCGCTTGTATTTTACTTATAGATATAAAAGTGATATCATATTAGTATTAGAATTTTTGTAAGGAGTAGCATATTTTATAATTATACCAGAAAGGGTGAGAAATGATGGATTTTTTAGATGGTATAGTAAGTGGTGTAGGTCTTCTAATTATTTTGCCAATTGTTTTTTTAGGATTTTTGTTGACTGTTGGTGCTCTTATTAGTTGTATTCGTCAGGAGGAAACGAGAAATCTTCCGAAAGCAGTATGGATAATTATTATATTGGTGTTCAGTACAGTTGGACCAATTTTGTATTTTATTCTTGGCAGACAAAATGACTAAGTTACTTCAAGTGGAACAATTAACAAAAAGTTACAAAGAGCAACAAGCCGTTAATAACGTATCTTTTCAACTAGAAAAAGGTCAATGTGTTGCCTTGCTTGGTCCAAATGGAGCAGGAAAAACAACAACGATGCAAATGTTAGCAGGGTTGTTATCACCGACATCTGGAACGATTCAATTTTTGGGAGAATCAGGAATTAATCGAAGACATATTGGTTATTTGCCACAACATCCAAGTTTTTTCTCATGGATGAATGCAAGAGAATATTTACAGTTTGCAGGAAATTTATCAGAAATACCAAAGGAAAAATTACAAGCAAGAATAGAAGAAGTCTTACAGTTCGTTCAGCTCAGTGACACGAAGAAGAAGAGAATAGCTGGTTTTTCTGGAGGAATGAAACAACGTCTGGGATTAGCCCAAGCATTAATTCATGAACCAGAATTATTACTTCTTGATGAACCTGTTTCTGCCTTAGATCCAGAAGGGCGAAGAGAAGTATTAGCGATAATGAAAAACTTGCGTGAGAAGATGACTATTCTTTTTTCTACCCATATTCTTCATGATGCCGAACAAGTATGTGATGAGATAATTATGGTAAAAAAGGGCGAAGTGAAATGGAATGGCTCACTAACCGATTTAAAACAACAATACAATAAAGAAGTGGTCTACATGTTAGAAACGGAGCAACCACTGAAGTGGAGTGAATTGCGTGTACCTGTGCAAGAAATAACAAATACAAAAGTAGAAATTACCCTTGTTGAGCGTGAACAGAGCAGAGTCATTCTTGCAGAATGTCTACGACAAGAAGCAATCATTCTTCATTTTGAGCAAAAAATGCACACATTAGAAGATGTGTATTTGCAGGTGATGGAACAATGAAACAACTAAGAACACTTGTCCAGAAGGAATTTTTTGAAAGTATGAAGAACGGAAAATTACTTTGGTTGCCAATTACGCTTATCTTGCTCAGTATTAGTCAACCAATTTCTTCCTATTATCTGCCGCAAATTTTAAATAAAGCAGGGAATCTACCAGCTGGAACTGTAATTGAAATACCAACGCCAACAGGAGCAGAGGTAATGGCTAGTACGATATCACAATTTGGAATGATAGGCTTAATTCTTTGTATATTAAGTACAATGAGTGTCATTGTTGGTGAAAGAAATAATGGTTCACTCTCTTTAATTATGGCTCGTCCTGTAACACCAACTGTGTATATTCTTAGCAAATGGTTGACGTACAATCTAATTATGGTTGGTTCATTTCTAATTAGTTATTTAGCAACATGGTATTATACGAATTTGTTATTTAGTAATGTAAGTTTTACTAGTTTTCTAATGAGCTTTCTAATGGAAAGTTTGTGGATTGTTTTTGTGATTACCGCAATGATTTTGTTCGGAACGCTTGTAAAAAGTGCAGGTGGCGTTTCGGCACTTGGCATATTAAACCTATTTTCATTTCCAATTCTTCGAGCAGCTTTTCCAAAGTTTACAGAATGGCTTCCATCTGTGGCACAGGAAGAGGCAACAACATTCTTAATGACGAATAAATGGGGCGATTCTTTTTTTCTTGCCCTTGGCTCAACACTGTTATTTATTATTGTTTTGTTGTTACTTAGTATATACCGCTTTAAGAGATTTGAAAGTTATTAGATAATAACATGGCATGTATCATAGCAAAGCACTCTCGGCTGAGAGTGTTTTTTTGCGGATAAGAAGTTGATTGCTATGTACATAGAAAGGAAGAAATAGAATGAAAGTTGGTGCTTCCCCACTTTTTTTGCAAGAAGAAGCTCTCAATTGATTATAGAGAAAAAGCTTGCTATGCTTAGGAAAAGAAAAAATAGCTTGAAATAACTGAAAAACAATTTGCTAAAAAATAAAAGTTATAGCAATTTGCGAAATTGTGCGGAAAAAGGAAAGGAGAAAATTTTTAATTAGACAATGAAAAATTAGCCATTGAACTTTCCGTACAATAAATAAAACTGCTATAAAAGGAGGATTATCATATCATGGCAAAAATTGCATGGATTGTGTGGGTAATACTGAGCTCCGCTTTTGGTGTATGGATTATATTTGGAACAGGTCTTGAAAGAATTTCCACACAACAAAATACGGTGATGGTACTTTTTCTAATCTCTATGTACACAATAAACAGATGGGTAAGAAAAGGGATAGAAAAAGTAGAAGTAATAAGATCGCTTGAAAAAAAGTGAAAGATTAATTGTAGAAATATGAGTGAAAGAAGTGAGTAAGATAATTAGAAAAATATTTAATAGTAGAGTCCTATCCAACCTAGTGTTTTTAACCTTTTTAGTATCAGCAATCTATGTAGTCACAGCAATTACTTTAGCTCCAACTACAGCGACAAGTACCGACACGCACCGAGTAAAGGGTGATTATGTTTTAATGTTATTTCAATGTATCCTTGGCATATTTGCCATGCTTTTACCAGGGATATTGCGAAAACGATTGCATATCAGTATGCCATCAAAAATGATTGTGATGTATGCTCTATTTCTGTATTGTGCCATTTATTTGGGCGAAGTGCGAGAGTTCTACTATAGAATTCCACAGTGGGATGCCATACTCCACACATTTAGTGGTGCTATGCTTGGGGCACTCGGATTTTCATTTATTAACTTTCTAAATAAAACAGATAAAGTTCCGCTCAGTTTAAGCCCATTATTTGTTGCGGTATTTACTTTTTGTTTTGCGGTAACTTTAGGTGTTGTGTGGGAAATTTACGAACTAGGCATGGATACTTTTCTCCATACCAACATGCAGAAATTTGCCCTTGAAAACGGAGAACCTTTAGTTGGGCAAGCGGCATTAATGGATACGATGCAAGATTTAATGGTTGATAGCATTGGAGCATGTGTGATGTCAGTAGTAGGATTTATCTCTTTGAAATATAAAAAAGGCTGGATTGAGAAATTTCAATTGAAAATGAATCAGTAAAAAAGAGGGTGTAAATGATGTTCGTAATGTACTTAATAGTAATCGTACTAGTTTACATTTTCTTATTCTGGATAAATTTGTTTTTAGAAGAATATTTACTAAAAATAAATACGTCTAACGCTAAAGTTGCTTATTTCACACTAATGCAGGTAATGGTTATAGCTACCTTTGGTTTTTTTGAGAATTTTTTATGAATTAGCCGAGAACACTCGTAACTTTAGTCATGAGAGGTTCAATACTAGCAATTCCCCTATAGTTGCAAAAAAAATTAGGTATCTCCACATATTTTTTGTAAGAAAAATAATTGAGAGGTGATGAATATGCAAAAAAATATTTTACCTTATTTAAGGGCATCAGGAATTATATGGCTTATTTTTTTCGCTATTATTATTATTTCTTGTGCGATATTGGGTGGCACAGAAGATATTTCAATTAGACGTATTTTGTATTCCGCCTCTCTTGTTCATATTTTCGCTGGGAATTTTCTCTTTCATGGTATGTGTGCGGTAGTAGCTGTATTATATGAGCTGCAAAAAAAAAGAATACATGCCAAACTTTTCGCCATTCTTCCATATATCGTGATGATAGCTTTGTTTTTTCTATATAAACGGTATTTGACTATGGATAGTATGCTTGCCAATGCCTATGGCGGTTTTTATTTGTTTTTAGCAGAATCATTGCTTGCTATTCCATTGTTTCAATATGTATATGCAAAGAAGAAATTTTCTGACCTCAAGTCAATTAGTTGGGCGGTATCGCCTGTTGTTGTGAGTGTTTCGCTTTTTATGGCGGCACAATTATTAATAGCTTTTTCTAGTGGAAATGAAATAAAGTACAAGGAGGCAACAGAATCAACGCCTATTTCTCAAGAAAAATTGCATGAGGGAGAAAAATTTCTACACGAATATATGAAAAAGAATGGTGAGGGTTATGCAGTTGGTTCTAAAGAGTACATAGCTTATTTAAAAGCATTCTCATTAGAAGGATCAACCATCCAATCATTTAGTAGTGAAACAAGAAAATCAACAAAAAAACATTATGATACAGAAGAAAGATTTGATGAAGCACGCTCTAGTCCACATTACTATATAATGAGAGATTATGCTGAGTTCTATATACATAAAGAAGGAGCAGATAAATTTCAAAAATAAAACATACATCTTTCTATTTCCATCATCATATGATAGTATAAAGCTAATTAAATAATAGTTGTCCACTAGGGGAGCCGTCTGGCTGAGATTGATTGATTCAAGACCCTTAGAACCTGATCTAGTTTATACTAGCGTAGGGAAGTGGAGCGTAGGAATCTTTCAACCGCTCCCTAATGGATAGCGGTTTTTTTATTGGAAAAAAAGGGGGAAAAGAAATGAAATTGAAATTAGTAGACATTTTGACAACGGTAGTGATTGCTTTAGTATTTGGGATTATTTACAAATTATGGTCACCATTCTATTATTTTGTTAAACCATTTGGACTTCATGCAGATCAATTAGTATATGGCATGTGGTTTATTGCGGCAACGGTAGCATTTTTATTAATTCGCAAACCATATGTAGCAGTAATTGCCGAAATGGCAGCGGCTTCAGGCGAATTTCTAACAGGTTCGGAATATGGACTCGAAACACTATTATACGGACTAATCCAAGGAATATTTGCCGAGATTATCTTTCTATTATTTCGCTATAAAAGATATGACATGCTAGTAGCCATACTTGCCGCAGTTTCCTCAGCAATTGCCTCATTACTAGTTGATATGTACAAAGGATATATTGATGAACTAGCTACATGGAACTTAATGCTATACATTGGAGCAAGATTACTAAGTTCCGCAATCATTGCTGGAGTATTTGCCGTTTCTCTAGTTAAAGGATTAGAAGCAACAGGAGTAGCAAGGCTTCTTCGCCCAATTTCTGATACAGAATATGAAGCATTAAAAAAATGAGTACATCTATTGAAAACTTGCGTCTAAAATTTCCAAACACCGAACACATTTTATTTCGTGATTTCTCTCTCTCTATTAAAGAGGGGGAGAAAGTGCTACTACTTGGTCCAAGTGGCTGTGGGAAATCTACGCTACTTCAAGTAATGAGCGGTTTAATTCCAAATACACTAAATGTCCCAATGATTGCCGAAAATATCCAAATTCCAAACAAATGGGCATATGTTTTTCAAGATCCCGATTCTCAGTTTTGTATGCCCTATGTGGATGAAGAACTTGCTTTTGTATTAGAAAATGAATGCGTTCCAAGAGAATTAATGAGAGAAAAAATCGAAGCACTGTTGCAGTTAGTAGACTTACATCTTCCTGATATCCACACACCTATCCAACAATTATCAGGAGGAATGAAACAAAAAGTTGCCTTAGCTTCCGCATTTGCATTAGAACCAGACGTATTATTTTTAGATGAGCCAACTGCTTTACTAGATGTAGAAGCAACAAAAATGATTTGGGAAACCGTCACCAAACTTGCCAAAGACAAAACCGTCATTATTGTTGAACATAAAATCGAGCATATGATGGATTTTGTCGATCGAATTATTTTACTAAATCATAGTGGAGAAATGATTGCCGATGGGGAAACATCCCACATTTTTTCAGAGTTTCATTCTTATTTAAAAGAATACGGTGTATTTTATCCAAATGCTTGGGCAGAAGCGGACTTACCATTTCGTCCTGTTTCTCCATTAGTAGAAGAACGGCTTCGCTTAAAAGATTTTACCGCCTATCGTAAAAAAGCGGTTGTGTCCATAGAAGAAGTAGTTGTCTATGCAGGTGAGTGGGTAGCCATTACTGGAAAAAATGGGGCAGGAAAAAGTACATTACTCGAAGCAATCTATCGTTTGCATAAAACAACTGGTATGTGCGTGGTCAATGGAAACGATAAAAAACCGCATGACACGGCACTTGTTTTTCAAAACCCAGAGTTTCAATTTATTACGAATCGGGTGGATGAAGAAATTGCTTATTCTTTGCGTTTAAATGGT
This sequence comes from Caryophanales bacterium, assembly GCA_031546705.1. Classification (GTDB taxonomy): domain Bacteria; phylum Bacillota; class Bacilli; order Bacillales; family JAVBJX01; genus JAVBJX01. The sequence goes on from JAVBJX010000005.1 coordinate 11,459, forward strand.
GATAAAAATATAGAAACAAAAGTAGATGCTCTTCTCGAACAGTTTGGACTAATGAATCACCGAAGTAATCATCCATATGAATTATCTATCGGACAGAAACGTAGACTAAGCGTTGCCGCTTCCATTGTTGGCGGACAAACACTTATTCTTCTGGATGAGCCAACTTTTGGACAAGATGCAAAGAATACGTTTCAGCTTATTCAACTCATTGAACATTACCGAGAAAATGGGGCGGCAATTGTTATGATTACCCATGATTATGAGCTTATTAACCGAGTAGCTACAAGGGTTTGGACAATTGAAAATGGTCAGCTTATTAGTGATAAAAAGCGTGAACCAACTCCCATTCTGTCATCCTAATTGTGTAGATTATGGAGATAAAAAATAGTTTCTCATTTTCATTCAAACATCAAAAAAAGTTAGGGGAAATTTAAATGGTTTACAGAAAGAAACAAATCAAACTAACAAAGGAACAACAGACTGCTGCCACTGCCCAAATAAAAGAATATCTGGAAACAGAGTTTGAATTGGAAATAAGTGGATTGCAAGCAGAGATTTTTTTGGATTTCTTAAGCAAAAAGATAGGTGGATATTATTATAATGTTGGAATAGAAGAGGCTATGGCTTTAATGAACGAGAGAATCGAAGACCTTTATCTTTTAATGAAGGAAGAAAATTAATGGGGAGAGGATGAAGTGTTCCAAATACGTGAAACATGGTTACATCGAGTCAATCCAACGTTCAAATTAGGCGTGTTTCTTCTATTATATATAGTAATTATTGCTATCCATAATCTTAATGTTATGATAAATATAACTGCCGTAGCATTTCTTCTGCTACTTATTAGCGGTTGCCCGTTTAAAAAACTACTACTTATCTTTATCCCATTTCTATTTGTATTTATTTCCACTGCTTCGGCAATGATTTTATATGGAAAAGGGGAAACATTGTGGTATACATTTGGCATCATCAATATCTATGAGGAAAGTTTTTACAGGGGATTACACCTTGGATTTCGGGCATTATCATTTGGATTTATTGGTTTACTTTTTACATTAACTACCCGTCCTGTATATTTATTCTATTCACTGATGCAACAGTTAAAAGTTCCACCGAAATATGCGTATAGTTTTCTAGCGGGCATTCGTTTGCTACCGATTATGCTAGAGGAATGGCGAACCATTAGAAATGCTAGACTAGTGCGTGGGGTGAAAGTGGGCTGGAATGTGGCGGAAATTATTGGTATGTTCATTCCGCTATTGTCACAAAGTATTCGCAGAGCTGGGAGAATTGCTTTAGCGATGGAAGCAAAAAGATTTCGTGGTGATGGGAAGCGTACTTTTTATTATGAAGTTTCGTTTAGTAGGTATGATGGGATTTTTTTTGTTATACTATTACTAATGATTGGGACTTCTATTCAAGTAGGAGTGCATTTTCCATATGTTTCAAATATAGATGTGAGGTAAGGAAGAGACAAAAATCTTTTATTATATCTTTTCGTTTGCATACCAAAGACAATAGAATAAATAAGAGTCAAAAACCAACCGAAGAAAAAAGTTGTTCCAAATAAAATTATCAATCTAATATATACGCCAAATTTTAAACAAGAGGTGAAACAAATGGCAGAAAAAAATATAGTTGAAACAACAAAAATACCAAACACCGTTTTATCCATCCATCAAGAACTGAAAAATTTAGGCATTAATGAAGGAGACACTATCCTTGTTCATTCTTCTTTATCTAGCATTGGCTGGGTTTGTGGTGGAGCACAAGCAGTTATCATGGCGTTACTGCAAACAGTTGGTAAATCAGGAACAATAGTTATGCCTGCACAATCGGGAGATATATCTGATCCAGCGGAGTGGGAACATCCACCTGTACCTAAAGAATGGTTTGAAGAAATTTATGAACATATGCCAGCCTTTCATAAAGAAATGACACCAACAAGAGGAATGGGAGTAATTGCAGAATTGTTCCGAACGCTTCCACATACAATACGTTCCAATCATCCGCAATCTTCCTTTACAGCACATGGAAAGTTAGCCGAGGAAATCATAGTGGATCATGTTTTAACTCCACATTTTGGCATGCGTTCTCCACTTGGGAAATTGTACAAACTCCCTGCCAAAGTATTATTACTTGGAGCAGGATTTGATTCTTGTACAAGTTTTCATTTAGCGGAAGCACGCCATAAAAAAATGCCAAAGAAAAAATTTGGTACAGCTATGTATGAAAATGGCAAAAGAGTTTGGAAATGGTATGAGGATTGTGATTATGATAGTGATGACTTTGACAAAATCGGTATAGCGTTTGATGCAGCAGGTTATGCTACTTTAGGAAAAGTTGGAAATGCTGAGTGTAAATTATTTGATTTGAAATTAGGTGTGGATTTTGCTTATGAATGGCTAGATAAAAATAGATTTGATGATAACAACGAGAAATAAAAGTAGAGGGGAACAGGTGACGCTGTTTCCTTTTTTTATACAAGAGCTAAATAACCCTGTTGCTAGTTGATTAAAAAGAATGTTCTTTAGTAGCTAAAAAAATTCGCTTACATGCAACAATTCACTGGTGTGACTATAAAATATTTCTACTATTATTTAAGTTAGAGTTTGAGAGAAAAGGGGCAAAACACCCCCAATCGTCCCAAACTCAGGGTAGTGATAATGCATATATAATAGAAATGATTGCGAAAAGTTGTATTCTTCATCCATTTGACTAATGATAGATTTTTAGCATCATATTCTAGTTAGTATTTCCGAGGAGGCAAAGTAATTGAAAGTAACAGATAAAATTTATGGGGAATATATAATAGATGGACTTCTTAAAGAACTAATTTTTAGTAGTCCAGTACAAAGATTAAAAGGTATTTACCAAGGTGGAGCAAGTTATTTGGTTAATGAGAAATGGAATGTGACAAGATATGAACACTCCATAGGTGTCATGCTCTTAATCAAACAACTCGGCGGCTCTTTAGAAGAACAAATAGCAGGATTGCTTCACGATATATCACATACGGCCTTCTCCCATGTGATTGATTTTGTGTTTGAAAATAAAGAAGAAGATTACCACGAAAAAATTTACCATCAGATTATTACTAATTCTGAAATCCCTTCTACCCTAAAAAAATATGGCTATGATTATAAAAACATTCTTTTAGACAACTCCAAATGGCAATTACTTGAACAACCAGCTCCTGAGTTATGTGCAGATAGAGTAGACTATACGCTGCGAGATATGTATCAATATGGAAACATTACATTAGAAGAGGTTCATCATTTTCTCGATTATTTAGTAATAATAGATGGAAAAATGTATCTGCAACAGATAGAAGCAGCTGAATGGTTTGTAAAAACGTATTATAAAGAGGTGATTGATTTCTTTATGAACCCTCTGAATATATATGGTTATGATTTCTTGGCAAAGACTTTAAAAGTAGCATTGGATAAACATATTATTAACCTAAATACTTTGCTTGGAACGGATGAAGAAGTAATGAACTTGTTACATGTATCTGATGACGAAGATGTAAAAAAACTTTTGAGTCACATACATCGCCATGTACAGGTAAAGGAAGATATATTCGAGTATGATTTACACCGCAAAAATAAAGTCAGACTGATTGACCCATCTGTACTTTATAAGAACAAACGAATACGTGCATCTAAGTTATCAGAGGATGTTAGACATATAAACGAAGAAGCAAAGAAAAAAGCCGAGAATGGAATGTATGTAAAAATAATTTCAAATTAAAAGTTTTGATTGAACTTACACAAAAATAGTTAGAACTACAAGAAGAAATCTCATTTCACAATAAGATTAGTATGAAAAACAGGATAAATAGGAGCTGACACAAAATGGAAAGAAAAGAAATTCTTATTATTGAAGATGATGTCTATATCAATACAATGCTCCAAGAACTTCTCACTACAAATGGCTATAAGGCTACTTCTGCTTTTTCTGGAACGGAAGCTCTGATGTGCATCGAACGCCAGAAGTTTGATTTAATTTTACTAGATTTAATGCTCCCGGGAAAATCAGGTCAAAGTGTGTTAGAAGAAATAAAGCCAAAATCTATTCCTATTATAGCAGTGTCGGCTATTGATAACACAGAAACAAAAATAGAATTATTACAAGCAGGAGCAGATGACTATATAACAAAGCCATTTGATAATCGAGAACTTTTAGCGAGAATAGATGTCCAACTTCGGCGAAAAACAAATACAAACAAAGCTCAAATTATGTACAAAGACATGGTGATGAATATAGATACATATGAAGTACTAGTAAACAATATAGCAGTTAATCTGACAAAAAGAGAATTTATGATATTAAAACTATTAATGGAAAATCCAAATAAAGTTTTTACAAAAGCCAATTTGTATCAAGCGGTTTGGGAAGATGATTTTCTAGGGGATGAAAATACAATTAATGTCCATATGAGTAATTTACGAACGAAGTTACATAAGGCAAATCCTAGTGTGGAATATATTCAAACGGTATGGGGAATAGGATTTAAGATGCACGTTTCATCTTAAGACTTTCTTTATGTTTTCTTTATGGTTATTAAAACTATTTTCTTTATAGTAGACTTATAACGAAGCGAAAGGAGAACAAACCATGAGTGAATATATGTTACGCACTTTTGGCATCACCAAGCAATATGGTACACAGTTAGCATTAAATAATGTTTCAATGACAGTAAAGAAAGGGGATATTTATGGTTTTATTGGTCGAAACGGAGCAGGGAAGTCTACGCTTATTAAAATAGTTATGGGACTTGCTTCAGCTACGAAAGGAGAAATAGAACTTTTTGGTAGTAAAGAAAAAAGTGGATTAGATGCAAGACGTAGAAGAATTGGAGCAATTATTGAAAATCCATCTATCCATCCCAATTTAACAGCTTACGATAATTTAGAATATATCAGACGAATATATGGCATAGTTGAAAACAATATCATTGATGTATTAGAACAAGTTGGTTTATCTCATACAGGTAATAAAAAAGCAGGAAAATTTTCGCTTGGTATGAAACAAAGATTAGGGCTTGGAATGTCTTTACTTGTCCATCCAGATTTTCTTATATTGGATGAACCAGTCAATGGAATGGATCCACAAGGAATCGTTGAAGTAAGGAACCTTCTTTTACGATTAAATAAAGAAAATAATATCACCATTCTTATATCTAGTCATATGCTAGATGAATTATCAAGAATTGCTACCTGTTATGGGATTATTAAGGAAGGTACATTGATAGAAGAATTTTCTAGTAAAGAATTACAACAAAAAGGTCAGGGTTATATTGAAATCGAAGTGGATAAAAAAGATGTCGCCACGTTTATTCTCGAAAGCAAATTAAATATAACAAACTATGAAGTATTTCCAGAGAATACGATACGCATCTATGACCAGCAAAAAACAGTTAGTGAGATTAATTTGTGTTTATTACAAAATAATGTCCTAGTTAATAGAATGGATACAAAGGGACAAAGCCTAGAAGAATACTTCATTGGTATAGAAAATGACGGATGGAAGAGAGGGAATACACATGCTTAGTCTTTTACGAGGTGAGATGTTCAAACTAGTAAAGAGTAACTATTTTCCGTTGTGTTATAGTCTTTTTTCTGGAGGTATTATCTTTGCATCTATCTTTCTTATTAAATTTTTTCCAAGTATAGATGTTGTAACAGAAGCAGATAAAAACGAACTAACTGTGGATAGCACAATAAAACTTGCAAGTATCATTTTTAATGGGGGGATTTTTTGGTTATTTTTTTCGATAATCTCTTGTTTGTTAGTAACGAATGAATTTCGTCTTGGTACAATCAAAACGATATTACAAGGACATCATCGTGTAAACATCTATTTATCAAAAATAATAACAATGGGTTTAATAGTCTTACTATTCGTGTGTACTGGAGTATTTTTAACAGTGAGTATCGGAGCATTGATTATAGGTGATGTTGCTTCGATTAGAGAAAATGTAAGTTATTTTTTCAATTTTATTGGTATGCAAACTATCATTAATTTTGCATTAGTAAATATCTTCATTATGTTATCGTTTATTGTAAAAAATATTGGAGGAGCGATGCCTATCTGCATTTTATTTTCTCCTATTAGCTCAGCCATTTTTTTAGTCTTAGGCTCTATTTATCAAATGTTTTCTACTATTGCTAATTATCTTCCACAGCACCTATCTGTTGCATTTTTAGTACCAGAGTATTATGTTTCGGAAAATATCATACAAACATTGATTGTTTGTATAGTTATTAGCATGTTAGCAACACTAGCTGGAGTTCTAAATTTTAAAACAGCTGATTTGTAGAATTTGAAAATAGTATGAACTTCTTTCAATTCCTAGACTTAGGTTTTGAAAGAAGTTTTATGTTATTTTAAAAAATCGAATGTGTTATGGGAGGGAATGTGCATTGCAAATAATCATTATCATTATTCTAGTATCTATTTGTATTGGATTTAGTATACGTTTTTTTTTACTAAAAAAAGAAATTTTACGGATTGCTTTACATTTAAAACAACTCCATTCGGAAAATACCAACGCTTTATTAGGGAGCAGTGAAAAGGGGTTGCAGGAATTAGTTATAGAAATCAATAAAGTATTAAAAAGAAATAAACAAAATGAAGTCATATCCTATCGTGCTCAAAAATCATTTAAAGAAGCCGTCACGAATGTATCACATGATTTACGAACTCCACTCACCTCTGTTAAGGGATATGTACAAATGATTCGTTCAAATACAACAAGTGAAGAAAAAAAGCAAGAGTATTTGGAGGTTGTGGAAAAGCGTCTTGATTATTTACAAAAGATGATAGAGGTGCTTTTTGATTTTACAAGAATTGAATCTGGTGATTATGTTTTTAATATAGAAAAAATAAATGTGAATGACATGTTGGCGGACGTATTTGCCATGTACTATGAAGATTTTCATACTAGAAAAATAACACCTACTATACATATGCCAAGCAGTTCGTTATGTATCAATGGAGATAGGAAAGCTTTAGAACGGATTTTTCAAAACCTAATCGGAAACGCTATTACTCACGGGAAAGGTGATATTACGGTTTCTTTGTTTGTAGAAAACAATCATATAGAGATAGTCTTTGAAAATATTGCTGATGATATGACACAACAAGATACGGAGCGGATTTTTGAACGGTTTTATAAACTAGATAAATCTCGTGCAAGTGCAACAACAGGGCTTGGACTAGCATTAGTAAAAGAATTTGTAGAAAAAATGAATGGGAGCATTACAGCTACATATACGGATAATAAAATTAAAATTAGGCTGTTATTTTTGGTTTATGGAGGGGAGTAATATACTCTAGTGTACTTTCTTATTCGAAAAATCTGTAATAATAGCCATGCAAAGAGAGGGTTGTTTTATGAAAAAAATTTGGTTTATTTTCTCTTTAATACCTGTTCCATTCTTTTTTCATTGGTATGAATATGGTCAACATCTTAAAGGGGAAGATGCACCGTTTTTATTTACTGGTGTGTTAGTTTCTACTCTTATCATTGGTGTTTTGTCACAGTCTGTAAAGCTTAAATATTTCATTATTGTAAATCTCCTAATGACTGGGTTATCTGTTATTTTGGCTTCTTATTTTCTTGAAGATAATGGTTGGTACGCACCTGCTACTAGGAACTTTGCAGTGATACTAGTTGCAATTGTGTATTTGATCGGACAACTCATTGTAAGAATGGTGGTTTTATTTGCACGTTCATTTGGCAAGTAAAAGGGTTGCTTAATTTCTTGCTCCCTTATTCAAGGGGAAAAAAATTAGTACTTGCATTCCATATTTATCCATGATAAAATCATTTCAAAGCTATTAATTAATAACCAGTACCTATTATTGTTTAAATTTTTTTATTCCTCTATTGAATAATAATCACTATTGATTAAAGTTAAAACGAGTAAGGAGAGTGACTATGGGTTTTTTACACATGCACCGTAATATTCAAGTTCGAATTCTCTCGGCATTTATGGGAAATATGGTTGGAAGTATGATTTATCCATTTATGGCGATTTATTTTTCAAGTCGGTTGGGGAGTATTCTAGCGGGAAGTCTACTGTTATTTAATATGATTGTTTCAAGTATTGTTGGTTTGTACGGGGGATATATTGCCGATACGATTGGGAGAAAGAAAGTGCTTATCACTGGAATGTCAATCATTTCTATCTCTTATGTGTTTATAACAATCGCAAACTCACCATTATTCGATTCTGTTTGGTTGACCTTTTTTCTGATGACTTTAGTGAATATTGGGATGGGGATAAATGGACCTGCGGCGGAAGCGATGTTAATTGATGTGAGTACACCAGAAGAACGTAAATTAATGTATACGATTTTTTACTGGGCAATGAATTTATCGGTAATGGTTGGAACAATGGTTGGTGGGTTGTTCTTTAAAGAGCATCGTTTTGAACTATTTATGGCATTGACAGTTGTTTCATTTATTAATCTTAGCATCAATGCTTTTTTTATTGTTGATGCGTACAAGGTAAAAAAAGTAGAGAAGAAACCAAATGTTTTTATTGATATTGTTCATAATTACAAAATAGTTGTAAAGCATAAGGCATTTATGGTTTTTTTACTGGCAGCGTTTCTTGTGAATTCCGTTGAAAATCAATTAGGTAATTATATCGGTGTTCGGTTGAGCAAGCAATTTAATGAACAAGTGATTAATTTATTTTGGCTAAAGGAAATTCCTGTAGATGGGTACAGGATGTTAAGTTTCTTGACAGCTGAAAATACGTTTTTAGTTGTTTGTACCGCACTTGTTATTGTTAAATTAACGAAGAATTTTAACCAAAAAAATGTGTTGTATGCAGGAATTGTGTTATTTGTTGGCGGGTATGCAGTCATTGCCTTTAGCAATGTATTCTATATTCTGCTAATTGCTGGTTTTATATTGACAATTGGTGAATTAATGTGGGTTCCTGTGGAGCAGGCAACTTTTGCGACAATTGTTGATGAACAGGCAAGGGGTTCCTATATTGCTGTAAGCAACTTAGCTGGAAAATTCTCAGCAATGAGTGGTTCGATTGGGATTATTATTGGCTCGTTTATCGGTTCATATGGAATGGCAGTAATTATGATGTTACTTGGCATAGGTAGTATTTTCTTTTTTAGAAAATCATTGACCATGCATGAAGCACATCAGGTAAAAGAAATAGGAGCATAGAAGGAAGGTCGAAAAATGAACGTTCAATTTAAAAAAGGTGTATTAGAGCTTTGTGCATTAGTATTAATTAATCAAAAAGAACAATATGGCTATGAATTAGCTCAAAATATTTCTAAAAAAATTCAAGTAGCAGATGGTAGTTTGTATCCATTACTCAGACGCTTAACAATTGATGGACTTGTTTCTACTTATTTAATGGAATCAAACGAAGGGCCACCACGAAAGTATTATAAGCTTAGTGAGTATGGCAAAGAGTATATGAACAATCTTGTGGAAGAATGGGTATTGTTTTCTAGTAGTGTAGACCAGTTAATTGAGGAGGCATTTGCAAAATGAACCGTGAACAATTTATAAGTGAGTTAACAAGTGGGATAGTGGTCTTACCAGAGCCAGAGAGAAGTGAAATTCTTGCTGATTACGAACAACATTTTCAACTCGGACGGACAGAAGGTAGAAGTGAAGAGGAAATTATAGCGGAACTAGGTTCTCCAGATTCGATTATTCAAGACATTATGGAAGGTTTTAAAGAAATTGCTGATGTGTGGGAGAGAACAGAAACAGTTAGCAAAAAAGAAAATATTCTCATTACGAATACAAGAGATGGCGATTCATATGTGCAAACGATTGATGTAGAAAAAACGAAAATAATCACTACTACAGATGAAGAGCCATTTTCAAGTAAATCAAGTATATTACGCTTTACTTTCCCACATATTTTTGGCATGGGTATTCCGTTAAAAAAAAGCAAATCATTTGACGTTGCACAAATAGAAGTACTTGATATGAACATATGTAATTCGGATGTTCAGTTTGTGCCAACCGATGAAATGGTGATGGTGGTTGATTTTGTAGGGAAATATCGGAAAAGAAGTTTAGAGGGAATGGAGTTTCGAATGGAACAACAAAATGAAAAATTAATCATTGCATTTGATCGTCATGTGGATGGTAAGTTACAAATTACTGTTCCAAGAAAGAAATTCCGAGAATTATTCTTAAAAACAACTAGTGGAAATGTGTCCATGAATGAAATGAAACTTCAAACAATGAACACAAAAACAGCATCAGGAGATTTGAAACTGAACAAACTGGAAGCAGAAGAAATGTTTCTTCATACAACATCAGGAGATATATCTGCACATACAATCCAAGCAAATAGCTATAAAGTCCGTACTACATCAGGTGATATAGAGATGAATCATATGGAAAGCAATAGTATGAATGTAGAAACAGCATCAGGAGATTTACAAGGAAATGAAATAAAAGCAATGGAGTGTACAATTCAAACAGCATCTGGGGGACTTACTATTCACACCATAGATGGAGAAAAAATAAAATTTCAAACGGCGTCAGGAGATATGAAACTAACGAATGCAAATGCCGAAAATATCCAACTTCAAGCTACATCAGGTGACCTACGGGTGACGAAAATTTGTGCAACAAAAACAAGATTCCAAACATCAACAGGAGATATACATGTGAAAGAAATGGAAGGAGACATAGAAATACATAGTGTTTCTGGAGATAGCATTCTTTTCTTAAAAGAAATAGCTCAAAACGTATTAGCTAATTCTGTTAGTGGTGAAGTGAAAATAAATGTGGAGAAGTCCCCAGAGTCTCTTGATGTTCAGTTCCAAAGTCGCTCAGGAGAAAGCAATATTAAGATACCAATGGAGTTTCAAAAAAAATCGGATCATGAAGTTCGAGGGAAAATTGGTGAAGGTGAGTATAAGATAAAAGTTTCTACACTATCAGGCGATTTTAAATTACATGGATAAGTCAAGGTTAGGGAGGATTTTTTATGAATCAGAAACAGTTTTTGGATGAATTACGCATCCATTTGCAAGAATTACCAGAGGCAGACTTACACGAGATTCTTTTAGATTACGAGGAACATTTCAATATTGGACATTCAGAAGGTAGAAGTGAAGAAGAAATTGTTGAAGAACTAGGCACACCAGCATCTATTGCGGAAGATATCTGGAATGAACGAGAGCAAGACAGAAATAGTTTTAAAGAAAATGAATATGTCCAAACAGAACCAATTTTTGGTCAAAGAAAAGCTTCTTCTTCGATTTTCAAAACGATAGCTAAATCTATCTTTGTGATTTTTCCACTCTCTATTTTGGCTATTGTTTGTGGAAGTGTATTTATTTCTTTATCATTTGCTTCCGTTGTTTTAATACTAAGTTCAATTGCCCAACTCGGTGCAATTATTTTTGATGCAAGTAATGCTTTCTTGAAAGTTTGTGTTTCTATGGTTGCAGGTGGATTAGGTGTTCTTTTGGGTGTAGCAATGATTCGTGTATGGCAGTTTTTCCGTACATTTATGCGTAATCGTTCGGACGGAGGGAGGAAAATAGCATGAAAAATTTAGTTTCAGTAGCAGTCATCGTTGTTATTCTTGGAGCAGTTGGGATAGGCATATTTTTTGCCACAAATTCAATTGACTCTATTCTAAAAACAGTAGAAAGCAAAAAAGAGTTTGATGCATCACAAATTCATCATATAAAAGTGGAAACATCATCTGCACATGTGAATGTATTACCTACAAAGGAAGAAAAAATTATTGTTGATTTTCATGGAAAAGGAACGGACAATTCCTTAAACAAAGAAAAACTTCATGCGGAACAAAAAGAGGATACACTAAATATTTCCGTTGACTCTTCTTTCTCTATTGGTATTAGCTATAAAAGTGTAACGGTAGATGTGTATATTCCGAATAAACTATTGGAGACTGTTCACCTTGAAACATCTAGTGCTGATATAAATGTAAAAGATTTGCACGCTAATATAGTAGAGTTAGAAACAAGTTCAGGAGATGTAACAGTAAAGAATTTGAACCAGACGCAAACTGGGTTTATGATGAATGATACTTCTACAAAAAAAATATCAGTATATACGAGTTCTGCTGATATAGACATGCAAAATGTACAAACGGGTGACTTTGAAGCAGAAACAAGTTCGGGCGATATACATGTGGCTGATGTGTCATCAAGTCCAAGTCAACCAATGAAACTAACTTCTAAATCTGGAGATGTTGAAGGAACTAATTTAAAAGGAGATATATCTGCCATAACAAGTTCAGGAGATATTACACTCACACTTCCATCTATTGAACAAAATATTTCTGCTGAAACATCTAGCGGTGATGTAGAGATTAACGCAAATAAAATTAACTTTCTAGTAGTAGACTTTACAGCTTCATCTGGTGATGGTGTAATAGATGATGAATTTAAACTAACACCGTTAAAACAACCAGAAAATGAAATTCATGGAAGGATTGGCACAGTAGGCGATTACTATTTAAATGTAAAAACACGCTCAGGAAATTTTGATATTGTAAAAAATTAAAAGAAAAACAGAAGAAACTCAAAAGGAAAAAACTTTCGAATGGGTTTCTTTCTATTGAACAAGACACGAGCAATTTATAGCATTTCCTACTCTGATGATTTTTCAGAGAACACTGCAGCAACTCAGTCCTAAGACTTATACAGAATCAAGCGGAAGGGCGTTATGAAAAATGTGTTATTCAAGTAAGATAATGACAGTTACAAAAGAAAAGGGGTTGGAACATGAGTTTTTTTACAAGATTTAGTTTGAAAAATGCCGTAGCTGTGCTTATTATTTCGGCATTATTAATTGCTGGGGGAGTGTATTCCTTTTCTAAATTGAAAGTGGATTTATTTCCAAATATTGAGTTTCCGATTGTATCAGTCGAATTTATTTATCCAGGGGCTTCACCAACAGATATTGATACGGAAGTTATTTCTAAAGTAGAAAGTCAGTTAAAAGGTATTGAAGGCGTGAAGAGTATGACTTCTTCCATCGCTGAAAATGTTGGTTTTATTAACTTAGAATTTCCTTTTGATACCGATTTGGACAAGGTGGAAAGACAAGTAGATACGATTATTAAAGAAGCAAAAATTCCAGACAATGCCGAGTCAGCAGTTAATCGTTTTTCATTTAGTATGATGCCAATTTACAATATTTCTTTATTTGCTAAAGGAGATACGAATTTACAAGCATTCTTAAATGATACGGTTATTCCAGAACTAAAAAAAGTTAATGGTGTAAACTCTGTATCCGTTGGTGGAAAGAAAGCAGAACTACTAGAAATCACCGTTGATAAAGACAAATTAGGGCAAGCGGGACTCAGTCTTTCACAAGTGAAAGAGCAAATTAACGAGAAATTTTTATCGTTCCCAGTTGGAGCAATGACAAGTAATTCAATGAAAATTCCTGTACGGGTGCAAGAAAAAATTGAAACGATTGATAAACTAAAAAATCTGCCACTATCATCACCAATTCCAAATGCAAAACCAGTGAAATTAAGTGATGTAGCAATAATTGAAACAATCACAAAACAAACAGATTTAACTCGTTACAATCTCAAAGAATCTTTATCTATGGCAATTACAAAGAAACAAGATGCCAATACAGTAGAAATATCTGAAAAAGTTATTGAAGTATTAGACAAATATAGTGACAAAATGAGTTACGCAATCGGGCTTGATTCAGCAAAGGAAATTAAATCATCTGTTGATACATTAATGCGTGAAGGGTTACTAGGAGCATTATTTGCTTCACTTGCCGTACTCATCTTTTTACGAAACTTTAGAGCAACAATTATTGCTATCATTTCGATTCCAATGTCTTTACTTATCTCAACGATTTTCTTACATCAATTAGATATTTCATTAAATATGATGACTCTTGGTGGGATGGCAGTTGCTGTTGGTCGAGTGGTCGATGACTCGATTGTTGTTATTGAAAATATTTTTAGACGGATTCGTAAATCAAAAGATGGTTTAAATAATGAGCTTATTCTCGATTCAACAAAAGAAATTTTACAAGCGATTACGTCATCAACGATTACAACTGTTGTCGTATTTTTACCACTCGGACTTGTTGGTGGACTTACAGGAAAATTCTTTATGCCATTTGCTTTAACAATTGTTTTCTCCCTACTTGCTTCCTTACTTGTAGCGATTACGATTGTGCCAATTTTGGCTAGATTTTCATTCACTAAAGTGCCACCCGATGAAAAAGAAGGCACACTACAACTCACGTATGCCAAAGCAATTACGTGGTCATTACGTCATAAAGCAATCGTTTTAGTTTCATCTATTGCCTTACTTGTTGGCTCATTCGCCATTGTTCCATCACTAGGATTTACGTTCATTCCGAATGAGGAACTAAAAACATTTACAGCAAGTATTCAATTACCAGCAGCAACAACGCTAGAAAAAACAAATGAAACTTCCTTAAAAGTAGAACAAATGCTAGATAAAGAGCCAGAAATTGCTGAAGTAACTGCAAGTATTGGCGGACGTGATCCAGCTACTTATGTTCCAAGTGAAAGTCAATCTAACTACTTTATTAATGTAAAAGAGGGAACAAAACTTACCGAATATCTTGCTACTCTTGGAAAGAAAATAGAAGACATCGCAGGAAATGGTGCAAAAGTTTCCTTGCAAGAACTACAAAATGGACCACCATCAAACAGTAATGTCACAATTGATTTGTATTCTACCGATTTAGATGCACTACAAAAATCAGCAAAAGAAGTAGAAGAGTATCTACAAAAACGTGATGATTTGAAATATGTAACAAATAATTTCTCTGAGAAACAAAAACAACTTATTGTTAATATTGACCCAGAAAAAGCAGCTAAATACGGTGTATCAGGTTTCCAAATTCTAGGAACAATTGCTGACCAAACAAAAGCGGTTGATATGGGCATCTTAAAACTTGATGGAAAAGAAAGAACGGTTCAACTAGCTTATAATAAAGATGTAACATCGAAAAAACAACTAGAAGACACAATGATTTTCACCAAGCTCGGACCAGTTAAAGTAACTGAAATGGCAACCATTGAAGAAGCAAATATCTTTACATCGATTCAAAAAAATGATGGAAAAGTATTTGCCCAAGTCACAGGTCAAGTGATTGGAAATGATGTGCAAGCAACCACAACGAAAGTCATTGAAGCTGTGAAAAATGATATTAAGCTACCAAGCAACGTTTCATTTGAAGGTGGTGGCGGTAGTGACGAAACAATGGAGATGTTCCAGCAATTAGCAATGGCAATGGCAATTGCAGTTGGACTTGTCTACATCACAATGCTTGTAGCATTTGGTAAAGCAAGAATTCCATTTATTATTCTTTCATCACTAATCTTCGTGCCAATTGGCTCATTGCTTGGATTGTTCCTAGCAGGTGAACCAATGTCAGTCAGTGTGATGATTGGACTCTTAATGCTAATAGGAATTGTAACAACCAATGCAATTGTATTAGTTGATAGAATCGGACAAAATCGTGAGAAAAAAGGAATGAAAATTCATGATGCACTTGTGGAAGCAGGGAAAACTCGTTTGCGTCCGATTTTAATGACGGCATTTGCAACGATTGCTGCACTCATTCCGCTTGCTTTAAGTTCATCATCTGGAACTTTAATTTCTAAAGGGCTGGCAATTACTGTTATTGGCGGATTAACTTCTTCCACATTATTAACACTGATTATTATTCCAGTTGTGTATGAGTTATTTTTCTTTCGTCAAGTGAAGAAAGAGAGATTAAAATAGTATCTAAGAAATCGTTTGCCTATAAAAAGGTGAACGATTTTTTTGTGGAAAAATTTGAGGATATTTTGTTGATATTATTTTTCTTTATGATATTATTTAGTTAAATACTTAATTAACTAATCATTGAATTGAAAGAGGTGATTTATTTGAATGAAACATTTAAAGCATTATCTGATCCGACACGAAGAAAAATTCTTGAACTATTAAAAGAAAGTGATTTAACAGCTGGAGAAATTCATGAACATTTTGATATGTCTAAGCCAAGTATTTCGCAACACTTAAAAATTCTTAAAAACGCTAGACTTGTTCATGACATCAAAAAGGGGCAGTTTGTGTGTTATTCCATTAACACAACTGTACTTCAAGATTTAA
Source organism: Caryophanales bacterium (assembly GCA_031546705.1). Lineage (GTDB taxonomy): Bacteria > Bacillota > Bacilli > Bacillales > JAVBJX01 > JAVBJX01. The sequence continues at coordinate 27,620 of JAVBJX010000005.1, forward strand.
TTGGCTGGGCATATTCTGTTTCTAAATCAGAATAAAAAGAATCTAATACCTAAAAAGGAGAAATTAAGATGAAAAAACATATTTTACCATTACTAATGATTATTACTTCATTCATTATGTGGGCATTTTTCTATAACAAATTACCTGCCGAGTTGCCAACTCATTGGAATGCAAGCGGTGAAGCGGATGGGTTTTCTTCCAAACTTACAACTTTTTTTATGTCTAATGGCATGATGGTTTTGATGTATGTTATGTTTCTGATTCTACCAAAAATTGATCCGAAAAAGATAAATTACAAGTATTTTTCTAAAGGATATTCAAGCATTGTCATTGGGATTATGATTTTGTTTTTTGCGATTAATCTTGGAACTATCTACATTGGTTTGGGGCATGAATTGAAAATGGAGCGTTTGATTGTTATTTTAATCGGTGTGTTATTTTTATTTGTTGGAAATTATATGCAACAAGTGAAATCGAATTATTTTATGGGGATTCGTACACCATGGACATTAAGTAACGAAACCGTTTGGAACAAGACACATCGAGTAGGTTCAAAAGTATTTATGATTGCGGGGATTTTGATAATGGTGACAGTTTTCTTACCACCAAGCATGATGATATGGGCGATTATTACAATTGCTTTTCTTATGTCAGCTATACCAATTGTTTATTCTTATGTTTTGTATAAGAAAATTACTACAGAGTAGATCCTTCTTTCAGTGAAATAAAAAAAAAAGCAGTTATTTCTAGGCGTAGTGCTTAGAAGGTAACTGCTTTTTTATTTATAAATCAAATTATTTGTTTTTTTGCGAAATAACAACGTGAATACAACTTAATTCTGCTATAATTCATATAACGAAATATATAAACCATTCGTTGAAATGGGGCGTTTCATATGACAAAAATTGCTTTGTGTGATGATAATCAACAATTTATGAAAAATATATCAGAACTAATCCATGATTGTATGAAGCAAGAAAAAATTAAAGTGAAATTATATTTATTTAACAGCGGAACAAACTTAATAAATGCCTATAAACAAACTGGAAATCTATTTGATATTGTACTTTTGGATATTGATATGCCAGATATGAATGGAATGGAAACAGCAAAATATATTCGTCAGTATGATGACCAGTGTATGTTAATATTTCTTACGTCTATGGACGATCAAGTGTATAAAGTATTTGAATTTAATACATTTCGCTTTATACGGAAAAAGTATTATGAAAAAGAACTACATGCTGCACTTTTGGATGCAATTAAATGTTTGGAAGAGAAAGAGATTAAGTATGAATTCAAAACAAAAGACGAAGTTGTCAAACTATCTACGAACGAAATATTGTATTTTGAGATGGTCAATAGAAATGTGGAAATGCATACTTTGCATCGGCCATATACACTTACAATGTCTATTTTCAAAGAAATATCGGATAAGTTTTCCGATAAAGGTTTTGTTAGTGTCTATAAAGGTGCTTTAGTAAATTTGAGATATATAAAAAGTGTAAAAAAGATGCAGATTGAGTTGGATAATGGGGAAGTTTTGGGTGTATCAAGACAAAGAATGGCGGATGTGAAGAGAGCTTTTTTTGAGTTTGAAAGAGGTGAGTTTTGATGACTTTATTTTATCTTTCTTTTGAATATATTTTTGGTTTGCTAGAGTTTTTACTGTTGTATATGTTTTTCAGTTCTATTTTTCAAAAATATGACAGGCTAAAATCGTACTGGTATTTTCTAGTAATTTTTGGGATGTCAATTACTGTATTTTTAATGTCTTCTATTCAGTTGTATTCGGTATATAAAAGTATAATAAGTACGATTTTAATGATTCTCTATTCCTTTTTATTTGATACTACTATAAAAAACCGCTTCTTTTATAGCTTTATGTTTATTGCAGTGCAAGTATTGTGCGAATTAACGATTATCCAATCCACCATATATTTTCTTGGAAACACAAGTGATAAATTAATTATGAATATGACGATGGATCGAATAGTATTGACGTTTATTATTAAAACAGTCATGTTTATTTTGTTGAAATTAATTAGTGAATCAGTCACAAGAACAAATGAAATGTTACCAAAAAAATATTGGTTTCTTGTATTTGGATTATTTATTATTACAACAATTAATATGTTAGTTGTATTTGATATGAGTTTAAAAATCAAAGAAGAATCCCAAACTTCGCTATATCTAGTATTTATGTGTGCAAGTTTACTGATGATTGATATAGTGGTATACACCATGTTTGTTAAACTAAACACCTATTATTACAATCAACAAATAGCGAATATGACAGCCATGCAATACAAGGCTACAGAGCAACATTTCATAGCAATAAAATTGTACAATGATGAAATGAGAAAAATCCACCATGATTTCAATAATCATATCCAGTGTATGACAATTCTTATTCAAAATCAAAAAAATGAGGATTTGATAGATTATATTTTTGCACTGAAAGAGGGGTATGAAAGAATACCAACTATTATAAGAACAGGAAATGAAATTGTGGATGCTGTGTTAAATCAAAAGAAAGTACAAGCTGAACAGAACCACATTGATTTTCAAGTGAAGGCGGTAGTTTCACCTGACATGAAGATAAACTCTACTGATTTAAGTGCATTATTATTTAATAGTTTAGATAATGCCATAGAAGCTAATCTAAAGATTGCTAACAAAGATCAAAGAATGATAAAAATAAATATCGCTCCAAAAAAAGGCTATCTATATATTGATGTGACAAACTCTATGGTTACTTCAAAAAATTTTACATTCCAAACAAGTAAATCGGATAAAAAAACTCATGGTTTAGGTTTAAAAATCATGAAAAACATTACAAAAAAATATAATGGCGACATTCATCATAAGATAGAAGATGATGTTGTTATCCTGTCCATAGCTATTGAAATACTTTAAATTTACCAATTTGACAAAAAAACATACCAGTTCCACAAAAATCGACATAATAAACAAATAATATGTTACGCTTTCAACAAGTAAACGAGGTGTTTGAAAATGCTAAGAAAACTTGCAGGAAGTGTAACTTTTTTATTGAAGAAAAATAGAATTATAGAAAAAGAAGATTCTGAGATTTATTCTTATGGACTAGAGCTATTGATTTCTAATGGAATTACATTGTTAGCTATTGTAAGTACAGGAGCAATACTAAATAAATTGGATTTAACATTTATCTTCCTACTAGTATTTTGTGGATTAAGGATTTTTACAGGTGGTTACCATGCAAAAAGTTTTTGGGGATGTTTTCTGATTTCAAATATAACCTATCTAGTTATCATGATAGGTAGCTTATTAGTAGCTTCTTTAATACAAGGAGAATTAGGGCTTTTATTTACATTTGTTTCTTTATTAGTAATATATAATTTCGCTCCAGTAGAACATCAAAATAAACTGAAATCAGATTCTGATATTTTAAAAAATAGAGCATTTAGTAGACACATATCCATATATGTTTTAGGAATTTGTTTGCTGATGTACACATTAGGAGGAGTTTTTGAAAAATATGTATTTGTGATTGGCTGTTCGTTATTGGCTGTTGCCATTAACATAGTAGTTAGTTTGAACAATAAAGGAGGTGAGAAAAATGAGTGAGTTAAAGAGAAGTATTTTAAAGTTAGTTGCAAAATCAGCAAAGAAGACAGCTTTATTTTCACCGCATACCATGTCTTCGTACTTTACTTACGAACCGAAAATGCCAGAACAGTTAAGGGGAAAGTTGGAAATTAAAGAAGTAGGTGAAGAGTAGTTTAATACGGTAGCTAGGAAGGATATGTTTAACATATCTCAATTACAATGAACACACGAATACAAATAAGAATTGGCTTTGAAAGACCTGACTAATTCAGGAGATATCTTGATTCTTTTTTGTAGAATGTGAATGAAAATTATCATAATAAACTTAGGAGGTCACAATCATGAAATTCGTAAAACGTTTAGTCGGTTCAGTTGTTTTATGTTCATCACTTTTTACTTTTGCTGGTAGTTTGTCTGCAAGTGCAAGTGGGATGGAAATACAGCCAAGGGTTGAAGCATGTCCAGTCTACGGTGCTCATCAATATAATGGTCAGTCATCACTTTACCAAGACGGTACTAGGACAGCAATCAATTCAGTCTATAGGGGGACTGGATCAGATGGAGCTCCTGTATTTGAAAATTGCACAGAAACATTTGGAATCATGAAATATAAAAAAATCTGTGCTTGTGGTGATTACAAAGTAACTTATTCACATGACCAAATGCTAAAACATTCAATTAAGCATTAATAATTTTATTTAACAGAAGTATTTCACAGGGTAAAATTATTGTGAAATACTTCTAATGTTATTTTATTAAGTATACAATGAAAGATTTTCAGAAAAATAATCAAAAAAATATAGACTCTACCCCAAAATCAATTCTTGACGAAATAGTATAAGGAAAAGTAATAAAAAAACATTTGAGTAGCTGTTACATACAAACAAAGGATTATTTTTGGCATGTAACTGAAAAACATATGAGCTAATTTATGGCAAGAACAGATTTTAGGAAATACCCAAAATATATATACGAATAATTTATTGAAATATTAGATATACACTAAAAAATACAAGGAGAACGAATACTATGTCTAAAAGATTCCACAAAATTTTATCCATCCTTGCTTTATTTACATTTACCATTTTAACTGGCTGTGAAATAACATTGTCATCTCTAAAAAATGAGCACTCAATTTCATCTATCCAAGAAACAATTGATTATTTATCTTCAGAAAAACTAGAAGGACGTTTAGTTGGAACTAACGGAAATGAGGATGCAGGCAATTATTTGGCGGAGCAGTTCAAAAGTTTAAATCTTCTTCCGTATAGTGGAGATAGTTTTCTAGTTCCATATAAGCAAGAAATATATGATACAGGTGAGCAGTCTTTACAATTAACAAAGAATAACCAAGTCACCACTTTTCAACATGAAAAAGATTTTTTTGAAACCCATATTGGAAATGCGAATGTTATAGGAGAAGTGACAGTTGATAAGAAGCAACCAACAAAAAATAAAATCATTGCTATTGAAAATTTTAATGAGCTATCAAAAGATAGAAATCAAACAAAGCTTATATTTGTAAAGAGGAATCCTTTTATGAAAGTACCACGAATGACGCAAAGTAACACAACACCTATGGTGCAAGTAAGTGAGGAGGTTTTTAAGCAATTAACAGAACCAAATGTGATAGTTACATATAAAAGTAACTGGTTGAAAAAAACAATCACAGCTAATAATGTTATAGGAAAACTTTCAAATGGACATGACCATCCGCATGAGGAAGCCATTGTTATATCGGCTCACTTTGATGGTATTGGAAAAATAAATAATCAAACAGTTAAAGGTACACTTGACAATGCAAGTGGCGTTGCTACATTATTAGATATTGTTCCAGAGTTATCAAAACTGGGAACTGACTATCATCGAGATATTATCATTGTAGCTTTCAATGGAGAAGAATCAGGATTAAAAGGAAGTAAAGATTTTGTTGAGAACTTAAAATCTACATATAATCGTATAATGAATGTGAATATTGATTGTGTGGGAACAAGTTATAAGGTGTCTGTTTTAGGAGAAGCAGAAAGTGAGTACACAAAGTTTACTTTAGATTATTTTAATCATCTTGTGAAACCAGATTTTTATATGGAAATAGGTGACATGGTGAGCGATCACCAATCATTTTTAGATGCTGGATATGAAGGGATTACTTTTGGGACAGTACCAAATGAATACAAACAGATTCACACGGTTAATGATAATCAACCAATTAATGTAAATATAGTGGAGAAACTAAGTGAAACCATTTCAAAATTTGTACAAAAATTAGAAGAAGCCGAATTTCCATCCCCACATGCTATAAAAAGTACAGCATTTGAAGATTGTTCTCAAATTAACAAACTAGTACAGAACATAAATGGATATATCTTAAAAACTTGTGAAGGAACAATCGCAGAGAATACACAAGGGAAAAAAGTACAAAATCTTTTTCTGGATTATGTAAAAGAAAAATTAGCCCTTTCACTTGATATTTGGAGAAATGAAGTGCCAAGTGTGGTAAATTCCAATGAGAAAAAATATGAGCCAATTCAACAAGGAGATTGGACATTTTATTTTCCGAAATTTCACCCTCATGTGGTATCATTCAAAAAGGGAAATGATGTTTTTTGGATATCTATTATGAATGGAAAAATCATGAAATTTAATAGTAATGGTAGTATTGCTTCAATTGCAGACGCTCTTTCACTTAAAAATACTGAACAGTTTATGAAGTGGTGGACAGATGAGAAGTTGGAAGAAAATGTGTCAAAGATTATTGAATCTATGAATAACCCATCGGTTAAGTAACATAACGTGAGTTCAGCGAAATAAAAGGTGGAAAAATAAAAATCTATCCCAAATCTGTTAAAATAAGGTCACCGAAGCCAAACAGAAGGGATAGATTTTTATGCAAGAATTCTTACTACCTATTTTCTGTGATGTAGATGACTTTTATTTTACTGTCCTATTAGTTATACAATAAGGTGATGATTGCGACTCATATCCAATCATCACCTTATTGTAAAAAATATTATATATGATTGGAGTGTATGACAAATGAAGAAATACATCTTTCTTTTGTTTCTTCTTTTTTTGGTAGGATGTAACAAACAGGAAAATACACAGATTCTTTTACTGGAAAGTAACCTAGATCAAGTCAATTCCACATCGTATTTAAAAATACTGAACAGTAATTTGAACTCTGTCAAAGATATACCTATTTCTGCTAATGGCTTAGAGAAATTGTATGTTGATAATGATAATATACATATTTTCGGAAAATACAATTCAAAAGCAATTCAAATACACGAAGAAAAGGTATCAATTAAATCATCAGAATACCCACACCCACTAATTGAAAATTTTCTTGGTACAGGGAATATGATAGTATATAATTATTATCAAAATAATTAAAATTACTATACTTATCAATTTATTTATAATAACAAACAGAAAAAGACACTTCGAGTAAAGGGAATACCTTATCATTGTCAAAGTAATGGAAAGAATATTTATGTATATGTGAGGGATATGCAAAAACCTACAAGTCAACAATTTTCTGTAATAGAAATTAACTTCAATGAAGCAAAAATCCAAAGAACCCTTCCAATGGATGGAGAGTATATGATTGCTGACATGAAGTTTTATAATGACCATATGTATTTGCTAGTGAATGGGTTTGATAGTATTGAAGGAGATGCGAAATTATTTATTTATAGATTACAGGATTTACAAAAAAAACAGTTGATTTTCTTGGTCAATATAACTCCAATATTTTTATCGAAAGCGGGTATATATATATTCTTCAACTTGCGGGTGTAGATGAATCACATCTACTGAAATACAATAACAAACTAGAAACGGTCTTAAAAATGTATAAATTAGAGGGTAAAGTAAATAAAGCTGTTTTACAGGAAGATGAATTAATCTTTGTTAGTACAAAAGATAGTAAAAAGAAATTGATTGTCTTGAATTTAAAGAACAGTAAAACTCAAGAAACTTCTGTTCCTGATTTCACGCAAGATTTTGTTATTTGGAAGTAAATATTCATGTAAATTTTCAAAATCAGTAAATTAATTTGTGATTATCTTGCTGTTTTAATTAAAATATGATGTAAGGGGATTAAAAAATAGTTATGACTATATGTAAATATGGTTCTCTTATTTTATCTTTTACCTTTTTCTTTTGGTGGGTACATGAATTTTTACATGTTGGCCCTCCTTTTTCTTACAGTTTAGCCCCATACAGTATGTATGCATTGTACATTTCTATCTTATTATTTGGTATTTTTTTATACTGTACAAACAAATTTTCTTTAAAGAAAATTATACTCATACTTTTAATTATTGTTCTTGTGATTATTTTGTTCTTGCTATCTCTTGTTATAAGTGCTTTGATGGGTTCTTGATACTTGTCATTGTAATATTTTCAGTAAACTACAGAATTAGAATGAAATATTTATAAGTAAAAAATGTATAAATATTGATAAGTCAATTGGGTATCTTGAGAGTAAGTTATTACTTGAAGGATGCCCATTTTCAGAAGGTACAACCTTTGATTTTTACAATATATATATGGAGTCGATAAATCTATTAAAGATCCCTATTGCCTTAAAAAAATATATACACAAAGAGATAGAATAATCCACAATAAAGAGAAGAATATAGGGAAAATCCTACTTGAAAACAAAATGGTAGATACAAAAAATCCGTATTTACTATCTGAAGAATTCTATACATATTTGTGATTTCATCCTCTTATTATTGAAATATGCTAATTGTTGTATATAATAAAGTTATACATACATAAGGGGTGATTGATATGACGGAAGAATATACAGCACTTGCAGAAGAAGTAACTCACAAAATGAAAGAAACGATAGAAGAACGAGAAAAACTCAAAGAACAATTAATAGAGTCAATAAATAGTGGAGTGACACAAGAAAATCTGATGAAATCTGTTATTCATGTTTATGAGCTGGAGAGTGCAAAGAAAAATATTCCAACGATTGCAGAGAGTTTGAGAGAACTAGAGTTTTTTACACAACAAATAAATACCGTTTATTTACATTTAGGCTACCAAATGGATGGTGCATTGAAAGCAAAAGAAGTAGAGTTACAAGAAAAAAATAGTCTGATTGCAGATTTGCAAAACAAACAAGAAACAACATCAAAAGAACTAGTTGACTTAAATGGAAATCATTCAGAACAGTCTCTGCATTTATCAAAAGTTGTCGGACAACTAAGACAATTAGAAGAACAACACGAAGAAATTACGCAAAATATGAAGAAACTAACAGAGGAATCTACGAAACTACAAGAACAACTCGAGAACTTACAAGCTGCTAACCAACAAGAAAAAGAAATAAATGAAAGACAATTAGAGCAACTAGAGAGAATCAAACAACAAGCAAAAGAGCAATTAGAACAAGCAATTGAAAAAGCAAAAATTGAAAAAGATCGAACAGTTCTCAATATGCAAAAACAGTATCAAGTCCAATTAGAAGAGTTGCGAACTACAAATCAACGGGTACAAAGAATCAATGAAACACAATCGGAGCAGTTAAAGAAGTTAGAAGAACAACGCAAAGAACAGTTAGAAGAAGCACAAGAAAAAATAGATCGAGCGTATGAGCAAGCAGACTTGGAAGCAGAAAAGGCAGAACTGGAAAAAGAAAGAATTATTCTCCATATGCAAAAACAATATCAACAACAACTAGAAGAGTTACAAGCAACGCACTATCAAGAATTAATAAAACTGGTGGAAGAAAAAGTGAAGGAAACTGATGGGAAAAAGTCATCAAAAAAATCAAAATCAGGGGATAAATCTAATAGATAAATTTTCAGAGATGGAAAATTGGCATCCAAATATTTCCAAAAACCATTGACAAACAAAAAAGTCAATGTTAGGATGAAAAAGTGTTAAAAAATCAATTAAAGGAGGTTAGCGTCATGAAAAATGTAAATGCTGTACAACAAATGAATATTCGACGTGATCTCCAACTAATAGTTGTCTAAAATTATTTCAGATAATTCAAGCATAGATCACGTTCCTTTCTAGGGCGTGGTGTGTGCTTTTTTAAAGCATGTCGCCTCTGTTGCGGTGTGCTTTTTTTGTGCTCACTAAAAGTGGAAAGGAAAATCATCCTTTCCGCTTTTTTGTACATATTGTTCTAAATGTAAAGGGTGAGAAATTTTTAGGGGGGATAATGATGGCTAGATTTTTGATGTTTACGGTAATAGGAAAGGAAACACTTGATAGTGGTTAGTGAATACAAATTTGAAAATTAAAAGGGGGCGATAGGATGTTTGCAATACTCGGGAAAATGAGTTGGTTTTTTAAACAGGAATGGAAAAGGTACACATTGGCAATTACATTTTTAGTTGCACTTGGTGTCATGGAAGTAATTCCACCAAAAGTAATTGGAAATGCGATTGATAGCATTAATACAGGGGAAATGAATAGTGAAACATTAACGAAATATGTTACAGGATTTTTGTTGTTAACTGTTGTGATTTATTTAATGACGTATGTATTTGTACGGACGTTATTTGGTGGTTCATTTATAGTTGAGCGAATATTACGTTCTCGTTTGATGGGGCAATTATTAAAAATGACACCAACTTTTTATGAGAAAAACCGTACAGGCGATTTAATGGCGAGAGCAACAAATGATTTAAAAGCAATTGCACAAACAGCGGGATTTGGAATTTTAACCATGATTGACTCTAGTGTATATATGCTGACAATTGTTTGTACAATGGGCTTTACCATTAGTTGGAAGCTCACAATTATGTCGATTTTACCATTACCAATTATGGCATTGGCAATGAATAAGTACGGAAAACATATTCATGAACGGTTTACAATTGCTCAAGATTCTTTTGGGGGATTGAATGATTATGTACTGGAATCTGTGTCAGGCGTGCGAGTAATTCGTTCGTATGTGCAAGAAAAAGCAGACCATGCGAAATTTCATGCGATGACGGAAGATGTATTTAATAAAAACATGAACGTTGCACGAATTGATTCGTTATTTGATCCAACGATTAAATTATTGGTGGGCATTAGTTATTTAATTGGACTTGGCTTCGGGGCATCACTCGTTTTTCGAGGGGAAATCACTTTAGGTGAACTTGTTTCTTTTAACGTATATTTAGGCATGATGATTTGGCCAATGTTTGCAGTTGGGGAATTAATTAATGTCATGCAAAGAGGAAATGCTTCTTTTGACCGAGTGAATGATACATTGACGTATAAACAAGATGTAACAGACGTAGAAGAAACAGTTTCAGTGACTATACCAGAAACAGTTGTTTTTAAAAACGTCACATTCCGTTATCCAACATCAACTGTCAATAATTTAGAAAATGTATCGCTTAATCTAACAAAAGGGCAGACACTTGGCATTGTTGGTAGAACAGGGAGCGGAAAAACAACTTTGATCAGACAGTTACTGCGTGAATATCCACTTGGGACAGGTGACATTGAAATTTCTAATGTGCCACTTCAAAAAATTGCCATTGATACGATTCAATCATGGCTTGGGTATGTACCGCAAGATCATGTGTTATTTTCAAGAACAGTACAAGAAAATATTTTATTTGGAAATAAAAATGCACCAGATGTAAAGTTACAAAACGTCATTGATTTAAGTGCATTTCGTAATGATATTTCCATGCTTAATGAAGGATTAGAAACACTTGTTGGTGAAAAAGGAGTTGCCTTGTCTGGTGGACAAAAACAACGGATTTCTATTGCACGGGCATTGTTAGTTGATCCAGAAATCTTAATTCTTGATGATGCCTTGTCAGCTGTTGATGCGAAAACAGAGGCAACAATCATTGAAAATATCCGCAGAGAGCGTTCCAACAAAACAACACTCATTACAACCCATCGTTTATCAGCTGTGGAACATGCTGATTGGATTGTTGTATTAGATGACGGAAGGATTGTGGAAGAAGGAACGCACGAACAATTAATTAAAAATAATGGATGGTATAGCGAACAATATATCCGTCAACAAGTCAAACAAGCAGAGGAGGCGTAACTATGGTAGGAAAAAGATTAGTTCAGTACGCTCTCCATTTTAAATTTATTATTATTGGAGCATTACTTATGTTGTCCGTTGCGGTTGGAGCAGAATTAACGGGGCCGTTTGTCGCAAAACGGATGATTGACCAACATATTCTTGGTATAGAGTACAAATGGTACGAGGTAGAGAAAAGTGAAGATGCTGTGCCATATGAAAATAAATGGTACAAACGTGAAGACCGTTTTTCAAGTGGAGAAAGTAAAGGTCATGAGATTCGTGTGCTTCAAGTCGGACGGAAATATTATTTTGTAGATAAAGCAATCAAATTTGATGGAGAGCGGTCAGTGAAAGACGAAACACTTTCTATTAAACGTGGGGAAGAAGTTGTTACGTATCAAGCAAACTTATTATCGAGTTCGGAGCTATACAAATTTTATGAACCAGAAGTATATCGGTTAATTAAATTATTGTCTATTTATTTTGGATTGTTAGTGATTGCATCAGGTTTTCATTACGGGCAGCGATTTTTCTTGCAAAAATCTTCCAATCGTATTATTCAAAAAATGCGTGATGATGTGTTTGGACATATTCAGACGTTACCGATTAATTACTTTGATAATTTGCCAGCAGGGAAAGTGGTTTCAAGAATTACAAATGATACCGAAGCTATTCGAGAGTTATATGTAACGGTTGTTTCTACTTTTTTTACGAGCATTATTTATATTACAGGGATTTTTATTGCCTTGTTTTTACTCAATGTAAAAATGGCATCCATTTGTTTAATTCTTCTACCAATCTTAGTTATTTGGATTATCTTTTATCGGAAATATGCCGCACATTACAATCACATGATTCGTTCGAGATTAAGTGATATTAATGGAATGATTAATGAATCGATTCAAGGGATGAAAATTATTCAAGCATTTCGCCGGCAATCAGAAACAAAAAGTGAATTTGAAGAAATGAATGGCGATTACTTTAAGTATCAAAATAAAATGCTGACGTTAAATGCAACGATGGCATTCAACTTAGTAAGTGTGCTTCGTAACTTAGCATTTGTTGGGCTCATTTGGTATTTCGGCAATCTGTCTTTCGAGCCTGCGAGCGTCATTTCCATGGGAATGTTATATGCATTTGTTGATTATTTGAACCGTTTGTTCCAACCAATCACTGGTATGATTAACCAGTTAGCTAACTTAGAACAAGCACGGGTAGCGGCAAGTCGTGTGTTTGAATTATTAGATGAACAAGGAATAGATGTTAGCGAAGAAAAAATGGACAGATACAAAGGCAATGTTATTTTTGATAATGTGTCATTTGCCTATAAAGAAGATGATTATGTATTAAAAAACATTCACTTTACCGCAAAACAAGGGGAAACAGTTGCCTTAGTTGGTCATACAGGCTCAGGAAAAAGTTCAATTATGAATTTACTTTTACGTTTTTATGATATTCAAAAAGGGACAATTCTAATTGATGGTCAAGATATGTCGAAGTTGCCAAAACAAACAACAAGGAAGCATATGGCAATTGTCTTGCAAGATCCATTCTTATTCACAGGAACAATCGCCACAAATGTGAGCTTAAATGATCCAGCTATTACTCGGGAGAAAGTAGATCAAGCACTCCGAGATGTTGGAGCAGAGCGACTACTTAAAAACTTACCAAATGGATTTGATGAACCAGTGATTGAGAAGGGAAGCACATTATCGTCCGGGCAAAGACAACTCGTTTCATTTGCCAGAGCATTAGCATTTGATCCGGCAATTCTTGTATTAGATGAAGCTACCGCAAATATTGATACAGAAACCGAAGCAGTTATTCAAGATGCACTAGATGTACTCAAAAAAGGACGAACAACTTTTATTATTGCTCACCGACTTTCTACTATTAAAAATGCTGATCAAATTCTTGTGTTGGATAGAGGAGAAATTGTCGAGCGTGGTAATCATGATGAATTAATGAAAGCACACGAACGTTATTATCAAATGTATGAATTGCAACAAGGGAAGAAGTCAGAGTTAGCTGGGTAAGTTGTGTTGCCGATTTATGATAGAAATAGTCACACTGGTGCTAGTTAGATGATAATTTCTAACTAGCACCACAGGTAAACAATGCCAGAATTCAAAAAAATAACAGCAGAAAGGATGGCGAACTAGCTGAGTAATAGATTAGGGGAGGAAAAAGGATGAGAAATTTATTTACACGCTTAAAGAAAATGGATCGAAATATATGGATTCAATTTTTTGGAGCGTCTTTAAGTAGTATAAGCATGTTTATGTTAATGCCGTTTTTTACATTGTATTTAAAAGATAAAACAGATTCACTTTTTCAAGTGGGAATAGTTATTGCGATTGAATCATTTGCTGCTGTTCTTGGTTCACTAATTGGTGGGCGGCTTGCCGATACGTATGGGCGAAAGCCAATGATGGTGTTTTCCATGTTTGGAAGTGCGGTTATTATGCTTGGATATATTGTTTTTGGTAATTTTCTTGCGTATACAATACTTAGTGCATTTTCGGGAATGTTGAATTCTTTTTATGGTCCAGCCGCATCAGCAATGATAGCAGATGTGACGGAGAAAGAAGAGAGAACGGAAGCATATGGTTTAATGAGAATGGGTTGGAATATTGGTGCAGCAATTGGTCCACTTATTGGTGCAATGATTATTTTTGTTCCAAAAGCATTGCTGTTTATGATTGCATCGGGGTCTTTATTTCTGTTTGCACTGGCATTACTGTTCTTGATTCGTGAAACAAAACCAGAGGTGCTTGAGAAGAATGAGGATGAGGAAGGCAATATGAACATGTCGGTGTTTCGGATTGTGCTTCAAGATAGAGTCTTATTTACATTTGTGGCGACTGGAATTATTATTTCGATGGGATTTTCAGTAGGAGAGGGAATGTTGCCACTTCACTTTGATAGAGAACTAGTCCATTTTACTGATAAACAAAATCCATTTCCATATTTAATGTCTATGAATGGATTAATGGTTGTGTTATTGCAATTTGCGATTTCTGCATGGGCGAGTAATAAAAATAGTGGTTCGGTCATGTTGCTTGGAGCTAGTTTATTTGGAGTAGGATTACTTGGAATTGGCTGGTTGCCAAGATGGTTGGATGCATCAGGAGCAAGTTTTGCAGTGATGCTGATGGTTATGATGGTTGTGTATGCGGTATACACATTTGGAGAAATGGTCATGTCACCTGTACAAATGACTTTTGTTGCCAATATTGCTCCTGAACATTTGCGTGGAACATATATGGGAGCAGCGAATTTACAGTGGATTATTGGTGGCGTATTTGGGCCATTACTTGGCGGATATTTATTTGACAGGTCGCTCGGAAATGTGTTGTTTACGATACTTGGAATTGGAAGTTTAATTGCTGGGGTATTTTACGTATTGGTTGATCGTTATCATCAAAGAAAAGTCAAGGAAGCAGAAGAAGCGACTGCGTAAATTAGGAGGATTTATATAGTAAGTCCTACTTTGAATAAAAACATTATATAGATCTGCTTTTTTCGGGAATGGTTATTTTGAGCGAGCAGTTTTATGTATTCTATTTTGATAATCGAGTATTTTTAGGAGATTAGCGGAGAAAGATGCTAATCTCCTTCTATTATTTTTTTATTAAAAATCTTGACAATCTCTAAACAGTGGTATAAAGTAAAAGTCAATAAATGACCAAATGGACAAAACAGTCATTTGTTGAAAGGAGGAACTTTGAAATGCGTAAAAAACAAATTTTAGTAGCAGCAACAAATTCTTTTACAATATTTGGTTATAAAGCAACAACGATTGAACAAATTTCTAAAATAGCAAATGTGGGTAAAGGAACTATTTATACGTATTTTAAAGATAAAGAAGAACTACTTGTAGAAATTATTTCTTCTATTATTAAGCAACTACAAAAAGAAGCAGAAGCAGTTATTAAGCAAGATGATTCTTTTACAACAAATTTTCATCGAGTAGCTTATAAAATGATGGAAATCAGGAAAAAACATCAACTTATTACACAACTGAGACAAGAAGTAAATAACATGGGAACATCTATTGTTCAAATAGAAATTAATCGATTGGAACAAGCAATTATGGTATTTGCTCGTACAAAGATTGAGGAAGCAATTGAGCAATGTCAAATCAAACCATGTGATCCAGAATTAACAGCATTTATACTTCTAAAAATGTATGTTGCTCTAATTTTTGATTGGGAACAACAACATGAGCCACTTCCTGAAGAAAAGATTGAACAGTTGGTGGAATTATATTTTTTACAAGGCTTGGCAGTAGTAGAGAACTCATGAATGGGATGAGTATTTTTTTCATACATTATGACCAAATGAATAAATCAGTCAAATAGGAGAATTACGATGTTAAAAAATGAATTAAAGAAAATATTTTCTAGCCCAAAAATCTTCATTCCGATTATTGCTGTGTTATTTATTCCAGTTTTGTATAGTGGGATTTTACTATGGGCATTTTGGGATCCTTATGGCCAGTTAGATAAATTGCCTGTTGCTGTTGTCAATCAAGATGCTGGAACAACTTTTAATAACAAAACATTAAATGTCGGACATGAATTAGTAACGAGTCTAAAGGACAATAAAAAATTTGCTTGGAAATTCGTCGATGAACAAACCGCACGTAAAGGGTTAGATGATGGTACATATTATATGGAACTAATCATCCCAAAAGATTTCTCAGCCAATGCGGCAACACTCAGTGATGAGAATCCAAAAAAATTAGAAATGATGTATATTCCAAATGGATCAAGAAACTTTGTCGCTACACAAATCGGTAGTTCGGCAATGGAGAAAGTGAAAGAAGAAGTTGCGAGTAATATATCTTCAACGTATGCAAAAGTGATGTTTGATAATATTCATATACTAGCAAATGGACTCGTAAATGCGTCTAGCGGAGCAGAAAAAATTTCTACTGGCATTCATTCGGCTTCAGATGGAATGACTACACTTTCTAGTGGTGTATCAACTGCAAATAATGCTTCGGAGAAAATAGCAACTAATTTAGACATGTTGGCAACAAGCACAACTCAATTTAAACAAGGAATGAGTAGTGCCAAACAAGGATCACAACAACTACAAACAGGGTTAACTACATTAAATAATAGAGTACCACAGCTAATTACTGGGGAAAAGCAATTATTACAAGGTGTGAACAAAGTAAAATCTGGTGCAATAACTATTCATGAAAAAATGAATCAAGTAGGAGACGGCTTACAACAATTAAATAAAAATATGCCTCTTCTAGTAAATGGAGCAACGGAAGCAAGTGATGGTGCTACAAAACTTGCGGGGGGTTTAACAAAATGGAATGAAGGTGCGACTACCACTTTAAATGGTGCAACAAATGTAACGAACGGCTTACAACAATTAGTAGCAAAATTAACACAGTTACAATTGTCTTCAACTGATCCAGTCCAAAAAGCAACATATCAAACACTTCTGCAAAACACACAAGCTTTAGCAACTGGTAGTACACAAGTAGCTGGTGGAATAGCACAATTAACAAATTCTGCAACTCAGTTACAGCAAGGATCACAACAACTTGCGACTGGTATTCAAACATTAGCAGAAAAACAACAACAAGTAGCAGGAGGTATTTCAAAACTTTCAACTGGACAACAGCAATTATTTACAGCAATGAATCAATTAGTAGCGGGTCAAACAAATATTTCAACCAATATGGGAATAGTTATTGGAAAAATGACCGAAATGCAAACGGGTGTGAACAAATTAACAACTGGTAGCAGAGAACTTGTAAATGGATTAACAAAACTCTCTAGTGGTGCAGTTGCACTTGAAAGTGGAGCAAAACAACTTGCTTCTGGGTCACATCAGTTATCAACTGGATTAATAAAATTAGTCGATGGAACAAGTCAACTTTCAACAGGCATGACGAAATTACAGACAGGAAGTAATGAACTACAAACAAAATTAGCTGAGGGGGCAAATGATGCTTCTAAAGTGAAAGCAACGGACAAAACATATGATATGTTTGCTAGACCTGTAGATTTACAAATCAATGATCTTCACAAAATACCGAATTACGGAACAGGAATTACGCCATATTTTGCTTCTCTTGGTTTATTTGTTGGAGCATTATTATTAACGATTGTTTTTCCAGTACGTGAACCAGTTATTGTACCGAAATCAGGGCTTCAATGGTTTTTTGGGAAATTTGGGGTGTTATTAATTGTTGGAGTGTTACAATCACTACTTTTAGATGCGATTTTGTTAATAGGACTGGATTTGGATGTTCAAAATGTATTTTATTTCTTTCTAATGTCGCTAGTGACAAGTTTAACATTTTTAGCAATTGTTCAATTCCTAGTGACAATATTAGATAATCCTGGTCGTTTCATTGCTATTATTTTACTGATTTTACAACTGGCAACGAGTGCCGGAACATTTCCATTAGAATTAGCTCCAGATGCACTCAAACCATTACATGCATTTTTGCCAATGGCTTACTCAGTTGATGGATTTAGAGCAGTCATTTCCAGTGGAGATTTTTCGCAAATGTTTCATGATATGCTTATATTAGGTGTCTTTGCTGTAATTTGTATGGCTGGAACGATTGCTTACTTTGCAATGATGAAAAAAATTAAGTATACGAGAAGTTTGAAAGAAGAAGTAAGTACATTATAGGAATAGAGCCGTCTATTTTTCATAGGAAAAGCTATGAGAGGTAGGCGGTGTTTTTTTAATGTAAGTTGTTTTCGTAAAGATTGTTGCTCTTAATTTGAAAAGACACGTAATGAGTGTAATACTTGGTTACTATTTTTTCATCCCTACTCTTACAAGTTGGCTGAACGGAATTTCCATTACATATCTTTTTGATGGACAAAAAATAAACTGCTCCTCATCCAATAAATTGTCAAAACTAGCTATTACATTTTCTATCACTGTCTCAATTACAGGGTTCGAGCCAAAGGTAGTGGAAAATTTCTTCAAAAGATAAACCTGACTATTTTCAAAACCATGATTTTTAATAAATTTGGTAAGTTCCTCTGCATTTTCCACAATCTTTTTATTTCCCATTCTACTCCAATCAATTCTTCCATTCCCAGAAAAATCAAATGAATAGTATTTCGAGAATTCTTCATATAAAGTATCGCTTTCATATTCTTTCAAAACCACGATGGTTTCTTTCAATATTAGTTCTTCGCAATATTCACTTGCAATCTGTTTATAAATTTCTTTTTCATCCCTTTCTTTTTCTTGTTGTAATTTTCGTTGTAATCTTTTTTGTCTTTCTGTCCTGTCCATAATATCTTAACTCCTTACTCTTTGAATGGTGATTTAATCGTTCTTGCTAAATCAAGACACAGTTTTACTTTTTAGGATTGAAATAGTTTTTGTTGTTCTTTTATTGGATAGTTTAGCGATATCTTTTAGGAAATTAATCATGTAAAAAGTCCCTTTGAACAGATTCTATGTTTCTATTATATATTCTGTCCAAAAGAACAATAATTAATACAAAAACAGCTTTAATGGCAGAGTATAAATAGGTGAAAATCTCAAAAAGATTTAATTTTTGCATCTTTTTTAGTCGCTCTCCTAAAAATTATATAGTATAATACAAGAAATCATGTAGTAGAATGAACTTGATAGGAGGAGAATCAATGAATATTGGTAGAAATTTAACGATCAATACAAAAAGATATCCAAACAGGTGGGCTTTGACGTGTGAAGGTCGGACGTATACGTATGCACAATTAAATGAAAAAGTAAACAGTCTAGCAAATGGGTTACTAAAACAAGGATTTAAAAAAGGTGACAAAATTGCACTCTACATGAAAAACTCCGATGATTTTGTTATTGTATTTTATGCGATTATGAAAGCTGGTTGCGTAGCAGTACCAATAAATTTCCGTCTTGTGGCAACAGAAGCACGCTATATATTGGAGCAGTCTGAAAGCGTTATCATTTTCTGTGATGGAGAATTTGAAAAAGTAGTAGAGAATGCTAGTCAGTCTGTTTCTACATTGAAAAAAATAGTTGTTGTGTCTAATGAAAGTGAATATACAACCCTTGCCGAAATGTATGCTTCTAATACAAATGAGCCAGATATTATTGTTGAACCTACGGATGATGCAGAAATTTTATATACATCAGGGACAACTGGACGACCAAAAGGTGCATTATTCGACCATCAACGTATCGTAACATTAAATGCTATGCTAGCGATGGCTCTTGGATTTAGAGCGGAAGATCGTTTCTTACACATTGCTCCACTTTTTCATTGTGCCGCTTTAAATGTATTTCTGAATCCATTTATATGTGTTGGTGCAGGTCAAGTTATTCATCGTGATTTCAATCCTATTGCTGTACTCGAAACAATTCAAGAATACAAGGTTACGAAATTTTTTGGTGTGCCTGCCATGTACAATGCTCTATTGCAAGTTCCAAATACAGCAGCTTATGATTTATCTTCTATTACAAGTTGTATGTACGGAGCAGCTCCAATGGCTCCAGAGTTAATAAAAAAATGTATACAGTTACTTAAAACAGATCAGTTTTATAATATATGTGGTTTAACAGAGTCTGGTCCGACTGGAATAATTTTAAATCCAGAAGAACATAAGACAAAACTTGGTGCAGGTGGAAAGCCAATTCTTTATACC
The DNA here is from genome assembly GCA_031546705.1 of Caryophanales bacterium. Lineage (GTDB taxonomy): Bacteria > Bacillota > Bacilli > Bacillales > JAVBJX01 > JAVBJX01. Next base: position 47,876 of record JAVBJX010000005.1, read on the forward strand.
GAAGCCCGAGTAGTAAATGATTTGATGGAAGATGTTCATCCGGGAGAAATTGGCGAATTTATTTTGCGTAGTCCATCCATTATGAAAGAGTATTATAGAAAGCCAGAGGAAACAGCAAAAACGTTTGTTGGTGATTGGCTCTTGACTGGTGATTTAGCAACGATTGATGAAGATGGATATATGACAATTGTTGACCGAAAGAAAGATATGATTATTTCAGGCGGTGAAAATGTCTATTCTGTTGAAGTAGAACAGGTGATGTATTATCATCCAAATGTCTTAGAAGTAGCAACGATTGGTGTGCCTGATGAGAAATGGGGAGAAACAGTGGCTGTAGTTATTGTGACAAAAGATAAACAGCCAATTCCAATGGAAGAATTGCAAAGTTTTTGTAGAGAACATTTAGCAGGTTACAAAATTCCTAGAAAAGCATTTTTTGTCGATCAATTACCACGCAATGCTTCTGGAAAAATATTAAAATATAATTTACGGGATCAATTTACAAACTAAAATATAGTTAGGGGAAATTGTATGTACTCATTTGAAACAGAAGAACACCAACTATTCCGCAAAACATTCCACAGATTTTTAGAAAAAGAAGCAGTTCCATACTATGAACAATGGGAGAAAGATCACCTCATTCCACGGACATTTTGGGAAAAGTTGGGAGAGAATGGCTACCTTTGCCCAACAATTGACGAAAAATATGGTGGGGTGGAAGTTGATTGGGGCTTTGCGGCAATTATTCTTGATGAATTAGAGAGAGTTGGAGCAAGTATGATTGGCATTAGCTTGCATAATGAAATCGTTGTTCCATATCTTACAAGTTATTGTACAGAAGAACAAAAGACACGTTGGCTACCAAAATGTGTGACTGGTGAAACAATTACGGCGATTGCTATGACTGAACCAGGAGCAGGTTCTGACCTTGCCAATATTCAAACGACCGCCATTCGTAATGGTGACCACTATATTGTGAATGGACAAAAAACATTTATTACAAATGGTATTCACGCCGATTTGGTTGTTGTTGCTTGTAAAACAGATCCATTTGCCACTCCAAAACATAAAGGAGTTAGTTTACTTGTTATTGAAAGAGGAATGGAAGGTTTTTCAAGAGGGCGAAAGCTAGAAAAAGTTGGGCTTCATGCCCAAGATACAGCTGAACTTTATTTTGAAGATTGCCGAGTACCAATAACCAATTTAATTGGTGAAGAAGGGCAAGGCTTTAAATATTTAATGGAAAAATTACAACAAGAACGCCTTGCTGTAGCAATTTCTGGACAAGCAGCTTCCGAGGAAATATTAGCAATGACATTGGATTATGTGAAAACAAGAGAAGCATTTGGGAAATCTATTTCCAAACTCCAAACAATCCAATTCAAAATTGCTGAAATGGCAACGCAAGTAGAAATCGGCAAAACATTTTTAGATTCATTAATTGTTGACCACATAGCTGGAAAAGATATTGTGACAAAAGTATCAATGGCAAAATGGTGGTTAACGGATATGGCAAGAACAATGGCAAGTGATAGTATGCAACTGCATGGTGGTTATGGTTATATGGAAGATTACAAGATTGCAAAGCGTTACCGTGATGTACCAGTTGCCGCTATTTATGCAGGTACAAATGAAATTATGAAAGTGATTATTGCCAAAAATCTTGGACTATAGGAGGATACAATGGAGTTTGAATTTCAAGTCGAGCAAGGAAAAATTAAAGAACTGGCACTAGCTATCGGTGATAACAATCCGATTTATTATAGTATGGAAGCAGCAAAGGAAAAAGGTTTTCGTACCATCCCAGCACCACCGACATTTCCAACTGTCATGGATATGTGGGGTGGAATGGACTTTGAACATCTTGTGAAAATGCTTGAAGTAAATCCTTTACACGTATTACACGGAGAACAAGAGTATGAGTATCACCAAATGATTTATGCAGGAGACTTCATTAAAGCAACAGTAAAAGTTATCAGCAGAAAAGCACGCATGGGCATGACTTTTATTATTATTGAAACAACGTATACAAGAGATGGCGAATGTGTCGTTATCGGACGTTCAACAGTAATTGAGCGAGGGGGAGATGCGAAATGAGAGAATTACAACCAATCATAAAAGAACAAATTACGCATACACAACTTGTTCGTTATGCTGGAGCATCTGGCGACTTTAATCCGATTCATACCGTTGTTCCAATTGCTGAAAAAGCAGGACTATCTGGTGCGATTGCTCATGGAATGTTAGTAATGGGCATGGTTGGGCAAGCACTAACAACATGGTTTTCACCAGAACAATTAAGAAGTTTTCAAGTTCGCTTTGCAAAAATGACATTTCCTGGTGAACAATTGACAATTAATGGTAAAATAAATAAAGAGCAAGATGGACTACAAACAGGTGAATTATTTGTTGTGAATGAAACAGGAGAAGTAAAATTAAAAGGCAAATTTACAGTTATTATTTAAGGAGGAAACAACATGTTAAAAGGACAATCAGCTATTGTCACAGGATCAGGACGTGGCGTTGGACGGGCAGTTGCTTTAATGCTTGCTGAACATGGAGCAAAAGTAGTCATTTCTGATCGAGATTCCGCTCCAGCAGAAGAAGTTGTCGCAGAAATTAAAGCAAATGGCGGCGAAGCAATTGTTTTTGTAGGCGATGTCACAGCAAGCGATTTTGCAGAAGAAATTATGAAAAAAACAGCAGAAACATTTGGTGGCGTAAATATTTTAGTCAATAATGCTGGCTATACTTGGGATTCTCTTGTTCATAAAATGACCGATGAACAGTTCCAAGCAATGTTAGATATTCATTTAATTGCACCATTTCGTTTGATTCGTGCGGCAACACCATATATGGTTGGTATGGCAAAACAAGAAATTGCAAACGGAATCATAACACATCGAAAAATTGTTAATGTTTCCTCCGTTGCAGGTGTGATGGGGAATGTTGGACAAGCAAACTATTCATCGGCAAAAGCGGGTGTGATTGGTTTAACAAAAACAATGGCTCGGGAATGGGGAGCATTTAATATTAACTGTAATGCCGTAGCATTTGGTTTAATTGATACCCGTTTAACGAGATCAAAAGAGCATGGTGAATCTATTGGCGAAGTTGCTTTAGGCATTCCAGAGAAAATTCGTACGATGTTTGAACAGATGACTCCACAAAAAAGGGCAGGGCTACCAGAAGAAGCAGCGGCAGGAATTTTCTACTTAGCTTCCCCACTTTCTAATTATGTAAATGGACAAGTATTGAATATTAATGGTGGGTTCTATACATAAAATCTACAGAATGAGATAACATTTTTGCATGCTACAATAGGGAAGTAACTGCGTGTTAACAACAAAAAAAGGAGGATGAGACAATCATTTTTTGACTGTCCACCCTCCATTTGTGTTAGCTATTAAATTTTTGTTGTACTTTTCCAAATAAAGATTATAATAAGTATAAAATTAAAAAATATAAGAGGTATTTAAAATGGACAATAATGCATTTTATACGATTCATAGAGTATATCATTCAGATGACCAAACAGAAATGTTATTGAAAGTATCACAATCAGGTGGAGAGATAAAGGAGATACTTATCAAAGAAAATCCAGACATAATTGTCAAAAAAATGTCTGAAATTTCATCAGGTAGTCCACCTATTTTATTGGATTATCAAATTCGAGTGAGAGTGTTACAAAATATGGTTTTTGCAGTGGATGAAGAAAAACATTATACATTTAAAGCAGATCATATTCTTGAGATGCTAGTACGTGCCGTAAGTCTTCAATCAATAAGAAGAGAAAGCATTTCAACCATAGTAAGAGGATCTAGTGTCCCGATAAATTAATGTAGATTGTTTATTATTTAAGTTAGTTCAAGTGATAGAAAACTAACTAGGATAATAGTTTCTTATATTTGGAAAGTGAACGACAACCTTCGTATACTTTCCCTCTTCTGATGCAATCGACAGGGTGATCCCTAATTTCAGAGCTAATTGTTTTGCTAAATATAAGCCCATCCCCGTTGATTTAGCATGGCTTCTACCAGTAGAGCCTGTAAAACCCTTTTCAAATACTCTATTAATATCTTCTGTTTTAATGCCAATGCCTGTATCTTGAATGAGCAGGCGTTTTTCTTTTATATCTTCTTCTATTACAATAATAATTTCTCCATTTTCATCGGTGTATTTTAAAGAGTTGGTAATAATTTGATCAATAATAAAGGACATCCATTTAAAGTCACTATGAACGAAAGTATCAGAGTTGTCCATTTTAATACGGATCCGTTTTGTGATGAACATTTTCGCATATTTTTTTATACTATGTTTTACTACTTTCTCTAATGAGAGTTCATCAATAAAATAATCTTTGGCAAATGAATCAATGCGAGAATAGTACAATGCTTGTTCAACATAATGGTCTATCTTATCTAGCTCATCTTCAAATTTATCCACGATATAATCTATCGTTTTTGAATTACTATTTTCTATCAACAAACGACTTGCCGAAATAGGCAGTTTAATTTCATGAATCCATGACATAATAAAATCTTGATGCTCACTTTTTTCATCATAAAATATTTGTAGTTGTTCTAAGTGTTCATCGTGCAATTTTTTAAGAAGGGTATAATAAATTGTTTGTTCATTTGTTTGTGGATTTGGTAGCACAGAAAAATCAACAGTTTCGCAGAGTTTTTTATAGAAATTATTCCGCTGATAATAACCAATGATGAGATAGGTAACAATGAAACAAAAGCATCCAAAATTTGTATACAAAATATTATGTTGGGAACCAAAAAACATAACAAGTGAAACGAAACTCATGATTATTGCGTACAGACAAAGGAAAAAACGCTTATCAAATAGATACTGTGTAAAACTCATGAAATGATATACCCTTGCCCTTTCTTTGTTGTAATGAATTGTTCTTTTCCGAGTTCATCTAGTTTTTTTCTAAGGCGTGTAATATTCACAGTCAATGTATTATCATCGACAAAACTTTCATCTTCCCAAAGGCTTCTCATAATCTTTTCTCGACGAATAATAGTTCCTTGATTTTTGAGTAAAATATGTAGGATCGTAAACTCATTTTTGGTTAAATCGAGTTTTTTATCACCACAAAAAACTTCCCAACCATTCAGATTTAGAACAATACCATTGTGTTCAATCACGCTAGAAGATGTATTTAAATAAGCATATGCTCTTCTAAGTAAGGCATGGATTTTTGCTAGTAAAACATCTGTGTGAAATGGCTTCTGAACAAAATCATCGCCTCCCATATTCATTGCCATAATCATATCCATTGGTGAATTTCTGGAGGAAAGAAAGATAATTGGTACTTTAGAAATCTCTCTAATTTTATTGCACCAGTGAAAGCCGTCAAACATTGGTAAGTTAATATCTAGTAGGAGAAGATGAGGATTTTCTTTGATAAAAATCGGTACTATTTGTTCGAATTCTGTTAAAGATACAACTTCAAATCCCCATTTTGTAAGCGTTTCGGCAACCATCTCCCGAATAGTGACTTCATCTTCTATTATCATGATTTTCATTTTTAACACCTCCATATCAATATATTTCTTCTACCGTATTAAATCAACTATTTCTCTTTTCAAAATGAATGTGACAAAACTGTAAGGTAAGCAAACAGATTGTAAGATTGTTCGATGGATTGCCCTATTGATTCATTATAAAATAAATACAAGGAGGTATTAAAAATGAAAAAAATTATAGAAGCAAAACAAATAAAAAAAGTGTATGGAGCAAAAGGGCAATTATTTACAGCATTAGATGGTGTTGATTTGAGTGTAATGGAAGGAGAGTTTGTTGGGATTATGGGGCCTTCTGGCTCAGGGAAAACAACACTTCTGAATGTACTAGCAACAATTGATCAGCCAACATCTGGTGAAATTATGATTGACGGAACAAATATTCTAACAATGAAGGAAATGGAGTTATCTATGTTTCGGCGAGATAAATTAGGATTTATGTTTCAAGATTATAATTTGTTAGATACATTAACAGTGAAAGAAAATATTATTTTGCCACTAGCACTTGCAAAGATAAACATGAGTGAGATAGAAAAAAGAGTAGAAGAAATCGTAGATAAATTTGGTATTCAAGAGATTTTGGAGAAATACCCGTATCAAGTTTCTGGGGGACAAAAGCAACGGACAGCCGCTTCACGTGCAATTATTTCACGCCCAAGTTTGATTTTAGCAGACGAACCAACAGGAGCATTAGATTCTAAATCGGCAACAGATTTATTAGAGAGTCTTAAAAATTTAAGTCAACAAGATAAAGCGACCATTTTAATGGTCACTCATGACGCAGTAGCAGCGAGCTATTGTCAACGAGTTTTATTTATTAAAGACGGAATTATTTTTACAGAGCTTGTAAAAGGTGGAATGATTCGCAAAGAGTTTTTCGGAAAAATATTAGATGTTTTATCTGTCTTAGGTGGTGGGATTCATGACGTTATTTAGTGTTGCTTGGAAAAATATGAAAGGGGATATGCGAAGTTATCTCCTATATTTCTTATCCATGTTATTTAGCGTGGTTGTGTATTATACATTTGTTTCATTAAAATATAGTACAGAAATTCAAAAAGGGCTGGAATCATCCGACATCATGTCCTCGCTTTTTAACGGTGCATCTATTATCTTGATTGTATTTGTTTGTATTTTTATTTTGTATTCTAATTCTTTTTTTACAAAAAAACGAAAGAAAGAAGTTGGATTATATTCTTTACTTGGAGTGAAAAAAAGAACGATTGGTTTGATGCTTTTTTATGAAAGTATGGTGATTAGTTCCCTTGTTATTGTGGCAGGAATTTTTGTTGGAACATTATTATCCAAATTATTTTCGATGATGTTGTTGAAACTATTAGATATTAATATAGAAATTGGTATGAATTTTTCGTGGGCGGCTATTGTAAATACAGTTACAGTCTTTGCAATTATTACTTTATTTACATCTATTCAAGCGTATCGTTTGATTTACAGATTTCGTCTAATTGAATTATTTCAAGCAGAAAAGGAACGAGAAGAAGTCCCAACAGTTTCTACTATTTCCTCAGTAATAGCAGTTGTTTTAATTGGAATTGGTTATTGGCAACTATTGACCCCAATTGAATCAAATGCCCAATTTGGAAGAATTATGCTTATTGGTATACTATGTATGTTGATTGGTACATACTTGCTATTTCGTTCTCTACTTGTGTATATGTTAAAAGCATTTCAAAAAAATAAATCTCGTTATTATCAAGGAACTCGCTTTATTAGTATTTCCCAACTTCTTTTTCGTGTTCGAGCAAATACAAAAGCATTTACAATTATTGCTTTGTTAAATGGTATAGTCCTGTCCCTTTTTGGTGTGGTATATAGTCAGTATTATATATCTGAAAAAATGACAAAAGCGTTTGCTCCATTTAGTTATCAACATGTAGCTATGGACGAAGCATTTAATAAAAAGATAGCATCCATTATAGAGGAAGATAAAGAACACAAAGTTACAGGGAAGATAGATATACCAGTCATTAAAGTATCTGGAACAGCAAGTGAAACGGTTTTAATACCACGCTACTTTGAAATTTCAAAAACACCAATTAAAGTTGTTTCAACAAGCACGTTTAATCAAGTATCATCTGCATTGCATCGAGAAACAACCGTTCACGTTGCTGACAATGAAGCAGTAGCAATTTTACCAGCAGCAACAAAATATACACTTGCTCAGTATCAGGAACAACCACTTACATTGAAGTTACCGAAAGAAACCAAAACATTACACTTCAAAAGTCTAGTAGAAGATCGTGTTGCTAATTGGAGCTTTCCTGATTTCTATGTCATTGTGAGTGATAAATTATTTGCAGATATGTCTAAACAACTTCCAGTGATGACCTTACAATCATATGAAGTGGAAGAGGAAAAGACAGCAAAAATAACAGGAAATAATTTGAAAGAATTAGCAACAGAAGATAACCAACTAAGTAGCTTTTATGTAAAATATCGTGGGAATCTAGAATCTTCAGCTATTATATTGTTTGTTGCAGGTTTTGTTGGTTCTGTTTTTCTTATGGCAACAGGCAGTATTATTTATTTCAAACAATTAACAGAAGCCCATGCAGACAAAAATCGCTACGAAATTTTAGCAAAGCTTGGGGTGGGGAAGAAAGAAATACGCATAGCTATTGCTAAACAAAATTTATTTACGTTTGCCTTACCACTTGGAGTTGGTGGCTTACACAGTGCCGTGCTATTAAAAATGGCATCAGGAATGTATTCGGATTTAATTGGTGTGAATCTTCTTATACCAATCATGATTTCCGTTAGTGCGTATTTTATTATTTATTGTGGATACTATGTGCTAACGACAACGAATTTTATTAAGATTGTGGAGAGCTGAAAAAATGAGAGTGGGACGAAAGGAGGCAAAACATCTCCAATCGTCCCAAACTAATGAAATGCATAATCCTGCAAAATTAATTATAAATCTTTCAAGATAGCTTCCCATATAGTATAATATAGAAGATAATCAATCAGGTAGGTGCTAAAAATCAAAAATACAATAAGACGTAAAATACTTGTGTCTGTAATGATTCCATCACTTATTTTTACTTTAATAACTTCTATCTATATATTTCAAAAGATTTATAGTAACAAGGTAGATCAAGGTGCTATGGAAATAGAGAATATTATAGAGATTAACTCAGCTAAAATAGTAAGTAAGTTAGAAGCTATTAATCATATTATACTAATCACATCAAAATTAATAGGAGATTTGGATGCTACCTCAGTAGATGCTCGGCAACAAAGTAACAACGCTTTAAAATCTATGTTAGTAGATGAAAATATTTACAATGCGTGGATGGTTTTTGAGCCAAACGCATTTGATGGAAAGGATTTTAAACACACCAAAGACTATCCTGGTGCGTCTTCTGGACGTTTCTTAATGTCTTATATCGTGGTTGATGGTAAAATTGTTGTCTCTCAAAACCTCGATGAATCTACCCTTAACAATCCACAACTAAGTGATTGGTATATTCATCCTAGAGATACTGGTAAGTCTATAGGTTATATTGAAAGAAAAAAGTTGAACAGTCACAATGATAAATTAAATGAAGCACCTATCAATACATTATCCTTGGTCAGTCCCATTTTTCGTCATGGAAAAGTAATTGGTTGCATAGGCGTAGATGTTACCTTTATGTTGCCCAATCATGTAGATTCTAGGTTTGGTTATAACAATGCTTCTGTAAGCATGTTTTATCCTGATGGACGTGTGTTTTATTCACCAGACATGACATATACAAATGACAATGTTAGTACCTTATTTAGTCATACTGATAAAATTAAAGAAGCTATGCATAAAGGTGAGCCTATATTTTTACACAATGAACACAACGGATTTTTAAACACAGATGCATTTACGTACTTTAAACCTATCAAAATAGACCTATTCAAAAAAAGCCTATATTTGCATGTTGCTATTCCTGAAACGGAGATTTTAGGAGATACCTTTAAAATGTTTGGTGTACTGGCAATATGTTTTATTGCTTTACTTTTCCTTTTTCTTTTATTACTTGCCTATGTGGTTGGTCAAATCACCAAACCCATCAATTCTATCGCTTTAGCTACTGATGCTATTTCATTGGGGCTTTTAGAAACCGAGATACCTGTTTCAACAAAAGCAATCCATGAAATTGATTCCCTATCTCGCACACTACGCAAAATAGTAGAACAGTTCCAAGTTTATCAAATCATGCAGGAAAAATACCAATTAAACCAGTTTTTAGACGCATCATTAATGGAAGTAATAAAGAATTCCAAAAACATAAATGTAACATTTGCAGGAATATGTTCCACCTTACAACTATTTTATTGGAACAAAGTTAGAATAGTAGTGCTAGTTGATAATCGACCTATCTTCACAGATAGTTTGAGTGATTTTTATTATCACTATTTGCTTGCACCCTTGGTACAGAATAGGAAGTTAACTTTTTTCAATTCGTTTTCTTTAGCACAACACAAACTTACATTCTTTGAAAAAGATGTAGTATCTATCTGTGTCGTAACTCTTGAAAAAAATGAAACATTTATCGGATACATCATATTAGAAAATACCAATATAACACAATCACTTTCTATTACTGATGAAACTGCCTTGCTTCATGTACAACAAGTCTTAGCATATTGGCTTTTAGATATAGATATCTCACAAATTTCTCTTGGGCTTGAGAAGGTTTATAATGATGAAATTTCATTAGACATATATCAAGGAGTATTATCACCAAAAAGTATAGAACCAGAAATTTTATATGAAGATCCATTACTAAACGTAGCACAAAAAATAGAGGGGCTAGATATAGCAGATGCTATCAGTGCTGTTGGTGGGATGCAAGAAATCGTTAGCAAATCGCTAAAACTTACAGCCAGATTGTTGCCTGATTTTATACACACTGTTTCTGAATTGCTAGCTTTGGAAGATTTTAAAAATTTCGCAATACAGATTCACGGTATGAAAGGTTCATTAAAAAATATACGTGCTAATAAATTAAGTAAATTAGCGAATGACCTTGAACGAGCTGCATATGAAAGTAATTTTGATTATTGTAAGCAACAATTTCCGACCTTTCTTACTGCTGTTTCAGCTTTTAGTGATGAGTTAAATGCAATTATGATTGAAGATGATGTAGTTAAAAAAGCAGGCGATCAGCAATTACTTATATCGGTTCTTGAAAATGCACAAAGTGCAGCCGATGATTTTGAAAGTACGGTTGCCCTTGCATACATGAGTTCTATTTCTGCGTATACTTTCGGTAAAACAGAAGATATATTAATAGAAAAGATTTGTAACGCATTAGAAGAATTTGATTGCGATATGGCAATCACTCACATTTTATCTTTAAAGGAGCTTTTACCATGGATATAAAAGACATAGGAATACAACAACTTAACAAGATACCGGGTGTTTTACTTCCTTCCGACCTTTCAGTAATCAAATTTGAGGAAGTATCAAAAAACATGGAGCAGTTAATCGATCTTATGCCAATATTTTCTTCTAATTTACAAGAAGCTTTTATAGCCAATAATGAATCAAATTTTATGCAAAGTATAAAAGAAGGCATTTCTCTGCTCTCAGCTGTATATGCTAGAAAATTAATCATTGATTTAGAAAAAATAATAAGTTACTTCAAAACTGGAGACAGAGAGGTCTGCGAAATATTTTTAGAGAAATTTATTTCAGAATTATTTACTTTGTCAATTGATATGCAAAAAGTTATGCATACCTCTATAGATTCAAAAGAAGCAATACTAAAAACTTCTAATCAACTATTTAAATTTACAGCGATTCTCTCAGATTTGTCAGCAGTGAAATATTTAATAGACAATGTTGAGTTTGGACGAGCATTTGAAATGCTAAATGATATACATGCTGTTGCATTCTTAACGCAGACATCTATGGCAAAACTTCATTTAAAAACCTATCGTCAAGAAGAAGCACTAGAATCAATACAAAGTTTAATAGATGAATTTACGCAAAAAATTGTGGAGACTAAAATAAGCAAATCTGACAGTAAGAAAAAAATATTGGCAGTTGATGATAGACCAGAAATTTTAATGGTATTGTCTGAAGTTCTTAAAGATGATTATCACGTACTTTGTGTACCTTCAAGCGAGACTGCTCTTAAGGTCTTGGACAAACACGAGATTAGCTTATTTATATTAGATATAGGAATGCCAAATATGAATGGGATAGAACTTGCGAAACGTATTAAGTCTACATCAAAGTTTAAAGAAGTTCCGATTGTTTTTCTAACGGGTAACGCCACAAGAGATTATTTACATCAAGCAATCCATGCAGGTGCAGCAGATTTCATTGTTAAACCTATCGTACAAGAAAATATTATTTATAGAGTGCAACAATTATTAAATTAATGTGGCGGTGACCTATGAAACATTTGTTTGTAATAAATCCCTTGGCTGGAAATGTAAAAGGTCAGCAAAAAGAGATTATTAACATGATAGATAGTTTTTTTGAGAACTATAAAAACATAGAGTACCACATACACGTTACACGATGGAGTCGTGACACTGTAGGGTTTGTACGTAGATTTTTACTCAATGAAAAAGAAATAGTGAGGATATACGCCGTTGGTGGGAGTGGAACACTTTTTGAAACCATAAACGGTTCAATTGGTATGCCAAATGTTCAAATTGCCTGCTATCCGCTTGGCTATACCAATTCATTTATTAGGTATTTTGGTGATGACAAGAAGCATTTGTTTTTATCTCTTAGAAATCTAGTTTTTTCTGAAACCATACCAATAGATGTGATTCGTTGTGGTAGACACTATGCAGTTTCTTTTTCTGCCATCGGCTTAGAGTCTGGAAGTACCCGTGATATACATATGATCAATAAAAACAAGCAAAACGCTAAGGGCTATTTATTTAGGGAACTGTTATCCTTAAAAAAATTTGTTTCTAACCATCAACAGTACACAATCACGCCTATTGGTGGGGGCGATTCATCAGAATTAAATGAAGTTTTTGTTTCTGGTTACATGCTCATGCCTAGTAATAAGAAAGCTACTGATCTTACAGCACTTGTCGTAGCTAATGCTCCCTACTATAGTAAATCGTTTGCTACAATGCATGCACATCCAAACGATGCTATGATAGATATCTATATGACAAAAAAAAGGCATGCTTGGAAAATAGTATCAACTAACTTAACTGGCAGTCACCAGAAATTATCTGATCATCTATCCCATTTTAGTGGAACAAGTTTAAAAGTTGTATCTGATACGGTTATGTGTATTTCTATAGATGGTGAACTGTTTTTCGAAACTTCGATAGACTATCAAATTATACCTTACGCTATTGATTTTGTGTGTCCAAGAGGCATTGATATTGCCAGTATATATGAATCAATAAATGATTAGGAGGGCTTGTATGATTTCTATATTTCCAAAAGGAGAAAATAGCAAAGAACGAAACTATAATGCAGAAATCTCTGCTGTATTTATAGTTTGGTTTTTTGTAATCGCAAGTGTCATATACGGCTATTTCTTTGTAGATGGTATATATTGGATTATGCGGCTAGTATTCGGTATGATTGCGGGTATCACCGTCACTATTATGAATAGACTCAAAGTTAATGTGGGCATTGTTTCTTGGTTTGTACCTTTCATGTTGATACTGTGTGAAACCTCTGTTGCCTTATCTATTGGTGGGGATAGGTTATATTTTTTAGTTGCGTTGTGCAGTACCTATGTTTCATTGCTCTATAACAGAGGAAACGGACTACTGCTGTTTCTGGGTTTGACAAACACTTTGATTGTTATATGCATGTTTGTTTTTGGAAAAAATTTGCTTGATCAAAATGCTACGTTTATTGATCAAGTTATGGAATTTATGACTTTTAATCTAGGAAATATCATTTCATATTTCATCTGTTTATTTTGGGAAGCACATTCTCGAAAAGCAGAACGAAAGAGTAACACATTTGAAATTATCATGAATACTACGCCTAACTTTATGGTGGTCATTGATGAAAATGCCAAAGTAGATTATGTAAGCCAATCTCTAACAAGTTGGCTTAATATCCCCTCAAGGGAGTACGCCAAAAAAATACCTCTTATGGATTTGTTTTCATCTGGGGAATTGATCGTTTTATTTCAAGAACTAATGGAATCTAATCAAATGGTAGCCAAAAACTTCGAGATAACAATAGATGACGAAAAGCAATGGTTTGCGATGCAATCATCACCTATGCAAAAAGATAAAGTCAGTCGTTTTTTTGAGTGGCATGACATAACTCCAATCATGACTGCAAAAAACGAAGCTGAGGTAGCAACTCGTGCTAAAAGCGATTTTTTAGCAAACATGAGTCATGAAATAAGAACGCCAATGAACGCCATCACTGGAATGACAGAGCTTATGATGTTAACAGATTTAAACAGAGAACAACTAGATTATGCGTTGGCTATAAAACATTCAGCGGACTCCTTACTTAAGATTATCAATGATATTTTAGATTTTTCGAAAATTGATGCACATAAGATGGAGATTATCAATGTACCCTTTGATTTTTCATCATTGATTAATGATACCATTAACATTGTTGGACTAAAGGCACATTCTTCTAATAATACATTTACTGTTTTTATTTCAAAAGATATGCCCCCAATGATTAATTGCGATGAACTTAGGCTTAAGCAAGTGTTGTTGAATATTTTAAATAATGCAATAAAATTTACCTCAAAAGGACATATTTCTTTTGAGTGTTTGCCAGAATTTTTGGATAGTGGGAAACTGAAAGTAAATTTTATCATTAAAGATACCGGTATAGGAATCAAGCCTGAGGATATAGACAAACTTTTTAGTGAGTTTTCGCAGTTAGATACAAGAAAAAATCGTAACATTGTGGGAACGGGTTTAGGGTTAGCTATTAGTCGATCGTTGGTTCGATTAATGGGTGGTGAATTTGGTGTGAGTAGTGAATATGGTAAAGGCTCAACATTTTCTTTTTATATTATTTGCGATACTTATAACACAGAAAACACCATACACATATCTACTCCAGAGATATATAATATACTTTGTTATGAGTCAAATGTATATCATTACCAAGTTCTCAACAAGATGTTGATTGACTTAGGAGTGAATTTTCAAATAACAAATGAATATGCTGAATTTGATTCGAAACTAAACAGTGATACATACACCCATGTTTTATTTGAAAAAAATGCACTGAAAATTGTACTTGATTATAGCAAAACTTTGCCAGCGGATAAGTTACCAAAGTTTGTTATGACAAAAAATATGCAAGATCGAATGGAACACTTAGATTTAAACACGGGGATTTTAAATAAACCATTGGTTACATCTAGCTTAATCAACTTTATACTTGGACATCAACTTGATAACATATACTACAAAGAAAAAGAAATGCTCTTAGGGGGATTTGAAACCAATAATGTCCATGTCTTATTGGTAGATGATAACTCTGTAAATCTTCTGGTGGGTCAAGGACTTTTGAACAAGTACAAAATTAAAGTAGTTACTGCATCAGGAGGGCAAGAAGCTATTGATAAAGTACAAACTCACGATTTTGATATAGTATTTATGGATCACATGATGCCTGGTATAGACGGAATAGATGCTACAAAAATAATTCGAGCTATGGGTGGACGTTATGAAAGTGTGCCAATTATCGCATTGTCAGCAAACGCTATTATTGGCGTGAGAGAATTGTACTTAGAAGCTGGCATGAACGACTTTGTTTCTAAGCCAATTGATATACGTAACTTACACGAAGTGCTACTGAAATATATTCCATCAGAAAAAATCGTTAGACTAGAAAAATAACTATTCAGACCTACCAGAATAGTTATTTTGATAGGTCTGAACAGTTATTTTTATGAATTTTAAAGATTAAAAAAACATGTATTTATTTTCCAACATCCTCTTTCGCACTTCTTCCCTCAAAAAACAATACAGCTTCATCCGCTTCACAGGCTTTTGCTGTTAGTTGTGTAGGTGTAATTTTGAAAATAGTTGTTTTACTGCCAAAACCTGAACGATACTTCTCGATAAATGTTTTTGATAATGGTGTATCAAAATAATTTGGGACATATTTATCAATCATTGCTTGCATTGCTTTTGTTCCTTCACCTAAATCGACTTGTTCTACTGTTCCAGAAATTATTACACTCATGTACACTGTACCAATATTGGCAGGAACAGGGTGAGCAATTGTTCCGTAGTCTTCTCCTACAGTAAAGCAAACATGATTATTTTTTGCCATCATGTCATTTTTTCTTCCTGTATCTGCTCCGTGAAAATAAATAAAGCCATTTCGCCAAACAAAATTGACTGGAATCACGTACGGTATATTTTCATTTGCCATTCCAAGAAATCCCACTTTTGCTTGTGCTAGAAATTCATCCATTTTTTGTTGATCTGTACATTCATTTTTAGCATATCTCATTTTTTTCCCCCAATATATATTTGTTTAATGATTGTGCTAAAATTATAACATATTTTAAAAGTTTGAGATATTGGGAGGAGTCTTATAATTTTTATTGTAAGATTTTAAAATTCTCACTGCATTATCATTGACAGTATACATGCTACACTTTATTATGATAAAGGTAATGAAATTAGTTACAACAAAATGAATAGGGGGTTTTTGTGTGAGGAAGTTATTTATGGTTCTTTTGTTACTACTAGTGTCGGTGGTTGCTATCGGTTGTAGTAAGGAAGCAGAGCCTAAAAAAAATAGCAGTGCAACAGGCTTATTAGTGGATGTGAAAGCCAAAGGAGAATTAGTAGTTGGAACAGAGGGTACCTATGCACCATTTACTTTTCATGATTCTACTGGGAAATTAGCTGGTTTTGATGTGGAAATTGCGGAAGAAGTGGCGAAACGTCTTGGAGTAAAAGCAACATTTGTAGAAGCACCATGGGATGCATTATTTGCAGGATTAGATTCCAAACGTACAGATGTAATTTTTAATGAAGTTGGCATTAAACCAGAAAGACAAGAGAAATACGATTTTTCTGATGGATATATTGTGTCACGTGCGGTAGTTGTAACAAAAAAAGGAAATACAGAAGTCAAGACTTTTGAAGATTTGAAAGGGAAAAAATCAGCACAATCTTTAACATCAAACTATGGAAAAATGGCTAAAAGTTATGGAGCAGAAATTGTTGCTGTAGATAGTTTTAATATTGGAATGGATTTACTTATATCAGGGCGTGTAGATACGTTATTAAATGACAAATTATCCATTCTTGATTACTTAAAACAAAAACCAGATGCACCAATTCAAATTGTTGCAACAGCAAAAGACGGACAGCCAAGTGCGGCTATGTTCCGTAAAGATGGCGGAGAGATTGTTACGGAAGTGAATAAAGCATTAAAGGCAATGAAAGATGATGGTACATACTTAAAAATTTCAGAGAAATGGTTTGGCGAAGATGTATCTAAGTAGTATTATTCCAAACCAAGAGCTCTTGATAAATTCCCTCCTTCCTTTAGTGAAGGGGGCTTTGTTGTATACAATTCCACTTGCAGTGATTACGTTTATTTTGGGTTTGATTCTTGCGTTATTAACAGCAGTTGCTAGAATTGCGGAAATTAGACCATTAGAATGGATAAATAGGATATTACCAGTACCAGCATTTTTGCAACCTTTGTTTCGCATTAAGCTACTTGAATGGATCGCAAGAGTGTATGTTTCGATTATTCGTGGGACACCATTACTTGTACAATTGTTTATTATCTTTTATGGATTGCCAAGTGTCGGAATTACTTTGGACACTTTTCCAGCAGCTATTATTGGTTTTTCACTTAATGTTGGGGCGTACTCTTCTGAAATTATTCGTGCTGCCATTCTAGCCGTTCCAAAAGGTCAGTGGGAAGCTGGTTATTCGATTGGGATGTCTTATACAACGATACTTAGAAGAATTATTTTCCCACAAGCGATGCGTATTTCTGTTCCACCACTTTCTAATTCTTTTATTGGACTCATAAAAGATACGTCACTTGCCTCGGTCATTCTGGTAACAGAAATGTTTCGAAAAGCACAAGAAATTGCGGCAAGTTCTTATACGGTTTTACCAATCTACATAGAAGCGGCACTCATTTATTGGGTTATTTGTTTTGTTTTATCTATTATACAAGGACGCATGGAAGAACGGCTAAACCGTTATCATGCTCGCTAGGGGGAATAAGATGATAGAAATGCAAAACATCAAAAAAAGTTTTGGAAAACTAGAAGTGTTAAAAGGAATTAATTTGTCCGTAGCTAAAGGGAAAGTAATCGTTATTATTGGCCCATCTGGTTCAGGAAAAACAACTTTGCTTCGTTGTTTGAATGTATTAGATACACCAACAAGTGGAATGGTGACAATCGGTTCAATGACACTTGATTTTTCAAAAAAAATCCCAGCAAAAGAACTTGGTATATTTCGGAGACAAACAGGGATGGTTTTCCAAAGTTATAATCTTTTTCCGCATATGACGGTGTTAGAAAACGTTACAGAAGGTCCAATCATTGTCAAAAAAGAAGCAAAAGATAAGGCTCATCAAAAAGGATCTTCAATGCTTGTAAAAGTTGGACTTGCTGATAAATTAAATGATTATCCATTTCAATTATCAGGTGGTCAACAACAACGGGTTGGAATTGCAAGAGCGTTAGCAATGGAACCAAATGTGATGCTATTTGATGAACCAACCTCCGCCCTTGATCCAGAACTTGTGGGAGACGTATTAAAAGTAATGAAAGATTTAGCAAATGAAGGAATGACAATGGTTGTTGTGACACACGAAATGCGATTTGCTCGTGATGTAGCGGATGAAGTGATTTTTATGGATAATGGTGTGGTGGTGGAAAAAGGAACACCTGAACAAATATTCACGAATCCACAACATGAACGGACGAAGCAATTTTTACAGAAAATACAAGAGAAATGAAAAAAATCCCGAATCGGTGTAACACGCATACCGATTCGGGATTTTTTTGAAGCAATTGTATGTGATTTGAATATAGTCAAACCTATTTTCTTTTGTTGCCTATTCCTTACTGTGTATAACCGCCAAGTTGGCGTTCAGCGAGTTCTACTAAACGTTTTGTAATCTCTCCGCCAACAGAGCCATTTGCTCTAGCAGTTGTTTCAGGACCTAATGTTACGCCGAACTCAGAAGCAATTTCATATTTCATTTGCTCAATTGCCTGTTCTGCTCCATACGTAGAACCAGATGTTGATTGTGTTTTTCTCAAAATGAATCATCTCCTAAATGCAAATTTGGTGGGTTTGATGGATTTGCACCATATATGTATGAACATCGCCTGCTTTGGCAAAACCCATTAGTAGATTGTTATTAAGTAGTTTGAGAATTTCTTTCTGAAATATACATAGATATATGTAGTAAATTTTTCCATTAAAAAGTTCTATCCGTGTATATTTTTTGTATAATAAACTGGATGATAACAAGGGGGCGGAATAATGAGTGGAAATTTGTATGATATTGCCTATGATTTAGAGAAAGAAATTCGCCAAAGTGCAGAGTATCAACAGCTACAACAAGCCTATGCAGAAATAACACAGGAAGAAACGAGCCGTAACTTATTTACAAAGTTTCGTGATTTTCAACTGAAGTTTCATGAACGGCAAATGGCAGGGGAACAAATCAATCAAGAAGAAATGATGATGGCAGGGCAACTTCTTTTGCAAGCACAACAATATCCAAAAATTGTTAAAATTATGGAATTGGAACAGCGGCTTAGTTTTCTAATTGCGGAAGTAAATAAAATTGCAATGAAACCGCTAGAGGAATTGTATTCTTCTTTGTAATAGTAGTTAAGGTGAGAAATTGAAATAAAAAATATCAATAAGATTGAGAAAATGTTGTTTTAAAGGTTAGCAGTTTCACTTATTGTACGGAAAGTTCATTGTCTAATTAAAAATTTTCTCCTAACCTTTTTCCGCACAATTTTATAAACTGTTATAAGCGAAATCAATCGTTTAACAAGACTTTAAATTTTCAGGATTATAGCAACCATTCAATTACTGAGGTTGGGGCAATCGGGGTGTTTTTTACCCCTTTTGTTCCAACCTCATTCTTATTTTTCATTTGACCATTTAATATAAAAATGATATCATTATGATACAGAAAATTAAAGGGAGTGAAAAAAGTGAAAGAGAAAAAAGCGTGGAAAATGAATGGATATTTAGGGATATTAGTTATTCTTTTTTTATTTGTTTATGGGATATTTTCGATAGTCTATACACTTGTATCAACAGGAGATACAGATGGTTATTTGGATGGTTCTGAAATAGGAAGTTCGCTATCCATTCCAATGATTATTGTTAGTATTCTTGCTATCTTTGTAGGAATTGTACTTATCACAGGAGTTATTGTTGTTCAGCCAAATCAAGCGTATGTTCTTACTTTTTTTGGTCATTATGTTGGCACGGTGAGAGATAGTGGGATTTTTTTAACAATCCCATTAGTAACAAGAAAAAAAGTATCATTACGTGTTCGTAATTTCAATAGTAAAATGTTAAAAGTAAATGATGTAGATGGAAGTCCAATTGAAATTGCGGCTGTTGTTGTATTTAAAGTAATTGATTCGGCTAAAGCAGTTTTTGATGTAGAAAAATATGAAGAATTTGTTGAGATTCAAAGTGAAACAGCACTCCGTCATGTGTCCACAAAGTATCCTTATGACAACCAAGATGATCTGAGAATATCATTGCGTGGCAGTGCAGATGAAGTTTCAAATGAATTAACAAACGAGTTGCAAAATCGTTTGCAAGTGGCAGGAGTAGAAGTAATCGAAGCCCGTCTGACACATCTTGCGTACTCTACAGAAATTGCTAGTGCAATGCTCCAACGTCAACAAGCATCAGCAATTATTTCTGCACGTCAAAAAATTGTGGAAGGGGCAGTTGGTATGGCACAAATGGCGATTGAAAAACTTGCTAATGATGGAACGCTTGAGTTAGATGATGAGCGGAAAATGGCAATGATTAATAATTTAATGGTGGCAATTGTATCTGACAAGGGAGCACAACCAGTCATCAATACAGGTAGCTTATATTAAAATGAAAAAAAAAGGATTTCCTCTCCGAATTGATCCGAAACTATATGAGGCGTTAGAGGCATGGGCAAAGGATGAGTTTCGTAGCGTCAATTCTCATATTGAATTTCTACTTAGAGAATCGGTCAAAAAAGCTAAACGACTAAAAAAGGAAGAGAGTGAAAAATAATGTTTCAAAAAAATAATCATGGGAAGATAATAATGGAAATTATTTCAATTGTTGTTGTGATTATAGGGATTTATTTTTCTATCTCTTCGCATCTTTAACGGTCTTTTTTACCCCCCTTTATCATACGATAAGAGAAGTTTACGAGGTGAGGGGGAGAAAATCAATGATGAGACTGCTCGCCATTAATATTGACGGAACACTTCTAAAAAGCAATGGACGTTTACAGAGTGCAACCATTGAAGCAATTAATTTTGTTCAGAAGAAAGATGTTGTCATTACACTGCTCACAAAACGGAATTTTCTATCAGCACGAAAAGTCGCAAAAGCATTAAAAATAAATGCCCCAATTATTGCTTTTCAAGGAGCAATTGTAGGAACATCATTAGAAGCAAAAATGAGAGATGCCAGTTTAGATACAGAAAAAACATTTAATATCATTCAGGTGTTAGAAAATCTTCAGTGTAATATTCGTTTATTTCACGAGCGGTATTCCTTAGGAAATCGAAAAAGAATTAGACGAAAGCTCTTTCAAAAAACTGTTATCGAATCCAGTGATCCATTCATTTATCCAACTCAATTTGTTGATTCTATTGGTGGTATCCTTCGAGATGATCCGATTCCAGCAGCAAAAATAGATGCATATTTTGCAGATGAATATGAATTACAGCGAGCCAAATTACTGATTGAGCAATCATTTAAAAATGTAGAAGTAAAAAAGCATCCACACCATCGTCTTGAAATTGTAAATGTAAGTGCAACTAAATTAGAAGGACTTCATTGTCTTACAAAACATTTGGATATAGAAATGAAAGAATGTGTAGTAATTGGTGATGATTATGATGACATTCCTGCAATTGAAGCAGCTGGTCTAGGAGTAGCTATGGAAAATTCACCGAAAGAAGTAAAATTTGCGGCAGATTGGGTGACACGCTCTAACAATCAACTTGGTGTTGCGTATATGATTAAAGAATATTTCCGTAAGCAACAGCGGGTTGCTTTTTTGCGGAATGTGAATGTGTTAAAAAGATAAAACGAAAACGCATGAGTTTGGGACAGTCGGTGAAAAAACACTGTGATTGTCTCAAACTCTCTTTTTGTTTTAACATAATGAATTGTTTTCAAGTCAAATAAATAAAAGATTGCCCATTTACAGAAAAAATATGATAAAATAAACTATGTTGAAAGGAGTGGTATGATGGACATGCCTATTTTTAAAGGATCATCTAAGCAAGCAAGACTGTGTGAAATGTATTACAAAGATATTATTAAACCATTGAGCGAAGAATTGGCTACTGTAGAAATCGAAGAATTGGCTAAACCGATTGTAGAAGCAGCGTTGAATGAAGTGGATACCCAAATTCTTGTTCCTTATTATGTAGATATTCATGCAACTGTAGAAAAATACGGATACAAGATGTCAAAAAGACATGTATTTCATGTGTTTAATCGTCTGTTATTAGCTACGGAACAGCGGTGGAAATATGAAGATATGAACACAAGAGCACAAACGAAAAAAGCGATTCAACAATTGAGTGTAGAACTAGGAAAAATAGTTTATTAAAATGAGTGAGGCTGTGATGAAAAGGGTGTTTTTCACTGCTTTTATCACAGCCTCATGAACTAAACTACGCATCCGCTGTGCGTTCACCTACGGCGAGGCTAAAGCCCTATATTGGAAATAAATGGTTGCCAAAATCCTATAAAATCAACATTTTGATAAACTATCCATTTAAAAAACATCAAAAAACCTCGTCCCATCTTCACTCATTTTTTTGTATGTTACTAATACATATTTATCTAAAAATGTAATACCTACTTTAAATTCTCAGGATTCAATGGTTCTAATTCAGGGATAACAAAACGTCCGTCTTTGCGGATTAATACATCATCAAAGTAAATTTCTCCACCACCATATTCAGGGCGTTGAATCATAACTAAATCCCAATGAACACTTGATTTATTTCCATTCCAAGCTGTATCATATGCTTGTCCTGGTGTGAAGTGGAAACTTCCATCAATTTTTTCGTCAAATAAAATATCCATCATTGGATGTTGAATGTATGGATTTACCCCAATCGCAAATTCCCCAACATATCTTGCACCTTCATCTGAATTAAACACTTTGTTAATACGTTCTGTGTCATTTGCTGTAGCTTCAACAATTTTTCCATCTTTAAATGTTAATTTTACATTTTCATAAGTAAAGCCTTGGTATGGAGATGGGGCGTTGTAAGAAATCACACCATTCACAGAATCTCTCACAGGTGCAGTGAATACTTCACCATCTGGAATATTAAATTCACCTGCACATTTGACAGATGGAATATCTTTGATAGAGAATGATAAATCTGTTCCAACACCAGTGAGGCGAACTTTATCAGTTCGATCCATTAAAGCAGAAAGAGCATCCATAGCTTTATCCATTTTGCTGTAATCTAAATTACATACTTGGAAATAAAAATCTTCAAATGCTTCTGTACTCATTTTTGCAAGTTGGGCCATAGAAGATGTTGGGTAACGAAGGACAACCCACTTTGTATTTGGTACACGATGTTTTTGGTGAACATCTGCCCAAATTGTTTTGTAGTATGTTTTCATATTTTCAGACGGTACATCCGACTGTTCTGTAATATTATCTCCCGCACGAAGTCCGATATAAGCATCCATGTTTTCCATGACGTTTGCTTCAAATGAAGCCATTGTTTCGTAATGTTCTTCTGTAGCTCCCATAAGTAGAGAACGATCAATTTGATGGTCTTTCAAAGAAACGAATGGGTAACCACCTGCGGCATATGCTTCTTTTACAAGTTCAATTACAAGTTCCCGTTGTAAACCAAAGTTTTCGATTAGAACTTTTTCGCCTTTTTGCAAGCGAATGGAATAATTAATTAGATTTTTTGCTAACTGATTAATACGAGGGTCTTTCATTTGTATTCCTCCTCTTTATTGTATGTAACATGGTTATTTTAACAGATAGTGTATGGAAAGAGCAAAAATGAGAGTGGGAAAATAGAGGCAAAAAACACCTCTATTTTCCCACTCTTGTGTTTAGGTTTGGTTGCCAAAATCCTGAAAAATTAATGTTTTAATGAAATAATCCTAAATACTAAAAACCCTTGAAAAAGACTTCTTTCTCACACTCAAAATAAATTTTCTCGAATAATTACTTCAAATTCTCAGGATTTAATGGCTCTAACTCTGGAATAACAAAAAGTCCATCTTTGCGGATTAACACATCATCAAAATAAATTTCTCCACCGCCATATTCAGGACGTTGAATCATCACTAAATCCCAGTGAACAGTTGATTTGTTTCCGTTGTAAGCATCATCATATGCAGCACCGGGTGTGAAATGGAAACTTCCAGCGATTTTTTCATCAAATAAAATATCCATCATTGGATTTAGAATGTAAGGGTTTACCCCAATCGCAAATTCTCCAACAAATCTCGCACCCTCATCTGTATCAAATATTTTATTAATGCGTTCTGTATCATTTGCCGTTGCTTCAACAATTTTTCCATCTTTAAATGTTAATTTTACATTCTCATAAGTAAATCCTTGGTATGGAGATGGCGTATTGTAAGAAATAACGCCATTAACAGAAGTCTTCACAGGTGCAGTGAATACTTCACCGTCTGGAATATTAACCTCTCCTGCACACTTAATTGCTGGAATATCTTTAATCGAGAATGTTAAATCTGTTCCAACACCAACAAGACGGACTTTATCCGTGTTATTCATAAGCGTTACAAGGGCATCCATTGCTTTGTCCATCTTACTGTAATCTAAATTACACACTTGGAAATAAAAATCTTCAAATGCTTCTGTGCTCATTTTTGCGAGTTGAGCCATTGAAGATGTTGGATAACGAAGTACGACCCATTTTGTATGTGGCACACGTTGTTTGAAATGAACTCTTTCAGCAACAGTTTGTCCATGAATTTTCATCTTTTCGGAAGGAACATCGGCTGTTTCTGTAATATTATTTCCAGAACGGAGCCCGATATAAGCATTCATTTCTTTCATGACATTTAATTCGAAGTCAGCAATCGTGTCGAAGTGTTCTGGTGTTGCCTCCATCAGTAAAGCACGATTTATTTGTGCGTCTTTTAGAGAAACGAATGGATAACCACCTACAGCATACGCTTCTTTCACAAGTTCGATAACAAGTTCACGTTCAAGTCCTGTATTTTCAATTAGAACTTTTTCACCTTTTTGTAAACGGACAGAGTAGTTAATTAAATTTTTTGCTAGAATCGTAATGCGAGGATCTTTCATCATTTAGACCTTCTTTCATAAGTTAATTGCTAGTACATTATTATTTTACACGAAAATCTTAAAAATATTTAACAAAAAGGTTGCAGAAATTCCGACAAATTGAGAGAATAGTAATTGGATAGATTTTATTTTAAGTTGATGACAAGGAGGTTTTGCAAAAAGAATATGGAAAATATTTTGTATTTTAGTGCAGGAATTGTGGCAGTAGCTTTTTTGATTCTAGCAGTTGTTCTCTCTCAAACACTTCGTTCTGTACAAAAAGTGCTTGGAAGAGTAGAAAAAACGATGAAAAGTTTAGAGAAACAAGTGAAAGGTATAACTACCGAAACAACAGGAATATTAGGTAATGTGAATGAGATTACGGATGATGTCCGTAAAAAAGTGGACGCATTAAATTCTGTTGTTGAAGTAGTAGGCGAAGTTGGAGAAACGGTACGATCTTTGAATAAGTCTATTCGTCGTGCTTCTGATACAATGTTAGATAAGGCTAACGAAAATCCAGACAGATTAATTAAGGCTGTTCATTGGGGTAGCGCGGTTTCTAGTATATGGTCAAAGTGGAAAAAAAGAAAGAAATCAAAAGCAAAAAGAAAGGAAGAGAAAAATGGGTAAAAAAAATTGTAGTAGTGGTTGTAGCAGTTGTGGATTTGTAGCAGGATTAGTAGTAGGTGGAATTGCTGGAGCAGCGGCAATATTCTTTTCAGGTAGAAAAGGGCAACGTCTAGCAAAAGAATATGGTCAAAAAGGTTTGCAATGGACGCAAGATGCAAGTGGAAAAAGCAGACAATGGGCACAGGAAACAGGTGAAAAAGGTAAAGCTTGGACACAAGAAACAGGTGAAAAAAGCAAACAATGGGTACAAGTAACAACTGAAAAAGGCAAACACTGGGTACAAACATCTAATGTCAAAGATGTTGCTGACCAATTGAAACAAAAAGTAACAGATTTAACGGAAAAAGTGGTTGAGCTTTCTGAAGAAGTAAAGAAAAAAGTGTCAAAAAATAAAGATGAAGATTCAGAAGAAGTTAAAGAGAAAGAATAAAAATAGCAAAAAATCGAAACAGTTGCAGATTTTTAGTGAAACTGTTTAAAAAATAAAAAGCTCTAAAATCCTTTTTTATTGGATTTTGGAGCTTTTTATGTTAAACGGTTTCTGTCTCTTCCATCACTTCATCATCTGCCATTTTCCAAGTAATATCAATTTCATCACCAGGTGCTAGTTGTTCATGAAAAGCTGCTGAAGAACCGTTACGTAATAATTCAAAAGTTGTTGTTTTGTCTTTGGGAAAATCAACTTGTACGGTGCTAAAAATATCTTGGACAATGAATGGTTCTTGCTTTTTTTCTACTGTTGTAATGGAGTCCCCAAAAGAGAGAATGGAGTCTTCGGATAATCGTTCATCTTGTCTATACCATTCTGTAGATGATTTTGTTAATGTAAGTTGCTCACCATTATAAATAACTGGAATCGAATAGGAAAGTCGCATTTGTCGTTCTTCAGCAACATCTTTCACAGTTGGTACAGTCGTTCTTGTAATGAGAATAACATCATTATGTTCAAAAGTGGAGAAGGGTTTTACTTCTTTACCATTCCGATGAATACATCCTGAAAATTCTTTAAGTTCCACTTGTCTTTTATTCATATGAATAATTAACGGTTGTAAATGGTTGAGAAGATCAGCAATCCCAATTTGTTTTAATAGATCTTCAATTGTTTTTGGCATAGATAATTCAATGACATCTCGGTCTTGAATAAATACATCTGGTGTTGCCTTTTTTCCATTAAGTAATATAGTTGCTTCAATTACATAGGTTGTACCGTTTATTTTTACGGTTTTTGTTGGAATGACATCAATCAACTCTTTTAATTGAATTGGGAGTGTACCGCCATCTAATCCTTTTTCTACCGTGATAGAATCTTCTGCTCGAACGAGGTCTTCAAAGGTTGTTATTTTTCCGTTTTTTAAAATAACGGGAGCTTTCCCGTATTGTCCAGGAAAAGAAATTGTTTCGCCATTAAATGTAACAACGGTTGCCATTCCTGGTCTTCCGTATAGCTTGTTCATTTGCACACCAGCGGCAAGCACACAGTCACCAATGGTTAATGTTTTCATATCAAATAAACGGATTTGTTGGTCATTCACATAGACTGAAATATATTGCACAGGGCTTTGTTTAGAAGCGATGGCAATTCCAACCGGTGTAACAAGTTCAGGGCGGCGTTTTACGTCCTCAGATACTTCTTGGAGCTTTTGGATAGCATCAATGCCTCGAATAGCGACACGATTTTCAGGGAGCTTCATTTTTTCTGCTAAACGTCTTGGGATTTCTGGAGTTAAACTGCCACCACCAATAAGCATAATTGCTTTTGGGGCAATATTATTATTAAGTGTAAGGATTTCTTCACTAATCGAAGAAGCGAGTTTTTCAATGGTTGGATCAATTGACTCCATTACTTCTGCTTTAGGGATTTCCATTTCAAAACCTAAAATATCAGTAATTGTCACAGATTCACACGTATTAAGTTGCTTCTTTACATTCTCAGCAAGTGGAAAATCAAGCAAATAATGGTCGCTAATTGCTTCGGTAATTTCATCTCCAGCAATTGGAACCATTCCATAAGCAACAATTGCTCCACTATCTGTAATGGCAATATCTGATGTTCCTGCCCCAATATCAACCAGTGCGACATTTAAACGACGCATAGTTGGAGGAATGAGAACATTTAATGCGGCGATTGGTTCAAGTGTTAAGGCATCCATTTCTAAATCAGCACGTTGCAATGAAGCAATTAACGATTCAACAACAAGCCGAGGTAAAAATGTGGCAATCACTTCAACGGTAGCTTCTGTTCCTTGTTGATCAATTAAACTCCCAATTTCTTCTCCATCAATTCGATAACGCATGACGGAATAGCCAACACAATAGTAGTGACAGCTTTGTCCAGCTTGATGTTTTTTTGCTAACGCTGTTTGTGCTTGTTGCACAGCACTCAATTCCAAATGAACAATATCATCTTGGGTAATCATTGGCTTTCCAAGAACACTAATACTTAAAGTCGATCGTTCTGTTTTTAATGCCCGACCTGCCGCAGCTACGCAAACTTTTTTTAATGGACCGTGTACTTCTTCTAGTTCCGCTTTGATTTTTGAGATAACATTTGCTACAGCAAGTACGTCATGAATTTGTCCATCTACCATTGCTCTTTCGTCATGCTCTTGCACAAGCATACTTGCTAGTTCATATTTATCATCTGTTTTTTTGAGAATAATACCAACAACAGAACGTGTTCCTATATCCAATGCAAAAATTGTTTCGCTCATAAGTAGTCCCCTCTTAAATTCATATAATGGAAAAAATAGTATAGATAGGCTTATAATAAACTTTGGTTACTAAAACTTTAACATATTTTTGCGTTTAGTTAAATATGGAAGGAAGAATATAATGAATCATACATTAGATGAACTTAGAAAACGGATAGATGAAATCAATTTACAGATGCTACAACTGCTCAGTGAACGTGGGAAACTTGTTCAAGAAATCGGTAAAGCAAAGGAAGCACAAGGGTTGTTCAAATATGATCCGATTCGAGAGAGAACAATGCTTGACTTAATTGCCGAATATAATGATGGACCGTATGAAACAGCTACATTACAACATATTTTTAAAGAAATTTTTAAAATGAGCTTAGATATTCAGCAATCGGATAAAAAATTACTCGTATCACGCAAAAGAAAACAAGAAGATACAATTATTGATATAAAGGGAAAATTAATTGGTGATGGAAAATCATACTTTATTGTGGGGCCTTGCTCAGTTGAAAGTTACGAACAAGTAGCAGAAGTTGCAAAAGTAGTAAAAGAAAATGGTTTGAAATTACTTCGAGGTGGAGCATTTAAACCACGCACTTCTCCCTATGATTTTCAGGGACTTGGGGTAGAAGGACTACAAATTTTGCGAAGTGTTGCGGATGAATTTGATTTAGCAGTTGTTAGTGAAATTATTAGTTCGTCTGATGTGGAAATGGCACTTGATTATGTCGATGTTATTCAAATTGGGGCAAGAAATATGCAGAATTTTGATTTGCTCAAAGCAGTTGGACAAGTGCAGAAACCAGTCCTCTTAAAACGGGGGTTAGCGGCAACACTCGAAGAATTTATTTATGCAGCGGAATATATTATGTCACAAGGAAATGAACAAATTATTCTTTGTGAAAGAGGTATTCGGACATATGAACGAGCTACACGAAATACATTAGATATTTCAGCTGTTCCGATTTTGAAGCAAGAAACACATTTGCCAGTATTTGTAGATGTGACACATGCAACTGGTCGGAGAGATATTCTCTTACCTTGTGCAAAGGCGGCTCTTGCTATTGGAGCAGATGGTGTAATGATAGAAGTCCATCCAGATCCAGCCGTTGCCTTATCTGATTCAATGCAACAAATAGATATTCCAACATTTCAAACGTTTATAAGAGAATTGTATAGAATGTGACAATTTGTTTAGATATATTCTAAATTTTATGTAAAACTATTTTTTTTCGCTCTACAATGTCGTATGATAGTGTTGTACAATTGTTTGAAGGAGGTAGGACAATGAATGTAACTATTTACGATGTTGCACATGAAGCAAGAGTATCCATGGCAACGGTTTCAAGAGTAGTGAATGGAAACCCAAATGTTAAACCATCTACAAGAAAAAAAGTGCTAGATGCTATCGAAAAGCTAGATTATCGTCCAAATGCCGTTGCTCGTGGACTCGCAAGTAAAAAAACAACGACAGTTGGTGTAATTATACCTGATATTTCCTCTGTTTTTTTTGCGGAGTTAGCTAGAGGAATTGAAGATATTGCAACTATGTACAACTATAATATTATTTTGTGTAATTCAGATGAAAGCAAAGAGAAAGAAATTCGTCTGTTAGATGCACTTCTTCGCAAACAAGTGGATGGGATTGTATTTATGGGAAGTTGTGTAACAAAGGAACATGTAGTGGAATTTAAAAGATCACCAGTGCCAATTGTTTTGGCGGCTACGATTGAAGAAGACCAAACAATGCCATCTGTTAATATTAACTATGAACAGGCGGCGTATGAAGCGGTGAAGTTTCTAGTGAAAAAAGGGCATACATCTATTGGATGTGTCCTTGGACTGATGAGTGATCCTGTTGGGCAATTAAAGTTACAAGGATATAAAAGAGCATTACAAGAGGCTTCTATAGTATCTGATGAGCAACTTATTTTTGAAGGTGATTATACATATGATTCGGGACTCGAAGCATACGAAAAGTTATCTGAGTTACAGCCAACGGCGATTTTTGTAACAACCGATGAAATGGCATTAGGTGTTGTGCACAGTGCTCAAGATAATGGTGTGCATGTTCCAGAACAATTAGAAGTGATAGGTTTTGATAACACAAGACTCGCTATGATGGTTCGTCCTAAGTTATCAACAGTTGCCCAACCAATGTACGATATTGGAGCAGTAGCTATGCGGCTTTTGACGAAGTATATGAACAAAGAAGCAGTGAAGAATCATATTGTTGTATTGCCGTACAGAATTGAGTATCGGCAGTCTACGAAGTGAAAATTTCTACTAACCCATACAAAAAATATCTGATAAAATCAAGAGGAAAAGATTTTATTAGATATTTTTGTTTTTCAGAAATTTATCATCTCAGCTTCATCGGTGTTTTAAAAATGGATATCAAATATACAATTAAAAAAAGAAAAATAATAATTCCTATGGATGCCCCCCATATAAACTACTATTTTTCTTCATAATTACCATCCTCATTTTTTCTGAATCGAATACAACGCTTTCATCACCGTCTGAGCATTCTTTTCTTCAATCTCCGCTTTTCTAGGAATTGGTTCATAAATAGATGGACCATCATTAAATGACAACGGTAATGGATGAGCCGATTTTTCTTGCCATTCCTCTAACCAACTTGTTGGAATTGGTTTGTTTGCTAAGTGCATTTGTTCACTCATCTCCAACCAAACAAGTGCCCATGCTCTAGGAACAACACGCCATATATCATAGCCACCACCACCAACAGCAACCCAGCGTCCATTACAATATTTGTGAGCAAGCTCATGAGCAAGTTTTGGGATTTCGTAATATGTTTTCATGGTTGATGAAAGATGTGTAAGTGGATCGTAATAATGAGCATCCGCTCCATTTTGAGTCAAAATAATATCAGGGCGGAAAAATTCCATTACAGCATTCATGGATTCTCTATAGGCATATAAAAACGAATCATCTTCTGTAAAAGCATCTAAAGGCACATTAAAAGAATAACCGTAACCATCCCCTTGCCCTCTTTCTGTGACGTTGCCCGTACCGGGAAATAAGTAGCGTCCTGTTTCGTGAATAGAAAGGGTACAAATAGATGGATCATCATAGAAAGACCATTGAATACCATCTCCGTGATGAGCATCTGTATCAATGTATAAGGCACGTAGTCCATATTTTTGGTTGATATATTTAAGAGCTACAGAACAGTCGTTATATATACAAAATCCCGATGCTTTCCCCCTAAATCCGTGATGTAATCCTCCACCAAAATTAACCGCATGTTCAGCTTCACCACTCATCACTAAATCAACAGCAGTTAATGTACCACCAACAAGCAATGCACAAGCTTCATGCATATTTTTAAATATTGGTGTATCTTCTGTACCAACTCCATAACTTTGCCCTTGTTCATTCGATAATTGACCGTGTCCAGCTCGTGTAATTGCTTGAATATAATCACGATCATGTACAAGAGCCAGCTCTTCGTCCGTTGCCATGCGTGGGGCAACGATGTCTTCATCACATACAGCATTTATTTTTTTTAGCAAATCAAGTGTAACAGTAGGGCGTATTTGATTGAATGGATGTTCATCATGAAAATAATAATCTTCATAACGTGGAGAATGGACGTACTTTACTCGTTTCATGGTGTAAGCTCCGGAAAGTGTGGCCAAACGACTTCATAACCAGCTTCTTTTAAATGATTAATAGTAGCTATCGGATTAATTGTTTGAATTCGGAATCTAAGTAAACGATGGATATTATCTTGATCTGGATAAAGGAACACGCTCAAAATATTAACATTATGTTCTGTTAATATAGAAGATACAGTACTTAATGTTCCAAGTTGATCTGGAACTCTGACAATTAATTGAGAACCAGGTTGATCAACTCCAGTCATTTTAATATACAAACGTAATAGGTCAGTGTCTGTGAGTATGCCAACAAGCACACCTTCACTTACAACTGGAACTCCTGGTAAATGGTGTTCATAAAACATGGCAGCTGCATCTTCTACGAAATCAAGTGGATGAGCGACAAGGGTGGGAGCCATAATCGCACTTAGTGGTTTTTGCCAATCGTCATTTGTTGTAGTTTCATCGAAAATAGAGGGACTAGCATCACGAACATTTCGAGATGAAACCATTCCAAGTACACCATTGTTATCATCAACAATTGGAATCAAACGAATGCGGTGCTTTCTTAATTCTTTTACTGCTTCTTCAATCGTATTTGTAGCTTTTAAAGTAATGACTTTTTTACTCATTAATTCTTCAACAAGCATGACTATTCCTCCTAGAACATAAATCGATTTGTAAACCTAAGTCTGTCAAATTTCTGAACATCTATAAGATTAATTCGACTTCCAATACGTGCCATTAAACAATTAGCGGGGTGGGAACAAATTTCAGGGTCATCTGTCGCAAAATAAACAAGACCGCCAGCATTCATCATTTTCTCCATCATGTCACGATATTTCCAAACATTTAAACCTGTTCTTTTTAAATCCCAGTGCCAATAATACTCTGTTGTAATAATAATATAATCTTCCATTGCATCATCTAGCATGGCTAACTTCAGCATATTTTTACCGATGTTACCGCCACGATAAGATGGTGCAACTTCAATTGCACCAAGCTCTATTAAATTTTCCATATTTCCTGATGACCAACTTTCTAATGGATCAGGATAGAGATAGGTTGTGTAACCGATAATCATATCTTCATCTCGGACAATAATAATCCGTCCTTCAGGTAATGCGGCAATTTCAATAAGTGCTGCTTGTTGCTCCTTCGGCTGACGAAAAGCTGTTAGTTCTGGATGCATTTCATAGGTTGCTAGAACATCAGGAGAAATTGGACCTTCTATAAACACTTTCCAGTTATCCGTTTTTATTTCCTGAGAGTAATATGTTTTTTTATGCTCCATACTTTCACTCCTTAAAATATAATCAACACAAATACTACTATTATTTAAGTATACTATAAATTTTCTTTTAAGTTAAAAATTCCCTATCGAATCTACAATTAATTTTTGGGAATAGTGCTATTAATGAATCAAATAAACAATTTTCCAGACTTAAATAATTAAAAAATTGAAAAATAAATAAAAAAGTAGTATAATGAAAGCGGTTTAATAAATACACTAGGGGGGTAAAAGACATGACAAAAGAAATATTATCAGTTGTTCAAGGGAATTATAATTTAAAAGATTACGATGAAATGTATCAGAATTTTAATTGGAAAGATACAGAGAAACATTTTTCGTGGTACACAACCGGAAAAGTAAATGCGGCCTATGAAGCAATTGACCGTCATGTTGAAACAGAAAAAAAAGATAAGGTAGCCCTATATTATCAAGATGCTTCAAGAAAAGAAAAATACACATTTACAGACATGAAGAAGATGTCTAATAAAGCGGGAAATGTTCTGAAAGATAAGGCTGGTGTGAAAAAAGGAGATCGTGTCTTCGTTTTTATGTCACGTACACCAGAATTATATTTTGCTGTACTCGGTGCAATAAAAATTGGAGCGATTGTTGGTCCGCTTTTTGAAGCATTTATGGAAGGTGCTGTTCGTGATCGCTTGGAAGATAGTGGAGCGAAAGTAATTGTGACAACGAAAGAATTATTACCACGTATTCCTGTGGCGAGTTTACCCGACTTACAAAAAGTTGTTCTTGTAGGTAGTGATGTAGAGGAAACGGATGTTCAAGTTGACTTTATGAAACATTTTCAAACGGCAAGCGACGAATTGGAAATTACGTGGATGGAGCGAACTGATGGATTAATCTTACATTATACATCTGGTTCAACCGGAAAACCAAAAGGTGTTTTGCATGTTCATAATGCAATGATTCAACAATATCAAACAGCAAAATGGGTAATGGATTTTCAAGAAAATGATGTATACTGGTGTACTGCCGATCCGGGTTGGGTAACAGGAACAGCATACGGAATTTTCGGTCCTTGGCTAACAGGTACAACAAATGTGATTGTAGGTGGCAGGTTTAGCCCAGAAGGATGGTACAAAGCAATTGAAGATTACAAAGTAACTGTTTGGTACAGTGCTCCGACAGCATTTCGGATGTTGATGGGTGCTGGTGATGAAGTCTTAAAGAAATTTGACCTATCTTCACTACGTCATGTATTAAGTGTTGGTGAGCCACTGAATCCAGAAGTTGTTCGTTGGGGTCATAAAGTATTTGACCGCCGTATCCACGATACATGGTGGATGACGGAAACAGGAGCACAACTTATTTGTAACTATCCATGTATGGATGTTAGACCAGGATCTATGGGCAAGCCAATTCCAGGTGTTATTGCAGCAATTGTTGATGACCGAGGAAATGAACTTCCTCCAAATCGCATGGGTAACTTAGCGATTAAAAAAGATTGGCCTTCGATGATGCATACTATCTGGAATAACCAAGAGAAGTTTGAATCTTATTTTATGCCGGGTGATTGGTATGTGTCTGGAGATTCAGCATTTGAAGATGAAGATGGATATTTTTGGTTCCAAGGTCGTGTCGATGATGTCATTATGACTGCTGGTGAGCGTGTTGGTCCATTTGAGGTAGAAAGCAAACTAATTGAACATCCAGCTGTTGCTGAAGCGGGTGTTATTGGTAAACCAGATCCTATTCGTGGAGAAATTATTAAGGCATTTATTGCATTGCGTGAGGGGTACGAACCTTCAGAAGCATTGATGGAAGAAATTAGAACATTTGTCAAAACTGGACTTGCGGCTCACGCTGCTCCAAGAGAAATTGAATTCCGTGACAAATTGCCAAAAACACGAAGCGGGAAAATTATGCGCCGTGTATTGAAATCATGGGAATTAAATTTGCCAACAGGTGATTTATCAACGATGGAAGATTAATAGATTTAGATAAAAGAAGAGGATAAATTAATCAGGGGGGCCCCGATTAATCTATCCTTTCTGCGTTTAGTGTGTATTTGGAATTGGATTAGTTGGATCCACTTCTGGAATTATTGGAACAGTTGGATCTGGTTCTGGTTCTGGTTCTGGTTCTTTACCTGGATCATCTGGTTCTGGCTTAGTTGGAACTACTGGTATTTCCTCTATTTTTTTCACATTGTTAGATGGAGATGACTCTCTTCCTGCAATGTCAACAGCTACAACATAATAAGTACCAGTCTTTATGGTATAAGAAAATGATGCATTGGTTTGAATGCTTGTTACTAAACTAAAGGAACTTTTTTCATCACTCGCACGATATACTCGGTAACCAATGACATCAGAATCAGTAGATGCTGACCATTGAATCGTGTTATTTGATTGTCTGAGTATAAGCGAGCCTGGTTTTTTTCCGTTCTCTTTTAATTCTTTTACGCTAGAGAATGAGCCGTTTACGAACTGTTTGTCTTTACCAATTTTTAATTGAGACATATCATCTAGGTTTTTGATATTAAGAAATTCTAGCAAGTCATTGCTAATGCCAATTCCTCCAGACCCACTTGTATGGACAAACTCTCTTGGTGTTTGTTCAAGTGGTGCGTATTTTTCTCCGTGTGCAAGGACATAGCTGCTTGAACCACCGCTTGTTAAGAAAGTATCGACTTTTTTTGGTGTGTATTTAGAATTATAAATATCACTAGTTACTAGTCCAGCAGCACTACAGGCATCTGATGGTCTTAAACCAGAAACCATACAATAAGAACGGTGAACAATATTTCCAGGCATTTCAAATCGTTTTTTTGGTCCAATAAGTTTTGGATCAATAGTATAGCTAGCATTGATTAATTTTGCCCAAAACATTTGTGTTCGTTGGCTGTAGGTATATCCTTTATAATCTCTAATTTTTGCTGGTGTATCGTAACCAAACCAAACGCCAAAAGTGACACTTGGGTTAGTGGCAACGAACCATGCATCTTTTTGGTCTTGACTCGTTCCTGATTTTCCAGCCCAATCTGCAGAAAAGTCTAATTTACGTTTGGCTGTTCCTCCTGTTCCTTGTGTGAGAACACCTCGCATGACATCAACTGCTAAATAGTTCGTTTGTGGAGAGAAAACAGGTATTGCTGTAGTTTTGTGTTGATAAATAGTAGTACCATCATTGGCAACAATTTTATCAATTAAATAAGCATCAATAAATTTTCCACCGTTTCCAAATGTAGTATAGGCATTTATATTTTCTTCAATAGTCACACCATGTGTTGCTCCGCCAAGTGAAAGGGAAACATTTTCTGATTCATTGTCATCAATGCTTGTAATTCCCATTTTTCTAAGAAAGGAAATGGGATGTTTATCCATAATGTCCATGTATGCACGTACAGTGGAGACATTGTATGATTTTTGTAACGAAACACGGGCTGAAACAAGTCCATGATAACTTCTATCAAAGTTTTTTGGACGATATACTTGACCGCCAGCTCGAATGGCTAAATCAACATCTGCTAAAACAGTTCCTGGCTGTATTTTCCCAAGTTCCATTCCGGGAGCATAGACAAGCAGTGGTTTCATTGTTGATCCGTTGGAACGGTAGGCTTGTGTCGCATGATTTAAATTTTCTCTTGTATAATTACGTCCACCAACAAAACTAATAATCTTCCCTGTTTGGTTTTCAATGAGTATTGCGGCTGCTTCTAGCGGTTTTTTTACAGAAACCATTTTTTTCGTATCAGGGTCTTTTACTGTCGCCGTAACGTCTTGTCCATAATATGGAAATTTCTTTACTTCTTCTTGCATTTTATCGTAAATCTTCTTGTTGATTGTTGTATAAATTTTATAACCATTTTGTCGCAATTGTTTTTCGGCACGATTATTGTACTCTTGTAGTAAATCCTTGCTGTCTTGTAAATCTTTCATATCATAGCCGTCTTTTTTGATTAACATTTCTACAAGAATTTCTTTTGCTCGTCGTTCAATTTCAAATGTAATCCAAGGATATTGATCCACAGAAGACGGACGAGGTGGCAGAAAATCTTTCTTTAAATTATAATTTAAAGCAGCAGTGTATTCTTTATCAGTAATGACACCTTTTAGATTCATCCGTTTAAGTACATATTTCATTCGATTCATACCAGCGGATAAATCTTTTTTTAGTTTTCCATTTTGTGTAAATGGTGCGTAACGGGAAGGGCTTTGTGGTAATCCTGCTAGAAAAGCGGCTTGTGGTAGATTTACTTTATTTGCATCTACACCAAAAATTCCTTTTGCAGCTGTTTGAATACCAGCAATATTCCGTCCAGATGAATTTCTTCCAAATGGTGAAACATTTAAATATGCTTCCAAAATTTCATCCTTTGAGAAAAAACGTTCTAGTCGATAAGCGAGTAAAATCTCGGTTGCTTTACGAGTGAAGGATGTTTCGTTTGTCAAAATTTGGTTTTTAACAAGTTGTTGTGTTAACGTACTTCCACCTGTTGACACAGCAGAATTGGTTGCTTCTTGAAAAACTGCACGAAAGACAGCTTTCGGAACAACACCTTTGTGCGTATAAAAATATTCATCTTCTGTTGAAATGAGCGCTTTTGTAATAAGTGGAGAAATTTCTTTGATTTTTACTTCCTCTCGTTCTAAATCGGAACGAAACTTCCCTAAGTATACATTGTTATCAAAGTACATATACGATGTTTCTTCATAGTTGTAAATGTCTTTTTGCATTTGCTCGTAAGGTCGTGGCTGTTCATCTTTTACGAGTGATGCAAAATATCCCAAACCCACAGCACCACCGAAGCAAATCATGAGCAATAAACTAATCACAATTAATAGGTAAATGTTTGAGAAAATTTCATACACAATATAAAATGGTCGCCATAACTTACGAAATGAAAAAGCCTGTGGTTGTTCGGTCACTAATAATCCCCCTAGCTAGTCTTAAAAAACGACAAGAATTGCCAAACTAAGTTTTTATTATAACATATATCTTACATGTCGGAAATTGCTTAATGAAAGTTTCGTTGACAATCACACATTATTATGATAAATATGGTGTATAGAGAGCAATGAGAGGAAAAAGTAAGTGTTTGTTTCCTTATTTCAAAGAGCTGATGGTCACTGCGAATCAGTATATAGACAAACAACGAATTCCACCCTTGAGCATTTTTCTGTGTAAGAAAAACGGTTGACCCGTTATCGTCATTTGAGCCGGGAAAATTTTTTCCAATTAGGGTGGTATCAAGGTTAACTCGTCCCTTTGTCATGGGACGAGTTTTTTAATTTTAAGGAGGAATAATCATGCACATTTTAGACGATTTAAAGTTTCGAGGACTTATTAATCAGTATACGGATGAAGAAGGATTATACAAATTTCTTTCCAATGAAAAAATCACATTATATGCAGGATTTGATCCAACTGCGGATAGTTTGCATATTGGACATTTAGTCCCTTTGTTAATTTTACGACGTTTTCAACAAGCTGGTCATCAACCAATTGCTCTTGTTGGTGGAGCTACGGGTTTAATTGGTGATCCACGACCAACAACTGAACGTCAGTTACATGCAAAAGAAACGGTGCTCGGTTTTACAGAAAGTATTCGCAAGCAATTGAAACTTTTTTTAGATTTTGAAGCGGTAGCTAATCCAAGTATGATGAAAAATAATTATGATTGGATTGGTTCGTTAGATGTGATTACTTTTTTGCGAGATATTGGAAAAAATTTCAATTTAAATTATATGTTAGCAAAAGAAACCGTTGCTTCGAGACTGGAAACAGGCATTTCATTTACGGAATTTAGTTACATGATTTTGCAGTCATATGATTTTCTCCAGTTAAATGAAAAAGAGAATTGTAAACTGCAAATTGGCGGAAGCGATCAGTACGGAAATATTACGGCTGGGCTTGAACTAATTCGCAAATTAAATCCACAAGAAAAAGCATTTGGTTTAACTTTCCCACTTGTGACAAAATCAGATGGGACAAAATATGGTAAATCAGAAGGGAATGCTGTTTGGTTGGATGCCGAACTGACAACACCGTATGAATTTTATCAGTTTTGGGTAAAAACACCTGACAGTGACGTTGTGAACTTTTTAAAATATTTTACATTCTTATCCCATGCCGAAATTAATGAGTTAGAAAGACAAGTGCAAGAAGCACCTGAGAGACGTGCGGCACAAAAAGCATTGGCGGAAGATGTAACCAAACTTGTGCATGGAGAAGAAGCACTTAAAAAAGCAATTCGGATTTCAGAAGCGTTATTTAACGGGGAAGTATCTGATTTAACAGCAGCTGAAATTCGCCAAGGTTTCAAAGATGTTCCTTCTTATAAATTTACTGGAGAAGAAACACTAGTTGATTTGCTTGTGAATGCAAAAATTTGCCCATCCAAACGGCAAGCAAGAGAAGATATCACAAACGGAGCAATTTATGTGAATGGTATTCGCACGCAAGATGTTGCAACACAGTTAAATGAAACACAGCGGATAGAAGGGGAATTCACAATTTTACGCCGTGGGAAAAAGAATTATTTTTTAGTGAATTACGTTTAGGACACGATAGAAAGGATGATAGGTAGAGCCTTCTGCCTATCTCTTTTTATAAATTTTTAAGGGAGAAGATGATGAGGACAAAGGGGAAAGTAATACTGATTTGCATTGCATGGTTGTTTTTGTGCATTCAACCTACCTATGCGAAAAATACAGAAAAAATAGATATCGCTTTTGCAGGGGACACATTAATGGGAGATAAATTAAAAAAATTAATGAAAGCAAAAACGGCGAATCCGTTTAAGTATGTCGCAAAAGAAGTGTCAAGCAGTGATTATGCTGTACTTAATTTAGAAACAGCAGTGACAACAAAAACGATACCATATCCAGATAAACAATACAATTTCAAGGCAGATGTCTCTCTATTAACAAAAATAAAAGAATCTGGTTTTGATTTAGTATCACTTGCAAACAATCATACTATGGATTATGGACGTGCAGGGCTATTTGATACATTTGCTAATATAAAAGCTTCTAAACTAGTGTATATAGGGGCAGGAAGAAACGAAGCAGAATCTTATGCAGCAAAAACAGTAAAAGTAAAAGGAAAGACAATTAAGATTATTGCTTTTTCAAATGTCTTGCCAACTCCTGATTGGTACGCAACTTCAAATAAATCAGGAATTTCTAATGGTTATAATCAAAGCAAAGTAGTTGCGGCAATCAAGAAAGCTCACATTGGTGCAGACTATGTATTTGTTTATATTCATTGGGGAACGGAAAAAGTGAATCGACCAGATGCAGATGAAAAAGCATATGCAAGAAAAATGATTGATGCAGGTGCAGATGCTATTATTGGTAGCCATCCGCATGTGTTACAAGGATTTGAATATTACAAAGGTCGCCCAATTGCTTATTCACTCGGAAATTTTTTGTTTCCTGAGTATGTGAAAGGAAGTACAGCACAAACAGGTATTCTTCATATTACATGTCAAGATAAGAAAGTGACCATGCGTTTTTCATCGTATGTGATTAATAACAACCAAATTCTACCATTATCTAAAGTAGAGAGACAAAAAATGTTTTCCTATTTACAATCTATTTCTTATAGAGTAAGTGTAAAAGAACTTGGAATTTCTGCTAGATAAGTATTTGAGTAGAAATCGCTTGAAAAATCAGGGAAATAATGGTAAATTTCTATAAATAGAAAGTGAGGGAAACTTATGAAATTTGAAACATTACAAATTCATGCAGGACAGACAGCTGATAGTGCAACAAATGCAATGGCAGTGCCGATCTATCAAACATCATCTTATGTATTCAATGATACAGAGCATGCTCAAAAATTGTTTGCTTTAGAAGAAGGCGGAAATATTTACACAAGAATTATGAATCCAACAACAGATGTATTAGAACAAAGAGTAGCAGCATTAGAAGGTGGAGCAGCAGCACTAGCTGTATCATCGGGAATGGCTGCTTGTGCATTGGCAATTCAAAATATTGCGTATGCAGGGGATAATATTGTATCAGCAACAACTATTTATGGTGGAACATATAATTTGTTCGCACACACATTACCTAAATATGGTATCAAAACAACATTCTTTGACGCAGATAATTTGGATGAGCTAAGAAACGCAATTAATGACAAAACAAAAGCAGTATTCATTGAAACACTCGGAAATCCAAATAGTACAATTGCTGATATTGGAAAAATTGCTGAGATTGCTCATGAGTATAACATTCCTTTAATTGTTGACAATACATTTGCTACTCCGTATTTTCATCGCCCAATTGAACATGGAGCAGATATTGTCATTCATTCTGCAACAAAATTTATTGGTGGACATGGAACATCTATTGGCGGAATTATTGTGGATAGTGGAAAGTTTGACTGGAAGAAGTCTGAAAAGTTTCCGAGTTTAACAGAGCCAGATGCAAGTTATCATGGCGTTTCTTATACAGAAACATTTGGTAGTGTTTCGTATATTGTTAAATTAAGGGTACAATTGTTAAGAGATTTAGGTAGCTGTATGTCACCATTTAACGCATTTTTATTTTTGCAAGGTGTGGAAACGTTGTCCCTACGAATTGAACGACAAGTGGAAAATGCCAAGAAAATTGTTGAGTATCTAGTAGCACATGAACTAGTTGAAAAGGTAAATCATCCTTTACTAGAAACAAATTCCTATCATCAACTGTACAAAAAATATTTTCCAAATGGTGGAGCAAGTATTTTTACATTTGAAATAAAAGGAACAGAAGCGGATGCCAGAAATTTTATTGATAAGTTAGCGGTATTTACACTTCTTGCCAATGTAGCGGATGTGAAGTCACTGGTTATTCATCCTGCAAGTACAACACATAGCCAAATGACCAAAGAAGAATTGCTAAGTTGTGGAATTACACCAACAACGGTTAGACTTTCGATTGGAATTGAGCATATAGAAGATTTGCTGCAAGATTTAGAACAGGCATTTCAAAAATAAGGACGTAGAATAAAAAAGGGTAAATAGAAGTTTTTTGAAACATGTTAGGTGAATAGTGTACTAAAGCATGGATAAAACTTTAATTTTGGAAACCATTCCTAAAAAGAGGCTTGGTCAATCGGGTATTTTTCTACCGATAGACCAAGCCTCGACTTTTTTATTTTAAACGATAGTATTAAATAATGAACCGGCTTGAAACATTTGCATTTGATTATACTTAAAGTTAAAAGAAAAATCGTTAGAGTTATTGTTTTTTGTTTGAGAAATGCTATAACTATAACTTGATTCTAAAGAAACTCTTTTTCCTTCTGCACTTAAGTATTGAGATGGATTGCGTTCAACTGAATTTGAAATTTGTTTTAATTTACTAGAAAAACCAGCATCCTTGTCTTGACTAAAAAATGATTCTAATTTGCCAGATTCAGAGGCGATCTTCATTTTTGCTTCATCAATCTCTAAGTTTCCAGATTTACTTATATTAATTCCTACATCGGCTAAAGAACCTTTGTATGTATTTGCTAAATTTCCTAGATCTTTTGCTAATTTAGCAGCACCAGAGTCTTTAGTATTTTCACCTGAATTCTTTAATTGGTTAAAACCGTTGACTATATCTTTGGCTGCATCTATTATACCTGTTGTATTTTTTTGAAAATCAATTTTGACTGGAGTAGTAGAGGCTTGTTTTAATGTTGCTTCAATCCCGTTTCCTAAATCAATCGTATTAGATTTAGAAAGTTGCTCTTTTCCGCCATTTACTGTATAGACTGCATTCTGGGCATGTTGTGTTACTTTATCTGCTCCAGAAGTAGCAAATGAGCTTCCTTCTATGTCCTTTACAGAAAATACATCTTTATCTGTATTAGTTGTGCCAGTGTTTTTGGATTCCATGACAAGCGAACTTGTTTTTGTTTTCTCATCGAACAAAACAGAGGCTTTTACACCAATATTTTTTTTGTTTATTTCATCTGCCATTTTTTGTTGAACATCACGATTTGTATCTTTTTGATCTACATTAAATGAAACTTGTGTACTTTTTCCATCTATTTCAATGGAAATTTGATTTCGTCCA
Source organism: Caryophanales bacterium (assembly GCA_031546705.1). Taxonomy (GTDB): domain Bacteria; phylum Bacillota; class Bacilli; order Bacillales; family JAVBJX01; genus JAVBJX01. The sequence goes on from JAVBJX010000005.1 coordinate 91,182, forward strand.
GTAGTAAAATCTTTTCCCTCTGTGTCTAAAGCAGTTCCTTGATTCTTCTGGGTTGTAGCGACTTGTTTTACACTAACTTCTAGTGGAGTAGTAGAGTCTACTTTGTTTGATGCTGCACTATCTTTTGTAACTAGTTTTTCGTTATCAGAAGAAGTTGCCGTCAGTGTGTTTGCAAGGGATTTACTATTACTAGAAGATAAACTATTTAGTGCAGAAGATAGAGATTTACTTTGTGATTTCGTATTTGTTAGAAACGATTTCACATCTGTAGAAGAAAGGGAATACGTACTTTTTGTTTTGCTGCTAAATGACTCCATTATGGAAGTTAAATCATTTTGGTTTTGTAAGGGAGTCTTTGTATTCTTCGTATTTTGAAGAGAACTACTATAATTATAGCTTTTGTAATTGCTATAACTAAAGTTTCCAAAGTTAATATTGCTGACCATTTTTCGAACTCAGTTACAAAATCCTATTCATACATATCTCTCTTAAAGAAATGTAATAGCTTCATAGTAGTTTATGAAAGAGAGGCTTCACTTTTTCAGTACATAAGTGAATAGACAATTCATGAACATTTTCCATATGTAGATTGTCAACGAATTTTGTACTAAGCTCATCCACCTCCTTATTAAAATATGAAAATCCAATTTTTATACACAGTAGCTAATTTAAGTGTAAAGTAGCTGACATATTATGTCAAAGAATGGCTTTTCTTTCTATTTTATTTTGTATGGAAATGGATGTTTTTTAAAATTTAGTGAAATGAATGGTTCACCGAAGCGTTCATTTCAAAGAATTTTGACAACCATTCATTTCACGAGGATTGGGATATTCTTACCCCTTTTGTTCAATCTTCTTCTTTTGAACTACTCGCAATTGAAATCACAAGATTCCTGCGAACACGGACGTACCCATCCGTTATCTTAGCAGGCTAACCCCGTAGTCCCTACGGTTTATACGAAATTCGTATGGTATTGCAGTCTTATTTTCGTTTGGACACTTGGTTTTCGTGCCACAAGTTTACACGGTTTATTCTCTTTGCGACTTTTGAATGGTATAGGCGAACAACAGCCACCAGACAAGTTCTATTTACGCAACAAGCACCACACTTGAATTTGTTCTATTTCTATTTTACAACAGGTCGGATACTTAATCTACAAATAATACCTTACGGTATCTATTATTTGCAGACCGTATACGAAGCCGATTCATCTCATGATTAAAATCACAAGTGTTTTCGGCTAGTTCATAAATCGTAAGGTGTTTCTTGATATACATAATAATTCAACCAGTTAGTAAATAAAATGTGAGCATGAGCACGCCAGCGAACAATAGGCTGTAATTGTTCATCATCATTTTTAAAGTAATTTTTTGGTATCAAGGTGTCTAGTCCTTTGTTTTTATCACGAAAGTATTCTTCTTTTAGGGTGTTTGGATCATATTCGGAATGTCCTGTGATAAACACTTGTTTTTTATCTTTGGAGGCAACGATATAAATACCTGCATCTGCGGATTCTGATAATATATCTAACGCTTCTATATGTTCGATATCATTTCTAGTAATCTCTGTATGTCGAGAATGTGGAGCAAAAAATTCATCATCAAAGCCACGCATTAACATATTTTTCTGATCATTTATTGTATGGGAAAAAACACCAAACAATTTTTGTGGCAGATGATATTTAGGAATATTGTAATGGTAATACAAACCTGCTTGAGCTGCCCAACAAATATGAAAAGTAGATGTGACATTTGTCTTTGACCATTCCATAATTTCTCGCAGTTCCTGCCAATAGCTAACATCTTCAAATGGTAAATGTTCAATTGGTGCACCTGTGATAATAAAGCCATCAAATTTGTTGTTTTTTATTTCAGAGTGTGTTGTATAGAAATGAAAAATATGTTCCATAGATGTGTTTTTTGAGATATGTGTTTCAAGATATAAGAGTGTGATATTAATTTGCAGCGGTGTGTTTCCAAGTAAACGAAGCAATTGTGTTTCGGTTGTTTCTTTGGTAGGCATTAAATTTAAAATAACTATTTCCAGTGGACGGATATCTTGATGAAATGCTCGTGTATTGTCCATAGCAAAAATGTTTTCTTGTAATAATGTTTCAATAGCGGGTAAATGACTAGGTATTTTAATAGGCATGTAATTTTTCCTCCATATAATTAAAAATAGGGTATGAGCATATGCCCACACCCTTAATATTAGTTTTAACGTGAGTAAAATTCAACAATTAATGCGTCATCAATTTCAGCAGGAAGTTCAGAGCGTTCTGGTAAACGAGTGAATGTTCCTTCTAATTTTGGAGCATCGAAAGTTAAGTAATCTGGAACGAAGTTATTTACTTCTAATGCTTCTTTAATTACTTCAAAGTTACGTGATTTTTCACGAACAGAAATAGTTTGTCCTTGTTTTACACGGAATGATGGAATGTCTACACGACTACCATCAACTGTAACATGACCATGATTAACGAGTTGACGAGCACCACGACGAGTACGAGCAAGTCCAAGACGATAAACAACATTGTCTAAACGTGATTCAAGAAGAATCATGAAGTTTTCACCATGTCTACCTTCCATTTTAGCGGCTTTCAAGAATGTATTGTAGAATTGACGTTCATTCAAACCATACATATGACGTAGTTTTTGTTTTTCTTGTTGTTGTTTTCCGTACTCAGATACTTTTTTGCGTTGAGTAGGACCATGTTGACCTGGTACATACGGACGTTTTTCTAATTCTTTTCCTGTGCCACTTAAACTAATACCTAAACGACGGGATAATCTCCAAGCTGGACCTGTATAACGAGACATGATAATTCCTCCATATAATAAATAATTTTGTGAAAGAAGCAAGTTGTAATGAATCACAGATGACGATTTTATTTTTCAGGTATTTTCGCTCCCAGCAGCATAGAGTTACGGAATACCCCTTTTTTAAAAAAGGAATAAAATAGATACATCAGGAAATTACATAAGCTGCGCTAGTTTACACATTGCCTATTTTATTTGTTTTTGTGTATGAAGTCAACTTTTAATGAAAAAATAGCTGAATTAATTTTGAAATAATTTCACGTTTATTTGGAATTTGTGATACAATATCTAAGATAATTTTAATTTACAAAGTGGAAAGATAAAAACTTTCTGTACAGTTTTGATAAATAATATAATATTAAAATTTTAAACATAAAGTTGGTGTGAGTAGAGTGAAGAAAAAAAAAAGAAAACTAGAGATGTTTAAAGGGAAAATCTATTCACGAATATTAAAAGAGGATATTGAAGATGCGGAAATCTTTTTTACAATAGAAGAAGCGTTAGAGTTTGTGAAAGAGGCATTTGGATTAATAGAAGTTACAATATATTTTCCAAACAAAATAACGCAAGAGTATACTGTAAAAGTTTCAACAAATAAAGCAGCTAATTATCCACCAATCAGCATGTCGGCTATCCCATTAAAAGAACAATTTATAATAAGAGAAGTAAATGATTTATTTGAAATTGATATGATAAATCGAGTAAATGAAGATGAAGTATTCTCACGTAGTGTGATGAAAAAGAAACTAGACTATCCATCGCATAAAATGCTTTCACAACTTGAAAAAACATTTGAACGCTTGTTTGTTATTTTTAATATTTTTGTAACAGAAAAACGATATAAACACTTGGAGCGAGTTGTTGACACATTTCATTCTTCAATGAAAGTAGATGATGTGTTAGCAAATGTTATCGCAAGACTTAAGGAAATATATCCAACATATGAACATCACCTTCTATTAACATATGATAGTAAGAACGATAATAATTTGCCTATTAAATCACTTATTTTTGAAAATGGAAATGGGCATTTTCCTGCTATGCACGCCTATGTATCAGGAAAAATTTATATAGAAGATGTGATTAAAGAGAGAAAAACGTTTGTATACGCTCCGATTAAAGGAACACAAGGTGTATATGGAGTGTTAGAAATGAAAACACCTTTTTCACAAGTTTTTTCAGAAAGTGAACTAAGGTTTATTTCTTTATTAGCCGCTACAACAGGGTCCGCATTAGAAAATGCCAAGTTATATGAACAGTCGCACAGTCTTATTGAAGATTTGCAGTTAATTAATGAAACAATGCATTTATTAAATGGGCATCAAACTGTAAAGGATATGGTTACCTGTGTGATTGAGCAAATTAGAAAATCATTTTCAATAGATGCAATTGGTTTTATTATGAAGGAAGATGATCGAACACTTTCTGTTCTTAATGAAAGCACAGATTTATTTCATACAGAAGAGTGTGTTGAGTATACAGAGTTTGCTTTAGAGCGTATAAAAAAAGAAGAAAAGTCTTTTCTTATTGGAAATTTAGATAAAGAACAAGACAAGCCACATACGTATCTTTCATTAATGGTTATTCCAATGATGCATAGTTCTGTGATGAAGGGATTTGCACTTATCCTGCATAAGGAAGCATATAAATTTTCATTTGATATGTTCCGACTACTTCAATCACTAGTTCAACATTCCACCCTAGCAATCATGAATGCTTTTCTCCATGAAGAGTTACAAGAAGTAGCGATTACAGATCACTTAACAAAGCTTTTTTCACGTAGATATTTAGATGAAAAAATTACGCAATCAGTATGCCAAGAAGAGTGTGGTGTATTTATCTTGTTAGATATTGATAATTTCAAACAAGTAAACGATACATATGGACACTTGATTGGAGACGATATCATTGTCCAAGTTGCAAACCAAATGCGAAAATGTGCAGGTAAGCAAGATATTGTTGCACGTTGGGGTGGAGAAGAGTTTGCGATGTATTTGCCAAATGTTGCCCTAGATAAAGGGCTCGAAATAGCGAATCAACTTCTGCATAATGTGCGTGAACATACGAATCCGAATGTTACGATTTCTTGCGGTTTATCGTATTGGCAGAGTGATCAATTAGAAACAGTACGAGCATTGTTCAATCGAGCAGATGCAGGGTTATACACAGCAAAAAAATCAGGGAAAAATCGTGCGATTGTACAAACGTATTAAGAGGAATTTGCTGATGCGACTTTTACGATGAAAAAATGTCGATTAACCAAGTTATGTAAAGTAAATGGTTGTCAAGATCCCATAAAGTTAATATTGTAATAAACCATTCATAATAGAAGTAGAATGATTTGGTTTATTCATTCGTTAGTGCACAGTGATTTTAACGCTTTTCTAAGTTATTTTGGATAAGAAAAATTTTTTCTTTGAGAGTCTGAGACTACGTTTTTTTGAAGGTTTTTAGTGAAATGAATAGTATGAAAAGACGTTGATTTTACCAGATTTTAGTAACTGAGTTCTGCATAAGTTTGGGACAATAGAGGTGCTTTTTTCACCGGCTGCCCTAAATTCTACAAAAATTTATTTTCAAAAAATGTTGCTAACGTGGTATGATTAAGAGAATTGGAAAAAAATTTACAAGGGGGGCACTATGAAAGTTACCATCTCCTTAGTACTCCTTGTTATAGGAGTCATGATATGTGTATATATATATCGAAGAAAAATACATCGGGAAATTGATCGCTTAGAGGAATGGAAGATGAGCATCATGAATCGTCCGATGAATGAAGAGTTGACAAAAATAAAAACATTAAATATGAGTGGACAAACAGAGGAAATGTTTGAACGTTGGCGTAATGAATGGGATGAAATTGTTGCAACGGACTTACCTGTTGTAGAAGAAAGACTATTCGATGCAGAAGACGCAACAGACAAATTCCGTTTTGTGTTGGCTAAAAATACATTGAAAGCTGCTGAAGATTTATTAGAACATACGGAAGGGCGTATTCAAGCGGTGTTAGCGGAGTTGCAAACATTGATTGGAAGTGAAGCGGAGAGTCGTGTAGAAATTGAGCAACTTCGTGAAGCATATCGTATTGCCAAGAAAAAGCTACTTACACATCGACAATCATTTGGCAAGGCAAGCAAGTCACTTGAAGAACACTCGGAACAATTACAGCAAAAATTTGCTGTTTTTCTTGATTTAGAAAAAAATGGAAACTATTTAGAGGCAAGGGAGATTTGCTTTCAAATTGCAAAAGAAGTAGAAACATTAGAACGTATGTTAGAAGGAATTCCACGTTTTTCTAGTGAAATACAAACAATTATTCCAGCTCAGCTTACTGAATTAACTGAGGGCTATAAAGAAATGACACAAGTAGGCTATTACGTCGAACATATTGATGTCGTTGAAAAAGTTGTTATTTTTAAAGAAAGATTAAAAAATTACGCAATTAATCTCGAAGAATTAAAGATAGATGAAGTAGAACAAGGTGTGAACGAAACAAAAGAAGAAATTGATGCCATTTATGATTCGCTAGAAAAAGAAGTTTCTTCTATGCGCACTGTTCATCGAGAAGTACCGACAGTTTCTGAAAAGCTCTACACTATCTATGACGAAATAGTAACAACAAGTCAAGAAGTTCTTCATGTGCAAGAGAGATATCATGTTACTAATAGTGATGTAGAGAAAATTCGTGAACTTGAAAAGCAAATTGCTCAAGTTGCAGCAAGATATGCGTTAATTAGTGAACGCATAGAGAAACGTGATGCAGCGTACTCCGTAATTAAAGAGGATTTAGATGAACTATCGACACAAGTAAATGAACTTGAAACAGGTCATGAGGAATTTATAAGTCAACTCCAAACGTTAAGAAAAGATGAAACAGAAGCACAAGAGAAATTATTAGCAATGAAAGATCAAGTAAATGAAGTAATACGAATGACGAGAAAAAGCAATCTTCCCGGTCAACCTGAAACACATAAAGCACTAATAGCATCAGCAAAAAATGCAATTATTCATACTGCTTTAGTGCTCGAAGAAGTACCTTTAAATATTACTGCTGTTAAATTATCTTTACATGATGCAGTTATTCAAGTGGAGAAAATGTTCCAATATACAATAGAAATGATTGAAAAAGCTAATTTAGCTGAACGTGTCATTCAATATGGAAATCGTTTTAAAAGTAATTCGCCTATGATAGCAGAGTTACTTGGAGAAGCAGAAACTTCTTTTCGGAGTTGCAATTATAAGGAATCCTTAGAACAAGCAAGATTGGCTGTAGAAAGAGTAGAGCCACATGCATTTGAAAAAATTCAAGCACTATACAAAAAAAATCAAGAAGATCGAGAGGAAATACAAGAAGAAATAGAATAAATAAGTTATCTCCAGTTCATACAGTCTTTTTAAAGAATTTGCCGACTATTTCGGTGAGTTCTTTTTTTTCCAACAAATTCCTTGAATGATATAAAGTATTTCATCACATTCTATAGTCATTAGGAGGTGAGAAACAATGACAAATAACAACAAATTAAGCGTTCCTGGTGCTCAACAAGCTCTTGACCAAATGAAATTTGAAATCGCAAGTGAGTTTGGTGTAACTTTAGGTCCTGATTCAACTTCACGTGCTAACGGTTCTGTTGGTGGTGAAATCACAAAACGCCTTGTGCAAATGGCATTAGGTAAATCAAAATAAAACTTCATATTATGGCTTAAAAGACGGGACAAGTGCCCGTCTTTTTTTTTTTATTATTTTTTATACATTTCTGTCATTATTTGGTATACTTTAAGTATTACGAAAGGGAGGGGAATTTAAATGAAAAGAGAAGACCTTTTAGCACCTGAAAAGTATAATTTAGTTATGGAAGTAGAGAAACATGCAAAAAATAATGGGAATCGTTTGGCAATTGTGTGGGAAGATGCACAAGGAGTAATGGAGGAGATTACATATGAGCACCTACTTGCTCAAACAAATCAAATCGGTAATGTATTTATACAGGCTGGACTAAAAAAAGGTGACAAAGTATTAATTATGATACCACGACTTATTCATGCCTATGAAATTTATTTAGCAGCATTAAAATTAGGCATTGTTGTCATTCCGAGTTCAGAGCTTCTTCGAGCAAAAGATATTCAATACCGCTTAGTACATAGTGGTGCAAAAGCATTGATTGCCTATGCTCCATTCGTAGATCAGTTTAAAGATGTAGAAGAAGCAAATAATTTAATAAAATTTGTTATTGGTGGACAAGTAGATGGTTGGAGAAATGTTTTAGAAGAATCAAATACACAATCCAACGAATTAGAGATGACAGATACACTAAACACAGATACAGCATTTTTATCTTATACATCTGGAACAACAGGTAATCCAAAAGGTGTAGTTCATACACACGGATGGGGATATGCTCATCTTCGTGCATCTGCCCCAAATTGGTTAGCTATTCAAGATGGCGATAAAGTATGGGCAACAGCGGGGCCGGGCTGGCAAAAGTGGATTTGGAGTCCATTTCTTGCAACACTTGGTTCAGGTGCAACAGGTTTTGTTTACTTTGGAACATTCGATCCAGAGAAATATTTACATTTACTAGAGCGTCACGAAATTAATGTTCTCTGCTGTACACCAACAGAATATCGGTTAATGGCGAAAGTGCCAATGATTGCTAATTATTCATTAAAAAAATTACACAGTGCCGTTTCTGCAGGAGAGCCATTAAATAGAGAAGTTATTGATACGTTCCAAAAACATTTTAATATTCAAGTGCGTGATGGTTATGGTCAAACAGAAAATACATTGCTTGTTGGTGTAACAAAGGGAATGGAAATTCGTCCAGGTTCAATGGGTAAACCAATTCCGGGTAATCGTGTAGAACTTATTAATGAGCACGGTGAGATATGTGAACCATTTGAAGTTGGTGACATTGCTGTTCATACAGAAACACCTGCTTTATTTAAACAATATTACAAAGACCCTGAAAGAACAGCGATGCAATTTCGTGGCGATTATTATATAACAGGTGATCTTGCAAAGAAAGACGAAGATGGTTACTTCTGGTTTGAAGGACGCAATGATGATATTATTATTAGCTCTGGTTACACTATTGGACCATTTGAAGTAGAAGATGCCCTTGTCAAACATCCTTTTGTTCAAGAATGTGCCGTTGTCGCAAGTCCAGATGAAGTGCGTGGAAATATAGTAAAAGCGTTTGTTGTTCTTTGTGAAGGAGTGGATGTGAATGATCCAAATCTCGTTAAAACTTTACAAGACCATGTAAAACAATTAACAGCTCCATACAAGTATCCACGCCAAATTGAATTTATTACAGACTTACCAAAAACAACATCAGGAAAAATTAGACGAATTGAGTTAAGACAACAAGAAATGAGTAAAAAAATAACAGTTAACTAAAGAAACTTTAGTATATATAATAACTGTGTATAAATTGGAGGTGACTTTGGTCGCCTTCTTTTTATTTTTCGAGAAATTTTTTATGATTTTTTATCTCCAATACTTGTTTAGATTTTCAATAAACGGAAAAACTGGCAATAGGAGAGGATGTCTTAATGAAAGTTCTAGTTATTATTATCGCTTGTTTACTTTTGCTTCTTTTGATCATTATATGTGCAAAACTAACGATCCTTATAGAGTACGAACATGTTCAAGATGATGACAATTTAAAAATAATGTTTAAAGTACTAATGTTCCGTTACACAATAAATGTTCCATTCATTGCGGTTGATAAGGAAAAGGCATCTGTTGTTGTAGAAACAGAAAGTAATAAGCATGCAGAGAAGAAAAGAATTACTCCACATGTAGTTATACGGGAGCTAAAAAAATTCAGAAGATGGATTCTTCATATCAATCATTTACATACGATTATTAAAAAATTTCTCGCTCATGTATACATGACAAAATTAAACTGGCATACAGCAGTTGGACTGAATGATGCTAGTACAACAGGAATGGTCGTTGGTATTGGCTGGGCAGTGAAATATAATATTATTGGCTTTTTAGATAGGTACATACAACTACAAAATATGCCAACTATTGTGATGACTCCGCTTTTTCAACAGGCTGTTTTACAAACTCGACTTGTATGTATGATTCAATTTAGAATCGGTTATGCTATTGTGGCAGGAATAAAAATATTATTTTTTTGGCGTAATACAAGGCGTATAATGAACGAGGAGGAAGAACAGTGACGAACCATCCAATACAAGGATTAATGATGACAGCAATGGAAAATTTAAAATCAATGATCGATGTAAATACGATTATTGGTGACCCAGTCGAAACTCCAGATGGTAGTGTAATATTGACCGTATCAAAAGTTGGATTTGGTTTTGCTGCAGGTGGAAGTGAGTTTTGTATTCGTGACGAAAAAAAATCGAGTGCAAATCCAGAACAAAAACATGGACATCCATTTGGTGGTGGTAGTGGTGGTGGTGTATCTATTACGCCAATTGCCTTTTTAATTGTCAATGCCAGTGGTGTGAAATTATTACATCTTGACAATCAAACCCATTTGTATGAACGGCTGTTAGATCTTGTTCCACAGGCTGCTGAAAAGTTTCAGAAGTTTTTTAAGAAAGATGAACATAAGGAAGAGCCAATAATATGACTAAAAAAATCTATCCATCTGTAGGTATATACCAAACAGAACGGATAGATTTTTTATTAGATTAACTACTATGTTTACGAATCATTGAAATTTGTCCGCTGTGAATCCCTGTATGATATAACAGGCGACCAATAGCTTCTCGTGGTGTAGATGTTCCAAGAATTGTTTCTACTGGTTCGTCCCATTTTTCATCTGGTAACACACGCATTGCTTCCGTTAAATGATTATTTGCTTCTTCTAAAAATATTAAAACTTCACTAACATCTGCAAATTGTCCTTCATCTTTTACCCGTCCACTTGTGTGAAATTCAATTCCTTCAGGTACTTTACAACCAAAAAACCATTCGGCAAACATATACTCCACTTCCGCATTATGACGAAGAATAAAACCGATAGATTGGGAATCCTCGGATAGTTTTAACGAAATTTCTTGCTCTATTAAGTTTTGCATACTCTGTTGAAATTTTTCACGGGTTGGTTGCCAAATTGGCATAATACTTTGGAATGACATATGTAATCTCCTTCAAATTTTTTATAAAATAATTGTAATGTCTATAGGGAAAAGTGTCTATTAAATTTATTTAAAGAGAAATAAAAAATTTAAGCAAAAATAAAGGGAAGTTCTTCATACTGAAATAAATAAGTAATGGAGGGAAATAAAGTGAAAAAAATATTCGTTTTGTTTATTGTTATATGTAGTTTTTTGAGTGGGTGTAGTAAGCCAAGTGTTCCACAACAAATAGTAGTCGAGGGTTTAATCAAAACGCTCATACAGGGAGATGTTCACCTGTATGGGACAAGCAATTTATCAAAAGGAGCATCTGTCAAAGTATCTTTAAAAACGATTGGCACACATGAAGTGCTTGCTACAAATGTAGTAAATGTGAAGGAAGATGGGACATTTGAATGGCATGGAAAAAGAGCACTAGTAACCGTACATGAATTGAACGTAGAATTTACTCCATCCGAACAAATAGAAGAAATCCAAAAGAAGTATGGAAGTAAAGGGGAGTTAATTGCTGAAAATTCAACTGGTGTTATTTCATACACAAAAAATAATACTACGTACCAAGCTATTAAACTGTATGAGCGTTTAAGTAAGGTAGGGAAAATGGGCGTAGTTACTGTGTCAGGAAGTGAAGGTAGGTTATCTGATAAACTTCCTCCACCTATTCCAAATGAATAATCAATATTATTAGAGTTAAAAAAAGCTTTAAAAATAGTATAGTGTGGAATTACAACTGGGATTAGGAGCTTGGGACAGAAGAGGCTTTTGCCTTGAATATCCCAAGCTCATGAAATGCATGGTTCGCTAAATCGAGTAAAATTAACGTTTTATTGAATCATGCATTTCATTCGAAACATTTAAAATCATAGTTATGTATCAGACTCTTTAATCTCATTTCCATTTAATTTCAACGTAATTATCTTGAAAAATCTGTTTCATTTTGTGCTGATAATCAAAATGAAAAAATTAAGCAAAAATTAAGGAAAGCTCTTTATAATAAAAAATACATAAAAAATGGGAAAATAGAATGAAAAAATAAATGTTTAATAGATGCATTTAACGATGAGGAAGGAGTAAAACAACAATGAAAAAAGTTTTTATTATCCTCTCTGTTACGGTATTCTCTTTTCTATTAGTTGCATGTGCGAATTTATCACAACCAAAACAACCAGTAGATTTTAGTGCGACAGAAGGCAAAGAGAATATACAGGGAGATGTTATTATTTATGGTCTGAGTAATTTACCAAAAGGAGCAAAAGTCAAACTCACAATGACAGTAATGGAAACAAGGGAAGTGGTTGTTACAGAGATAGTAGATGTGATTGAAAATGGCGAGTTTAGATGGGCAAAAATGGGAATAAGGCCAAAACAAATTGCCCATGAATTAAAGATGGAATTTATTCCGGAAGAACAATCAGAAGAAATTCAAAAGAAGTATGGGAGTAAAGGCGAGTTCATTACGGAAGACTCCAAGGGGCTTATACAATACACAAAAGATAACAATACGTATCAAGCAATTAAATTGTATACGGGTTTGCATAAATTAGGAAAAAATCCAGGTGGAGTAGTAGCTAATTCGGGAGGATATATTTCTTTTGATTATTATCAACCTGAATTTAAGTACTATAAAGAATAAATTTGAAAGAAGCTGTGAAAATAGTGGAGGTTATTAAAAAAACTGGAAAACACATGTTAGAACTATTAGCTACACTCTTCTTTCTTATGCTTATTATCGCCTTTTCAAAAAGTTATTTAGATATTTTCACTGGAAAAGGCTTTAGTACATTTATTAATGCCCTTTCTCAAATGTATGCACATATTGTTTCCATACAAAATGTATCTATAAAAATAAATGAAACACATTATGACCCCTTTCTATCTGCGATAAAAGAACCATATATATACTCGTTTATCGTTCTTTTCTTTGCCTTTCTTTTATCGCTTTTATTAGCTGGTTTTTTTGCGACATTCACTGTGTTAGCACCTTCACCAATTCAAAAAGGAATTAAGGCAGTTGCCTTTGTGATTGCTTCTATCCCTGATGTGATTGTTGTTTTTTCGATTCAGCTTAGTTTTATTTGGGTTTTTGAAATGACGGATGTGTTGATTGTTGATCCGATTGCTGGCTTTGATAATGTGTATGTGTTGCCAATAGTTACTATGGCTATTTTGCCGTCTATTTTTTTGTTTCAAATGATGGTACTAGCACTACAGGAAGAAGAAACAAAATTATATGTGGAATTCGTAAGGGCAAAGGGGTTTTCTAAATCGTATATTTTATTTAAGCATATATTGCCGAATATTTTGATTACCGTTCTTTCTACTATTCAATATGTGTTGTGGTTTATGCTATCGAACTTACTTATTACCGAGTATTTGTTTAATATGAATGGTTTCTTTCGTTTTCTTTATATGCAATTTGGTTATCCAAATATATTTTTCTTATGTATCGCTATTTTATTTATTCCGTTGTATTTCCTAGATGTATTGGCAAAATGGTTTGTAGTTTATATGACAGGGGAGGGGAAATAAATTGAAAGCTCTTTTTAGAAATCCTTTTTTCCTCAGTGGTTTTGTGATAGTTTTGTTGTTAATAGTTAGTAGTTTTCTTTATAGTTTTGTTTTAAAAGATTACATTCCTGACCCGCCACGGTTAGTATATGGAGAAGGAAGAAGGCTGATTGATGCCCCTCCGTATCCTCCCAGTCTGAAACATCCATTTGGCGTAACTCGGCAAACAGAGGATGTGTTTTGGAAAGTAATTGACGGTGCGAAATATACAATCGGTATTGCTTTAATCGTAAGTTTACTTCGTGTTTTCCTAAGTTTAATAGGTGGAATTATTCATGCTTTTTATTTGCAGTTTTTGAATCCTGTGATAGATGCGTTTGTCAGGGTGTTTCGAGCAATTCCAACTGTATTTTTAGTGATGTTATTTCTACTTGTGGAGAATTATAATATCAGGAGTGGAATGGTGATTTTAACGGTTGTTGCTATTCCACCACTCGCAAATGTGATACAAGTAGAAATAAAACAGTTTTTAAAAAATGATTTTATTACTTGTTCTCGGACGTTAGGTGCTTCTAATTGTTGGCTTCTATTCAAACATGTCATGCCTTATTTAAGAACGAGGTTGATTCTTTTCTACGCCCAACAAATTGTGCAAACATTATTTGTAATTGTTCAACTCGGAGCATTTCAAGTGATACTTGGAGGGTTAAAAGATGTTAGTGCAGATGATATAAGTGATGTTTCTAATCCACACCTATCTAAAACGAATGAGTGGTCTGGGGTTATTGGGCTTTCTTACCGAGAACTAATGTTGGATAAGTGGATTGTTGTTGGACCTTGTATTGGTTTTGTGGTGGCGATTTTTGCATTTAATTTGATTGTGAAAGGGGTAGAACAGTCCTCAGTAAAACGTGAATTGTAATAGTATATTAGATAAAAAAATGTGACGGAGTTTCCTTGCTTTGTCGCATTTTTTTCATATATAGTTTGATATATATACTTTGAATGAAAGGGTGATTTATAATGCGATTATTAGTAGTGGAAGATAATGTTTCTTTACTAGAATCAATAAAGGCAATCTTAAATAAAGAATTCGATGTGGATTGTGCAATGAATGGTGCAGAAGGAATGTATATGGCACTAAGAAATATTTATGATGCTATTATTTTGGATGTCATGCTTCCTGAAATGGATGGCTTTGTCATGATTCAAAAACTTCGTAAGAGCCAAGTGAAAACGCCAGTCTTATTTTTAACAGCAAAAGATTCTGTGGAAGATCGGGTGAAGGGGCTTGACTTAGGTGGCGATGATTATTTAGTCAAGCCATTTCAAGTACCAGAACTACAAGCACGAATTCGGGCGTTACTTAGAAGAAGTGGAAGCTTAAGCCTCAATCAAAAACTTTGTTATCGTGGAATGGAGCTACACGGAAAAGAACATGACATAACGGTAGATGGACAAGCAATTAAATTAACAATCAAGCAATATGAACTGCTAGAGTATTTAGTGCAAAATGTTGGAGCAATTTTGACGAAGGAGCAAATGTATGACCGAGTTTGGGGATTTGATTCTGATACCACGATTGCAATTGTGGAAGTGTTCATTCATCAAATCCGAAAAAAATTAGAGATTGTCAACTACCATAAAGATATCCAAACAGTGCGTGGAATTGGTTATATGTTGAAGGAGTTTGTATATGTTTCAGAAAACACGCCTTAGACTTAGCTTATTAAATTCCCTTGTTTTTATTATCTTGCTCGGTGCAATAGGTGGCATTCTTTATTTTTATTTTTCTGCCCGAACATATAAAGGTGTGGATCAAGAATTATTAGCGAAGGCAAAAATAATTGAGCGAGATGGAAGGCATATTCCTTCCTATGGGCCAAAGGATTGGATAGACAAATTGGGGAAAAAAAATGATATAGATAGTCGCACTCCTGTATATGATGTGGTAGAAGCATTTGTATGGACAAAGAACGGACTAGTATTAAGTGATTCAACAAGGGAAAATAAGCTTTATGTAGATGGTATAGTTAGTGAACCAAAAAAATTAGCGGAAATATATGAAATAGAAAAAGGTGGGCAGACATTTCGGACATTGGCATTTTCTACAAGTAATGATAGAGAAAAGTATACCATTCAACTGATTCGTAATTTTACAACGGAAAAAGAAATGCTACATACATTACTTTTGGTACTTATTGTATGTTGCGTGATAGGAGGGATAACGGCAATTTTGGCAGGTTTTTTTCTAGCAGGGAGAGCGTTAATTCCAATTACAAATGCTTGGAAACAACAACAAGAATTTGTTGCTGATGCTTCGCATGAATTACGAACACCACTCGCTGTTATTCAAACACGCACCGATTTAATTTTGCATGAACCATTCAAAACAATTGAAGAAAAAGCGGTGGACATTTCCGTTATTGCTAAAGAAAGTCGCCGTCTTTCTCGGCTCGTTTCTCATTTGCTTTTGCTTGCACGGACGGATTCTAATCAATTAGAAATAGAGAAAAAGGAATTCTCTTTAAGTAATCTCCTTGCTGAACTGTTTGAGCATTACGAAACATTTGCGAACTATCAAAATAAGCATTTGCAAATTAAATTTCCGCCAAATATTACTTTTTTCGGTGATAGGGAACGGATTCATCAATTGTTTGTGATACTTTTAGATAATGCGTTGAGATATACAGAGGAAGATGGTGATATTTTATTATCATGTGTAGATATGACACATTCTTTTGTTATTACTATTAAAGATAATGGGATTGGTATAAGAAAAGAAAATGTACCGCACATTTTTGATCGTTTTTATCGAGTGGATACATCACGAACAGGAGAAGAAGGAACAGGGCTTGGATTAGCAATTGCAAAGTGGATTATTGATAAGCACTATGGGAAGGTTAGTGTGGAAAGTACGTTTAGAGAAGGAACAATTTTTGAGATTGTTTTTCCAAAGAATCAGAAGGATAAATAGCCTAGTACGTCATGTATTTAAATATATGTAAGATGAATGCAATTGTGGTCACCAATTTCCAGTATTTTTTGACTGATTTTCTTCAACGAGAAAGAGTCTGGAATGAAAATTTTTTTGAAAGGTTTAATGTTTAGGATTGGTTCGGTAACACCTTGACTTTACGAGATATTGGCACTATTCCTTTCATGAGTCTTGGTCAATCAGGATGTTTTTCACCTCTTTTGACCAAGACTCGATTTTCTAAGTCATTATCATTGAATTTCCTTCTATTTATCCTTATGATTATGTTGTAGACAATTTAAAGGAGGAAATTTCATGGCAAATATTACATTCAAAAATAATCCAGTAACATTGATTGACAAGGAAGTAAAAGTTGGTGACAAAGCTCCTAATTTCACATTACTTGCAAATGATTTATCACCAGTAACATTGGAAAGTTCAAAAGGTACAGTTCGTTTATTTAGTGCTGTTCCATCTGTAGATACAGGCGTATGTGATGCACAAACCCGCCGCTTTAACAAAGATTTATCTGATAGTAATATCCAAGTAATTACAGTAAGTATGGACTTACCATTTGCTCAAAAACGTTGGTGTGCAGCGGCAGGGCTTGAAAATGTTCAAACTGTATCGGATCATCGTGATGCTTCTTTCGGTGAAGCATATGGCGTTTTAATTAAAGAATTACGTTTACTTGCTCGTGCAGTATTCGTTGTCAATAGTAATGATGAAGTAGTGTATGTAGAATATGTACCAGAAGCTACAAATCATCCAGACTATACAGCTGCAATTGAAGCCGCAAAATCAGCAAAATAATAAAAAAGGGTGGATCAATCAAAGGATTGACCACCTTTATTAGTTAAAATAAGGGAGAAACAAATGACGGAAGTAGAAAATTTATTCACTACACTGGATAATACCGCAATAATACTAGAAACAGAATTACAAGTTCCTTACTTAGAAGCACTTGCAATGGCTGCTGAAAATATATTTCAATCAGAAATCATCCAAGATGTAAGTGAATTAACAAAGAAGCAATTAGAAAAAGAGTATAAAAAAGTAACTATCCAAGCAATGGAAAAAGAACAGATTCGTAAAGGTTTTCAACTAGCAGTTTTAAAAGGAATGCAAAAGTATACACAACCAAACCACCAAATGACTCCAGATGCGGTAAGTGTATTTATTGGTTATTTAGTCAGTAGATTTACAGAAAATAATAAAACGGTATCCATTCTTGATCCCGTTGTCGGTGCAGGAAATTTATTAACTACGGTACTCAATCATGTGGATAAAGAAACCATGAGTTATGGTGTGGATATAGATGATACTCTTCTTAAATTATCCTACGCAAGTGCAAATCTTCAACAATACACGACTCGATTTTTCAATCAAGATACGTTGCGTCCATTACTTGTAAATGAAGTGGATGTTGTTGTAGCAGATTTACCTATTGGTTATTATCCAGATGATGATAATGCAGATACGTATGAATTAAAAGCAAATGAAGGACATTCTTATACCCATCATTTAATTATCGAACAGTCACTACGTTATGCAAAAGAAGGAGCTTATTTATTTTTTCTTATTCCAAACACTTTATTTTCTAGTACATATGCAAAAGAATTGAATGAATTTTTGAAAACAAAAGTAGAAATACAATGTCTATTTCAATTACCACTCTCGATGTTTAAAAAAGAAGATGCAATGAAAAGTATTTTTGTTGTTCAGAAAAAAGGATTCCAAATAAATTCGCCAAAAAAAGCTTTGCTTGTAGATTTACCAAGCTTCTCAAATAAATCTGCACTAGAACAAGTAATTACACAAATAAATGGTTGGTTTACAGAAATAAAGAAAGTTTTCTAAGAAATTTGACATAGCCCATCAGTCATACTAATATCAGTATAGAAGAATGTAATTTTAAATAAGGAATCATTTGCATAAAAGGTACAGCGAATGGAAGAGGGATAGCGATGGACAATTTTTTACACATACCTGAATTGGTAGAGTTGAGAGGATATGCTCAGGATATTATTAATAGGCATAATCTTATATTAAGAGAGCCAACCATTGATGCATATGAAGGAATTTGGCATGGAAAATATTTTTCTGCTGGGGATGAAATTAAACTTAATTTAAATTGCTTACCAATTTATTTTTCGCCATATGCAAATAAATTTAAAATTAGCAAAGTCGAATATCTTATTTTAATATACTGCCTTACATTGGGACGTCGAGATGATGATAAACGTATCAAGTCTTTACCAAGTTATCAAGATGAAATAAAAAAAATTGGAGCACGTGATGTTGTTGCTATTGGCGTATTGCATTTCAATAAGAAGGCAACTGGAGAATTGTATGCTTGGATGAAAGGCGAGAAGTATGTTCCAGGGAAACTAAAAGATCATTATAATCGCTTCAACCGTCAAAATTTAGAACTTGCATTGAATGAATGTAGTCGTGAATTGTTAACGTGGTTTGATAAATCAGGAGCAGAGCATTTCAAACAAACAAAAGAGGTGTACATGCTCAGACTAGAAGTGAATCTTACTACTTCTAGAACAGATGATAATGTCTTCACAAAAGAATTACGAAAAATAATAAAAATATATTTTACTGTTCGACGTAAACATGGTTGGGATAATTTGGATACAATAGTAGAGGAACCAGAAGAAGTGGTGGAAGAAGCAAATGCTGATGAAACTCTTCAAGAAGGGGAAGCAGTAGAAACAGAAGAAGTAGAACAAAGAGCAGAGGAAACTGTTTCAGAGAATGCAACTGATGAAACTATTCAAGAAATTGAGACTGTAGAAGCGAAAGAAACAGAACAGTTAATGGAAGAAAAAATAATATAAAAAAAGTAAAAGGTGATGAAAGTGGAGTAGAAGTCCATTCTCATCACCTTTACCTATTTATCCATGTATTCTTGTTGGTTGATTAGCTCGATACCACAACCATAAATCATTAATGATAGAAGCAATGTGAGCAATTTCTGTATTTAGTGTGCAAGCAATTAGAAAATCTTCTTCCACTTCTAACTTAGATTGTTTATGCTTGATAATAGATTCTAATTCCAACATACGATCAGGAATTTTCCCACGAATAATTTCCCATGTTAATAAAATATCATGTTGTTCGATGATACTATATCCTTCTAAAGGTTGTGGTAAATCGGGAATAGAAATACCAAGTCGGTTATCATATATAAACATGAAATTCCTCCATTTTCTTCAAAATTGGTTAAATATTTGTACATATAATTAACGGACAGTGAAATCATAGAAATTAGAGTAAGTACCTCGTCCGACATAATCCGTTGCATAAAATCCGTACATATACGCACCACTGGGTAATACTTCATCTGTTAAAGATAGGGTTTTAGCAATTGTTATTGTTTTTCCTTTTGTATAACCATACGTATCTTTCTTGAAATCATAGTAATAATAAAGAGGAGTAAGTTTGTCCCCTTTTTTAATTTGCACGAGGTCACGATCGGCAAGCCCCGTATCAGCATCAATACCGCTCCATGCTCCGATAATTTCTGCATCTGCTGACTCATTTCCATAAGAGAAATCATAAAAAACAATAATTTCTACTTCATTTCCATTTAGTATAGCAGGGATTTTGTAACGCATATAATCGTTTGTTTGATAATCAAAAAGCATAGAAATAAATTGCTTATTTAACATGGCAGTACGTTGGGTGAACTCGCTCTTAATAGCACCTGTTTTTTTGTTAAAATCGGGATCATTATCAACTCCAAGAAAAAGCATTCGATCTAATTTTTTATCATATTTTCCTAGAATAGATGTGACTTCTGAAACTCTACTTATAGAGTTATTTGCAATTATTGCTTGAAAATATTTTTTGTTATTTACTCCATTTTTCATAGAGATAGAATTGGCAAAAGAAATATTCTTTTGTCCATTATTCGCTATGTAATAACCAGCTAGTAATTTTGTATACTCGCTGGAAAAAGTAAGATTTTTATACAGAGAAAGTGCTCCATCATCATTGTCTAATGGAAAGTAGATAGATAAGCCAGTTGTGTCTTTATAGGAAGGGCTAGAAATTTTGTATACGACAGCATTTTTTAGTGCTTGTAGTACATTGTCTGTTGCATAAGATGGTTTCAAATTCGTAGCGAAGTTACCTAAGTCTAGCATTCCTGATTCACTAAATTCTCTGGACATGGCTCTTGCTTTGCCAAAGGTATTTAAATTACTTTCTGTTGTGATGTGAGCATCTGCACTTTTTGCAAAACTACTCATTTCAGATACAAGATTTGGTATTTTTGCTAAATTTGTTACGGATAATGTAATTTGATCAGACATTCTATATGCTTCCGCTTGTTTCATGTAACCATTAGCAATGAGTATTCCTAGTTGTTCACCAGTTACTTTCGGTGTGTTTGTTAGAGATTGCAATATGAACGTGTAATCCCAACCATGCACAGGCTCTATTTCTTGTGATGCAATCAGAAAGTTACTATATGGACTCAATATACTAGCTGTTTCCACTGTTGCCATAAAACACGCATCAAACCCAACGAGTTCAAATGTTGTTTTTGTTTGTGTATACGAATTTTTGAAAGCTGTTTCCATTTCTTTAAGGGTGAGTCCATCGTTTTTGAACAATTCATCCTTGCCAAAACCGATAAGAGAACCACCACCATGATCCCAAAAAAAGACAGCATAGTGATCCGCAGGATATGATTTTACACCCCATGTAAGAAAGTTTGCAAGTGTTGTTGGATTTCCCATATTCTGTGAGGAGAGTGTTTGAATTTTTTTTAATTTCCCTTTTTCCACACGCCAACGTTCATTATTTTTATTACTAATCCCTGCTGTAGCCCATTTTTTTGTTCCACCAGTTTCGATAACAACTTGAACATTTTGATTAGAGCCAATTGCCATCATCTCATTTAAATCATCTGTTGCTTGTTTGTATTTACTTTCTAAATCCGAACCATTCATGTAAATGAAAATAGTATAGGATGCTTTGGGAGCGGCATTTGTTTGAGGAATAAAGCAGAAAAAAACAAGAATAAATATGAAGCTAGTGAATAATTTACGCATCGAACCCCACCCCCTATGAATATATATAGTATATAGCAGTTTAAGGAAAATAGAAGAATAATAGCTTCTGAGTAATAAATTTTTTAACATAAAAAACTAGTTCAGAAAAATTCCGAACTAGTTTATAGTTAAAGCTTATTATTTTTTTAGTCTTCTTCTGCCCAATCTTTTACAATAAGAACATCACATTCTGCACGGCGAGTGATACTTTCTGATACGCTACCAACGAAGAAACGTTCTACAGCATTTAATCCACCTGCACCACAAACAATTAAATCAGCATCATATTTTGGAATGATATTACCAGTAAGTTTGTATTTTGGAGAGCCTTTAATTAGTTCTAATCTAACATCTTTGACTCCACGTTTTAGAGCTTCTGCTTTATGTCCATTTAATAATTGGTGAGCAAATAATTCAGCACCTTCTGTAATGTTGTTTCGTGAGTGTATAGGATCATAGGTTGCTGGTGTGTCAATGGCGTGTGCAACAATAAGTGTTCCATCAAATTGAAGAACGATGTCAATCGCTTTTTCAAATGCAAAATCTGCCTTTTTTGAACCATCAATTGCCACAACAACTGTTTTATATTCTCTCATCATAATCTTTCTCCTTCAATAACTATTCTTATATTCAGTATACATCACTCTGGAGATGATGACAATTTCCATAAATCTATTTTTATGAGCTTTTTAGTGAAAATGAAGGGAAAAAATATTTTGCGAAAATATTTTTTTGTAGTAAAGTTAGTATAAAATGAGGGGTGAATAAATGCGTCACGCAATTATTACAGCAGGAACAAAAGGTTTAGGGAAAAAGGTTGTAGCATCTTTTTTGGAGCAAGGTTATTCACTTACTGTTCATTATCGAAGTGATGAAGATGCGGTGGAAATCTTAAAAAGTGAATATCCACAAGACAAACACCGTATGCAATTTGTGCAGGGTGATATGACAAATAAAGATGACATTTCACGGATTGTTGATTGTGCAATGGATCAATTTAAACGGATAGATGTATTAGTAAATAATGCAGGTCCATATATTTTTGAACGAAAAAAATTAATTGATTATACGAATGAAGAATGGTATGAAATGATTGAAGGAAATTTGAGTTCGGTATTTCACTTTTTTAAGAAAATAATTCCAATTATGCGTTCGCAGAAATATGGGCGGATTATTACATACGGTTTTCAAGGAGCAAATGATGCTTCTGGTTGGTTGCATCGCTCGGCATTTAGTGCGGCAAAAGTTGGACTTGTGTCACTGACAAAGACAATTGCATTGGAAGAAGCGGAATATGGAATTACAGCAAATATGATTTGTCCCGGAAACATTGTTGGTGAAATGAAAGAGCAAACGATCCTCTATGCAAGAGAAAAAGGGGATAAAGAAACGCCAATTGGTCGCTCTGGAACTGGAGAAGATATTGCTAGAGTTATCTCTTTTTTGTGTGAGGAAAATTCCGATATGATTACAGGAAGTGTGATAGAAGTGACTGGCGGATTGAATGTGATTAATCGGTTTAGATAGTTCTTAATCTATAAAATGAGGAGGGTGTAGAGAAATATTTTTGAGAGTTTTTTATTGTTTAGGATTGACTCACTAAAATATTGATTTTATGGGGTTTTGATAGTCATTTGTTTTATGAGTTTGGGACAATCAGTGTGTTTTTTTACCGACTGTCCCAAACTCCTCATAATTTTTTACCCTTCAATAATCTGTAATTCTTTAGGATATTTTGTCAATACTTCCACACCATTTTCCGTAATGACAACATCATCTTCAATTCTCACGCCACCAACTTGAGGAATATAAATACCAGGTTCAATTGTATAGACCATTCCTTTTTGAAGTTTTGCAGTACTTGTTGCGTTCAATGATGGATGTTCATGAATATCTATACCAAGACCATGTCCAATACGGTGGGTAAAATATTTTCCGTATCCAGCTTCTTCAATGATGGAACGTGCGGATGTATCCACGTCACCAATCGCTACATTTGGTTTTGAAGTTTCAATTGCGGCAAGTTGTCCTTTAAGAACGGTGTTGTAAATTTTTTTCTGTTCCTCACTTGGCGTGCCAAATACAACGGTGCGAGTAATATCAGAACAGTAACCTTTCCAAAGAACACCTAAATCAAATAAAACAAAATCACCACGTTTGATTGTATTTAGACCAGGAACACCATGTGGAGCGGCTGTTTTTTCTCCAGCTAATACAATAGTTGAAAACGACATACTTGTAACGCCTTTTTTCTTTAGTTCATATTCAATTTTGCCGAGGATTTCAATCTCACTTACTCCTTCAGCAATTGCCTTTACACCAACTTCTATAGCATAATCAGCAAGTGCCGCTGCTTCTCGTAAACAAACTAATTCTGCTTCTTCTTTAATCATCCGTAGTCCACGTAATTTTTCTTCTGCTTTTACAAAAGTTGAGTCTGGAAAAATTCGTTGCATTTGTTCGTGGCGATCTAGTGTCATGTGTTCAGTTTCAATTGCGACACTTGAAACAGTAATTCCACGTTGTTGAATTGCTGCACGTAAAAATTCCCACGCATCATCTGTATCATTGTAAGTCACAATATCGTACTTCCAACCAGCAGCTCTTGCTTGTTCCAACTCCATTTCTGGAGAAATAAGAAATGGAACAGTATCAGGAAATACAATTGCTGCTAATAATCGTTCATGTGGATTTGTCCGAAATGATGTTAAATAAAAGAAGTTCGCATTCGATGTGATAACACCCACAGAAATATTTTTTTCTGTTAACCAGTTTTGAAATTGTTGTAAACGCATATTTTTTTCCCTCCTTGATTAATAGATTACCATTTTTTCTTATCTAGTAGAAGTAGTATAGAAAATGTTTTATCAGTTTCAGAAAAGAAGGAAAATGAACATTAACAATCGAAATAGTAGTAAAAGATAAATGAAGGGAAGAAGACAAATGAAAATATCTTATCATGGACATGCGGTTGTTAAAATTGAAACAAACGGAACAACAATTTTAATTGATCCTTTTATTAATGGAAACCCATTAACAGATTTACAGGTAGACGATGTAAAAGCAGATGTCATTATCCTGACACATGGACATAATGACCATGTTGGAGATACAGTAGCAATTGCCAAGCGAAATGATAGTTTAGTAATTGGAGCGTATGAACTTGTTGGGCTTTTAGCTAAGAAAGGTGTGGCAAAAACATATCCTATTAATGTAGGAGGTGGAGCAACGTTTGAATTTGGTAAAATAAAAATGACACTAGCTTTTCATGGTTCTGCTTATGCAGAAGAGGATGGAACAGTTATCTATACTGGAATGCCAAGCGGAATTTTATTTACAGCCGAAGGAAAAACAATTTATCATGCAGGAGATACTTCTTTATTTTCTGATATGAAATTAATTGGGGAAATGAATAATATTGATGTTGCTTTCTTGCCAATTGGTGATTGTATGACAATGGGGTCAGAAGATGCTATTTTAGCGGCACAATGGTTACAAGCAAAAACAGTTGTACCAATTCATTTTAATACATTTCCATTAATTGAACAAAATCCTCATGCGTTTGCAAAAGAATTACCGAATATCGGTAAAGTGCTAGAAGCTGGGGAAATGATCGAGTTATAATTTTTTAGTAAAGGGTGAATCTTTGGTGGCAACGAAACATGAGCAAATTTTACAGTATATTGATAGCTTGTCCGTAGGAGAAAAAATTTCTGTTCGCCGCATTGCCAAAGATCTAGAGGTAAGTGAAGGAACAGCGTATCGAGCAATTAAAGAGGCAGAAAATAAAGGCTATGTTAGCACAATTGAACGTGTTGGAACGATTCGGATTGAACGGAAAACAAAAGAAAATATTGAGCGATTGACCTATGCGGAAGTTGTAAATATTGTCGATGGACATGTACTTGGTGGACGGGAAGGTTTACACAAGACGTTAAATAAATTTTTGATTGGAGCAATGGAATTAGAAGCGATGATGCGTTATACAGAAGCAGATAATCTAATTATTGTTGGCAATCGAATTAACGCTCAAACACTTGCATTAGAATCAGGTGCGGCAGTTTTAATTACAGGCGGTTTCGACACAGAAGATCATGTGAAAAAGTTAGCTGATGAACTGTGCCTGCCAATTATTTCCACAAGCTACGATACATTTACCGTAGCGACAATGATTAATCGAGCTATTTACGACCAATTAATCAAAAAAGAAATTGTCGTTGTTGAAGATTTTCTTCAGCCGCTAGAAAAAACAGTGTACTTGAACGTGAAAAATACTGTTCAAGAATGGTTTGATTTAGGTGGACAATCCATAAACAGTGTTCCGATTGTGGATGAACAAATGAAAGTGTGCGGAATTGTTACAGCAAAAGATGTGCTTCATAAAAGTAATGATACATTAATTGAAAAAGTAATGACGAAAACACCAATTACTGCAAATCGGCAAACATCCATAGCGGCGGCATCACATTTAATGGTATGGGAAGGAATTGAATCGTTGCCTGTTATTGATGATGGATACTTGCAAGGAATGATTAGTCGGCAAGATGTATTAAAGGCATTACAAATGATTCAACGGCAACCACAAGTTGGGGAAACGTTAGATGATTTAGTGACAAGTCAATTTGTTGAGAACACCGAAGAACAACAATCAGAGTTGCGTTTTTTTTGTAAAGTCGCACCACAAATGACGAGCTATTTAGGAACACTTTCTTATGGTGTTATGACAACAATGATAACCGAAGCAGCAACAAGGGCATTAAGAGCTTACAAAAAGGGCGATCTTGTCGTTGAAAATATTACGATTTATTTTATTAAACCAGTTCCCGTGGACAGTATGATTGAAATCAAACCGAAGTTATTAGAAGTTGGGCGGAAGTTTGGTAAAGTGGATGTGGAAGTGTATAACGAAAATATCGTTGTTGGGAAGGCTTTGATGATGTGTCAGTTGTTGGAACGATGAATTTAGTAGGTGAAAATCATGATATATAAACATTTTCCTAATCAAAACTATGAAGATTTTGCGTGTGGTAGAGTTATTTATCATCAAACTGGTTATCCGAATTATCCTGTAAGGTTAGCTGGAGAAATATTTATGCGATGTTTAGAACATATAAATAAGCGGGATGAGGAAGTATGTTTATATGATCCTTGTTGTGGTGGAGCATATATGTTGACTGTCTTAGGGTTTCTAAGTAATAAGCATATAAAAACTATTTTTGGCTCAGACATATCGGAAGAAGCAGTATGGTTAGCGGAAAATAATCTTTCCCTTTTAAAACAAGATGGACTAAATAATCGCAAAAAACAATTGATGTTCATGTACGAGGAGTTTGGAAAAAATTCACACAAGGATGCTCTTTGCAGTATAGAGAATTTTTCTGATATTTTGTTGCAACGGAAAAAACCGATTGATTTTCAAACTTTTCATGCGAATATATTGGATGAACATTCACTTACAACAATGCCTTTTAAAGCAGATATTGTGATGACAGATGTTCCATATGGTAATTTAGTTTCTTGGTCAGATGAAAATGATCAAGCAATTGATGTTTTGTTAACTACGTTAATTCCAATATTGAGTAGTAATTCTATTGTTGCAATTAGCTGTGATAAAAAACAAAAAATCTGTAATAAAAACTTTAAGAGAGTGGAGAAATTTCAAGTGGGTAAAAGGAGGATTGAACTGCTGAGGTTTGGTCAAAAGGGGTAAAATACATCCCAATTGACCAAGCCTCGTGAACGGAAAGGTTGCCAAACTCCAGTAAAATAAATGTTTTGGTGAACGATTTAATTCACAAAAAACCCTTCAAACAGAACTATAGTCTTGGCTATCTTTTATTAAATTTATTGTAAATCTTTTTTTGTTCAAAGCCTTATTTATTTTCACTTTCTTCTATTGCATATGGTAAATAACTCGTTGTGCTAGTTAAATGCATCAAAAATGATCAAAAACAGCTTGAATTCATCAATTTTAATCATCTGATTGTAGGAGTTTTAAATTTGTGCTTAGTAATTTTGAACAAAAACTGTAATTTTGTCTATTTGTTGCA